>DATFWY010000259.1:0-6068 GCA_035258805.1 Blastocatellia bacterium | reverse complement strand
CCCAGCTCGCACATAAAGTAGAAGACGTCTTTGACGGAGTGCTCTGCGGCGAGATCAAGTTTGATCGCCAGTCGGTGAATGTGATTTTCAAGGTTCTGGACGCGATAAAGGCCGCGCTTGACTCCGCTGAGATCTGCGATGTTGATGTTGAGTCAACCGATGCCTTGATTGCGGACCTGACAGCAATACTAGTGTGCAATGACGTCGCGGCTGAACAGCCGGGCAAAAGAGACTCGAAGCTGTTATCGCTCCCCGCACAGCCTTCCGTTCCTGTGCAGGTTGAAGAGCCCGCAAAGCAACGGCGCGGATTCGTACGAGTTGAGGCATCGAAAATAGACACTTTGTTGAACCTTGCTGGAGAGATGGTTATTGCGCGATCAGTAATGAGTCAGCTTCGGCCGGAAATCGAGTCGGTGATGGACGTAACCGATATGATTGATCGCGTCAACGTAGCCAGCAACCAGATGGGCAGGTTGATTGCTGAACTGCAAAAGAGCGTGCTCAAGATGCGGATGGTGACAATAGATCATGTCTTTCGCAGATTCGCGAGGCCGATGCGGGAAATGGCTACGGATCTTGGCAAGGAAGTAGACCTGCAGATCAGCGGCGGGGAAACAGAGCTCGATCGAGCGCTCGTTGACATTATTTCCGAACCGCTTTTGCACCTTCTGCGAAATGCAGTAGACCACGGCCTCGAGACAAAAGAAGAGAGGCAGAAATCAGGCAAGCCGCCAGCCGGACGAATCGCAATGCGCGCTTATCACGAGGGCAATCAGGTTGTGGTTGAAGTCAGCGATGACGGACGCGGCATTGAAAGGGCGGCCCTTAAGAAGGGGGCCATTGAGTCTGGCTACTTAACCAAAGATGAGGCTGACGGGTTAGCCGATGAGGACGCCCTTGAATTGATCTTTTTGCAAGGCCTATCGACCGCCCGAGAAGTGACTCAACTCTCGGGCCGCGGCATTGGTGCATCGGCGGTCAAAGCCGCAATCGAACAGTTGCGAGGGAGTGTAGCAGTGAAGAGCGAACCGGGTGGCGGAACGTGTTTCACGCTTCGAATGCCGCTAACGCTGGCGATAATCAAGGCGTTGCTGTTTATAGCGTCAGGCCAACTCTTTGCATTGCCGTTGCTTGCGGTAAGTGAAATCGCGCGAGCTGAAGGATCCGACATAGTATTCCTGGATGGTGTCGAAAACTATCGTCTGAGAGATCGTTTCATCTCGCTCGTACGCCCCGGATTTGTGTTGTCATTTGAGAGGCGCCGCGGTGGAAGCGGTATGTCTCTGAGAGCCGAGGCGAGGGCCAAGTTTTTTGTGATTGTTCTGGCAGCCGGTGACAAAAGGTATGGAGTAGTCGCCGACGAATTGATCGGCGAAAAAGAGCTTGTAATAAAGCCCCTCGATACGCATTGGGTACAGAATGACGCTCTCGCCGGCGCGTCGGTTTTGGGGGATGGCCGCGTCGTGTTGATTATGGACGCTGAAATGGTCTTCCGAAAGGCAGTCAAATACGAACGAGGGAAAGTGGTGCAAAGGGAAGCTTATGCAGTCTGAGAAGGCAAAGATCCGAGTCTTAGTGGTAGACGATTCTGCGTTGATGCGCAAATTGATCTCCAATTTGCTGGGTAAGGACCCCGAACTCGAAGTGATTGCCACGGCCATCGATGGCTGTTTTGCGTTAACAAAAGTTGAGCAGCTTAAGCCGGACGTCGTGACTCTTGATGTCGACATGCCTCGAATGGATGGTCTGACCGCTCTTTCCGAGATGGTGTCAAAGCACAGGGTGCCGGTGATTATGCTCAGTTCGCTAACAACCCGAGGCGCAGCGTTGACGATGCAGGCATTAGAAAAGGGCGCGGTGGACTTTGTATGCAAGCCTTCGACTACCGCTCGACTACCGGAAATGGCAGACGAATTGGTTTCCAAAATAAAAGCAGCCGCCCGTACGAATGTGTCGGCGCTCAGTCGAGCGCCGCAAGCTGGAGCACCGGTCAAGAAGAAGGTTCGAGCAGCAAAACAGGGAAGGGGACTCGATAGAGTGGTTGCGATTGGCGCCTCGTCTGGCGGACCGCACGCGTTACGACACCTGCTGCCTCGAATCCCTGCGGACCTGGATGCCGGCATAGTGATCGTGCAGCACATGCCTGAAAGCTTCACGGCTATGCTTGCGCACTGGCTAAACGAGATCTGTGAGCTCGAAGTGAAAGAGGCTGAGCCAGGTGATCTTGCGCTCCCAGGCAAAGCGCTGATAGCGCCGGGCAGCCTGCACATGAAAGTTAGAAAGACGCCGGCGGGCTGCGAGGTATTGCTGGAAGCAGGCTCGCTGGTAAACGGCCACAAGCCCTCGGTAGACGTCCTGTTTCGTTCGGTCGCTGAAGAATACGGATCGCTGGCAACCGGGATCATAATGACCGGCATGGGCAGTGACGGGGCTCAAGGCCTCGGAAAAATTAAGGACGCCGGCGGTCATACGGTTGCACAGGACAAGGAGAGTTGTGCGGTGTACGGAATGCCTCGAATAGCAGTGGAAAGAGGATACGCCAATACGATCGTGCCTCTTACTGAACTGGCTTCCTATCTGTCATTTAAGGTGGGTCGACTTACCGCTCTGGAGGAGAGCTATGCTAGAGGTTGAGAAACAGACATCGGCTATAAAGTCCCCTCTCACGTGCTTGATCGTGGACGATTCGGCATTTATGCGGTTTCACCTCAGGCGACTGATGGATTCCTTTGAGAACGTAATTGCGAGCGAGGCTGCAAACGGCAACGAGGCAATCCGAGAATACGGACGTCTTAGACCCGATATCGTTCTAATGGACATCGTGATGCCGGGACTGGAGGGCGTTGAAACGGTAAAGAGGATTTGCAATCAAGACCCGAAGGCACGCGTCATTATGATCAGCTCGGTGAGTTACAAGGAAAAAGTAGCGGAGGCCATGTCTGCGGGCGCAAAGTGGTTTATACCCAAGCCTGTCACAACCGACGAGTTGAGACGCGCGATACAGAACGTTTTGTGCACAACAATCGAGAGCCCGAGGACGGTATGAGACTAGACTTTGTAAAAGTATTTGTGGACTCAACTACCGTCCTGTTTCGCGAGTTGATCGGGCCTGGGGTTGATGTCCCTTCAATAACAATGAAACCCAGCCCAGTGGCAAGTAGAGAAGTAATGACCATTATCGGCCTTGCGGGCGAGGCGCACGGGCGAGTGATTTTCGATATGGACCTGTTCACCGCCGTTCAGCTCGCGGGACATATGCTGGGCGAGCCGTCACCGGGCATGACTCCTTTGGTGCGCAGCTCCATTGCTGAGCTTGCGTCGATGGCGATCGGCCGCGCCATTTCCAAGATCAATGATGGCGGCACTCGGCTCAGGATGAGTCCGCCGACTGTCATTACCGGTGCCAATCTGGTCAGTTACGATCAGTGTTTCGAGACACTAGTTGCGCCGATCGCTACTGCCTACGGCGAAGTGCGAGTCAACATTACGATTCAGGACCTGGATTGAAGGGAGCATGAGATGCAACAAGAGCCTGCGGAGATTTTGAGCCTGTTCAAGAAGAGCGAAGAGCTGGTTGAAATGCTCAGGAAGGGAAGGGCATTCACCGAGGAATTGATGGCCGAGAACGAGCGTCTTCGATATCGCGTTGTGCAGCTTGAAGCTGAGCGAATCAACCCCTCGGAACTGCTGCTAAAAGAAGTTGAGCGGCTGAGAATCGAGAATAGTCAAATGTCTCAGAAGCTGGAGTTCCTGGACAGCAAATTCCAGCAGGTTGAGGCCGAGAACAAAGACTTTGCCCAAAGATATGTGGAAGTCGAGGAGCAGAACGAGAGTCTCGCAAATCTGTACGTCGCCAGCCACCGTCTTCATTCAACACTCGATTGCGAGGAAGTAGTGGAGTGCATAAAAGAGATTCTGCTCAACATGATCGGTTCTGAAGATTTCGGGCTTTATATGATAGATGATGAGACAGGTGAACTGGTGCGGGCTGGATGGGAGGGCGATACGGCTGGTACTCCGGACTACGAACGGCTGGCGTTGGGACAGGGTCTTGAAGGCGTTGTCGCAATCTCGGGGGAACCTTACTTTGGCGCAGACCCGAGCGGGAACGGAACTTGTACTTGTATGCCTTTGAAGATCAAGGAGAGAACAGTTGGGGTGATCTCGATTTACGCACTGCTGTCCCACAAGAAAGGACTATCGCACCTCGATCACAAGCTCCTGGAGCTTCTGGCAGGACACGCGGCGAGCGCGCTCATAAGCTCTAAGCTATATTCGATGACGGATAGAAAGCTGAGGACCATAGAAGGTTTCATGAGCCTGTTGCGAGTGAACCATGGAGGCGAGAATGTCTAACAAATCTCTTCTGGTGGTTGACGATTCAGCAACCATGCGACAGCTCCTGTGTATGACGCTCACCAGGGTGGAAGGTATTACTCAAGCAAACATTACAGAAGCTTATGACGGAGAAGACGCACTGGACAAAGTTAAGAGTGGAAACTTCGATCTGGTGCTGACTGATATCCGAATGCCGCGGATGGACGGTCTTGAGTTCATCCGAAAGGTGCGCTCTGAGCTTAATGAACAGACGCTGCCGATCATCATCATCAGTACTAAAGGCGCTGAAGAGGACGTCCAGACTGGGATGAATCTAGGCGCTAGTGGCTATTTATCGAAACCAGTGTCAATGTCGCGGTTACGAGAACTGGTTACAAATTTCCTGGGAGAGCACTGAGTGAGATCATGCAGTTAACGGGGGACCTGAGCGACTTCGCTCTCACTGACATCCTTCAGATCCTGGCTTTGAGCCGGAAGACCGGGATGGTCTTGGTTGAGGGTGCCGGTTGGGGAGGGAGGATTACCATCGAGAACGGTCGAATAACCGAAGCCACGTTGCAGCCAGGTGAAACTCTGACCGAGAGTCTGGCACTGGCGGGGTTACTGGGTCCTAACCAGAAATCATTAGCAGCCAACGGTGATTTGACCCAGCAGCAACTGGAGAAGCTGCTCGTAAGCACCGGTATCCTGACACGCAACGGCCTTGTGTCCGCAATCAGGCGTCATACCCAACGTGTCATTGGGAGACTGGTGAGGATGGAGAAGGGCCGCTTCAGCATTGCGCTTGGTGAACTGATGAGATCGCACGAGGAGAGCAGCTCCAGGTTGAATGACGGTCTTGACGTAGGCGAGGCGCTTCTCTATGCGGCACACGAACAAGATGAATCGTACAAAGAACGGGAATCGTCTCAGGAGGAGGATCCTGGCGTCAGTTTAAATGGCGGACGCGATACCCGCCCGTTGGTCAGCGGTCATCATGCTCGACTGGCTCAGCTTGTCGATGACGCGGCGGAGCCTGAGAATCTCGCCCGATCTAATCTTCTTTGTTCATTACTTGCGGAGATGCGGCAGCACTCGTTCGAGGCTGAGGTGAGCCTGATGATAATGCGCTATGCGAGTGAATTAGCAACGAGGGGCATTTTGTTCGCGATAAAGGACTCGACTTTGTGCGGGCTTGGGCAGTTTGGGCTGAGTCACGGAAAGGATGGCAAGAGCGCGGATGAGATGGTGCGCCAGTTGCAGTTGCCGCTGGATGCAGATAGCGTTTTTGCGAGGGTAGTCAGAACAGGTGAACCGTTCGTCGGCGAAATGCCGGACAATTACTGGTTCTCAGAATTGTTAACAAGAATTGGAGGATACGGGCGCGAGCTGAAGCTTTTTGTCTTGCCGCTGACCTGCAATGAGTCTCCGGCATTTGTTATCTACGGGGATAACTATCCAGGCCAATCGGATTTGAAGGGAGTTAGGGAATTAGTGGCACTGGCAAGCCAGGCGAGTTTGGTACTGGAGCGGATCGCATTACAGCGTCGCGTGAGCCAGCTCGAGTCAGGCACTTAAGCCGAGTTTTCTATATCAACTGCGTCTGATAATAGATATTATGTTGAGAAATATGGGGAAATATCCATGATTTGGTTTAACGAACCGTGGCCGCTATAGCTGACTAGAAACTTGCTCCCGGTATTACCGTGAATTTCTGTATCTACGCGGCCACGGTTAACTTGCGAGACCCT
>DATFWY010000258.1:0-8634 GCA_035258805.1 Blastocatellia bacterium | reverse complement strand
TATTCAGTCTTGGTCAACCGCGTTCTCGAAGTAAAAGTAATCCTTCGTCAGGCTCTGAGGTATGCCCTGGCGCGTTATAGTGTCGTGTCAATTGCTGCAATTCCACTCCTTGTCATTGCTCTCGACTTTTACAAGCACCGTGATGAAACAGTTTCTAATCTTTTATCTGGTTTAAGTCTGGTCGGATTGCTTTCATCGACCCTGTTTGGTGTTCTAGCGTTCTCAGTTCGTCACAAAGTGTTTAATGCCATTGATCGACGTTATTTTAGAGAGAACTATGATTCCCGAACGATTCTTACAGGTCTGGTGGAAAAGAGCCGGTCTACATCGAGCGTAGACGAATTGGCTGTCTTGCTACAGGCGGAGATCGACCGGGCCCTGCATCTCGAATCGGTTACGCTTCTGTCTTTGGAGCCGAAGCAAGGTGTTTTTCAATCTCCAAGCGCCGAAATTCGGTCCCTGAGCAGTTCATCGACACTAGTGGCACTGGCAGAAGGCAGCGCCGAGCCGCTGGACATTGATCTGGAGAACCCGACTTCACTGTTACGACGTCTTTCACTGGACGACCAACAATGGCTTGCTGACGGAGCCTTTCGCCTGCTAGTTCCGCTGATTGCTTCCGACGGACGGCTCATCGGGTTGATCGCGTTGGGTAGCAAGAAGAGTGAGCTCCGTTTTTCAGGCGAAGATCGGAGCTTACTCAGTGCAATAGCCGGCTCTGTCGCGTTGACGCTTGAAAATCGGTTCTTTCGCAAATGGATTCACCCGGCTGAAAAGTCAGTTACAACCACTGCTATTCGTGAACGTAGTTCGGTTGAAGATGAACTGGCGTCAGAGTGTCAGGCCTGTCGAGCGCTTAGACCGCCTCGGGCTTCGATATGTAGCGGGTGCGGCGGACAAGTCGAGTCTGCTCAAGTGCCGTATATCTTACTCGGTAAGTTTCGGCTTGAGCGGAGGATTGGCTCTGGCGGAATGGGTGTCGTCTATCGTGCGGTCGATCTCGTATTGGGTCGCGCAGTTGCAATCAAGACGCTTCCAAGAGTTTCTCCCGAAGACTCGATGCGACTACGGCGGGAAGCCCGAGCGATGGCCACCGTCATTCATCCAAACCTCGCGCTCATATTTGGAGCGGAGACCTGGCGCGGGATTCCGATGCTCATTTTTGAATACCTCGACGGAGGAACACTCGCCGATAAGCTAAAAGTTAACCGGCTCTCTGTTCAACAGGCGGTTCAACTTGGACTCACGCTCGCGAATGTGCTCGACAAAACTCACGCGGCGGGGATACTGCACCGTGACATCAAGCCAAGTAACATAGGTTATACGCTCAATGAGGTCCCAAAACTTCTCGACTTCGGACTCGCCCACGTACTCTACGATTCAAGGCGAGAGACACGATTGCGAAATCCTCTGATCGAGGATCAGTCAGGAATATCTACGCTCTCTTTCCCAGTTGATGTGATTCAATCGATAACGCCCTCCGGATTCATCGTCGGCACTCCGATTTACCTTTCGCCCGAAGGCGTCCAAAACATGAGACCGGATCCATCGTTTGACCTATGGGCCGTAGCGATCGTGCTCTACGAAGCGATGGCAGGTCAAAATCCGATGGTAAGACATAGTTTGAAGGATACGTTGGTCTCTATTAGCCGAGGTGATGTCCCCGATATTCGCGAAACCGTTCCGGACTGTCCCGCCAGTATGGTGAGATTCTTTAAACAGGCGCTCGCAAGCGATCCCGCCCTGCGACCTGGTACCGCGGCCGAACTATTCGAAGCTCTTCAACGAGTCGCAAGCAGCCTCTAATCGCTTTCTCGGACTAATTCTGTGACGCACTGGCTGTCGCTGATGTACTCTGCTGCGTTGTAATTAATAACCCGTCGTCCACTTCTGGCCCTACGCTCCTTTCCTTACTATAATCGCGCAGCGGAGGAACGCCTTTATGAAGCATCGAATTGCTCTCTCGATTGTCCTCGTTCTGTTGACCTGTACAAGAATAACTCAGGCTCAATCCGTCCCTGACAATGCAGTCGACCTGATCTGGGGCGCAAAAATTCCAATGCGCGATGGCGCAAAGCTCAACGCCACAATCTTCAAACCAAGGAATCAATCCGGAGCCTTGCCCGTCATCTTCACCTTTACGCCTTACATCTCGGATACCTACCAGGATCGAGCGCTTTATTTCGCCAAAAACGGGTATGTATACGCGCTGATTGACGTGCGAGGGCGCGGCAACTCCGAAGGACATTTCGAGCCTTTCGTAAACGAAGGCCGCGACGGATACGACGCAGTAGAGTGGCTAGCGAAACAATCCTTGTCGAACGGAAAAGTGACTATGTGGGGCGGATCATATGCAGGATTCGATCAATGGACGACTCTCAAAGAAGCGCCGCCTCACCTTGCGACCATCGTCCCGGCGGCGGCCGCTTATGCAGCGGCAGATTTCCCGTTCTTCAAAAACATCTTCTCGTCTTACATCATCCAATGGCTCAGCTATACCAGCGGGGTTACGCCGAACCTCAAGCTATTCGGCGAGTCATCATTCTGGACCGCCAAGTTCCATCAACTCTACGTCGAGCATCGACCGTTCAAAGAACTCGATCAGATCGTCGGAAACACCTCTACGCATTTTCAGACCTGGCTCAAGCATCCGACGCCGGACGCTTACTGGCAAGCGATGGTGCCATCGCCCGATCAGTACAAGCGGATGAATGTGCCGATTCTTACGATCACAGGCCACTACGATGGGGACCAGACTGGCGCAATGACTTATTACCGCGAGCACACGAAGTACGGCTCGCCCGAAGCGAGAGACCGGCACTATCTGATAATTGGGCCTTGGGATCACGCCGGCACACGCACTCCCAATCGGGATGTGGGAGGTTTGAAATTCGGAGTCGCGAGCATGCTCGATCTAAATAAGCTTCACAAGGAGTGGTATGACTGGACGATGAAGAACGGCGCCAAGCCCGAGTTCCTAAAGAAGCGGATCGCATACTACGTTGTTGGCGCGGATGAGTGGAAATACGCCGATAGCCTGGAGGCAATAGCTAATTCGAAGATGACTTTCTATCTCGGCTCTGACGGCGAGGCGAATGATATCTTTCACTCAGGTAGCCTGAATACATCAGCACCTACGAGTGCTTTATCGTCAAGCAACGGGCAGGCGCAGTCCGCCGAGGCTGGCGCAGAATCGGCGGCATCAGACAAATTCGTCTATGATCCGCTCGACACGCGCCCGGGAGAATTGGAGCTTCAAGAGGTGCGTGACTACCTAACCAGCCAGCGTGACGCTTTGAACCTGAACGGCAATGGAGTCGTCTATCATAGCCGACCCCTCAGTGAAGACACTGAGATAACCGGCTACTTGAAATTCGCGGCATGGATTTCTATGGATGTGCCGGACACCGATTTTCAGGTCTCTGTTTATGAGATCCTGCGCGACGGTACTTCGGTGCTTTTAACTTCGGATGCAATGCGCGCTCGCTACCGCGAATCTTTAACTAAAGAGAAGCTGGTGAAACCTGGGGAAATCAATCGCTACGAGTTCAACACATTCACCTTCTTTTCGCGTCGCATCGCGAAAGGGAGCCGCCTGCGATTGATTTTGAGTTGCCCGAACTCGATTCAGTTGGAAAAGAACTACAACAGCGGCGGTATTGTATCGGAAGAATCGGGCAAGGACGCACGGACGGCGCACGTTGTGATTCACCACGACGCAAAGCATCAGAGTACGTTGGAGATTCCGGTTGTGAAATAGACTTTTTCGGATTGTCGGCATAACGGCTTCAGCGTCCACACGACCTAACCCTCGGATCACGATTCACATCAACTCGCGCTTATCGTTGTAAGACGGAGCTCGGCGCTGACGCTAACTTCAATACTGCTTCGATCTGGCCACAGTGCTTGTTCTCGTGTTCTGCAATCCGGCAGGCATATTTGTAGACCGTCTCTTCACGTTCTTTCGTTTGCGCTGTTATTGTCGCTGAGCGCGACCAATCTTTTATCGCCAGTCCTTTTAAGGTCTTTAGGAGTTCACGGCGCTGAACGGTAAAAGACTTTAGCGATCCTGGGAACTCCAACTCGAGATAATCTGTTTTTCGAATCCAGCCTCGTGGGGAAACGTATCGCAATGTCGGATGATCCATAGTGATCATGTCCACAATGCTCTTCCCCCAAACGTCGGCACAAGCGCGCAGATGAGCCAGGATGTCATTCGCCGACCACGAGTCCGGGTGAGGTCTGAAATGCAATTTGCTGCCTTCGACTCCGCGGCTCAACGATGCAATGCGCCGCGGAGTGGCGGCGAGCAATCCGAGAACGCTCTCAGTTTCGACTTGTGAAACTTTCATTCAGCAAAGCCTCGCGTATTCTACCCAAGTGGCCGCAAGAATGAACCATCCTTCTCGCGCCAGGTTCCTGCCAGGATGTATGCGCAAGCCAAGGCCGGCATGGATTTTGGTATTGGTCAGGCTCGATTATGGCCGAACATTCCAGGGTCCCTCGCCCGCGAAGCGCACCGGCGTGATACGGGTCACGAATCCTGGTCGATCCCGGAGTGCCGGAGGAGGGAAGTCGGCGTCCGGGCCCATGTAAGTACGGGCGAGACGTTGCAGCAGCGGCACCGCACCGCCTTCTGTGACACGCGCCGTTCCGTAGACCACCAAGTACTCCCGGAGCCCAATCGCGTTCTTGCTTGGGCTGATTAGCGAGACTGCGACGCGCGGATCGCGGCGGATGTTCTTGATCTTGCGGTGGAGGTCAAGGTGTGCACTGACGATTTCATCACCTTCAATGGCTACCCAGACGACCGTCACCTGGGGACTCCCATCGCTATTGAGCGTCGTCAGATGAGCCAGCGGACCGGTAGCAACGAGAGTGCGGATCGACTCCGGTATTGTCATGATTCTCCGTCCTCATATGATGAAGTTTGTCGGATTTAATATGCTGTCCTTGAGGCAGAATACGCTCCGAGAGTTTAGTGATGCAACATCCTATGTGGTGATCTGGTCGGGGCGAATTTCCAGATCAGGCGTGCTTTGCGCTAAAGGAAGTTTTCGCTGTTTGTCTCATCGATTTAGGTCCATCGTCCAGATTCTACACAATTAATGACGCTTAGTACGATTCAGTGATCCAAAACTCTGACCTGATCCTGGCCGTATTAGCCCGACGCTTCTGGCCCCGGCATCCGGACCGCTACCCTGCTTTAGTGCGAATCGATTTGACACCTCACATTGTTTGGCGTATATCACGGCTACGATCATCGGGTGAGTCGGATGCCCTTTCATCGGCCGACGGCAGGTTAACAGTTCGCGATCGAGTATTCGAGTTCTTTCATCTGAGTCCCACAGAACAGGAATTCTGCGAACAGGGAGGCAATCGCGCTGCCAGGATCGCTGCGAAGACGCGGCGAAGTCTGGCCGCACAGACTTCTCACAAAAGCCCCAAAGGAGGGACTATGAAGAACACATTTCTCACATTTTTTGCAATGTGTCTGATAGTATTGGGAGTCGTAGAATCGCGTGCACAGGAAGGGCCGCCGAAGGTTCTTTCAATTTTCCGGGAAGAGATCAAGGCGGGACGAGGTGCTGGACATGAGAACCTGGAAACCGGCTACGTTCAGGCGTCAAGGAAGGCAAATTGGCCGGTCTATACCCTGGCGATGACTTCTGAGGTCGGTGGAAGCGATGCTTGGTTTGTTACCGGTTATTCTTCGTTCGCAGCGCTCGCAAAGGACCGCGCCGATTCTCGGAAGAATTCGGCGTTAACGGCGGAGTATGACCGGCTGGATGCAAAAGACGCCGAGTTTCGAACGGGTCAGCGAAGTTTCGTTTGTGTTCTGAACGAAGAGATGAGCTATGGTGGTGCTGTTGACATTTCACAGATGCGATATTTTTCGGTGAACACGGTGCGGGTTCGTCCCGGCCACGATCAAGAATACCTGGAAGCCAGGAAGATTCTCGTGGAGGCCGTAAAAAAGGCTAACCCGAACGCGCACAGCGCGTTTTATTCAGTGACGGCTGGTTTGCCCAACGGAACCTATCTGGTTTTCACGCCGCGAAAATCGCTGGCCGAGCTCGATCCGAATCCGGCAATTGCAAAAGCCGTTCAGGACGCACTCGGCGAAGAGAACAGCAAGAAGCGACAAAAACTGCTTAGCGATGCGGTGATCAGCTCGGAGACGACGATTTACGCGTTTAATCCGAAGATGAGCTACGTATCCAAAGAGTGGGCCAAGACCGGCGGTGACTTTTGGACTCCGAAGCCTCCGCCCGTGGTTAAAGCTGTCGCAAAGAAGCCCGACGCTGAGAAGACTGCCGCCAACAAATAGCGATCCGCTTCGGACTCACTAGTATTCGGGGGTGCGCTCTTGCTCTTGCAACCAAGACAGAACTCATCCCCGATTATTGATATTGCAGGTCACGGTCTTATGCCGCATCCTACAGCCGCAAGTTTTTTATCGCGGTGAGATTGAAGTGCAGCCTATGATTGTCGGAGGCCATAAGACCAGGGACTGTCGATGAAAATTTGTCCAGGATTGCCAGTTAGTCTGGGGTGAAAGGTTCGGTGGCCGCTGCCGCAGCTGTCTTTCTGATAAGAACCCTAGCTTCTCAATCAGTCGTTGGCGATGATCATTGTCCTGACTCCCTGGCCTTTCCAATCTTCAACGGAAGTTTTCCACTAGCATGATGTCAGTGTCTAACTGATCCACCTGCCAGTAGAGTACCCACTTGCCGTCGGGGGAAACCGTGAGCGTTGGGGCGCCGGGAGTGTACTTTGCCTTCTCGATTGTGGCAAGCTGCGTTACTTGTCGAGTGGCAAAGCTGAAGAAGTTAACCGTCGGATTGGGTGTCGCGTCATCGTCGAGGAAGCAAATACCCTCGTCCAGCACTACCGTTTGACCCCCGTATCCCTTCTCAAAGATGCGGACCTCTTCGCCCCCATCCACCGGGACTCTCCAAATGCCAGGCTCGGTGCGCTTGCTATAGTAGATGTATTTGTCGTCGGGTGATACCACTGTCCCATATCCGCCTTGCTTTGTAACCTGTACCGGCTCCCCGCCTTCGGATGGTATCTTCCATATCTGAAAATCTCCGCTCCGCTCTGAGCCGAAGTAAATCCAACGCCCATCCTTCGACCAGACCGGCATTATGTCTGCGGAGGCTTCCGTCGTGAGATGGCGCGGCTTGCCGCCATCCGCACTGATAACATAGATGTCGCTGCTACCTTCAACTCGTGAATCGAGTGCAATGTACCGACCATCAGGAGACCAGCGGGGTGTGCCTGTGTGTGTGACACCAAAATTAGTCAACTGAACCGGATTCTGGCCCTCGCTGTCGCAGACCCAAATCTCCAGGCTTCCAGCCCGATCAGATGCGAAGGCGATCTTTCTACCATCCGGCGAGTATTGGGATGAGCTCTCATCACGAGTGGAAGCGATGAACTTTATGGGACCGCTGCTCTTCGCAGTTGAGTTCGGTCCGGGCGCCCGCCAAATGTTTCGGTCAGTCCGCCTGTATGTATATGCGAGGCGGTTCCCCTGATGAGAAATGACCGGATCCCTGGCGTTCTCTCCGACGGGCAACGGTTCAGGTTTACCTCCAGTAACCGATACCCGCCACAAACCGTAGGGACCTCCACGATTCGACGAGAAGACAATCTCGCCTCCGTCTGAAGTCCAAGCCAGTCCCGCCATCTCCCGATTATCGAAGGTCAGTCGTTTAGGTTCGCCTCCGGCGGTAGGCACCAGGTAGATGTCGTCTATCAAAAAGTTTGGGCTGTGGATGAAGGCAAGCGTCTGACCGTCGGGCGAGAATCTGGGCGATCGGTCGCTATAGAACTGCGCTGAGGGTGATGCCAGCTTTCGTTTCTCACCATTCTCGAGCGAGACCAAATAGATGCTACGCAGCTCCTGCCCGGAGGGTTCGTCCGTTACCGCTAATCGTTTTCCATCTGGGGACCAGGCTGTCTCCAAAGGATTCTTGAAACTTGACACCTTCTGCTCAGGGCCCCCGAGTGCGGGAACTATGTAGAGGCCGCCCTCATCTTTAGAGCTTCGGGTGAAAGCAATGCGGCGACCGTCGGGCGACCAGCAAGGGCTTCGGTCAGCGGCAGGATTATTGGTCAGCCGTAGCGCCGTTCCGCCATCGATCAGCTTAACGTAAATATCAAGATTATTGCCGCTGCCACCGTCCCACACGAAAGCTATCTGGTTGCCATCCGGCGAAAAAGCAGGTTCGGATTTCCCGCCCGAAAAGCTGGTGAAAGGAATAATCTTTAAAGAAGTCGCAGGAGATTTCGGTTGATTCTTACCAAAAGACCTATATAGCCCTAACGCAATCGCTATAGTAATGATGCACACTATAAGAGCTACTGCCGCGCCGGTCTTATGGCGTTTGATCTCGCTGACAATATATTCAGCGCTTGACGTCGTTCGAGCAGTCACCGCATCGCTGCGAATGGAAGACTCAGGTGCCGTAGCTACCGACACGGCGCTGGTTATGGTAATTCCACTTCGAGCCGCCGACTCCGGTGATATAGACCGCTCGAGCTTAGCTTCGAAGTTCAGCTCGTCTCGCAGGCTCCTCAGATCAATCAGCAAGTCTTTGATCGTCTGGTAGCGTTGTTCCCGAT
>DATFWY010000257.1:0-3704 GCA_035258805.1 Blastocatellia bacterium | reverse complement strand
GAACTTAAAGAGCACTGTAGCAATCTCAACTGATTCTCGCTTCGAATCGATTTCTGCGGGATCATCTTCCTTGACTCCAAACCACTTGGAAATTTCTGACACATACCAAGAATATGGTTTGGAAAAACGAGCCGTTCTCGTTTTCAACTCACCATAGCAGGCTAAATATCCTTGAATAAACCCCTCTCGCTCGTCGGGTAGACCCTGACGCCAATACTCGCCATCGAAAAAATGACGATGAGGCTCCCCCCCTTTGTCTTTGGCTCTTTCATTCATGAGCGCGCGCATTGCAGGCCGGGCGATTATCTGAGCAACCACGTCCGAGATAGGACGTTTGCTCTCGTTCGGATTATCGCTGTAAAACTTAGTCACCTCAGGTTCCAGCGTGTACCAAGAGATCAGGCCAAGCTCTTTGTTCCCCACCTTGCTTGTGGCGCAGTAGATGTAACCGGCGAGCCAGCCCAAACGGCTATCTTCGGTTGCCGTGGACCACCATGCCCCGTCATACGCTTTGCCCCTTTCCTGCCCGACTGCCGTAATCGCGCTGGCGGCGATCAGCAGAAAGATAACTCGTAGCACATTCAAGTATCCGTTACGTTTATTTGGTGGCGCCCATCCTTGTACTGCGCCAGGGTGCGCTGGCTGTGCCACAGGACCACAGCAACAGCTAAGCGCCGCAGCCATACCAACTATCAACAGCGAATGAAGTAATGCGCTCCAGTATTTCATTATCTTCGATTGCTTTCGGTAGCTTGTGGGTGAACCTTCGGTGAGCAGGATTGACGCATCAAAAAGGGTGTCAAATCAATCCGCCGAAAGCTTACGATTCATCGGCCGATGCACACTTTTTTCTCGAACGCACGCCGGCCGACCGAAGGAACACGTCATTTACGCGGCGAAGAGGCGGGGACTCCGCTCATCTTTCAGTGGTTTTCGCGTAAGCCTGAGACGCTCTCCAGCTTGCCGCTACTGCAATCTTTCTTACAGACGGCCCTGTAGGACTTGCCGGAATCGATCGAGCGAGTAATTCAGTCATGAGTCTCCCCCCGCCCAGACCTGTCCTGTTTTGTTCGCTCGTGTTTTCATCAATGCGGCTCCGCCGGCGCCTCGCTGCCCAGCAATTGCGACCATCCATCTCCAGCCAGTGGGCCAACTTCCATCGTGACACTACGTCTGTCCACATTTACTACAATCGATGAACTCTCATCCCACCCCCAGCAGATCATATAACAGGCCACGGCTGCCGCCACACTGATCGCGGATAAGCATTGATCGTCGGTGGTCACTACCCGAGCGTATCCAGGTCCATTCTCCTGAAGAAAGGAGACCGTTCGTGATCCGATCTGAGAGGTTATTTCCCTGGCGACATTTTCACGACTGGCAGAGTCGAGCGCGATCGGATGTGAGTTCACCACGACCTGTCTTTCTTCACGCTCCCCGACTCGAACGATGGCCTCGACAACTTGGATCGAGATTGATCCGTCCGCGATCTTAAAAGTCCGGACACCGGGAGGGTCAGTAATGATTCTGACAAGCGATACAGTCATGACAGTGCGAAGCTGCCCGGCCGCTCATCGCAAAGGCTTTGCGACGAGCTTTTCCAGGGTGATTTCGAGTTCGTAGGATTGTTCTTTCCTGATCAACGAAGCATTCGACTTAAGGTATTCTTCGGGATAACTCACAACGCGAATCTTCAGGCGGGCAGTAAGAGGGTTGCCGGGCTTCAGCCATTGAATCTCAGCGATGGTGCCGACTTCTCCAAGATCAAATACGCTTTCGCCGAGACCTTCCTCAAACGTGCTGACGGCCAAATAGTAGTGATGGCTGCACACGACATGAGTGTCCGGAACGCAATCGCCCTCTCGCGGGACCTCGTATAGTCGAAGCCTCAATTCCTGATCTCGATCGTTCTCCGAATTGAGATCCCTCACCCGACCGTAATTCAGGATCTCAACCAATGGCTCGGCGAGCAATGGTTTCGATTTGATTGCGACGCTCCCGCCACTCCTGCGCGGCGTCTGTGCGGCTGGCAGCGACGAGGATGACGCCAAAAGCGCGATTGATAACGCGACTGCCTGAACGATTCTGAGTTTGATTTTTGACTGATTCATAGCCAGGTTCCGTTCACTTAACGCCACTCGTAATGCGCTGGACTTGAGCGCCACGCTTGCCTGCGCGCCTACCTGCCGACCTTAGACATTATTTTAGGGGAAGAATTCTTCTTTTGGTCTGGCAGCGGATGAAAACTCCCCAGCGGCTTCACCTCTTCGACGCAAGATACGGCGAACTGCATCGGGTACATATCCATGTGTCCATAACTGCCTTCGGTCTCCAAACGGCCAATGAACACAACATCGACACTTGTTCCCCATTGATGCTTATTGAGCCTCTTCATCGCGCCACGATTGTCGCAACCTCGCATAGTCGGGTCAAATTTCACCCAAACGAGCCACGGCGCATAGCAATACGGGCTGTGTAATGACGACTCTTCAAAGTCGGGTCGGTAAAGGGCGCGAACTCGCACTTCCTTGCCTTTATAATCCTCCGCCTTCCGCAATAGTTCACAGAACTCGACAGTCAGCGGTTCAGGCGCTTTCGAATTGACGCCGGTGCCTGCAGCGGCATTTGCCTGCGCGCTTTGTATCACCCCCACAATCACGGCAAGAAATATACTGATTAGCATATCAGCTCTACGCCTTTCCGTTTCGATACCGCTCAATGTATTCCTGACAGGCGTTGAGCATCGGCGTCTCCTCGAACCCGGCAAACCAAATCTCATTCTCCAACCAGAAACGGCACATAAACGCCTCGAACGACTCCGCCGAAAACACGATTTCGCCGGGGTCGGGCGGCTCTTCCTGCCACTGCTCATCCACCGTTCCGTAAAATCCCGGCGACGCGACGACTGCATGGTCAGAGCTGTCCGCCGTCAGGTACAGATACCAAAAGATGCAACTCTGCGAGTCGGCGAGGAACCGAATCAGATACCCACCGCCGATCGGGGACAGAACAGCTTCAGGACAAAGGTCAAGGAAACAGTCGGTGCTCGACCGGATGCGGGCGTGCAAATCAGGCGACTCCATGAATGTGGTGAACGATTCCGGTAGCTTCAGATCCAGGCGGTTTAAAGATTCTCGCAAGCGCGGGAGCGCGTATATATTCTCTGCCGCTTTTTCCTGGCCGATATGCTGATCAATTTCCGGAGCGGCGGTGAGCCAGGCGAAATCTCCGCGCATCTTGAATAGCAACGCCGGGAGCCGATTGAATTCGTACCGGCCGTAAGTGCCGACATCAGGCCGTACGTCCCCCAACCCGGCGTCCTCCAGGCCAATTCCCCACCAGTAACTCGGGAAAGGTGATTCAGATAGTTGCATAGCGCGATCTCCTGCGCTGGCGAACAGCAATCAGCGCCAAGCCGCCGACGCTCCATCAGGTTTAAGCGGACACCTCACTCAGCGGCAACTGCGCGGCAGGAGTCAGGCAGCGGTCCGTGAATAGCCGATGTTTTCTATATCGGCTTTCAGGTCTGCAAAAGCAACGTCCGGGTTTAAAGACGCGATTATTTCGTCTGTTAACGGCTGATGCTTGTAAATGTGCTCTATGACAAATAAAGGAATATCTCTTTCGTAATATTCCTCGGCAAACTCTCGATACGTCTCAGGCTTTCCATCGAGCATGGCCAGCAATTGGTCGGAACCATCCGG
>DATFWY010000256.1:0-85693 GCA_035258805.1 Blastocatellia bacterium | reverse complement strand
CTATTTACGTTGCAGGTTGGGGATTCATACTTCTCGGCATAGCAGGGCTCTTTCTTCCGATACTGCAGGGTATCCTGTTTATCCTGATAGGGTTATTCCTCCTATCGAGCGTCTCGCCGTGGGCAGAGCGGCTTCTTCATCGCATCCGAGCTCGATTCCCGCGCATAAGTAAGCAATTTGATTTGGCTAAAGATAAAGCGAAATCGGTACAGACTGACATGGCGGCCAGGTTTGATGATGCAAAATCGAACCTAAGAAAGGCCCGTGACCAAATCTTTAAACGCAAACCCACAGCATCGGAGGATTAAGAAACTACAAAGCCTCTCCCGGAGGACCTGTGATCCGTAACGCCCCGTTGCTTACAATTGTTTTGCTGACTGCTTCCGCAGCCCTCGCGCAAGTCTTGTCTTCAACAGATGCCGCAAAGAAGCTTCGAGCCTTGTTTGACGAAGATTGGCAGTGGGAACTTCAACATTATCCCGAAGCAGCAACCCTCTTAGGCGACAACCGCTTTAACGATCGGCTGACGGATTATTCTCCTGAGGAGATCGAGCGTCGCAAGACGCACGAACGAGATGTTCTCGCCCGGATACAGCAGATCGATCGTTCGCACCTAAGCGGCCAGGACATTATCTCGTATGATCTGTTCCTTCTCGACAAGAAACTTCTGGTCGATGGTATTCGGTATCCCACTGAATTCATGCCCATCGATCAGATGAACGGCGTACAAATTGCCTTTGGGCAGCTCGCCGCGTCCACACCGTTTCGGAACAAAAAGGACTACGACGACTATCTGAAACGACTCGCGTCATTCTCGATACAAATAGACCAGCTAATCACGTTGATGAAGCGTGGCGTCGACACGAAATGGGTGCCACCCGCCGTCCCACTTCGTTCGGTGCCGGGTCAAATTAAGGGACAGATTACCGACGACCCGTCAAAGAGCCCTTTCTTCCAGCCATTCGGGCGATTTCCAGAAACGGTTGCGGCAAATGAGCGAGCGCCGCTTGTCGAATCAGCAAGGAAGGTAATCGGCGAGACTCTTACTCCGGCGTTCAAGAGACTCGATTCATTTTTCAAAGAAACCTATTTGCCCGCTTGTCGTCAGGACATCGCCGCTTCATCGCTGCCAGGCGGTGAAGCTTTTTATCAATACTCCATACGAAGACACACCACTACCGATCTCACTGCTCAACAGATTCACGAGATCGGGAAGAGCGAAGTTGCTCGCATTCACAAGCAGATGGAGAGCATCATTCAGCAAGTCGGGTTTAAGGGAACCTTTCAGGAGTTCCTTACTTTTCTGAGGACAGACCCGCGCTTCTATTACACGAATGCAGATGATCTCGTCGCAGGTTATAGCTACATTGCAAAACGTGCGGATGGCAAGTTGCCGCAGTTATTCGCCGAGCTTCCACGAACGCCGTATGGGGTAAAGGTAATTCCCGATTACGAGGCGCCAGCGCAGACCACGGCTTATTACCAGCCCAGTGCAGCTGATGGTTCTCGAGCCGGGTTATACATGATCAACACCTACAAACTCGACACACGCCCGAAATATGAAATGGAGGCGCTTACGTTGCACGAGTCGGTTCCCGGCCATCACCTGCAGATTGCGCGAGCGCAGGAGTTAAAAGACCTACCCGATTTTCGTCGCAATGGGGGATATACGGCGTACGTCGAAGGTTGGGGTTTATACGCTGAAAGCCTTGGATCGGAGATGGGCTTTTACAGCGATCCTTATTCCAGGTTCGGGCAACTAACTTACGAGATGTGGCGCGCCTGTCGTCTGGTTGTTGATACGGGTATGCACGCTTTTGGTTGGAGCCGGCAGCAGGCGATTGATTATATGAAGGAGAATACGGCTAAGACTGAGAATGACATCATTGTTGAAATAGACCGTTACATAGTGTGGCCGGGCCAGGCACTCGCCTATAAGATGGGCGAGCTCAAGATAAAAGCGCTTCGTGCAAAAGCAACGAAGGAACTCGGTGATCGATTCGACGTTAGAAAGTTTCATAATGCGGTACTCGACGATGGCCCGTTGCCGCTCGATTTACTTGAGAGTCGAATAAACGTCTGGATCGCCGAGCAGAAGCGAAAGGAATAGAATGAGTAGCTGTAGTTTAGAAGTTATCAGCCGCGGACTAGGACTTTCGTTGCTTGTCGCACTGATCGGGTGCTCAAGCATGAGCCCATCCACTGCGGCGAACAATAGTCCACCTGCGAATGGCGAAGTCTCTATGGGAGATCAAAACAAAAAAGAGGCGAGTGGAACTCTGGACCCTCGGCTTGTTTCCGCAAATACCCGATTCGGCTTCAATCTGTTTGCAGAGCTTGCAAAGAGGGGTTCGGGAAAGAATCTTTTCATCTCACCAACAAGCATTGGTCTTGCGCTCGCGATGACCTACAACGGTGCAGTAGGCGAGACCAAAGCTGGAATGGAGCGCGCGCTTGAAATTCAGGGAATCAATCACAGTGATTTAAATCGTGCGTACGCGGAACTGAGAGCCGCACTCGAGAGCCCTGATCCAAAGGTTCAGCTCAACATCGCGAACTCGCTGTGGGCGAAGAAGGACGTAACCTTTAACCCCGACTTCCTGGCCAGGAATAAACAGTTCTACGGCGCGGAAGTTACAACGCTTAATTTCAATGACCCTGGTGCTCCGGCTACGATCAATGCGTGGGTTAACGACAAAACAAAGGGAAAGATTGATAAGATCGTTGACCGGATAGATGCGCAATCCATTCTTTTCCTGATCAATGCGATTTATTTCAAGGGGGCCTGGGCCATCGAGTTCGATAAGGCAAAGACAAAAGACGAGCCGTTTACCACCGCTTCCGGCCAACAAAAGCAACACCCGATCATGCACCAGTCTCGTGATTACAAGTATCTCGAAGGCAAAGAGTTTCAAGCGGTAAGTATTCCATACGGCGGCGGCGGGGTGAGCATGTACATTTTCCTTCGGTCGAAAGGCGTTCGACTGGAGGATTTTCAAAAAAATCTTACGGCTGAGAACTGGAATACCTGGCTAAAGCAGTTTGCTGAGACAAAGGGGGAGATTGGGGTGCCTCGATTTAAGATCGAGTACGAGTCGACGCTTAACGAAGCACTGACTGCCCTGGGGATGGGAGTCGCCTTCGATCCGAATCGCGCCGATTTCAGCGGCATCGCACAAGGCGAAGATCGAGTGTTCATCAGCAGCGTCAAGCATAAGACGTTTGCGGAGGTGAATGAAGAGGGTACTGAGGCGGCTGCGGTCACCTCAGTCGAGATGCGCGCGACGTCGGCGATGCAGCCGCGGAAGGCTTTTAGAATGATTGTTGATCGGCCGTTCTTCTGTGCGATTGCGGATAACAAGTCAGGAACGGTGTTGTTTATGGGAGCGATCAATAATCCATAAGATGTACCGTAGACTGTCCAGTCTGCGGCGACTACAAGGCCTAAACATACATCGAGGTCTGTTAGCTACGAATCGGTCGCAGACTATACAGTCTACGGTACGATCTGCCGCAGACTAGACAGTCTACGGTACGTCGCGCTACCAACTATCTTTAGAGTACAGATCTTCGTAAGTCTCACGGCGGCGTACAACCTTAATTTCATTTGACGTAGTGATCATTACCACTGCTGGTATGGGACGCCCGTTGTATTGTGAGGCTTGATCGAGGGTGTACGCTCCGGCATTCAAAAGCGCCAGCAGTTCGCCAGCCCTAGTTTGCTCCGGCAGAAGCCGATAACTCGGAAGTCGAGTGCCGTGTTCCAGGTCAAAGTAAACATCTCCGGAGTCACAAAGAGGACCTGCCACTTTGTAAGGTGTACTGTGCGGGTCATCGCTGCGGGATGCTGACACAAGATGGTAGTACCACTTGTACATCGCCATAGAAAGCGCAAGAGAGTAACCTGCGTCGGTCAGCAGCCATGTATCGCCAGTCTCTGGGCGATGCTTGGTGTTGCAAACTCGAGTTAGCAACAGCCCCGCGTCTCCCACGATTCGCCGGCCCGGCTCGAATACGATTGTGAGGCCCTCCAGTAGCCCCGCATGGTCTTCGACCCGAGCTTCAGAAAGAGCGGCGACCAACACCTGTTGCGGATCTAATTCTGCACGCAGCATCTGGCGCTCTCGCTCCTCAAAAGCATCGGCCATCGGCGTATCCGACAGATAATTCACCGGCAGTCCCCCGCCCACGTTGATGTGATTCAGGTGATGTCCCGTGCGCTCGTTGAGCTCGGTGAGAAACTTCCACATCTCAGCAAAAGCCAGGGCGAAGGGTTTGGCATCGGGAGTTTGCGAACCCACGTGAATGTGCACGCCCGCCAGATTGAGAGCGTCACTTGCGGAAAGCGCGCTACGAAACGCCTCCTCGATTTGTGAAGGCGACAATCCAAACTTCGATGACAGCAAGCCAGTCTGCAGACCTATGTGGGAGCGGGTGATTATTTCAGGAACTATTCGAATCGCAATGTTGGCGCGTTTGCTTATGGATTGCGCGACTCGAGCGACCTGCTCCAACTCATGGAGCGAGTCGACATTAATCGCCAGTATTCCATATGAGATGGCCTCGCGGATTTCTTCGTCGGTTTTTGAGACGCCATTAAAGACTATCTGCGCCGGTTGAAAGCCAACTTTTTTGGCTTTGAACAGCTCGCCTCCGGAGTTGACTTCGATATCACCTCCGGCTTTACGCACAGCGTCGAGGATGGCCATGTTAGAGTTGGCCTTCGATGCGTAACAGATCTTGACTCGTGGGTGCACTGACTCTACCGCGCGGCGCAGGCTCCGGACATTTTCAGAGATCCGCTTTTCCGAGAAGACGTACAGCGGTGTGCCGTGCATTTCTGCGAGGCTCAGGGCGTCAACGCCATCAATATTCAGGTGACCGTTCTGACTTTCAAGGTACCCGGGCAACTGCCAGGTCCCTGTTCTTCTTTGTTCTGACATCAATATCCAATTCCATTGAGTAGTTAGTAGAGAGCGACGACAAATTTCTTAAACCATAATAGAGTGTCGCGGCGCAAGTACCTCTTTGCGTCTCCGCGACTTTGCGTCTTTGCGTTTACAGCTGCACCGCAATTCTTAGTAATTGAAAATCAACTATAAACGCAAAGTCGCAGAGACGCAGAGACGCAAAGCTCCAACGGACTCGACTCGAAAGCGATATTGCCTGTTGACATCCAGTGCGGCCGCGAATACAATCGCGGCACACTGCAAGCAAGCACCTGCTTGCCTCCTGGACTGGGGGAAGGAATTAATGTCTCGACGGCTAGTTAAGCGCGGTAATACCGGCAGTGGGGTCGGAAGGAGCGCGGAGTCTGCGCCCAGCGAGATACGGCAGCAAATCCTCAAAACAGCCATCCGGTTGTTTGCCCAAAAAGGCTTCCGCGGTACGACCACTCGAGAAATCGCCCTCGCGGCGGGTGTAAATGAAGTTACGATCTTTCGTCACTTTGCCAGCAAACAAGAGTTGTACTCGGCGATCCTCGAAGTAAAATCGACCGAGGCAGGATTGACGGAGTGGTTGGTTGATCTCGCGCAGTTTGAGCAGCGTCGCGATGACGAGGGACTCTTTCTCTTTACTGCCTCAAATATCCTGGCTCACTACAAACGAGACGCTGATTTCCTGTCACTAAAACTCTATTCGTCGCTCGAGGGGCACGAACTCGCACAAAAGTATCGCGAAATGCAGATTTGTCCGCTCTTCAGATTTCTACGCAATTATATCGTGACCAGACAGCGCGAAGGCGCATTCAATCAATGTGATCCGGACATTGCAGTACAGGCTTTCCTCGGCTCTGTGTACAACCATGCCGTTTGTCTGCATTTTTCTGAAGTCGATTTCATCAAGCTCAACCAGGAAGAGACGGCTAAAGAATTCACCGACTTTTTCTTGCGTAGTATGCGCCCGGCACCCGGAAGAAAGCGCTCAACCTGATATTCATCTTATTGAAGTTGGGCGATTGATAATATTGTTGTTGAGTTATTGCCTTCGGGCCGTTCATACCATGGAATAACTACGCCGTGTTTCCGGCAGGTTATTGCGTTCGAGTAGTAAATCCAAAGGTCGGATAACGTTCAATCAGGACGCAGTTCGTGCGACGGCAGGAAATGCGAAGAGGCGGAAGAAGCCCGTCCGGTTTCGGCTGAAACTGGTTTAGCTTTACCGGCTCTATCGCTCGTTCCAGCTAGTTGGCTCGTTGTGTCGCCTTGCTGCCGGCAGCGCCCAGAAAACTCACACGCAGGAAGACGTGGGGACCAAATCGCCGTTTGAGGTGGTGCTAGCGTGGTCGGTAAATCGGACACAGATCAATTTCTCCGGAGGCCACTTATGAAGAAGACCATTCTGCTTACGATTCTAAGCATCGCGTTCGCGTTCAGTGGATGTCTTTCAGCATTCGCTCAAGTAGACGTTTCTTCCGCTACGATCAAGGGTACTGTCACTGATCAGAACAAGGCGGTGGTGGTCGGGGCAATCGTCACCGCTAAAAGCACCGAACGAGGCACGACGCGAACCGCAAAGACTGGAAATGATGGCTCGTACGTAATACCAACCCTGCAACCGGGCGTCTATGAAATTCGCATCGAGGCAACCGGGTTTGAAGCTGCCGTTGTTCCCAAAGCTGAGATCACAGTCGGAACGACAGCGGTGTACGATATCGAATTGCAGCCAGGCGGCGTTAAGGCACAGGTCGAGGTCACCTCCGAGGCGCCAGTCATCGAAGTTGAAAGAACGCAGCAGGCAAACACCATAGATAAGAGGCAAGTGGAAAACCTGCCAAATGTCGGCCGCACATTCCAGAACTATGTCTACACTCTCCCGGGGGTATCCAACTCGAATGCGCCGAGAGCACAGCTGGCAGGACGTGTGACCGGCTTCCTTAGCTCGGGCTTTTCAATCGGCGGGAGCAACGGAAGAAACAACCTGATCACCGTCGACGGCGGCGAGAACGAATACGGCTCTGGCCAGGCTCGGTTCGATATTACCCCCGAAGCGATCCAGGAGTTTCAGGTCAATCGCAACTCGTTTACCGCGGAGTTTGGATTCACCGCGGGCACTGCAGTCAACGTGATCACCAAGAGCGGAACAAACTCCTACCACGGCAGCGGCTATATTTATTACCGTTCAGACCACACTTCGGCGCGCAATTTCTTCGATTTTACGAACCCGCGCGCGGACGACCGGCAGCTGTTTCCGGGGTTTACTTTTGGCGGCCCGATCATGAAGAACAAGTTGTTCTTCTTCACGAACTATGAACGACAGCAAAACGACAACGCCCGGTTCCGAACCTACACTGCAAATGCGTTGTTGCAGCCAAATGCAGCTCAGGTAACGTTACTTAATACTCTTGATGCAAATGCAAGTGCGAACGTACAGCGCATTTCGGCCAATCTTCGAAAGGCCCTAACGACGACCCAGGCACTCTATCCAAATACCTTGAAGATCCTCACCGGCAATGAGGGAACTTTTACTGGGATAGCGCGCCTGAACACCTGGAGCACCAGGGTGGATTATCAGGTAACGAATCGCGACAATATCAACGGTCGATTTACGCTGACCCACAACTTCACCAGTGACATAGGGGTCAACAATGGTACATCCCCGTCCGTCGATGCGAGCCTTGCGTACCGAGACTACTCGAGTGTGGTCAGCTGGACTCACAACTTTGGTAGCAACTTGATCAATCAGGCGAGAGGACAAGTTTCGCCGGGGAACTCGGCGATTACCGCTCCTCCTGAACCGGCGCAAGTGGGAATGATCATAAGCGGGCTCGCTGGATTTGGAAGGACCTTCGGAGCTCCATACATCGTTCATCAGTGGCGTATGCAGTTTGAAGATACAGTGACTTGGATCCACGGCAATCACACGTTCAAGTTTGGTGGTTCGTATCGACCGGTACACTACAACTTCGAGAACGATTTGTGGTTCGCTGGAGAGTACCAGTTCATTTCGAGCGCGGCATATCCAATCAGTCTGGCCGTGCCTGCAGCAGACCGGCCTGCGTTTGTTGCCGCAGCAGGTGCTGCTGGTGCCGCAATCCCGATGACCTCGTTGCAGGATTTCAATTTGAACCTGCCATTCCTCTATAGACAAGGATTCAATAATCCGATCTGGAAGGGTACGGGTCATTATGTAGGTGGCTTTGCTCAGGATACCTGGAAAGTACATCCGCGCCTGACACTTGACATCGGCGGACGAGTCGACTGGGACGGCGAGCCGAATCCAGTACCGCGGAATGCATATTTCTCACCTCGATTCGGATTTGCATGGCAGGCGACTAAAGATGGCAAGACTGTTGTACGAGGCGGGAGCGGAATCTTTTACTCGCCAATCTATGTGCAGATTCCGGGCTATACGAGCGTGCTGAATGGTAGCGGGAAGTACATAAACCAAATAGCACGAAGCCCGTTGAATGGAGTCGCCGCGCTCTGGCAGGCGGGCGTCGCGCAGGGGAAATATCCGTTCAGTGTTCTCACTGAAGAGGACATCAACAAACTTGGCATAGCGACCGGGCCAGGTGCTCCCGGGCGCGTGCTGTTTGACTTGAATCCGGATTACAAGAATAACTATGCGATTCAGGCAAACTTTGGCGTTCAGCGCCAGTTGACCAACGACATCAGCGTTGAAGTCGCTTACCAGATGTACCACGGGGTTCACATTCAGCAGCCTGTAGGACTGAACTATTGCGAGGCAGGAACACCCGGTTGTCCGGCAACCAATGCCGCGCAACAGGCGCTGCTTGCTACTCGCAACTTTAGAGTGCTCGGACCCCTCTATCGTGTGTGCTCAACAGGAGTAGCAAATCAGACTGATACGCAGTGCGGGCGCGTGAATGACGCCGGCATCACTCAGTTCACCGACTATCAGTCACGTGGCTCCTCGATTTATCACGGAGTGACTTTCCAGCTGATCAAGCGGTTCAGCAACTACATCTCCTTCCAGACGAGCTACACATTTAGCAAAGCGATCGACGATCAGACCGATTTCAACTCAGCCTTTGCACCGCCGTTCCCCTCCAGGCTGTACACCGAGCGGTCTTTGTCGACATTTGACGTCAGAAACAATTTCGTCTTCAGCGGAGTGTTCATGAGTCCGTTCAAGTCAGGATCAGGACACCATCCGGTTTCACGTGCGCTTGCGGATATTACGCTCAGCCCGAGTATCTTCATCCGCAGCGGAATTCCTTTCACGATCCGGACCGGTACTGACATCAACGGTGATACACGATCCGGAACCGATCGGCTCTTCTACATCGGGCGGAACACTGGAATCGGACCCGACTACCGCAGCGTCAATATGCGAATATCCAAGCTGTGGAGGTTCGGGGCTGAAAGTGCGAAGCGGATCGAGTTCAGCGTGGATGGCGGAAACCTGTTCAACCGCACCAATTTTGGGTCGGTAAACGAACTGGTTCCGACAGGATTTGATGCGAACGGAAATCCGACCGCGATCGATTATCTTTCCGACACGGTGCGGCTGCACGGACGTCGTGATCGTGACTTCCGAAAGGGTGAGCCGTTGAGCTTTACCACGGCATTCGCGCCGAGGCAGCTTCTGTTGGGTCTGAAGTTCGCTTTCTAGTCGATATGAAGACATCACGGCTTCGCGCTCTGTAAATGAGAACGCGAAGCCGTGGACCGCTTAACTCGCGCTCACAACACCGCCGTCTCTTCCAGCAGATCACCTTCCGCGAAACGTTCTACCCTCAGCCGTCGCGCATCCGCAAAACTCGATTCGCCTTGCACGATCATTTCCGATACGATCTTGCCTGTCGCGGGCGAGTGCATCACGCCATGACCGCTGAACCCGTTCGCTAGAAATAATCCAGCCACGTCCGGAGCCGGTCCGATAATCGCGTGGTGGTCAGGCGTCATCTCGTACATACCTGCCCAGCAGCGCCGCGGGTTGACTTCGACATCGGCGAACACTGGAACGCGGTTGACCGCATGAGTCAATATCTTTTCGATAAACGCGAAATCAAAATCCGTTCGGAAGCCGTAGGTCTGTTCCGGGTCGGGCCACGCCAAGAGAAAACTCGAGCCCTCAGGACGGAAATGAAACCCGCTTGACATATCGATAACCATCGGTAGACGAGATGAGAGCTGTTCGAACGGTTCGGTCTTCACGATCTGACGACGCAGCGGTTCCACAGGTACTTCTACACTGGCAAGCTTCGCCACACCCGCGGCCCACGGTCCCGCGGCGTTGACTACTGTCTGAGTAGACACATATCCGCGCGTTGTCTCGACTCCCGCTATCTTCCCTTGCTGGACGGCGATTCCTGTAACGTGCGTCTCGAGCCACAATCTGGCGCCGCGCTGGCGCGAACGCTTTGAGAATCCGGTCATCACGCTGTAGGGATCGACGAAGCCATCCGTCGGACAGAAGCTCCCGCCCACGACATCGTCGCCAACAAGCTGCGGGACAGTTTTAAGGATATCTTCGCGAGTTACCATTTCGGCATTGCTGACGCCGCAGGCCTGCTGTTGCCGCAAGTTTGTTTTGAGGTACTCGAGATGTCGTTCATTGGTTGCCACAAAGAGATATCCTTGTGCTCTATAGCCGGCGGTGTGACCGGTTACTTCCTCAAATCGTGAAAAAAGATCGATCGAATAGAGCGACATTCGGATGTTAATTGGAGTAGCAAATTGAGCACGCACGCCGCCCATGCTCTTGGCGGTAGAACCCATACCCTGGCGGTCCTCGCGCTCGATGATCAGCACGTCAGTGATACCGGCTTCGCTGAGATGGAACGCGACGCTCGATCCCACGATGCCGCCGCCAATGATCACCACTTCTGCCGTTTCAGTCATAGGTATTAGTCGTAGAGAGTATTCACAAACGTACGCGAGGCCGCAACCAAGGTGGGGATTGGGGGATGGGGGTTGGGGATTTTGGGGTTGGGGTTGGTGGCCGTTCAGCGTTCAACGTAAGAGTTTAGCGTTCAGGGTTCAGCATTTAGCCTTCAGGGTTTCAGAGTCTTTGCACGCGTAACCCACAGCAATTTGCTGAAGCATGAACGCTGAACTCTGAACACCAAACGCTGAACTCTGAACACCAATCGCTGAACGTCCGCCACCAACCCCAAACCCCAATCCCCAACCCCCAACCCCCATCTTTTGACGGCTTTTGAACTTTGTATTATTCTCAACAAAGAGGTAATTGGAGTATGAAGAATCGGTTGTTGCCACTGCTGGCGGTAGTTGTGGTTGCGTTGGCAACAATCGCCGGCGGTTACTACGGCTCATCACGGCCGGCTCACGTGACCGAAGCCGATTCTGATCTCACCGAGCAACTCGCCGCCGACTTCAAAGAAGCGATTTCGGAGATTCAGGAAAGCTACGCCGGTAAAGCCGATCTTGAGGTGCTTGGCAAGAACTCGATTCAGGGGATGCTCCATCAACTCGACCCTCATTCCGCATTTTTTACCAAAGCCGAGTTTGACGAAGTCCAGACCGAACAGAGCAGCCGTATCTACGGCATCGGTGTGACGATCGCCAAAAGGTACGATCGCGTCTACATTCTTTCGGCGACGCCTGGAGCCCCCGGCCATCGCGCTGGACTTCGGTATGGTGACGCAATTGTTGCGATCGACAAACAAAACGTAGACGACTGGACCAGCCAGCAGGTCATGCACCGCGTGCGCGGCGAAAAGGGCGAGCCTGTCGAGTTAACTGTCGAACGAGCAGGAACCCCTAACCCGATCACCGTACGCGTCCGCCGGGACGAGGTAAAGCTTCCCTCGGTTCGCAATTCGTTCATGACGGCTCAGGGCGGCACCGGGTACATCGCGCTGACCGGAGGATTTTCTAGCAAGACCGACGAAGAGTTGTCCGAAAGCCTTGGGCAGCTAAAGCTCGACGGTATGCGTCAGCTTGTTCTTGATCTTAGGAACAATCCCGGCGGCCTTTTGGATGAGGCGATCAAGGTCTCCACTAGATTCCTGGCGCCTGGTGAGAAGATATTGGAGGTGCGCGGCCGCGATGAAGAATCGGCGGCCCACACATATGAAGTTCCGAAGGACAATGAACCCGAGACGATTCCGATGGTGGTCCTCGTAGATCGTCAGACCGCGTCGGCGTCCGAGATCGTTGCCGGCGCATTGCAGGACCACGATCGCGCACTGATAGTCGGAGAGAACACCTTTGGAAAAGGTCTGGTTCAGGGTGTTTTTAGATTGTGGGGTGGTACCGGTTTGGTTCTGACGACCGCGAAGTACTACACGCCAACCGGGCGCTCAATACAACGCAGCTACGCAAACGTGTCGTTCTACGATTATTACCTGAACCGCAGCGAGGACCAGGGTTCGGCCGCTAACAGCCAGCAGCACGGCGATGCGCTGCGCACCGACCTCGGCCGTACTGTTTATGGTGGTGGTGGCATAACTCCGGATGTGGAAATCAAGGCTCCGCCGATATCGAGCCGACTATTCTATGGAATATTCGATTTTGTGCGACAATTGGTCGCCGGACAACTGCAAGGATTGCGCGCATACAGAATTGGCGAATGCCAGTACAAGACGAAAATTACACCCGAGGACATCAATCGTTTTCCGGTGACCGATGACTTAATGGCGGCGTATCGCCAGTACATTTCAAACAGGCCTCAATTTAATTTGTCCGAAGAACGGTTAAGCGCGAGCGTGAACTACATTCGCAGCCAGATGCGTCGCGAAATTATGACCGCTGCATATGGTCCGGAGGCTGGTGATCAAGTTTACCTTACCGATGATCCTCAGTTCCGAAAAGCCATAGAATCCCTTGATCGTGCACGCGTTCTCGCCGAGAACGCGAATCGCCAGCGCGGATCCAGACAGTAACGGATCTCTTCCCCACCTTAATTTCCTGCCGGCAATTAGACCGATAACGCTTTTTCTATCTAAGTAATGCGACTTGTAAGCCGGAGAAATGAAGTAACGAAACAATCCGGTGCAACCGCTATTCGTCAGGTTGAAGTTTGAAGTTGGAGTATGATAAACCGCCTCGGTGCGATCGGCTTGACCTCTGATAACCTGTAACGTCATTCCTGTGAGGCAACTATGATCTCCGAAAAAGACATAACGATCAGGCCTGACACTTCTGCTAAACCGGGACCCCCAATCTTCCCTACAAATTCGGTCGAGTTTGTAAATTCGCTTTCACACTACTATCGCGCTGAGATGTCACGGATGATGAGCTGGCGGGATCGCTTAGATCGGACAACTAATTGGGCTATCACGGGAGTCGGAGCGATGCTTTCGATCTCGCTATCGTCTCCGCAATCGCATCACGGCGTTCTTTTATTCGCGATGTTGCTTATCTTTCTGTTGTTGTTTATCGAGTCACGTCGTTATCGATTCTTTCACGTCTATCGAAGCAGAGTTCGCCTGATTGAACGAAACTACTATGGTCGGATTTTTTCGCCGCGCGATCTCGTTGAGCCGGCCCATTGGATGAATCAGCTCGGCGAGGATCTTCGGCTGCCACGATTCACTATTACCAACACGCAGGCGATGGCCAGACGCCTGCGTAGGAACTATATGTGGCTGTTTTTGATTCTGTTGCTGGCATGGCTGCTTAAGACGACCACTCGGGTTTTGCAGGCAGAAAGCGGTACGCCGGAAATAATTCATTCAACCGGCGAACTGTTCAAGAATGCATCAATAGGATATGTGCCCGGTTGGACAGTAGTTCTGCTGATTGCGGGGTTCTACAGCTGGATGATTTACATAATGTTCAAGCACCAGGAAGCGGCCGGCGAGCTGGCGTACGGTGAAGTGCACGTGTGAACTAACGGTCAGCGTTCAACGTTTTTCCCTTTATGCTTTGCTCTTTGTCTTCTGCCCGAGCATACTGTTATTAAGAACTGCGTCTTCGTCGAGTTCAAAAATGATAGGAAAAACGATACTTCACTACAATATAGGCGAACGGCTCGGCGGGGGCGGAATGGGCGAGGTCTTTCGTGCCGAAGATACCCGGCTCGGTCGAAACGTTGCTCTGAAATTCCTTCCCGCTTCGTATCAATATGACCCGGATCGTCGAGAACGATTCTTCAAAGAAGCGCGGACTGCTTCGGCACTGCGTTCGCCGTATATAGCGGCGATCTATGATATCGGTGAATACGAGGGCTCGAATTTCATAGTCATGGAGCTCGTCGAGGGCTTGCTGCTGTCGCGTATGCTTGAGCGCGGTCCTCTCCCGATTTTCGATGCAATCGGGATCTCTATGCAGGTGGCGGATGCTCTTGATGAGGCTCATTCAATGGGCATTATTCATCGAGATATAAAAAGCTCTAATCTGATCATTACCGATCGCGGTCTTGTGAAGGTGCTCGACTTCGGCCTCGCAAGCACAAGCGGCAATCTCCAGGCTCCCGGGCGAGATAGCGACAGCGACCCAACCACAAAACTCGGACAAGAAACAGTAGTGGGGCTTGTTTTGGGCACGGTCTCCTACATGTCTCCGGAACAAGCGCTCGGGCAGGCTATCGACCATCGTTCGGATATCTTTTCTCTCGGCGTAGTGACCTACGAAATGTTAACCGGCAAACTGCCCTTTATTGGGGAAAGCAATACCGAAGTAATCGATCGAATCGTACACGAAGAGCCTCCAGCAATTGCTCGATTGAACTACAATGTCCCGCAGGAACTGGAGCGGATTGTCCGCAAGACTCTCGAGAAGAATCCTAATTATCGCTATCAGGCTGCGCGAGAGATGTACATAGATCTTCGCAACCTTCAGCGCGATCTCGAAACAAACAACCGCACTGGCAGCGTCGGTAAGCCTATAACCGAGAATCAAGCAACGGTGCTGCTCACTGAGAAACAATCGAGCCAGAGTAGTGAGTTAGTGCCCAAGCTGGAAAATGCTGTGGCGGTAATGACGTTTGCCAACATCACCGGCGAACCAAAGGATGAGTGGATCGGATCAGGAATCGCCGAGACAGTCACTTCCGACCTCAAGAAGGTCCGTGGCTTGTCAGTGATCGGGCGTGAGCGTACTTTCGAAGTACTCAAGGACTTGGGTACGGGTCAGCTCAGTGACTTTGACGAGTCGGTGGCGATCGACATCGGGCGTCGTTTGGGGGCGTCGTGGATACTTGGCGGCGGTTATCAGCGGATCGGCGAAATGATCCGGATCACTGCCCGGGTAATCGACGTCAACACTGGCGAGGTCACAAGGACCGTAAAGATCGACGGGAACATTAACGAGATCTTTACTCTGCAGGACAAGATTGTTTATGAGCTGAGTCAGGGGTTGAATCTCGAGCTCGGCACTTCTGAGATTACAGATATTGAGGCCGATGAGACGCAGTCCGTCGAAGCATATGAAAGCTTCTCTCGCGGGATGATCAATCTGCGCACAGGAAGCCGGGACTCTCTCGACCGGGCAATCCACTATTTTGAGAAGGCTGCAGAGCTTGACCCGAACTACGCGGGTGCCTGGGCTGCTTTGAGTGCGGCTTACGATTTGAAGGGTGGGTTCCTGAGCATTCCAGAGCTGTCATACAAGGCTGTCGAGTTTGCTCAGAAGGCGATCAAGCTGAATCCCACATTGTCGCACGCGCATCAGTTTCTAGGAGGCGCATACAACACGCTCGGACGATATGACGAGGCTATCGAATCCATAAGCGAGGCCGTGAGACTTGAGCCAAACAACGCCGGCGCCCGCGGTACCCTTGCCCGCGCTTACTGGATCGGAAAGGGAATGATTGAGGAAGCTATCGTCGAGCTGGAGCACGCGGTGGCGATCAACCCTGAGGCGGGTTACTCATATCTTCAACTTGTGTTTTTGCACACGTTGGTCGGCAATTATACGAGGGCTGAAGCAGCCGCCCAGCACGCCATCGAGCTGCAGGAAAAGTACATTTCGGGCAAGGAAGGGCTTCAGGTTGTGGGAGCGCATACCAGGCTCGGGTACTGCTATTATCGACAGGGTCGTTACGCCGAAGCGATCGAGGAATACGAACGTGAGCTTGAGTTCCTCAAGACTAGCGATCACGCGTTGCGCGATCGATCGTTGACAGAGCTCGAACAGAAGCTTGGCGCCGCGTACTTGCGAAAGGGCGATACAGAAGCTGCTCAGCAGCATTTCAAGAGCGCTATCAAGCGTTTTGAGTACAGGTTGAGCAAGGGAAGCGACGACCCGTTCACGAAGTATTACATCGCGTGTCTGTACGCTTTGAAAGGCGATAAGGACAAAGCGGTAAAATACCTGGGTGAATCGATTGCCCCGCTAAAAGCGATCAATACACTTCGAGCGAGGACTGATCCGGATTTCGACAACTTGCGGGACGATCCGCGATTTCGTGACCTCATCAGCGAGGAATTGAATCATTTGAATCATTGAGTCATTGAATCATTGAGTCATTGAATCATTGATCCGTTGATTGATTTGAATCGTTAAGTCGTTGACTCAATGATTCAATGACTCAATGATTCAATGACTCAATGATTCAATGACTCAATGATTCAATGACTCAACAGGGTTATCTCCCAGCGCAATTCCAACGAGGTCACTGGTTATCTGACCAGGATTTGGAGAACCGTAATCAGTGTTGCGCAGCACAACAACGGTTAGCTTTTCGTCAGCGAAGCGCGCTATATTAGTCGAAACGCCGTTAATTCCTCCGCCGTGGCTGATTACCTTCCGGTTTGATTTTGTTTGAATCCCTAGACCGTACCCATAGCCGTTCATTACAGGTGTCATCATCATTTCACGAGATTTTTCCGAAAGAAACTTACCGTTATAGAGCGCCTCGTTCCAAAGAAAGAGATCCTCAACCGTAGAGTACAGCGATCCCGCGGAATACGGTTGAGTCATATCGATATAAAGTGAGTTCACCATCTTGCCGTCCTTAAACGAATATCCGGTAGCGCGTTTCTTAAGAATCGTGTCGAAATGGTCATAACCGGTGTTGGTCAATTTCAACGGTTCAAAGATGTTCTTTTGCAGGAAGTTCTCATATTTTTCACCCGAGGCCTTCTCGATTATGTAGCCAAGAAGATAGTAACCTGAATTGCTGTAGTTCCATTTGTCGCCCGGCTTGAACTCGAGCGGCTTGTCTTTAAATCGTCCGATCATTTCCTGGGTAGTCACAGGCATCATCATGTTCGGGAGATAATCGGGAAAACTGGTGAAATTTGGAATCCCGCCGGTATGGCTCAGCAGGTGATGGATGGTCACTTCACTCCAGGCACCTGGACATGATTCAAAGTATTTGCAGATCGGATCTCGCACGCTCAATTCTCCACGCTCCTGAAGCAGGAGGATTGCGGCTGCTGTGAATTGTTTTGTTATTGAACCGAGCCGGAACTTGGTCTGAGGCGTATTGGAAACATCGAACTCTACATTCGCAAATCCTTAGCCCTTGCTGAACAGAATCTTACCATCACGCGCGACTAATACCGAGCCGATAAACCGATTCGGTTTCGCGAGCTTGTCCATATATTCCTCGAACTTAGGTGATAAGTCTTGTGCGCCGGCAATTGTCGTGAGCAGGAGCAAGAGAGCAATTGAAGTAACCAATCGCTGGTATCGTACGTGGAGTTTATTCATTGTGAAGTCTTTCTATCAGTGATGTTTGAGTGGCCTCAGGTACTTATCGGTCAAGCAACAGCTCTTCACACGTTGTAACACTTCACGTAGTAACGACTTCAGTCGTTCAGCTGAATGTGTCGATTTGCCGCGCGGTCAGGGCATCGCTATCATAAATGATGTTCGCTTTTTTACTGTCCAACAGGAGGAGCAATGGACCACTCGCCGGGATTTCTCAACATAGTCAACGATGCGAAGAGTCGAGTGCGCGAAAATACGCCTGAAGACGTCAAGAAGAAAAGAGAGGCCGGAGAGAAATTCTACCTCGTAGATGTGCGTGAAGATAACGAATGGCAAAAAGGTCACGCCGCCGGTGCGTTACACCTTGGAAAAGGGATAATCGAGCGAGACATCGAAAAGACCATTCCGGATCATAATGCCGAGATAATTCTATATTGTGGCGGCGGGTTCCGCTCCGCGCTTGCCGGAGATGCGCTTCAAAAGATGGGTTATAAGAACGTGATTTCAATGGATGGCGGCTGGAAACGCTGGCGCGAGCTTGATTATCCGATCGAGACGGACTGATAAACTGCAATCCATTTTGCTTCCTGCTCGCACAGGGCTTCAGTCACGGCCCAACGAGATTCATCTGAGGAAACACAGATCAGGTGCTGAGGACAAGGTGCGCGACAACTCTCGAAGACTCGCCACGCAGTAACGACTTTAGTCGTTTCTAATGGGAAACCGACTAAAGTCGCCACTACGCGAGTAGAGACTGGTGAGTAAAGAAGGACGCAGAAAGAGCGACCATTAATGGCGTCAGAAATTGTCGAAGCAAGCGTACAGGACCAGCCACATGTAGTTCTCTCCAAACGCCGTCGCCGTGTCGTCACCGCAGGCGTGATGCTCGGAATGTTCCTTGCCGCTCTTGAAGCAACTGTCGTCGGCACGGCCATGCCGACTGTTATCGCATCGCTGGGAGGGTTGGATCGTTATAGCTGGGTCTTTTCCGCGTACCTGCTGACATCGACGGTCACCGTTCCAGTATGGGGAAGATTGTCGGATCTTTACGGAAGGCGAATCTTCTACCTGATTGGAGTGGCGTTCTTCCTCGTCGGTTCCGCACTCTCCGGAGCCTCTCAGTCAATCACCCAGCTCATTATGTTTCGCGCGGTACAGGGATTGGGAGCGGGTGCGTTGATACCATTGAGCATGACGATCAATGGCGATATTTACACATTGCGAGAGCGCACTCGAATGCAAGGTCTGTTTAGTGGAGTGTGGGGGCTCGCTTCGATTCTCGGCCCACTCGCCGGGGGCTTTATAACCGATCACATTTCCTGGCGATGGGTGTTTTACATCAACATTCCATTCGGGTTGGCGGCGGCAGTGGTTGTCGGAATCGCGCTCGTCGAACCCAGGCAGCACACGCGACCGGTGATTGATTATGCAGGCGCAGCGTGGCTCACAATAGGAATCACTCTGTTGCTGCTTGTTTTGGTTGAAACCGGAGATCCGGCAGTATGGGGGAAACCCCTGACTCTCGTAGAAGCGAGCGGCGTGGTTTTAGCCGCTTGCTTGTTCTTTTGGACTGAGAAGAGAGCCGTTGAGCCGATCGTTCCGTTTTCTTTGTTTAAGAACAGGATCATCGCGGTGGGATCGGTTACTGCATTCATGATTGGCGCGGCGATGTTTGGCGCGCTTTCATTTATCCCGCTATTTGTGCAAGGCACGCTCGGAGGCACCGCGACTGAGGCCGGCGCGCTGCTTACCCCGTTTCTCTTAGGTTGGGTTACGATGTCAGTAGTCGGCGGACGATTGATGTTCCGTATCGGTTACCGGCCAACCATTCTGGCTGGGCTCTTTGTGTTATTCATCAGTTTTGCGGTGCTCGCCACGTTTGGCCGAACCACGGCAAGAGGTTCGCTCATTGGCGATATCCTGGCTATGGGTATTGGAATGGGTCTGGTAATGTTCGCGCTCTTGATCACAGTTCAGAACTCGGTGACGAGGAGCCAGCTCGGTATCGCTACGTCGCTCAATCAATTTTCGAGATCTATTGGTCAAACGGTGGGTGTAGCGATTATGGGAACCGTAATGACCATCAGTCTCGGAGCGCACATTTCTGAAATAGCAAATGAGAGTGGATTGCCGGAACCCGAAGTCGCTCGAGTCGTGCACAATCCCAGCGCGTTGATCGATCCGATAGCTCGTGCAACACAAAAACCCGAATTGCTGAGTGCGATGTCCGGCGCGCTCGCGGGCGCTTTACATAATGTTTTTCTGACTGGAGTGGCGTTCGCGTTCCTGGCGGTTTTATCAGGCTTTTGGCTTCCGTCAGGAAAAGTAGAAGCGGAGAGCGACGCTTCGAAGGGCTCAGAGAAGCTTCCTCGAACATCCGCCGAATGCGAGCGGCTGCTGATGGCTGAGATGACAACAATGAGTCCGGAGCACGAACCGGACGCTGTTAAGGCGAGGGATTAAGAAGCATTATCCGCATCGTGATTTTTAGAGGCGATTCTCAGTACCGCTGGGATGCCGCGATGGCTCTTCCAAATCTAATCCGATATTTTAGAGATTGTTACGAAGAAGACAATCGAAGAAGCACGTTATGGAATATCTTTCACACTTCCGTTACTCACCGAATATTTTTTGAAGGAAAAGAAGAACTACTCACCGGCTTTCTGATTCAGATCCCAGTCGATGCCGACGAGGCGCTGGAAGCAAAAAAGGCTGCCTATCTCTATCAAATCGAAAAAGAGCTGGTTTATTGCTCCCTATTTATAGTCGGGCATCTAGGAAATGACGATGATAAGCCTCGCCACATCTGCGCTCCGCTGCTGATTCATCCAGCTGAAATCATCGAACAGCCTCCTCACTGGTTCCTTAAACCGGATTTCAATGCTCGACGACTTAACTATCAATTGTTCGATGCTTTGGAGGCGGATTCCAGCCAGAGGCAGTTGTCTCATCAGGCGATAAATATGTTGCAGGAGGGTCCGGTCACTCCGGAGCAGGTCTTCGAACTAGCCGGACTATTAGAAAGCACAGTTGCCAAACTGGATGCCAGCTCATTGCGTCAGTATCCGTCAGTGATGTCTCAGCGCGAACTTCAAAACTCGTTTTCGCGATCGAAGGCGCAGTATACGGGCCTTATTGCACTTTCGAGTTCGGCCGCTGCGATCATAAACAAGTCGGTCGAAACTCGCGGTGTTGTAAACGAATTAACCGAAATGGCCGCCGGCGATTCTTATTCTAAACCTGTACAGGTCTTGTTTGGTGGCGCTCGAGCTGAATCTCACCGGCGAATAAGCAAACCAGGTCGCGTGCCGGCGGTGCTCAGCAGCGCACAGCAGACCATTATAGAACGTGGGGCAACTTATCCTGTTACCTTGGTCATTGGTCCTCCGGGAACAGGCAAGTCATTTACAATAGCCTCGCTAGCGGTTGAGCATCTCAGCCGCGGAGAATCGGTCCTTATCGCCTCGAAAATGAATCATGCGGTTGATGTCGTCGGCGACAAGATCGAAGACGACTTAAACCTAAAGGGCTGTACGATTCGAGGAGGACGAAAACAATATCTGAAAGAATTCAAGGACTATCTTGAACAGCTTCTTGGGGGCATGCACGATCGACTTGCTGACGCCGAAGGCAATCCGGCTCACATCGAAAAGGAGCTAGTCAGGTTGGATCGCGAGATCGAATCTCTTGAAAATCGCATCCGTCGTAGAAACGAACAGGAATTAGCATGGGGGAAAGTTCTCAGTGTCGAACAATCCGGATTTTGGCACAGCATAAGAACCGCTTTAATAAACTATCGCGTTAAGCACGAAACGAGCTTGTCGCGCTTACTTGAGGATTTGGAGTACGGGCTGGATCAGCGCATCGAAAAGACCACTTCTCTCGCACAGCGACTTAACCAACGGAGATTAGAACAAACTCTAAGTAAACACCGACAGCAGTTCAATACGTTTTTACGGGCCATTCGGGCTCGCACCGGTCTCAAGCAGGAAGACCTTTTTAAACAGATTGACTTCAGGCTTCTTCTCTCTGCGATTCCAATATGGCTTGTGAATCTCGCGGACATTCAGGAGGTTTTACCGCTAAGAAAGGATCTATTTGACCTGGCGATCATTGACGAAGCAACACAGTGCGATATTGCCAGTTGTCTACCAGTCTTTCAGCGAGCTCGCCGTGTTGTGATCAGCGGAGATCCAAACCAACTCCGTCACCTTTCTTTTTTGGCAGCGAGCCGCCAGCGTGAGCTTTTGACTAAGTATCAAATAGACGACGACTGGGAGGAGCGCTATGACTACCGCAATCGAAGTATTTTGGACTTTGTGAGTGATGAATTGCCCAGTCAGGAGTCCGTTGTGTTTTTAGACGAACATTATCGCAGTCTGCCGCCAATTATAGAATTCAGTAACAGAAGGTTTTACGCGGATTCGCTGCGAGTTATGACTGAGAAGCCTGGATCATCAACTTCGAATTGTTTGATGGTTTTTTCTTGCAGCGGCCGTCGTGATCACCAGGGCGTGAATGAGGAAGAAGCAAATCGACTGATCACAGACTGTTTACATCGAGTTCAATCGGAGCGATCCCTGGGGAAGGCGTCTCGTCACTCTATTGGAATACTCTCACCATTCCGTGCCCAGGCGGATCATATTGCTCAAAGACTGAGCAGCGAGTTGCCACTGTCGGCTTTCGAGGAGCACCAGCTTTTGATAGGTACAGCGCATACGTTTCAAGGCGAGGAGCGCGATATTGTGTACATTTCCCTGGTGGTCGATTCCTTGACCCACCGTGCAGCCTTGAGGTTTCTGGAGAAACCCGACGTTTTCAACGTCTCCATCACTCGGGCAAGGATTGCGCAGCAAATCTACGCCTCGATTGACCCCGCTTTGCTGGACAATGATTCGATTCTTCGCGCTTATCTTGATCACGCGGGCCGCCAAGGAGAACTCCCGATAGCTAAGGAAGATACTTCCAGAGACCGTTTTCTCAGCGAGATCGGCGCTGCTTTAGAGGACCTTGGCTACCAAACCTGGACAGATTACAAGATTGCAGGACTATTAATGGATCTTGTGGTCGCGCGTGGTGGGCGGAGCTGTGGTATCGATTTGATTGGCTACCCAGGGCCACACGAATCTGCATTTCCACTCGAAAGATATATGATGTTTCATCGAGCGGGTCTCTCGATTATTCCGGTTTCCTATGCACTCTGGAGGATTCGGCAGGAATTGTGTCTAACGTCGATCGAAAACGCCATCACTCGCGGCAGAGCGGAACGCGCACTTTCTGCATAAATGTGAGAAAGCGAGGATTCGCCACAGGGCACTCAGCGCTCGGTCGATTTATGAAGCCTTCCAAATAATTCCTTCAACACGAACGGAGTGTCCGTCTTCACTGCGTCTACTCCCAGCAGCGCCATCGCTTGAGCAATGTCTGGGTCGTTAACTGTCCACACCCATACCTCAACACCATTCTTGTGTGCAAGCTCGACGATCTCCTTCGACAGCTTCTTGTATGAAACCGATATCGAGTGCGGTTTGAACTTAAAAACTCGCTCCAGCGCCGCCGAATAAGGAACCTTGTCATCATAGCCAGGATTGATATGCAGTTTCAGCCGGGGCCCCAACGCTGCTCGAACCTTTTCAGCCGTAGCCAAATCAGGCGTCTCCAGCACCACCCGATCGATTTCCCGGAAGCTCTTAAGAGTGTTTATCGTCTTGTTGACTAACTCATCAAATCGCGCACATCGTTTAAGCTCAATATTGAGTAATACGCTCTTTACGTTTGCCAGGAGATCATCGAGAGTGGGCACGTGTCTGCTTCCATTGTCATCACCGACGGGTATCAATGTTGATGCGGCAAGTTCGGAATAGGTGAGATCGGATACCCGTCGAGTTCGCTGTCGTTCAGGCAGGCCTTCCACGCGACCAAAATACTCATCGTGGTAGACCACAACCACTCCATCGCGAGTCAGTTGTATGTCAGTCTCAATGCCGGCGGCTCCTATTCTTACCGCGCGTTGAAAAGCGCCAATAGTATTTTCAGTAGATTCGAGAGCTCCGCCGCGATGCGCGATTACTAATGGTTTGTGCGACTCGGGACTATCTGGTTGTGCGATCGCACGCTGATGTCCGGTGTGAGGTGCAGTGCTGTAAAGCGCAAGTGTTAATAAGAACGAGAATGCTCCCATACCGCTAAATGAACGACCGTTAAGGTATTTCATTCTTACTGCTCCTCCAGTTCGGATTAAAACATTTCCTAGCACGGGGCATAGTACCCCTTCCTAGCAACGATTGTCATTTTACCTTCGCGGCGTTCTGCTTGGGAGGATACCTTGACGCTGAAATTGCGAAATCTTCCGTCTCGTTTTTCATTGGTCGGCGTGTAGCCAAGGCTGTATCGGCTTCGTAGTCGGTCGATCAAACCACCAAGCTTCACCGTCACGTCGTCCTTATCAACTTGTGAACGGACTCCACCGGTCTCGGCGATATAACTGCCGATACTATCTTTTAGGGTCCATCCCTTGGTTCGGCGGTATTCATTCACCGTATTGTTGAAGTCGCCAACCACAAGGCCGCAGACCGACGCCCCCGCCCCGTGGACTTGCTTCATCGATTCCGCTTCCGAGTGACCAAGCGTGGGAGGTCGATTTGTCAAATTGTCAGTGACAATGATGATGATTCGGCGGCTATCGGGAATGGTTGTGTGACTGAACTGCTTTGCCGATTCGTACAATGCTTCGTCAATGTATGTGGCTTCGCGTATCCAGTCGCCCATCCTTTCGATCGCACCGACTCGCTTGGCAACCAGCTGGCGATCTTTTCGTAAACTCCTGAAGGACAGTGGCCTACACACCAAAGGCCATAAGAGCCACTTCGTCTCCGGATTTCAACTGGTTCAAGGCCTTTAAGCCGGATTCGCGCACTGAGTTAATTGTCGGCATCACGCTTCCGCTCACGTCAAGCAAGAGCACAATCGAAAGCGGCAGGCTATCCTGACTGAAATGAGTGATCTGTTGCTTAACTCCGTCTTCAGAGATTACAAAGTCTCGTTCGGTTAGTCCTGGCACGGGCAAACCGGTCTTTTTGTTGAGAACCTGAGCATCGATGACCACAAGCTGGGTGCTGAGCTTGAGCGGTTCGTCCTGCTTTTCTTGTGCCCGTGATCGAAACGACGACAACAAGAGTGCCAAAATCGCTACCACGAGAACTGCGAGGTGTTGAAGCGGTCTCACGGTTTGAGGGTCCTGAATGTGACTTAGCCGAAGTGTCGTTTCAGCTTGTCACAGGTTACTGAAAGAGCTTCAGGCAGCACCCGAGTCTCACCGATTATCGAAACAAAGTTCGCATCGCCAGTCCATCGCGGAACAACGTGAAGATGTAAATGATCCGCGACTCCTGCTCCTGCGCTACGGCCGAGATTCATGCCAATGTTGAAGCCGTCGGGGTGATACTCGGCTTGCAGCGCGACCTGAGCACGTTTTGCAAGCTCTATCATTTCGTTGGTGGCCGGTTGGCTTACTGAGGCAAGGTCGGCCTGATGCTCGTATGGAACGATCATCAAATGTCCGCTGGTGTATGGAAAAAGATTGAGCAGCACAAAATTCAGGCTCGCACGGTGAATAACATAATTCTCTGGGTCTTTATTTTCTTGATTGATTCGGCAGAAAACACAGCCTGTTTCGCGATCGACTGATGTGAGGTAGTTATAACGCCAGGTGCTCCAGAGGTGGTCCATGGTGAGGTCTTTTAATCAGCGGGTTCGTAAGTGATCGCAAATTTCAAATTTCAGATTCCAAGTTCAGATTCCAAGTTCAGATTCCAAATTCAGATTCCAAATTCAGATTCAGATTCCAGATTCAGATTCCAGATTCAGATTTCAGATTCAGAATTCAGATTCAGATTTCAGGTTATAAATCAAAATTTCAGATAGGTTTGCGATCTGAAACCTGCAATCTGAAATCTGAATCTGCAATCTGAATCTGCAATCTGAATTAGGAATCTGAATTATTTCCACAAATACTCAAACTGCAGACTAGCCCCTGGTGGCTGAAGTGTATTGTGTGAAACCAACCCACCAAGATCACTGGACGTCAGCAGATCAAGTATTGAGCCACGTCGTGGCTTAGGCGGGGTGACGACCTGCGGTTCACCCTTGATGCCAACCAGCTCAGCCGTTCCCTTTAACGCCGCATCGTAATTTCCCAGGTCGTCTATTAATTTTTCCTTCAGCGCTTCTTCGCCGGTGTAAACACGCCCGTCGGCAAGCTGCTTGACCTGATCGCGGGTCAAAAACTCCTTGCGCCCATCCGCTACTGCGCTGACAAACTGTTCGAACATCTGGTTTATCAAGCCCTGAAGATATGCCCGCTCTTTGGGCGTTGCCTCACGGGTGGGTGATCCAACATCCTTGAGCTCTCCGCTCTTGATAACTTCCGGTTGCAACTGGGCCCACTTCAAAAGATTTCCGTAGTTTACCCACTCTGCGATCACGCCGATCGAACCGGTTATTGTTCCGCGGTTGGCATAAATCTTATCGGCTGCGCAAGCGATGTAGTATCCACCTGATGCCCCGACCGACCCCATCGATATCACAACCTTCTTCCCCTTTTCGGTGCGGAGCCATTTCACCTGATCGGCAATCTCCTGCGAGGCGGCGACTCCGCCGCCGGGTGTGTCCATGCGCAACAAGATAGCGCGAACCCGCGAGTCCTCGCCGTACATCTTTAGCTGCTCATTGACAGTTTTTGAATCGAAGATAACGCCTTCAAGGTACACAACAGCGATACGATCGCCGCCCAGCCCGATAAAGCCGCCGTCACGGGAGAGCACGAGTGCTGCGAGCAGGATTATTGCGACGAAGAATACGAATCCGAACCCGGCGATGATCAGGACTGTGGTTACGCTGAACTTTTTCATATTTCGGTTCTCATAAACAACGACGCGACCCGGAGTGCTTCCGGGTTCTGCCCGGGACTCTGGGTCGCGTCGCTACCGAGTCCTGATAGCCGCGAAGCCACCGTTTGTTTAATAGAAATCCGGCTACTCTTCGTCCTTCTTATCTGAAGATGAACCCAACAGATTGGCGATATCGCCAAGCGTTGCCATTCCTGAGCCGGTCTCCTGATACGTGCGAACGTCTTCGGGATCGTTCTCTTTCCCGACGGCTCTCGCCGACAAACCGATCTTCTTCTGCGACGGGTCGAGTTTGAGAATCTTAAATGGAAGCACCTGTCCGATCTTTACCGCATCCTCTGGTTTCTCTACTCTCGAGTCGCTTAATTCTGAAACGTGGCAAAGACCCTCGATGCCTTCTTCGATTTCGATAAACGCACCGAAGTTCGCGAAACGAACCGCTCGCCCTTTTATAACGTCGCCCAGCTTGTGCGTATCAAAGAATCGATCCCAGGCATTGGGCTCGAGATCCTTGATTGAAAGGCTCAGCCTGCGACCATCAACATCGATGTTAGTGATGACCGCGTCTACCTGTTGACCCTTCTTGAGGACATCCGAAGGGTGCTTGATGCGTTTGGTCCACGAAATGTCAGAGACGTGAACGAGCCCGTCGATTCCATCTTCAATCTCGACGAAAGCGCCGAAGTCGGTGAGTGACCGGACCTTTCCGGTTACCCGTGAGCCCACGTGATAACGAACTGGAAGCGTCTCCCAGGGATCAGGACTGACCTGCTTCAGACCCAGACTAATCCGTCGGCTGTGGGGATCCGCTTCGAGGACGACCGCTTCGACTTCCTGTCCAATCGAGAGCAGCTTCGATGGATGTTTGAGGCGCTTCGACCAGGTCATCTCGGTTACGTGCACAAGACCTTCAACGCCCGGTTCAATTTCTATAAACGCGCCGTAATCAGTCAAGCTCACGACTTTCCCGCGAACGTGTGAGCCCTTGGGAAATCGTTCTGCAACGCTCTGCCAGGGATCCGGTAGAAGCTGTTTATAGCCGAGAGAGATGCGTTCCTTTTCCCGATCGAACTTCAGCACTTTGACCTGAATGGTGTCACCAACTTTGATGATATCGGTCGGAGACTGTATTCGTCCCCAACTCATATCGATGATGTGCAGAAGCCCATCGATTCCGCCGAGGTCGATAAAGGCGCCGTAGTCTGTAATGTTCTTTACGGTGCCTTCCAGCACCACGCCTTCTTCTATGTTGGCGAGAGTCTCGGATTTCTTCTTACCGGAGACTTCTTCAAGCACCGCTTTTCGGGAAACGACGACATTTCCGCGCTTACGATTCAGCTTTATCACTCGGACTTCTATTTCTTGTTTTAGAAATCCCTCGAGATTGCGCACCGGTCTGATGTCTATTTGCGAGCCCGGGAGGAAGGCTGGAACACCATCGAGGTCAACATTAAGACCTCCTTTTATGCGCTCGATGACGCGGCCCTTTATGGTCTCGTGCGTTTGATGTGCGTGACGCAGGCGCTCCCACGATTGCACCTGCATTGCAGCGGCGCGCGAGAGAATCGCGTAGCCGTCCTGGTTTTCGAGACTCTTGATGAGCACGTCTACTTCATCGCCGCGCTTGACCGTGAGGTTCCCCTGGTGATCGAGGAACTCTTCGCGAGCGACAACGCCTTCGGATTTGTAACCGATGTCCACCAGCACGTTTTGGTCTGAGATACCTACTACAAGTCCGCGGACGATCTCACCTTCCTGGCGGGATGCAGCGCTCTCTTTTTCGTAGTTCTCGAGCATTGCGCTGAAATCCTGCGCGCCGCTCGGCTCAGCCTCGCTGGTTTGTTCAGCCGAAGTTGCAGTTGCAGCTGCGGTAGACGTGTTCGGTGCAGCTTCTGGTGAACTGTTGTTTGCCGCGTCTCCGGATGGAGCCGTTTGCGTCGTATCGGCCGCAGCCGGTTGCTCAACCGGTGCGTCTGGGCCGGTGCTCTGATTGGGCGTGGCAGGCTCTTCTCTGGCGCTGTCGGCTGCCGCGCTCGCACCGGACTGGTTTACGTTCTCTGTCGCCATTAATACTACTCCTCCCGAACTGCCGTATTTAGAATTCATCGGAATGGTGTTACCGGACCGATTGAACTATTTTGCCCATAGTATGCTTGAACGGTCTTTAACGTTCAAGCCCACGACCGGGTATGAAGTACGAGCATCAAACGTCGTAGTAAAGAGAGTCTTTGCGCGGCCGCGCTGAGAAGCTTGCCTGAACCTCTTCCGTCTCGTCGAGACAATGAACGAGTCGGCTGAATCAGGTTGATGGCTTAGCTGATTCTGCGGAACTCCCCTTGTAAGAGAGAACGTGGCAGGACTCTGAGTACACGCGCCTATGTGTTCCTCGCTTCATAATGCTTGTGGCAAGGCTGAACTCTACACTCTGAGGATAGGTGTGTCAAGCATTTGCAAAGATCGAGTTCATTACATTTATGTGAATTTTTTCGTTGTCCTAATCGCTTTCAGAGAGCGTGAAAATTTATCTAATCAATCATCCAAAAAGGTACCGTAGACTGTCCTGTCTCTGGAAATTGGCATGCGTTGGATAATGCTGCGAATCATGCCATTCCGCGGACCTGGACAGGCTACGGTACGGTGACACAAAGTTCGTTTTTCGGCGGCGCTTCTAATCTGTATAATCACGGACTCACATCACAGCCGGTTCACTTGAATTTCCATTGGTGTGAAATCCGATTAGCGATAATAGTCTTCGCACGACGTCGAAGATTATGTCGAAGACTAATGAATGAGACGAGGAACCAAATACCTGATGCTGGTGATTGTGGCGATCGCGGTCATCGGCATATTGCTGTTGAGCGCTTCGGGAAACCCTGAAGGTCCGCGGCAGCCGATCGAATTTGATCACTGGCAGCACGTGACCAAAGAGGGCGAAGAAGCGCCACAACTGGAGTGTACTTTCTGTCACGAAGGCGTCGATAAATCTTCGCACGCCACCATCCCAAACATAACTACTTGTATGGGTTGCCACGAGTCAACGAAGACCGAAAGCCCGGAGGTTCAGAAACTCGCGGCGTATGCGGAGAGAAAGGAACAGCCTCCATGGAAGCGCGTCTACTGGTTGGAGCCCGATGCGAACGCTTACTACACGCACAAGCCTCACATCCGAGCTGGAATCGACTGTGTGACTTGCCACGGTCAGATCGGACAAATGCATCGCGTTCGCCGCGAGGTCAATCAGACAATGGGCTGGTGCATGGATTGTCACCGAGCAAGGAATGTGAGTATTGATTGTTACGTTTGTCATAGATGACAAACGCTGAACGTTGAATGTTCAGGGTTCAGCGTTCTGCGTTCCTCGTATCTGCGTAATCTGCGGATGAGTAGGTTTTGAAATTCTATAAACTGATTATCTGCAGATCGCGCAGAGTACACAAATAAGAGGGGTCTAATCTGGAACGCTGAATGATAAACGGTGAACGTTTAACTAAGAAGCTATGAAACGTCGCGAATTCATAATATTGAGCGGAATCGGAGCGACAAGCGCGTCGCTTTTGTCGGCGTGCGGCCATCCTGAAGAAAAGCTCATCCCCGCTCTGATCCCCGATGAAGAATATGTTCCGGGAATCGATTATTGGAAACCGAGCACCTGCGGTATGTGCTCCGCCGGATGCGGGATCGTTGTTAGAACCCGCGAACACAAAGCGAACAAGATAGAAGGCAATTCGCTGCATCCGGTTAATCGCGGCGCTTTGTGCGCTCGGGGTCAGGCGGGCCTGGAAGTTCTCTACAATCCTGATCGAATCAAAGCACCAATGAAGCGCAGCGGCGAGCGCGCCGAAGGCAAGTGGCAGGAAATCAGTTGGGAGGAAGCAATTCAGTTATTGGGAGATAAGCTGAGCGAGATCAAATCCCGCGGCGAGGCCAACAATATCGTATTTGCCACGTTTGATACTCAGGGCGTTCTGGGTATTGCGTTAAAGTCACTCAAGGCGGCACTTGGAGCAAAGTTTTGGGTAACCCAGGAGCGCTGGAGTCATCCTTCGAGCTACGGGAGCGGTGTCAATCCGGTTTTCGACATAGCAAACGCGAGTTATCTGCTTTCATTCGGAGCAAGATTCCTCGAGACGTGGCATTCACCGGTCAGGTATTCACTGGCCTATGGTGAGTTTCGACGTTCTCAAGGCAAGGCGCGCGGGAGGTTCATACAGATTGAACCGCGAATGTCCCTGACCGGAGCGAATGCTGATGAGTGGATCCCAGCCGCTGTTGGATCCGAAGGCCTCATAGCCCTCGCCACAGCACAGGTAATCACTCGTGAAGGTTTGGCTAAGGATTCCAATGCGATTAAGTCGCTCAATCAACCTCTCGATTCCTTTAAACCCGAAGACATAGCATCAACAACCGGCATCGACTCCGAACGTATCATTCGCCTAGCGCGTGAGTTTGCATCCGCGGAACGCCCGCTTGCGATTGGAACTGGCACCAGTTCTTCAAGAGCGGTAGGGGATGCCAGCGATGCGGCAATTCAGCTCTTAAACAAATTAGTTGGAAACCTCAATAAACCTGGAGGCGTGCAGCTGCCCGACGCTGAACGATTCGATGCGTTAGATCGATTACCACAGTTTGATCACGCCGGAGAGATTGTTGACTGGGGTATAAACGATCTTTCAATTCGACTGAACAACTCCAAGTCGGTTAATGTACCTGCCCTTCTGGTCCACCGTGTTGACCCCCTTCGTATCGCTCCCAGATCAGCGGAATGGATCAAGGGGATTCCTTTCATTGCGAGTTTCTCATCGTTCATGGATGAGACGACAAATCTGGCAGATCTTGTGTTGCCCGATCACACCCAGCTTGAACGTTGGGACCTCGTTTCATCAGTGGAGCCAGGATCAAAGGGCGTAGTCTCTCTTGTCCAGCCTGTCATCGCGCCTCTGCACAAGACTATGCAAACCGAAGACGTGTTGCTCAGTGCTTGTAGGACTCTTGGTTTTAAGGAACCTGACCCGGAAGCGTTTCAATCAGCCGAGTCAATGGTGAAGTATGCAGGGCAGCGATTGAACTCCAATGGCCAGAAGACTGAAGGCGAGGATGACCAATTAAAGAGCTTCACCGAAGCCGGGGTTTGGGTAGGCGACTTGCCGGCGAAAGGTTCTTCTGGTCAGCAGCAATCTGGTGTAAGCATCTCGCCGTTCGACGCACTCAGGGAAAACAAGGTCAATTCACCATCCCTCACGTTGTTGTGCTACGAGCACGCGGTGCTCGGGATGGGTGATTTTGCTAATTTACCTTCGCTTCAGGAACTACCCGATCCGATGACGTCGGTGATCTGGGGAAGCTGGGTCGAAATAAACCCGCAGACCGCGGCCTCGCTTGGAGTGAACGACGGAGATCTGGTTGAGATAGCCACTGATCACGGATCGGTACGAGTCCCGGCCGTGCTCTATCCGGCAATCAGGCCGGATGTGATAGCAATTCCTTACGGTCAAGGGCACACAAAGTACGGCAGGTATGCAGACGGACGGGGCGCAAATGTATTTGACCTTAATCCATACGGCGCACCTGGTGAGGCGATCGCCGCGAAAGTTACCAAGGTTGTAGGCAAGGGCGAATTGATCCGCTTCGGAACGGACCTCTGGCAACAAATGGAGATAAAGCGTTAATCGATGAAGGAAGAGACGAAATCAAATAAACCGCAATGGGGCATGGTCATCGATCTCGATCGGTGTACCGGCTGTGAAGCCTGCGTTGTTGCCTGTCGCGTCGAGAACAACATTCCGGCGGTGGGTCCTGAAGAAGCGGCGAAGGGCCGCTCGATAAATTGGATTCGAGTAGAACGTTATGTTGAAGGCGAATATCCGGACGTCAAAGTCAAATTCATGCCGGTGCTTTGCCAGCATTGTGAAGAGGCGCCTTGTGAACCGGTGTGTCCAGTCTATGCGACTTATCGAACAGACGAAGGCTTGAATGCGCAAGTCTATAACCGATGTGTGGGGACTCGTTATTGCGCAAACAACTGCCCGTACACGGTGCGATTCTTCAATTTCTTTGATCCAAAATGGGATGCGCCGCTTGAAAAGGCGTTAAACCCTGAAGTCTCGATTAGGCCTCGTGGAGTGATGGAGAAGTGCACGTTTTGTATTCAGCGAATTCGGAAAGGTGAGGAGAAAGCCAAAGACGAAGAACGTGAAGTCCGCGATGGTGATGTTGTGCCAGCGTGTGTTCAGACGTGCGAGACGAAGGCGATGTACTTTGGGAACCTGGCTGATCCTACGAGCGAGGTGTCAAAACTCTCAAAGAGCAACAGAGCAATGCGTTTGCTGGAGGATCTGGGAACCAAGCCGCGCGTAATCTATTTGAATAAGGGAGACTAGCAGTTCTAGATCAGTTGGTAATCGTTGGAAACCGATGAAGGATCTACAACCCAACTCCAATAGTGAAACGATTACTGCGGACCTCTTAAGACCGCTTAGTAAACCCGGCTTGGGTTGGTACACAACTGTCACGATCAGTGGGTTGCTTGTCCTCTTGGCCGCAGTCGCTCTCGGCTACCAGTTCACCAAGGGCCTCGGAGTGTGGGGCATCAACCGACCGGTCTTCTGGGCTCTCGACATCACGAACTTCGTCTTTTGGATTGGCATATCCCACGCAGGTACCTTGATCTCCGCAATTCTTCGGGTGACCGGAGCGGAATGGCGCAGGCCTGTCACTCGTTGTGCCGAGGCTATCACCGTCTTCGCGTTGATGATTGGCGCGCTCTTTCCAATCATCCATCTCGGGCGTCCACAGTTCTTTTACTGGCTCGTGCCTTATCCAAACGAGCGGGGTTTGTGGCCGAACTTTCGTTCGCCGCTCGCCTGGGACTTCTTTGCAATCAATACCTATCTGCTTGGATCTATCATTTATTTATACCTTCCGTTGATCCCTGATCTCGCGTTGTTGCGAGACAAATCAAGCGGGCTGTTTCGACGAGTTTACGGCGCGTTGTGCCTGGGCTGGAGAGGAACACAGCTTCAATGGGACAGGCTCGAGCGCGCAGTGCGCGCCATGGCAGTTATTATCATCCCTGTCGCGGTGTCAGTGCACACGATAGTCTCGTGGGATTTTGCGATGACCATTCGCCCGATGTGGCACTCGACTATGTTCGGCCCTTATTTCGTGGCCGGCGCGATCTTTTCGGGAATCGCTGCGCTGATTCTGGCGATGGCGGTCATCAGACGCGTGTTTCATCTGGAGAACTACCTGCGCCCAGTCCATTTCAACAATCTTGGATTATTGCTGCTCACGATGAGCCTGATCTGGTTTTACTTTACCTTCGCGGAGTACCTGACATCGTGGTACGGCAACGAGCCTGAAGAGATGGCAGTGTTTCGCTCGAAAGTTAGCGGTGTGTACGCGCCGCTGTTCTGGGGCACTGTAGTCTGTTGTTTCGCGATTCCTGCGCCGCTGCTTGCAATAAAACGATTCAGAACAATAAAAGGTACGATGGTAGCGTCGGTGCTGGTGGTCATCGGGATGTGGTTCGAAAGATTTCTGATAATCGTCCCGACATTGACTCAACCGAAGTTCACTTTCAATTGGGGTTCTTATACACCGACCTGGGTCGAGCTATCTTTGACCGCGGGGACCTTTGGGTATTTTGTTCTACTCTATTCAATATTCTCACGGCTGTTTCCGATAATCGCGATATGGGAGTACAAAGAGGGCCTGCCCCTGGGCGAACACGGCGAGCAGACTGTTGTTGGCGTGCCGGACGCCGAGCTCGAAAGTGTTTGAAAGTATGGATACAGAAGTCAGAGTTCTAAATAACAGGCATGAAGCAGTGGCAGCACTGCAACAGCTGGAACGTGACGGCGTTCCGAAGTCGGCGATTACAGTAATGTCATCGGAGCCGTTGCATTTGGAGTGTGAGGGTCCGAAGACTCGAATCCCTTTGTTTGGGATAATCGGCGGGCTGTTAGGAGCTGCGTTTGCAATCCTGTTGACTGTGTGGACTTCTAAACGTGTTGGGCTCGTTACGGGCGGGATGCCTATCGTGTCGCCTTGGGCGTTTGGGATTATTGTGTTCGAGCTTGCTGCGCTTGGAGCGATATTGATGACGCTCGGTCGGATGGTGGTGGAAGCAAGACTCGCTCGGCGTGGGAGGGGTTCGGATTATGGAAAGATGGTAGCGGAGGGAAAGATCGTTATTGAGATCGATCCCGGCGCCACCAAGGGTTGAGACTGCGGGTCACTTTGCGATGTATACGAGTCGCTTTGCGATGGAATGAGCTTTGAGGCCGTAGAATAAACGCAAAGACGCTAAGACGCAGAGGCGCTAAGATGCTCCTTCCTTTATTAGCGCGCGGCCTATGACCATTCGCTGAATCTGGTTTGTACCTTCGTAAATCTGCGTGATCTTCGCATCCCTCATGAACTTCTCAATTGGATAGTCGCGACAGTAACCATAACCACCGAAAAGCTGGACCGCGTCTGTCGCAATCTTCATTGCGGTATCCGTCGCGAAGACCTTTGACATCGCAGAAATCTTAGAGACGTCCTTCACTCCAGCGTCGACCGCTCTTGCCGCGGCGTAAACCAGATGACGCGCAGCTTCCACCTGCGTAGCCATATCCGCGAGCATAAACTGAATTCCCTGAAACGACGCGATCGATTGTCCGAACTGCTGCCGGTTCTTGGTGTACTCCAGGGCCAAATCGAGTGCCCCTTGTGCGATACCTAAACCTTGCGCCGCAACAAAGGGCCGGGCGACATCCAGCGTCATCATCGCGTGTTTGAAACCGCGACCTTCTGCCCCGCCGAGCAGCTCAGCAGTTGACACTCGACAATCCCTGAAGTGCGTCTCGTTCACCGGCACGCACCGAATGCCCATTAGGTCCTCACGTTTGCCGAGTTCAAATCCAGGGGTGTCACGCTCGACGATGAATGCTGTAACTCCTCGAGTGCCTCGCTCGGGGTTCACCGTCGCAAAGACGGTGTACACGCTTGCGGCCGCTCCGTTTGTTGTCCACTTTTTGTCGCCGTTGATTACGTACTCGTCGCCGTTGCGTTCGGCGTGAGTTTTCAAGCTTCCGGCATCCGAGCCCGCGTTCTTTTCAGAGAGGCAGAAAGCAATCAGCTTCTTTCCGGAGGCGATCTCAGGCAAATACTTTTTCTTTTGTTCCTCGCTGCCGCCGAGCACGATGGGCAGCGAGCCCAGCGCGTTTACGACGTAAGTGCAGCCGATACCGCCGCACTTGCGTGAGATTTCCTCGACTACGATACACAGGTTGAGTAAGCCGGCGCCCGCTCCGCCGTAGTCTTTTGGAATCCACACGCCCATCATGCCTTCATCCTGCAGCGCTTTTATTACACTCCAGGGGTATTCTCCTGTCCGGTCGAGTTCGGCGGCGATTGGGCTGACGTGCTTTTCGGCGATGCTGCGGGCAAGATCGCGGTAGTAAATATTTTCTTTAGTTAATAGTTCGTCCACGTATTAATCCTCCATATGATAGCTAAATCAATAAACGTGAGAATTGCGGATTGTATAGGCCGGACGCGGTGTGAGTCAAAAGGGGTTTTCTTCGGTATCGTGTTAGAGACTGAAGATTTAGGGTCGTTATGTGAAGTAGACTGATTTTAAGTATTCGGTTTCGCGCAGAGACGCAAAGCCGCAAGGACGCTAAGGTTACTCAAGGGCCATCAATAGAACGCGTTCGTTACCAAGGGCAGAAAGTTGTTCCTCGGCGTGCTCGCGCAGTTCTGAGAGGCTCATTCGCACCATCTGTTCCATTTCGTATGTGCTTCTCACCTGCTTAACTACCTCGTAGCCTAGCAGGTACCCTCCTCGTGGAGGTGCATCGCCGAGATGCACATGAGTAAACCATTCCTGATATTCGGCCGGCGAAGCATTTTCTCGAATAAGCCTGAGGAACTGGAGCGAATTTTGCCGGAGGTCACGTTGTTGTTCTTTCAGCTCTCCGCTATCGAAATGGAGATAGACCTCGTGCGGGAGGTAAGGAAACACTTCTTCTGCGGCAGCCACCGCCATGCCTTCCACCATCAACGGAATGTGCGCAGTGGAGAACTCCGCGGTTGGGATCTCATCGACATCTTTGAACAAAAAAGAGAAGTGATAGAGGTGGAAGAACTCGTGAACAAGCGCAACAAGTGTTTGTTCGCGCGTGTAGCCAGACAGGACTTCTGCGCCAAGACACAACGTGTCAGGCTCGCCTTCATCGTTCTGAACGGGCCTGACGGCACCATCAAATCGATACATGCTCAGGCCTATATAGAGGTCACTCTCTTGCTTGTACTCGCGGAAGCGAGCTTTGAAATAGATGAATGCTTCGACCAGCGGGCTGGTGGAGAGGTCCGTTATATTCCGGTTGAACTCGCGAATCGCATCAACCTGGCTCGGGACACGAATAAGGAATTCATTGAGAATCTCTCGACGGACTGCCGGATCTGTTGTTCGATAGACGGCGCGATCAAAATAATCCCGATGCTTGTTCTCGACCATCCGACGAAACAAACGCCGTTGGGTCCTTAGCGGTTGATCTTTGGCTTCATCCCAAAAAAGCAGGAAGTCATCGACAATGTTGATAACGTGCTGGTTGTCGAGGAGCCTCTCGAGAACGGATTGATAGGAGAGCGGTTGAGTTTCGGAGAGCTCTTGAGTTTGAGCGAGCGGCGACTGGGTAAAGAACAGGATTACGCCGAATGCGATGATTACTCTTTTGAGGCTTGCCATTCGCAGCTCCCTTGCGACCTGTCAAAATCTCCGCCTCAAACTGTTGAACGATCAGACTACAAAAATTTGCAGTCCGATTACTCTACTCCTATTTCGCAAAAACACCAATAGATTTTATTACTTAAGGGTACAGGCTTTCGTACAGCTCAAACTCAGCTTCAGCAAGATCATACTGCTCAAGCCGTCGATAAGCCTTGCTCAGGTAATAGTGTGCTCTGGCGTGTTTCGGCTGAATCGACAATGCAAGCTTCAATTCCTCAACTGCGCGTTTTGTGAGAGCATCATCCAACGTGCGTTCAGATTGAATCTCATAGGCCGCGCCCAGCTGAAAGTGCCCTTCGAAATCGTTGGGAGACAGCTTAATAAACTCCTCGAGCATCTGCGCGGCCTCCGGGTACAGGTTGATTTGCATCAATGCGGTGCCGAAGTTCAGATAAAAGTTAGGGATTGACCGAGTGTAGTGTACGTCAGGGAGGGCTTTGCGGTACTCAAGCGCCGCCTGCTGATGATCACCCGCCGCCTGGTACGCGAGACCCCTCAGATGATGGGCTCTGGCGCTCGAGGGATCGGCCTGAATGGCACGATCGAGGTAGGGAATCGCTCGAGGCAAGTCCTGCTTCGTTAAATAGGTCTTGCCAAGGTCGATCAATGTAAAGAAATGGTTGGGATCAAGCGCAAGCGCAGCCTGCCACGCTTCGATCGCACCGGCTTCGTCGCCTCGCGACTGCTTTAACTCTCCAAGAATCCCATGTGCCTGCGCGTTTTCGGAAAACTGGAGCGAGTAGTTGACGAATTGCTCGGCACGCTCCCTATCATCTCGCTTAAGGGCGCAGAGCGCAGCCTGAGTCAGAAGGCCACCTCCGGTTCCATAAGAACTTTGACTGCTATCGACATAGTCGAGCGGCGAGGCCGCATATGCCAATAATTGGTTCAAATTTCGGACCACCGTTTCCTCTGCCGTGCCAACCCGCCGTGGAGCATTGAACTCGATCAACGCGTTGTCGTCCGTGTTTAGCTTTGCGCCTGCAGAAAGACGGGTGACATCCGCCGGACCGAGATAGTAGCGCGAGATCAGGTCGGCGGCATTGCTGGTACTAATGCGCTTGAGTTCAGTAGCGATCGTTGGGGTTTCGAAGTGAGACTTCAGAACGGAAAGATCGAGCCTGCGTTCATTTTTGCTCCCGAGCAACATCAGATCGCCTTCGGCGCCGCGGAACAGGTATACCTGCGGAAAGGCAGCGCGGAAGGTCGCGATCAGCGTTCGAACATCATCCGGTGACATCTCATAGATTTGAAGCCACTGGCTGAAAAGCCCGTCATCTTTAAGTCGCTCGGCGCCCTTCTTGAAATACTCGAGCGTAAACAGATTGGCGACGCCGGTAACCCACGGATTTGACGGCTCAGATACAATAACGTCGAACTTCTCGTCAGTCGTGTATATGAAATTACGACCATCATTCGAAATCATTCGTAAGCGAGGATCATCCAGCGGCGAGTTGTTCACATCCTGGAAGTGTTTGGATGCCTCGACGACCGCGGGCTCCAGTTCGACGCATGTAACTCGTTTGACCGGGAATTGTTCGACGGATCCGAGTGTAACGCCACTGCCCAGGCCTATCAGCAGAACATCGTCGGTGTGTTCACGAACCAACAACGGAAGCGCGCCGATCAGTATTTGAGTCGGCATATCTCCCGCTGTCGAGGCCTCAGGCTTTCCGTTGACCTTTAATACGCGTCCCCCAGCCTGACTCTGTACAGCCACGGTGGCAGTGATGCCTTCCTTGTAGAAAATCGTTTCGCCCTGACCACTCCTCAGGAAATCGAACAGTTCCTGACGGTTCTTATTGGCAAGCGATGGTGCGTAACGATAGACGGCGCTTGACATTACTTCCGGGTCCCACGGGGGATCGCCTAAAACAACAACGACGATGAGGAGCACCGACGCCGCGACACCTAAAATTGCGCCCGACTTGATACGGTGTGAGCGGTTGCGAGTACCTGATCGTTGCGCTGATGCGGTGAAAGCAACCCCGGCGACAAGGAAGTTGAGCGCAACACACAGCCTGAGGCTGCCAAGTAAGCCGAGCCAGGGCACCATGATGAATCCGCTCGCAAAAGAGCCGGCGATTGCTCCGAGCGTATTAGCGGCATAAGCGTCGCCGACAGTGCGTCCGGTGGCACGGCCCAGCTTTCGACTGGAGATAATCTTCACAACCAGCGGAAATAGCGAGCCGAGAAGGAGCGTCGGCACTATCATAACAAAGGACGCGATCAGGAAACGGCCGAATAAGATGAGACCGAAAGAATTGCTATCGACCCACCGATAAAGCTGGACAAAAACGTACGGGAGGTCATTAAAGACGTATGCACCAGCGAGCGAGGTTGCTCCGACGCAAACCTCGATTAACGCGAACATCCGAATCGGCGAACGAATCCGATCGACGAAGCGAGACGCGATCGTTGCACCAGCAGCCAACCCTATGAGAAAAGTCGTCAGCATGATGCTGAACGCGTAGACCGATGAGCCGATTATCAGCGCGAGCACGCGGCTCCAGATCACTTCGTAAGAGAGCGCAACAAAACCGCTGACTGCGAAACCGGCGATGACAACAGAAATTTCGATGGGATGCGGTTCGCGAGGAGCGGGTCTCTGCCGCTTGGTTTCGGTCTCTTCCTGTTCGGCTCCGCTCTCCCCAACAGAAGGCTCGCGTTCAACTCTGCGAGATACAAGCAGAGCAACTACGCCGAGAAGGATGTTCATTGTCGCCGCGGTTGAAGTCGCGGCTTTCATTCCAAGAAGTGGAATCAGCACGAACCCGGTAGCCGCCGCGCCAAGCACCGCTCCGAATGTGTTGATCGCGTAAAGCGACCCGACTCGCAAGCCGATTCGCGCAATGTCTCGTGCATAAAAACTGGACAGGATCGGCAGCGTCGCTCCCATGAGCGCTGTCGGCACGATCAACACCAGCGTCGCGAAAATAAATCGAATTATGCTCAGGGCGAAAAACGAGAGGTGCAGGCTCCAAAGGGAGTGATAAACTGTTGGTAGGGTCGCAAAGATTAGAGGTACTGCAAGGCTGTATACTCCGATGCCAATTTCCAGCAGACCATAGAGTCTCAGCGGACGAGTAACTGTTTCGGAGCGGCGGCCAAAATAGTAACTTCCGAGCGCCAGGCCTCCCATGAAGGCGGTTAGTACCGTACTGACCGCAAAGGTGGTAGCGCCAAAGACGAGAACGAGCTCTCTGACCCAAACAACCTGATAGACCAGCCCGCTCACTCCAGAGGCGAAGAAGCACAGCAGGATAGCCCACACCGTATCCGGCCGCCAATCGCTTCCCGCTGCTTTCGACTTCCGCATTCCTTTTTTAAGTCAGCTGCTGCGATCTAAAATGTAAACGCCCGAGCCCGCCACCTAAGGAGCCGCACGTATGAACACGACGCACGGGGCAAAAAGTTCCAAGCGGCCTAAGTGCATTTTTGCAGACCACGCGCGAAAGTGACAAGTCTGGATGAGCAGAGGTGTGTTCAAAAACAAAAATTTAACGCAATCACAATAGTCGAAGCTTCTTCGTGTACAGTTTCAGTAAGGCAACACGAGACGTTCGAGTTCTTTTCCGCTCACATCGACACACACGATTGATCGGGCCGGCGCCATGATAGGTACATTCGTTCCAGCAAGCGTTTTGTTTATTTTCTTAGCGGTATCGTTGATGTATGTCACGATCAAACGGTCCCTGGATTTTACAGCCCAGTAACTCTGATTGTCCCCGCCCCGGTAACTGATCACGTCGCCATTCCAGGCCAGCCTCGAATACAACTCGTATACGCGACCGGTTGGCGTCAAATGCCACCCTCGCGTGAGAGCATCCCCCGTCAATTTTTCATCGCGGCCGCCAACAACTGTCACGTACCGCCTACCGTTCGACCAGTAGAGCACCGAGTGAAATGGAACCGAATGCGTGTACATCGCAACAACCTCGGGACGGCTCATCACATCAGCCAATCTGCGTGCAAATTCCATTGCATATTTGTTTGTCAGATGCGGGTTCCCATCAAGGCCAAGACGAATGTTGAATTCGGTTATCAGATATCGAAGGTTCGGCGCGAACGGCCTCACCACCTTGTTGAAGGCGTCGATTGAGGCCCCACGCATTCCCCTGGAATAGAGGTGGACCACGCCGTATATGTCTGATCGTTTTTTCAAATCGATTCGCGTGGACAGCGCGCGAAGCATTCGCGTGCACCATTCGTTATCAGAAAGCTTGGTCGGAGTATTGTTGTCGGTTCCAGCCGTCAACGGTACGGCAAACTTCACTCCTAGCGACGTAAGTTGTTCAATTATGTCCGCAGCCCGCGCAGCGTAATCGCCGGGCAGCCACGGCCGGTAGTTCAACCAGGGCTCATTCGACAATTCGATGGCGACAATTCTCGATTTCAAGCCACGATCGATGAACTTCTGAACGGAAGCTCGCGCAACTTCCGGTCCTTCCTCGACATTTACTCCTACGATTGTGGTGAACTCGTGAGCGCCAATGAAATCGACATAGGCGTCGAACGGAAACCATTCGTATTGATTCGTCAGTTTATTCTCGGACTTTACTTGCGATGTTGCTTCCGGTCCACGTGGCGAATAGAGACCGTGGGACGAGAAGCGCAGGCTTTTCAAGCCCGCTGATCTGAATGCCGCCGCCATCTCGTCTCCCGCTTTCTTGTCCAACCAACCGTCAATCAGCGGAGACGGCGTAGACGCGAACGACATATCGGTTCCCAGTGCTGGCGCCGGGTGTGATGCGAGTTTGCCATCAAAGGCAGCGATAGCGGCTACAGTCAACGCGGCCCGAGATTGAGCCAACAAACCGGTGGGAACGAATAATCCGACAGTCAGCAGGATCAGGATTAGAATATTAGGACGGTACATAGTTCGTTAATTCGATTTGGTTTCAACGAGGCAGAGAGCTAGTAGATAAGCTGTAGTTTACTTTGCGTGATAATCACATCGCCATCCGGATCATGTAGAAGTTCACCAAAATTGGGGCGGGGCTTTCTTGCTTTGCGACGTGGCGTCTCGTCGAGAACGCCTCTGTCAGTGAGTGAGAAGGTTGGCGCCGAAAAACGCGATCACAATTACCCGTGATCCAGGACACGGCCGACGGCAGATTGCGATGTCTGCTCCTGAGCTGGCTTGAATGTCGTATGAGGCGTCGTAATCGTGTACTTCAAAATGCACCACAGCGCTTTAACGCCGTCTTTCCAGCCGATCTTTTTACCCTCTTCATAGGTTCGCCCGTAGTACGAGATTCCTACTTCATAAATTCTCAATTTCATTCTGGCGATCTTGACGGTAACTTCCGGCTCAAACCCGAACCGGTCTTGCTCGAGCCTTATTGATTGAATTACTTCTCTCCTGAAGACCTTGAAGCCGGTTTCCATATCCGTGAGGTTCAGGTTTGTCATCATGTTTGATATCAAGGTTAGGAACTGGTTGCCGACGGAATGCCAGAAGAACAACACGCGGTGCTCTTTTGTCGTCAAGAATCGCGAGCCGTAAACGACGTCGGCTCTTCCATCTATCAGAGGTTTGAGCAGCATTGGGTATTCGGCCGGATCGTATTCGAGATCGGCGTCCTGGACCAGCACGTAATCACCGGTTGCCTGTTCAAATCCGAGCCGCAATGCAGCGCCTTTTCCTCGATTGCGCGGCTGTCGGAAAATTCGCATATTCGGATGTTGATCTTTCAATCCCTCGAGCACGTGATACGTGCCGTCTGTAGAACAATCGTCTACCACTACGACCTCTTTGGGGATATCTACAGCCTGAACTCGGGCGATCAACTCCGCAACGGTTGCCGACTCATTATAGACCGGGATTATTATTGAAAGTTTCATCGAGGAACTACACTTGTGTCAGAGTCTGAGCGATCGTAATAGTGGCCTCTCGCGAAAGTCAACTGTAGTCGAATTCCGTTCGGTATTAAAGAGTATTGGTTGTAGCGACTCTACGACATTAACTCGCACATTAACCCGCACGAAGATCGGGACCTGCCTGAAACAAAGTGCTCAAGTTTCTGCATTAGTGGGAATCCTTTTAAATCTCGCTAAACCGGCTCGCAAGCCGTTTGCAGCGGTAGTAAATAAGAGAGTCCAAACAATCGCCGCTAAAAGCATGAAGAAATAACGGATTGAAAGCGTATAGCGAAATTCGGTGTGAATAACAGATTGAAACAGAAGGTAATAAACTGGCACGATTAGAACAAGCAATGACCTGCGCAGGCTGCCGAATAGCAGAACTGGAACACCCAGCAACGCAAACAAAAGCCCCGTTTCTTTCGTCAACCGTTGAACTGTTCGTACGGGCGCACGCATCCAGGAGAGACTCTTACCAATAACAAGCGGAGATTGGCTTATAGTTTGCCTCTCGAGCTCCTGCCTCCTCGTTCGTTTTGTTTCTTTCGCGGCTTTCGCAGCGGCAACCGATTCTCGCAGTTTGGTATCACCACTGCGAAATACAAGAGTCGCAAAAGCACTGTCCTTGAGCATCTCGGCCATTCGACGAAACATTGCTCCAACGAACCAGACTGGTCTGTCGGCGATGACCTCCAGGCTACGTCGTACCCTACCGCGGTCGCGCATTATCCCATCCGGGGAAGCCCAGGACTCACCGTAACGTGGATCACCATACAGCTCGATCTCTTGTTGCATTGCTTCCTGATCGTTTCGCGCTCCAAACCTACCGTCGCTGACGTCCGCCAGACCTTCCCAAAGGTTCAACCCGACACCAAGCTGGATCGGGACGAACGCTCGATACAGCAAATAGTTTCTTATGGCGATGGGCGCTATCGTAAGCAGCGACGCGAGTGCCATCAAACCGGCATTAACTAAAACTCGTCTTCGAATACCTGACACAGCGATCAACAGCACTCCGCAAAATACGCCCAATAACATTGGGTTTGGTCTGATCCATGCCGATAATCCGAACAGGCATCCTGCTGCAACATACCGCATCCAGGATCCTCGTTCGTTAAGCCGGATTCTAACCAGAATGTAGACACCAATCAGAATTGGAAGCGGACATAGTGAGTCGCTCAGGATCATGTTTGAATAGTACGAGAGATGATGCGAGAACCCGGCGATCACACCGGCAACCGCGCCTACTCGCCAACTCAAAAGATTACCAGCGATTAAGAAGATCAGAACGGGAGTTAAAGAATTTACCGCATTCTGAATGAGTTGAACGGTAAAATAATTCCTACCAAATGTCGCATAAATCGCGGCCAGAAAAATTGAATAGCCTGGGGCGTGAGATAGAACAACTGTATCAGAACGGTCCTGGATGCTGGCAAGCAGAATACCTTCGCCGTCTAAAATGGCCACTGCCCGCGAATCGAATTCACTCGTCATTTCGCTGCCTATTTGCTCGGTGGTGTACATGAGCGGCTCCAGGTCAACCGCCTGCAGGGACTTCACACAGAACGACAGCAGGAAAATGCTCAAGGCTAAAATAAGTTTTGTTTGCAATCGGATTTGTTCACGCGTGGCCAGAGTGCGGCAAAGCCATCGCTGAAACGCAAACCTGTGATGGGAAAATCTCTTAGTAAGCACGGAGGCGAGATTCTAAGTTAGGATTTGCTTCTGACGCAAAGTCGCATCAATATCCAGCTCCGCAAAAGCGCACAGTTACAGAAAGATTGTCTTGGTGCCACTTCGTGTCTTAGAGTCTTTGCTGACCACAAGTTTGCCGAGAGAATCCGAAAGAAAGGGCATTGTTGAAATTGGAAAAGCCTGACATTAGCGATGTATTAATAGCGCGACGTCGTATTCAGCCTTATCTCCGGCGTACCCCAATGCATTCTTATCCGGCGATCAACGAGCTGATAGGCGCCAAAGTCTACGTTAAGCACGAGAACTATCAACCAGTCGGCGCGTTCAAGGTGCGCGGCGGAATAAATCTCATTTCTCAACTCGACGACAAAGAGAAAGCGAGAGGCGTGATTGCCGCTTCTACAGGGAATCACGGGCAATCGATAGCCTATGCTGCGCAGTTGTTCGGCGTCAAAGCTCGCATTGTGGTCCCGGAAGCCGCCAACCCTGGCAAGGTCGCTGCGATGAGAGGAATGGGGGCTGAGGTAATTCTCCACGGTGAACGCTTCGACGACGCACGCCTTCACTGCGAGGCGCTTGCCGCGGAGCACGGCTATCGATACGTCCACTCCGGGAATGAACCGCTGTTGATCGCCGGTGTAGCAACCGAGGCGCTGGAGATGCTCGAGGATGAACCGGCTCTTGATGTGATTATTGTTCCAGTTGGCGGAGGCAGCGGAGCTGCAGGCGTTTGCATTTCCGCAAATGCGATCAACCCTAAGATTCGGGTGATTGGAGTCCAGTCCGAAGCGGCTCCGGCCGCCTATGAATCGTGGCGAGCAAAAGGATTGGTCGAACGACCAGACACAACCTTTGCCGAAGGACTGGCAACCGGCACCGCTTTCGCTTTGCCTCAAGAGATTCTTTGGGAACGCCTGAAGGAATTTGTGCTGGTGGGCGAAGACGAAATCGCGCGTGCGATGGTGTGGATGATCGAACGGGCGCATTCCCTTGCTGAAGGGGCGGGCGCCGCGCCGCTTGCGGCAGCCTATCGAATGCGAGATGAGTTATCGGGCAAAAAGATCGGGCTTGTCTGTTCCGGAGGTAACGCCTCACTCGAGCAATTGAAACAGGTTCTCAAGGTTGGCTGATTTATTCGCGGATACAGACAACCAATGAAGGCGTGGACGGGTTACGTTCGACCCAAGACTTTCGTCGCTGACTGCTCAGCAAATCTACAGGGGTCTAACGGTTTCACTGAAAGTTGAACCCTGAACCCTGAACGATTATCGCTATTTCTTGAATGATTCTTCAGCTCGACGGTTCACCTCTTCCCATTTGACATTCTGTATGAACGCATCAACGTATTTTGCCGCCGCCGCACCGTAGTCCATGTGATAGGAGTGCTCGTACATGTCCAATACCAGCAAAGGCCTGCTCATCGGCGCGTTGTGCATATGATCCCAGGCCCAATAGTTGTGAAGCTCGCTGGTGTGAGCGTTGTAAGCAAGTATCGCCCAGCCTGAACCACCGCCCAGTGCATTGGCGGTTCTCTTAAACTCTGCTTCCCATTGGTCGTAGCTGCCGAACCATTGTTTGATGAGATCCAGCACAGAGCCCGCCGCTCGTCCGTCACCGCCAAGGTTGGCGAAATAGTACTCATGCAGTACCACTGATCCGGTGCGAACCAGTTCTTCACGTTTGACGTCGCCGTAGAGGTAAGCCGGCAGATCTTTGTCTTTCATCATCGCATCGAGCCGTTGCTCGACGACGTTCAGCGCTTTGACCGCGCCGGTGTAATTGTTTTCGTGGTGCGAGCGGATCAGCTTTTCCGAAAGCCCTTTCAGTTTTGTGGGATCAAACGGCAAGGGCTTTGGCTGATGCTCACCGCGAAACGCTCTCGATGCCTGAATCGGGATGGCGTTCTCCTCGGAACTCGTAAAGGCGCTTGCGGTTGAACCCGCATAGTTCGCGACCGCTATTCCGGCGCTTCCTAGCGCGATTCCTTTGATGGCTTCTCTTCTTGTTGGAGTCGACATTGTTTCTCCTTTGATTTTTCAAGTTTATGACTTAAGACTTCGTGGTCTTTCAGGGAGAGTGCATCTACGATGTTGAAACACGTTAGGTCCAAAATACCAATCGACCGCCGAAGGTGTTTTGTGGTCTAATCCAAAATCTTATGAGAACACATATTTTAGGCATTGATCTTGGTGGAACAAAAGTGTTGGCAGCGGTTCTCGACCGTGAAGGCCGAATTGTCGGGCGCGCACGAGCAAAGACCAGGGGATGGCGCGATGATGAAGAAGTATTCGCGACTATAGTGCAGGCAGGACATCGAGCAGTAGAGAAAGCTGGGATTGATCGGGACCATATTGCAGCGGTTGGCATCGGCTCGCCTGGCCCCATCGATTTCGACACCGGTTACATAATCGAGACGGCGAATCTTAAATTCAGGAATTTTCCGCTTGGCCCGCGAATCGCAGAAGCGTTCGGCCGACCTGCAATCGTCGAAAACGATGTAAACGCCGCGGTCTACGGCGAGTTTCGGGCAGGCGCTGCCCAGGGTGCTCAAGATGTTCTTGGGGTTTTTGTTGGAACAGGGATCGGCGGGGGATTGATTCTCAACGGCTCGCTTTATCGAGGGTTCAGTAAGAGCGCTGGGGAGGTCGGTCATACGATCGTGGATGCCGGCGGTCCTAAATGCGGCTGTGGTAACCGCGGGTGTCTAGAGGCTCTGGCAAGCCGTACTGCGATCAGCAGGGAAATTCGAAAGGCAATAAAACGCGGTTATCGGAGTGACATCACCAAGAAACTGGCGGATTCCGAGAGCCTTTCAGGGAAAGAGCTAAGACACGCCTATGACACCGGAGATAAGCTGGTAAGGAAAGTGATTCATCGCTCGGCGGAGGTCATCGGCCTTGGGATCGGGAGTCAACTGAACCTGCTCGGCCTGGAATTGGTCGTTCTTGGTGGAGGTGTCGTCGAGGCCTTCGGGGACGAGTACGTTGACAGAATCGAACGCATCGCGCGAGACATTGCGTTCGACGCTAATTCAAAGGACGTCAAGATGACGCGTGCAGCCCTGGGCGACGACGCTGGGGTAATTGGGGTTGCGATGCTTGCGGCGGAAGCGACCAAGAACCTGGGCAAAAATAATAATGAACACTGAACAGCGCGGATCGCCCAAGCATTACGCTGGGCGGACAATCCGCGCTGGCCTCGATAGGTTTTGGAAATTAATCAGAGAGTAGTTTAGCTGAGCCGCGCTGCGGTCAACAGGTGCTTCGGGGGAACACGCAAGTCACTAACCAGTCTGACCCAGGACATCATCCGCAGGATGTAATAGCTGCAATCCACTTCCCACCAGTAGAACCCCTGCCTAACTGACGCCATATAATGATGGTGGTTGTTGTGCCAACCCTCACCACCAGTCCAAAGCGCGATCAGGAAATTGTTTCGACTCTGATCATTGGTCGCAAAACGACGGCTGCCCCAGACGTGTGAAAGCGAGTTTACGGAAAATGTTCCGTGGTACAGAGCTACGGTGCTCACAAAGAAGCCCCATACCAGCCACTGCCATCCGCCAACCAGAAATAATGACACGGCCATCAAGACAGGAGGAATCAAATGCCAGGTATTCAGCAAACACAGTTCGCGGTACCTCGAAAAGTCTTTGATCGCATCCCAGTCTGTGGGATCAAACCTCGGGCTGACGATCCAACCGATATGTGACCACCAGAAGCCCTCCTGGACCGGCGAATGGACGTCGCCTTCCTGGTCGCTGTACTTGTGATGCCTGCGGTGATGCGCCGCCCACCACAAGGGCCCCTTTTGTACTGCCAGTGTGCCGAGAAGTCCCAATATGAACTGAAAAGGCCGGCTCGTCTTGTACGACCGATGTGAAAAATAGCGATGGTATCCCGCTGTCAGCGCAAACATCCGAACCGCGTATAAAACGATGCACAACAAAACGGCTGATACACTGAAGTCGACGAACAACACACCTAAGCACGCAATGTGCATGAGAAGAAACGGAAAGAGCTTGACTGGGTTTTTGAGCTTTGTTCCATACTCGGGTTTAAAGTTTACTCCTTCGAATTCCTTAATACTTGATGAAGCATCTGTATCTATTGTTCGAAGTGCTGAGGGTTCGGTCAAATTTGAAGCAGTAACAGTTTTTGTATCAATCATTATCTCTCCCAAGGCGTAGTATCCTAACAGCACGAGAGGCGGATGGACAAAATTAGTTTGAGCTAATTGAATTTACTCACAAAAATTATTCAAAGTTTATTACTGATGGAACCGCCGGCAATGTGCGGCGTTTGAATGTCTCTAAACAGACCTGGTCCTGTTTTATTTGATTTTACTTTAAGGAGTCGGTAATTAGATTACCAACAGAAAATGGCTGCAATATTCGAACAAACATCATCATCTTTTTACAGGCAGTGGGAATGCAAACAATGTCATCAAAGCATTAACGACGACCATACTGTTGCCTACCATCTGATAGACGGGATTCTCTACGGCTGGTGCGAAACTTGTTTCAGCCAGCGTGGTGAACCGGATCGAGTGATTGCCACCCACGTCGCATAAAGAACAACTTCACGCTCGTTTAGCCTCCGTGTCTCGTTTGCATGAAACAGTTCTGAAGCGTGGTACTCCTTTGTTCTTGCCCAGTGAACCGTCGCTTTCGGATTCGTCCTTAAAATGCGCTAAGTAAAGTGCGCTACCTTGACTCACCTTTAAGACAGCCTGTAACTTACTGCCGAACCCACTCCCAGGAGGAAGCGTGGAGACCGCCAAGGGTAAGACCCGCGAAGACGCGATAAACAGGCTCGGCGACCGAATAGATACTTTCGAGAAATACACACAACCGCACTCACGACTGATGGCTGAGTTAGCCGGGCACCTGGCTCGCAGGTTTGGTCTTGCTCCGTCCGACATAGATGCGATCACCGAAGCAGCGATGCTTCACGATATCGGACTGTACACGATGGCTCCGTCGTACCACGCCGTGCCGCGACCGCTAAGTTTCGAAGCGCGCCTCGACTTGTGGCGCCACCCGGTGATCGGGGAACAGCAAATGGCCAAACGAGACTCGCTTCGTCACGCGCAGCTCCTGGTCAGGTGGCATCACGAGTGGTGGAACGGGTCCGGATATCCGGACATGCTTTCGTTCGAGGATATTCCGATTGGCGCGCGTATTTTGCGTGCCGTCGAACTATATTCTGCGATGCTTTGCGATCGGCCTTATCGTGCGGCGCTTGATGATCAACAAGCACTTGAAGCGTTAACCTCATCGGCCGGAATGGAGTGTGACCCGTACGTTGTAAGCGCGTTGCTGGCGCTGCTGTCCGACCTTCGTGCGGGAATTGAAGAGCACGTTGCGATGGAAGCGGCGAAGGAAGAGCCTTTTGCGCTTCAAGAACAGACTGGACAACCCGATCAAACTGATCGCGAATCGATTCCGGTACCCACTGCGACAGGGACTGCTCGAGATATTTGGCGTACTCATTCAGTAACTGCGGCGGATCCGCCTAAGCCTGAAGTCGAGCACGTTACGCGACCGTGGGGTGAGGGACTGAAGGCGTTCATGCCGACTGGCGTGGATGCTTCTGAACAGCTGCCGGCGCGCCCGCAATCGGATGGTTCGCAATCCAACCAACGGCTTGCCGAAATGCCTGAAGCGAAAACTGCGTTACCGTTCATTCAGATGCTTCTCGATCGCGTCACTTCTGGTGATTTCGGAGCGCAGCCCTTTCAGCGATGGCCTGGATGGAATGGTTCGCGCAACAACAGGAAAGAGCTGCTTGGCTTTCAGGCGAGTGTGCTTCGACAACTCGAGTTCCGCTCGATTGCGATCCCTTTTTGGAGCGAGCTTCGTTTGGACTGGTATCTGAAAGCATGGGGCAAGCTTATTTACGCCAACGATTCGCGAGTCTGGGCGGGCGTACTTGCCAGGGCCAATGTTGAAGCCGGCAGCGCGCTTGGAGAAGACACGATCACGCGCATTCTCGAGGATGTTTACATTCCCGGGACAAAGTTGGTTAACGCTGACTTACGAAGGTGGTTCAGTGAAACAGATGCGTGGTGGATGGACAACCTTCGACGCAATATCGAATCGGTTGACGATCAGATAGTGCGAGCACAGGCGTTGACCCTCGGGCTTCAGACGGGAGATTACGCATTATCGTTTAATGAGAAGACGCTTGAGCTGAGAAGGCCTTTGACAACGGTGTTCTGGCGGCTCGCTGGACGAGCGCTGGCCGGTCCTGCTGCTCAGCCGCATAACCGAGCGTTCAATCAGCCTGCTGAGGAGTTTATCAAGCAGGCTCGGGCAGACCTTCTTTACCTGCGAACCCCGTCTTCACAAACTGAAGTGGGCGGGGCGCTAGCGAGATCAGATTGGCGCGAGAGTTGGGTAAGAGGCGCGGCGGCGGGCGATGATTCCGCGCGCAGCAGGAAGGGCGCATCCCCGCAATCCAAGCAGTCCTATTTAGCGATACTGGATCGTTTGTTTCGTTCTGCAACCAATTTCAAGCGATGGGCGGTGGAATATCAGGAGCCGGGCCTGGCAACGGCTCAGGACATAATTGAGCTGATTAAAGAATACCGCTCAGTAAAGGCGACTTATTCGAAGGATGTCACTGAGGTTGTGGGCGGTTTACGCAGTTACATAATTGTCGGCGAATCGACGCCCACACGATAATCCTCCAAGACCAACTTCCAAACCCTCAGCTCGTTACTACGTGGTTGCGTCACCGCTGTCCAGAAAAAGTACATCGTTCGCGAGTGGATGTTCTGCCTAGTTTTCGACTAACATAATGTTCACTCTTAGATTCAGGAGGAAGTAAGGTATGTACAGGGTCTCGGCAAAGCAGTTGGTTTCTGTGGCGTTGTTCTCAGCGTTGCTTGCGGGAATAATCGTTGCCTGTGCACAGCGGGCCTTAGAACACAGAGCCGTTTCCGTTGAACCCGTCGCCATTGCTGACCCGACTGTTGCTACTGACGAGCAGAACAACATCGAGATCTATCGCGCTTATAGTCCTGGCGTGGTTAATATCACTAATCACGGTTACCAGGAGAATTTTTGGGGGGTGTTTCCATCAGAGGGAACAGGTTCGGGATCTATCATCGACGATCGGGGTTACATCCTGACTAATTATCACGTCATCCAGGGAGCCTCACAGCTGGAGGTTCAGGTTGAAAATGAGAAGTATCCCGCAAAGGTTGTCGGAACAGACAGAGATGATGATTTGGCGGTTATAAAAATCGATGCGCCTCGGGGGCAGAAGCTAACGGCAATAAAACTGGGAACCTCAAAGGGCCTCGAAGTTGGACAGAAAGTCCTTGCAATCGGAAATCCGTTCGGGCTTCAGCGAACGCTGACAACCGGAATTATCAGCGGACTTGAACGACCGCTTCGAGACCAGGTCGCGAGGCGGACAATTAACGGCGCTATTCAAACAGATGCGGCTATCAATCCCGGGAACTCCGGTGGGCCTCTCCTGAATGCCAAGGGCGAGATGATCGGAATAAATACTGCGATCCAGCCTAACGCCGGCGGTGGATCGATCGGTATTGGTTTCGCAGTGCCGGTGGATATCGCGAACAAAATCATTCCCGAAATTCTGAGTAAAGGTTACGTGTCGCGGCCCTGGTTAGGCATTTCTCAATATCCGCTGAACCGCAACATAGCGCGAGCTTTCGACCTGCCGGTAGCTGAGGGAATCATCGTCGGCGATGTGTACCGAGGCAGCGGTGCGGCAGCGGCCGGCCTGCGGCCCGCAGTCGTGCGAGATTCATTCTACGGGCAGTCACTCCAGCAACTCGGTGATGTGATCCTAACGATCGGCGGCAAGAAAGTAACGAACACTGATGACCTTCAAAATGCGCTTCAGGATAAGAAACCGGGAGAGACAGTAGACGTAGAGTTGCTTCGGCAGGGAAAACGAATGACGTTACCGGTGCGGTTGAGTGAACGCCCGGCGGAGGAACGCTGATGTATGTTGGTTCGAACGTTCAGCGTTGAAAGTTTCAGCGTTCAGCCTTCCAATCTTGGCTGGATTACTCGATCCAACAAAGGACCAGAACTTTGAACGTTGAACGCTAAACCCTGATTCCCGAACCCTGACCCCGTTTTTATTGTTGCTGTTGTTTTAGTTCCCGCTGCAGACGCCTATACTCTTCGACTGCGGCGAAGTGCTCGGCGGGAGTTCTCGAGAACTTATGCCTGCCCGCTGAGCCGGTGACCACAAAATAAAGATCGTCAGTTGTGTCCGGATACAGAACCGCTTCCAGCGATGCCCTGCCGGGTGATGCGATCGGACCGGGTGGCAGGCCACTTACTTGATAAGTGTTGTAAGGAGAGAAACGGTTACGATACTTAAGCTGGTTGGGGTTTCCGTCATAATCGCCGGCAAGTATTGCTGCATAGATGAACGTCGGATCACTTTCGAGGGGCATACGTCGTTTAAGTCGATTGTAAAACACCGAAGCCATGTGGGGTCGTTCGTCAGGAACCTTGGCCTCTCTCTCGATTATCGAAGCCAGGGTAACGACCTGATGAACTGTTAACCCCATTTCGTTCGCGCGAGCGACCCATTCCGGAGTGAACACTTCTTCGAACCGGTTCACCATCGTACGAATCAAATCCTCTGGTGTCGTCTTCGAGTTGTAATTGTAGGTATCAGGAAATAGATAGCCTTCCAGATCGCGCGCTGTAGGAGCGATCTGTTCGATCGGGGTTTGATCGTTCGTCAACCGTACAAAATCGTCGAAGCTGGCCTTCCCGGTCTTTGAAGCTAATGTCTGGGCGATATCAAACCGATTGAAGCCTTCCGGTATCGTCACGCGTTCGAGATCGACCTCGCCGCGACGAATCTTTTCAACTGCCTGAAGCGGTGATATCGGTGAAGCAAATTTGTAATCGCCGGCTTTCAGGTTACCGCCCCGTCCTGTGATGCGCAGATATATCTTTAGCGCCAGAGGATGTGCAATGACGCCTGCTTCCGACAGTCGCGCGATTATGGCTTGTGTTCCTGTCCCCTGTTCAATGGTGACGATCTGGTCTGCGGCTTGGTGGTCGACAGGTGTAGTGACCGTCTTTTGAACCCAAAGAGCAAATGCTCCGATTCCTATGATGACTAAAAGAACGAGTCTAGTCAGACTTCGCAGTGACGGGAAGCGGGAGATCATCTCGGTGAAAGTTCCTCGCGGCTCTTTGAATTTGCGCCGGACAGATAGTCTTCGAGAATGATCATTGCCGCAAATTCATCTGATCGGGCGCGCCGCTCGCTTGGTGCAATCCCGCGCTCAATCATTAACTGTTCTGCTTCGTAGCTTGTAAGCCGCTCGTCCTGGGTAAAGACATCTATCATCAGGCGAGAGCGCAGCTTATCGGCGAAGCGCAGCGCGGCGGACGCTGCATCTCCGATCGTGCCATCCATTCTCAGCGGCAATCCGACTACTACCGCTTCCGCTTCAAGGTCTTCGACAAGAAACTTCAGGTGGTCGAGATCACGCTCCAGGGCGGACCGGCGAATTGTTTCGACCGGCCGAACGGTGATACCAAGCTCGTCTGAAATCGCTGTTCCTATTCTCTTTGTCCCGAGGTCGATGGCAAACACACGCATTTTAATAAGTATAGGCGAGCAAAGGGGAGGCGGGCAAACCGTCACTGATGAGCGTTAAGAGTTCAGGATTCAGCGTTTATCGTTCACGGTTCAGCTTCAGAGTTTAAGTTTAGGGTGTGCTTCGTTTAGATTGGTCTGTGAAAATCCAGCCGTCTGAGATTGGGAGCTGAGTGCTGAGCTTCTAAGGCTGAACGTTGAACGCTAAAGTCCGAACGCGAAAGTCCGAACGCTAAAGTCCGAACGCAGTCTGCACCCCTGAACTATTCCTTATCCTTGCGCCGGGCAATTCTCGCAGGTTAATATAGATTCGTCTAAAGCCTACTAAGGAGTATCAGATGCGGTTCAAGACAAAGATAGCCATCGTCGTCTTTTCGACGATTATTGCTTTTTACGCTATCGTTGGCAGCTTCATGTCGAAGTCAGGCCAGGTAGTGGCTCGCGGCAGCCAGTACGGGCAGCTCCAGATTTTCGACGAAGTGCTCAGCCACATCATCCGTGATTACGTCGATCAGCCCGACCTCGAAAAGGTCAGGATCGGCAGTCTGCGGGGCCTCGCGGAAGGGCTCGATCCATACAGCGCCTATCTGACTCCCGAACAAGTCAAACAGTATGATCCAAAGGCAAGCCGCGGCGAGACCGGCCTGGTCCTGTCCAAAGTAGGCGGATATGCGTACGCCGTCGCCGTGCTGAAGGGATCGCCCGCCGACCAGGCAGGTATCCGCTCCGGCGATTTTATCGAGTACGTAGGCAAGGTTCCATCTCGCGACTTAAGCCTGTACGACATCGAGCAATTGCTCAGCGGCCAACCGGGAACACCAGCAGAAGTCCGAATATTGCACCAGGGGGTTCCGCGCAAAGCGACGATAACTCGCGCCAAGCTTGTTCAGCCTTCAATGGAATCGCGGGTCGAAGAGACCGGCATCGGATACTTAAAGATTACCACCCTGGGCGACGGCAAATCGGCCGAAGTTAAGACCGCGCTGAATGACTTGATCTCAAAAGGCGCCCAGAAAATTGTCCTCGATCTGAGAGGGGCCGCAAACGGGAAGATTCAAGAAGGCGTGGCGGTGGCCAATCTCTTTACTGGCAATGGCACACTTGCCAGGATTCTTGGAAAGGGCGAAAAAGAGACCGAGACCTTTACAGCTGATCCCGGAAAAGTGGTCTTCAATGGTCCGCTTGCTGTAGTTATCGACCGCAGCACCGCAGGCGCCGCCGAGGTCATCGCTGCTGCAGTCCGCGACCAGAAGCGTGGCGAACTTGTCGGAGAGCGCACCTTTGGAACCGGTTCTGACCAACAGCTGTTCAAGCTTTCTGATGAAGGAGCGTTGTTGATTACTACAGCGAAATACGCTCCGGCATCCGGCAAAGCATTCACGGAAGAACCGGTAAATCCGACTGTTAAGGTTGATCGTCCTGTCGAGGCCGAAACGATACTGCCGGATGGCGATGATGATGATGATTCTGAAGATAAGCCTGACCAGCAGGCACAGGTGGTGCCTACGAAGCCTCCGCAACCGGTCGAGGATGTCCAGCTGAGAAAGGCGTTTGAGGTTATCAAGCAGACACCAGTCAAAGCGCAGGCTGCTCAAAAGCGCGCTGCAATGAAGGCTCCGATTCTTGATACCGCAGCACGCCGCGAAATCCGTATCAGCACCTAATACAGCGAGAACCCAAGGATGTGCAAAGCTAAAAAGCCGCCTCGATCGAGGCGGCTTTTTTGATGTGTGTAGCGTAGACAGTCCAGTCTACGCTACCTCTTATCCCCTAAGCATATTTCTCAGCACGAACCATACATTTGCGGGACGCTCCGCAAGCCGGCGCATAAAATATGGATACCAGTAGCGGCCATAAGGCACGTACACACGCATGCGATAACCCTGAGCCACCAACCTTTCCTGGAGATCGCGCCGGATGCCGTACAGCATCTGAAATTCAAACTTGTCCGACGAGATATTCCTCTCTCTTGCGAACTCTACGGTAGCATTGATCATGTTCTCATCATGCGTGGCGATGCCGTGATAGATCCCCGATGTCAAAAGTATCTTCATGACATTAATATAATTCGCGTCAACGTCGTTCTTATTTGGAAATGCTACCGAGGGGGGTTCTTTGTATGCTCCCTTACACAGCCGGATGCCAGCACCCAACTTAAGCAGCTCTTCCGCGTCGTTCTCGGTGCGGTATAGATAAGATTGAATAACAATCCCGACGTTTTCGAATTCAGCTCGCAGTCGTTTGAATACTTCTAACGTCGCATCCGTCTTCGTCGAATCTTCCATATCAATGCGGACGAAGTTGTTGTAACGAAGCGCGGTTTCAACGATCCGTCGTGTATTCGCGTAGCAAAGTTCCTGGCTCACATCGAGTCCAAGCTGCGTAAGCTTCACCGACACACTGGAGTCCAACTGGTTTTCGTGGATGCTGTCGAGCACGCGGACATACTCGTCTACCTCGGCGCGAGTTGCGCTTTCGGAAGTGATCGACTCACCGAGGTGATCGAACGAGGCAGTAATTCTCTTGCTGTTGAGCGTTCTGATCGCATCAACCGCATCATGCAGTTCTTCTCCGGCTACGAAACGATGGGTAACATCGTTGAATGACTTAAACCGGGTGAGAAAATCTTTGAACCGTTCACTCGTCGAGAGGTAGAGGAAGATTGATTTCATACCATGTTCGCTAAAAACTCCGCGGCGCGAAACAATGAGAATAAACTACGGAGTACATTGAATCAAATTCGGTGAATCGACCGATTCGACTGCGAATTTGGACGTATTTGCCCGCGCGTGCCTGCGCGACCCTACGTTGGCCAGTGGGCTTCGGGTGTGTATAATCTTTTTGAACCCATCCGGAGCGCTAATGGAACGTGAAGAGAAGACGATCTTCCAGGAGCATCTCAAGCGAGCGGGGCTTAAGCGCACAAGTCAACGCGATTTGATCCTCGATGTGTTTTTAGATACTGAAGGGCACGTCTCCAGCGAGGATCTATACTCGATCATAAAGGCTAAGGATCCCTCGGTTGGCTTCACAACCGTATACCGTACCTTGAAGCTGCTCAAGGAGTGTGGCCTAGCTCGTGAGCTCGAGTTTCATGATGGGCGGATGCTTTACGAGCACGACTACAAACACACACATCACGACCACTTGATCTGTACGGGATGTGGAGCTTTGATCGAGTTCTACAGCGAACAAATAGAAAAGCTGCAGGACGAGATTGCCAATCGTTACAAGTTTAAGCCGCTTCATCATAGCCACCGGATCTTCGGCATTTGCGCCGACTGCCAGAAGGCACAAAAGAGTAACGAAAGCAAAGCCCGCGCCTCCTCCAAATAGAATGAACAGCGCAGCAGTTGTTAACGAGATTTCGTCGGAATCTTCCCCGAGTACGGACTCCGTTTCCAGGGAGGTGCAACGATTCATATCTCGACCTCATTTCGGAATCAGGCATACGGTAACTGGGAACTGCGAATTTCAACCCCACTCACACACCGCTTTTACAGTAGTGTCAGTGTTGGAAGGCCGGATTTCGGCAACTATTGCGGATCGTGCTTTTGAATTGTCCGATGGCAAGACAGCGTTAATCGACATTGGCCAGACTCACTCGGCACAGTCTTCCGGCGTCGAGTTTGTCTCGATCGGGATAAGTCCCATCCTCGTTAACGAATTAGTATCGGAGATCGGTGTTACGCGTACTTCGGCCGAGATCGTATTTCGCGAAAACGTCACCCAGGACGAGAACATTGCACAACTCGCGCGTCTGATTGTTACTGAAATATCTGATCATCAAATCGGCCACGCGGCGATGCTCGACGCGTTGGTTCGGCAACTGGCGATTCACCTTTTGCGTTGTCATCTCACGGTTCGCAAGTCGGATAAAATTGAGCTTTCACGTGCTGGTCCTGTCGACCGCCGGCTTCGACGCGCTATCGAGTTCATGCACGACAATTTTGGAAGTGAGATTGCGCTGGAGGAGATTGCGGCGGCGGCGTACCTTTCGGAGTATCACTTCGCAAGATTGTTCAAACAAATCAGCGGTGTCACGCCGCACGTGTACCTTGCCAACCTGCGTCTCGACCGAGCGCGCAAGCTACTAGCCGAGACTACGCTTTCGATTAGCGAGATCGCATCGACAGTTGGCTACCAGAGTCAAAGCCACTTCACCAAAGTATTCAAATCGGTTACTGGTGTTACCCCTCGAGCATACCGGGAATCCGCAAAGTAGTTTCTCACACCAACAAAGGCTGTGCGAAAACCTGAATGGACCGCGGCAGCAGGTTGTTGTATACCCACCTCGTCACGGGTGGGTTGTTGATGTTGCGGCCTACATTGAAGGCGCGCTGAGCCCCGTTCTTCGTACCGACCTCGTCAGAGGTGGGTTGTTGATGTTGTGGCCTACAAAGCGCGCTCGAGCACTTCAACGGAAAGTTTATGAAAATAGAACTCAGCACGACATTAGTAGGCTGAAACATCAAGAACCCACCTCTGACGAGGTGGGTATGAAGAACGCCTGAGCGAGCGCCTTCGATGGCTGAGCGACGCCTTCAATGTAGGCTACAGCATCAAGAAACCACCTCTGACGAGGTGGGTGTGAAGAAAAGACACTGAACGCATCTTCGCTGCTGAAAGCGGACATTTCACTTGCTAATCAGAGCGTACATGTCATGTGCTAAGGACGCGTTCTACTCTGATTCTTGAAACCCCGGTTTTGTGGCGTGTATACTCAAAAACGCGATAATCCCGCACCCGTTTGCAAACCAGTAACAAGTGTCTACACGCATCCCAAGGAAAGCATCTCTTACTGACCGAGCTAGCATTGTGTTGTTGGTTGCCGCTTTGCTCGCGATCGCCCAGGCTAAAGCGGTTTATCTCGCCGGTCAGCAACCGCCAACTCCCGGAACCGCCGGGGCCATCATCGGCACAATTCAAGACGAACGGGGAACTCCGCTGGCGAACGCAAAGGTGACCTTGTCATCAGGTGATCTCGTCACGTCCAAAAGTACGCAGGCAGACGGTAAGTTTGAGTTTCACAATCTAAGAGCCGGGCCGTATCGAGTCACCGTCGAGGCTGCAAGGTTTCGAAAAGAATCCGTTAACGTCACCCTGCGTCCCGACGAGACGTTCGCAATGCCGCCGGTCAAACTCATCCCTTCCTCGCTTCACGTTGCAGTACTTGACGCTGGCAATCAGCCGCTCTCAGGCGTAACCGTGAGTCTTTATGCGAAGGAGCGTTCTGCAGTTGGCCCGCTTGCGGCGCGAAGCGTAACTGACGAGTACGGAGATGCATACTTTGGAAGGCTCGCTCCCGGTTCGTTCCAGCTGAGCGCTACTCTCCGCGGTTATGACGAATACAGAAATGATGTGTTCATTTCGGCGGGCATCACTACCGAGTTTCCGCTTCAGCTTTTGGTAGCGCCGGTGATCCCAATGAACGAGAAGGCAGTATCGCGATATACGGTCCCTAATCTGCCCTCAAAGAACGTTCAAGCCATTTTTCAGGATAGCGAAGGTTGGATGTGGTTCGGGACCGATAAGGGCCTCGCACGGTTCAACGGTGCCGAGTTCAAATCGTCAGCGTCTGCAGGATCCGCATTGGACCAGTTCTCCGGCGAGGATGTCCGATCCATCGCCGAAGACAAAACCGGCATGCTCTGGCTCGCTACAAATCATGGTGTTCGACGGATGACCAGGAATGGTGAGGATGGCGGTCCGTTGCTGTGGGTTCGCGATCCTCGCGAGATAGTGGTCGATTCAAATGGCGACGTTTGGGTCGGCGGCGCGGAGGGCATTGCGCATTTCGACGGACGAGTCTTTGTCCCTGTTGCTCCCTCTTCAGAACCAGCGCCCGATGGCGTACGATCTCTTGCACGAGACAAAAGCGGTGCTCTCTGGATCGCCGCTGGAAATGGGTTGTACATTCTCGAAGGTCAAAAGCTCACTTCATTTCAGGCTTGGCGTGAGGCTCGGGGGACCAGACCGCAACCAGAGGAGGCCTCAAATTTCCCGGACTTTCGAAGTTTGTTCATAGATAACGGCAACAGAATCTGGTTGGCGACTGCAAGCGAAGTCTATTTGATAGATAACGGGCACATCGTTCGTCCGGCAATCGAAACGAGGGCCGCAGCAACGAAATCCATTCGTGCAATAAGCGAAGATCAGCGGGGTCGCATTTGGTTCGCACTCGAAGGCGCCGGTGTGATTGTTTACGACCCTGCGAGACGCGAGTCCCAACGGGTCAACTTCCTTGATCGCGACCACGTTGTCGCGATCACTACCGGTCGCGATGGCAATCTATGGTTTGCAACCGATAACGGCGTGGTCAGCTCTGATTTCTATAGTTTTGTTAGTTTCACCACAAGTCGCGGGCTGGCCGATAATGATGTGCAACAGATCGCCGTAGCTCCAGATATTCCCGGTTTGCGAGGTCGCAGCAGCGTATGGTTTTTGACACAGGGCGGCGTCTCACGTCTGGAAGGAGAGCGCATCCTCCCAGTTGAGGGCTTTCGGTCCGGCATCAGTGTGCAAGCGGTAGCTTTCGATAAGACAGGCTCTGCCTGGTTCGCAACGGATCAAGGCGGACTCAGATGGACCGGCGAGAGTCTGACTCAATTCAATGAAGGGAGCGGACTCGCTTCTAATAACGTGCAGTGGGTAAACGCGATCGCTGGAGGTTCGGCAATTGTGTTTGCGACCACGCGCGGCGCTTCTGTTTTTCGTGAAGGTACCTTGCGCAGCATTGATGCTCTTGCCGGTTACGATGTACGGCACGTGTTTGAGGATGGCGACGGCAGCCTGTGGTTTGCCACTGGCCGCGGAGTCGTAAGCCTGGATCAACAAGGCAGAGCGGACTTAATTGATACCTCACGCGGCCTGGCCGACAACGACGTCAGATGGATATGCCGCTTTAATGACAAACTGCTGATTGCAACTCATGCAGGGATCCAGTCATACAACGGCGGGTCGGCCTTCTCTACTATAGATCCAGAACCGACGAACACGATGTTTATCGATCGCGATGGTTATTTGTGGTCGGGAACAGACGAAGGTCGGGTCAAGAAACTGTTGGAGTTCGGCGGTCACATGCTGTCCACCGTTTATTCGGGAGAGACTCAGTCGCTGACCGGAAACCGAGTGAACTCCATATCCCAGGATACGGACGGCCGTATCTGGATTGCCACTAACAAGGGTGCGGTACGGCATATACCAGTCGAGGTTGCACCGGCCGCTCAGATCACGCTCGAAGTTGATGGACATATCCAGGCCTCGGCCGACAACGGTTCTTATAATGTGTCCTACGGCCGGCACAGGCTCACTTTCCGTTTCAGCGCTGCGTGCACGAGCGGCCAGGCTCGTTATGTTTATCGAATAAATTCGAGCGAAGGCGAGCAGCCGTGGGAGCCTCTGCCCGTACAACAGGGCGCTGAACGCGATGTCTCGCGCATAGATCTCGACGAAGGAACGCATACATTCGAGTTGATCGCGTTGAATAGAGACTTGTACGGAGCAAAAGCGCCGGCGGCGACTATCTCGGTTACGGTTGGTTTACCATTTTGGAAGAGTTGGTGGTTTTATATATTGACGGTCGCATTGATTGCGTTGGCTCTGAGCGCGGCGTTTGCAGTGCGCCGGTTCGGAGATCGAGAGTATGTTTTGCCGAAAGAGCTGCGCGCGTTTGTTCCGATCGAACCCAACCCGTTTATTGTAGGAAATCCGATTCGGACAGAGAAAATGTTCTACGGGCGCGAAGACGATTTCCGATATGTTCGAACCAAGCTCGAGGGCACGAGCCAGGGTGTGGTCATCGTTTTTTGTGGGGAGCGAAGAGCGGGCAAGAGTTCGATTCTTTATCAGGTTGCCGGCGGCAGACTGGGCGAGCGTTTTATTCCGGTGTTTGTTGATCTTCAGGAGATGGTTATTGCGTCAGATTCGGAGTTTTTCGCAAGGATTTCAAGGTTGATTGCCGAATCGGTCGCTAAAGCTAATGGGTCTAAAGCTGCGCCCGAAGCGTTGCCGGCCGCTGAAGCAGTTGCGTTAGTTGGTGGCGTTCCAGCGGCCGCGACCGGCAAGCCCGGGTTGGCCCAGGCCGTCGCTGTCGACGTGCCGCGATTTGATGGCCGTAATCCCTATCCGGTTTTTCTTGATTTCCTGGATGAAGTACTGGCCTCAATCGGCGGCCGCACTTTGCTAATCCTGATGGATGAGTACGAACTGCTGGAAGGCAAGGTTGACGAAGGCAAACTTTCGAATGAACTCTTCACGTTTCTGGCGGGGTTGATGGATAACAAGGAAAGGCTCGGGCTGATATTCACCGGTTCTCGCAGACTTGAAGAGAGAGATCGGAAGTATTGGCGCGAACTACTGAGGAGATCGCTGTTTCGCAAAGTCGGCTTTTTATCAGAAAAAGATACTATCCGGTTAATCACTGAACCCGTCCGCGGCCGCGTCGTATATGGGCGGGGCGTTATGGAGGTGATCTACCGGTTGACCTCGGGCCAACCGTTCTACACGCAGGTAATCTGTCAAAACGTCGTTGATTATATGAACGAGCATTCGCAGAACTGGGTTACGGTTGCGGACTTGGGACAAGTGATCACCGAAATCGTCGACAACCCGCTGCCACAAATGATCTATTCGTGGGACGCGTTGTCGGATGACGAGAAGTTGGCGCTGTCGTTGTTGGGCGAAATGTTGACAGATGGTTTGTCGTATGCGACCGCAGGTGAGCTGCGCGCTTCGGTAAAAGGAAACGATTACCCAGTCAACCTCTCTGAAAATACGATTCGACTGACGCTTGAAGAAATGTTCCGCCGCGAGCTGTTGGAGAAGAACCCGGCGGATGGTTTTCGCTTCAAGATCGATTTGCTTCGGTTATGGATCCGCCGTTCGCATTCTATTTGGCAGGTAGTGAAAGAAGTCCGGACGCTGTGAAAAACCCCACGACTCCACCGACCCCGCGGTCGGTGGAGCGGCCGTCAACCAGACACGAGCGAAATCTCTGATACAGCAAACTAGAAACCATAAACCAGAAACTAGAAACTAGCATCATGGCCCGAAACCCTTATCTGAACAGAGTAGCCATCAAAGACCCGGCACAGTTCTTCGGGCGGATTCGTGAGGTGTCAAAGATCTTTTCACGAATCGGCGCGTCACGCCCTCAGTCCATCTCGGTCGTCGGCGAACGTCGTATAGGCAAGTCATCCCTGCTCAATTTCATCAATGACCCGGAGGTTCGTCGTCGTTTCCTCGATCGTGCCGACTCTTACGCATTTGCGTTTATAGATCTGCAACAAAAGCGCCGATTATCACTCACCGAGTTTTTTAAGGAGCTATTTGCGTTACTTGGGAAAGAGACGGGCGACGATTCGCTCACCCGGCTCGAGCCGTCGTTTGATGCCCTCAGAGGAGTACTCGAGAACTTTCGCCGAGATGGACGAAAACTGGTGGTGCTGTTCGATGAGTTTGACGCGATCACTACCAATCACGCCTTCGACCTGGAATTCTATTCATTCTTAAGGTCAATCGCGAACAACTACGATGTCGCTTATGTAACCAGCTCGGCGCGGGACCTCCAGGAGTTGTGTCACACTCAACTCATCGCTGATTCACCTTTCTTCAACATCTTCACGAATGTATTCCTTCGTGCGTTCACGCGCTCAGAGGCTCTCGAACTTATCACCAGGCCGTCGGCTGAAGCCGGTGTTCCGCTTGCAGGTTATTCGCGTCGCATCATTGAGATCGCGGGTTACTTTCCATACTTCCTGCAGATTGCGTGTTCGGCATATTTTGATTACCTCCTGGAGAATGAGGGCAAGCTTGATCGCGAGGAAGTGGAGGCGACGTTCCTGGATGAAGCGAAAGGACAATTTAGGTTTATTTGGGATCACCTGAGCGATAGCTTTCGGCGCGCAATTCGGGAAACCATCGAGAACGGAAGAGTCGAAAAGGAGAATGAACACATTTATGAGGATCTGAAGCGTGCTGGATATTTCATTCAGGACGAACGAGGGCCACGCATCTTCTCGACTCTATTCTCGTCAGTGATTTCGAGACCGCGCGTCGTGACTACGGAATTGCGAGACACCGATCGCGCGGCAATGGCCGTTCACGATGGCAAAACCGAAAAAGTACTTGCGCCCCCTTTGATCGAGCCCGCCGGGCACATCGGAAGATTTGAGATAAAGCGTTCGCTCGGCACCGGAGGTATGGGAGAGATCTTTGAGTCGTACGATACGGATTTGCAGCGAACTGTTGCGATAAAGGTGCTGGCTTCGAAACACATCGAAGACGAAAGCATGAAGCAGCGATTCATTAGAGAAGCTCGCATGGCCTCGCAGCTGAACCATCCCAACATTGCGACAATTCACGAGATCGGCGAGGCGGCCGGCAATCCTTATATCGTTATGGAATATGTTGAGGGGCAGACGCTGTCACAGCGCCTCGAGGCTGGTGCAATGTCGCTAAACGAAATAGTGGAAATAGGCATGCAGTCTGCAGATGCGCTCTCGGAAGCCCACGAGCGAGGAGTTGTTCACAGGGATATCAAGTCATCAAACATCATGATAACGCCACGAGGCAAAGTTAAGGTTCTTGACTTTGGTCTGGCGAAGCCGGTGCCGGTTTTGAGCCGCGCGCCGAGCAAAACTCGACTCACCGAATCTGGAGTGCTGCTGGGAACCATAAGCTATATGTCACCCGAACAGGCGACCGGCAGGGGAGATGTTACACATCTGGCGGATATCTTCTCGCTGGGCGTGGTCCTGTATGAGATGACTACCGGGCGGCTGCCGTTCGATGGTGAAACGTACTTTCAGACCATAGAAGCAATAAAGAAGCGCGCTCCCTCAGCGATAAAGAAGCAGCGAAAAGACGCTCCCGATACGCTCATCTCGATTATTGAGCGAATGTTGAAGAAGAACCCCTCAGAGCGGTATCAGTTGGCCTCGGATATCGCTAATGATTTGCGAACCATCGAAAAAGGGCGTGTTGTTGATGATGGTTCGTTAACCTGAATCGCTCGCACAACCTTCGAGAAATTGTGAAATCTTTAAGATACCATCGGGCTTAAAGCCTGATGGTATCTTGAATTTTTCTCAAACTCTCGGCTTGTTAGAGAAGCAATTGGACGGCTAGGGGAGATTCACTGTTTAACAGCGGGCAAAATGTACTCATAGTGCGTCGCCGCACCAATTTCTCCTCTTGTGGGCTTGCTATCCTTCAGTAGTTCCGGTTGTTTGTCGTGCATCATCCACAGGCGCACGATGGTTCCTTTGTCGGTGAGTGGAGTGGACATGCTCCATTCGAACCGCTTGCCCTCAGATTCGAAGACAATTCTGCGATTCTGTAGTACCTCTACTTCGCGAAACTGATACTTGGGATGTGGTTTTGTAGAAAAGATATACCTTCCATAGGTTGGCGTGTAGAACCAGACAAGATGCCCGCCTGTATCCCCACCAACACTCAATAGCGCATCGCCGTTCACCAGGACCTTAGAATCGTGAATTAAAAGGATTGTGTCGTTCGTTCCGAATGGCACAACCGGGTTATTCAAGTCAATGTTTTGCGTCGCTGGTGACTGAGCCGAAGCGGGTTGAAGGTTACAGAGTAAAGTAATACCGCACACAAGAGCGCCAAGAATCACTAGCGTTATCGTCGGCATTGTTCTCAGCCTCAAAATACCTCCAGCTCTCAACCTTAGCATATCCGGATTCAGTGCGTAGCAGCCGGACCTTCGCCCTTGTGATGCTCGGGGCTTATCGATATTTCGTCCTCGTAGTGCGATTCGCGTGTGAACCAAACAAATCCGGCACCAACGATGAGTAGTACGAGCACGAGAACGATCAACAGGAAGTACCAGGGCAGACCAGGGGCATTTGGAGCGTTGGGATCACGACCGCCTATCGCCAACAATACGAAAGGAAGAACGACCGCGCCTACCAGTCCGCCCAGGAGAGCGATTCTATCGAATCCTCCCTCCTGCGGAACCTTGAGGTGCCATCCCCAATACGCACCGATCGCTGCGGCGATCAACGCAACTACCGCGAACAATGCCCCTCGCCTCGGCTCACTGAGAAGAAACCCGCTGACAAACTGACCCTTGTTACCGGCCGGCAGAGCGGTGTACATCAACAACGTCAACGCAAGTGTCAGGACAGCGACAATCAACGCATCGAGGACCCGCAGCTGTTCAGTGAGCCAGCCAATAACGAAGCTGCCGATGAGAAACGCTCCCAACGAGGCTCCAAATGCAACAGCAGTTGCGGTGTCGGAAATTACATCTGCGGATGCAGACTTAATGCTGTAGGCTAATGCGGTGAAGAGAAGGGAAATGATGACTTGAAACCCAAAGGTGAAACCGAGTCCCACCAGGATCCACTTTATTCGCTCTTTCATTAGGCCCTCCTGATGTCGTCAGAACGTGTTTGCTCTGTCTACTCCGAATGTTGAGAGTGTGTTCCGTCAGCCGTCTTAAGACTAAACCGATAACAACGACGGACTTCATTGACCCGATTGAATGCCGGCGCTTCGCAGATTGAGCTTGACGGGTAAATTAGAGCTCCCTTCACTGCTCCCTCCTGGCCCCACCATTGCGCTCATCTTAGTCCCGTACTCTGTTAGTGTCAAAGCACGGCCGTTCGTTACATAGTCGCCTCTGACTCTAATCAAGCCCAGAGCTTAGTTTACCCCAAAGAGGCGCAAACTCACGACAAGCGCGGATGACAACAAATATCCAATTCCGGTGTAAAAGAGGAGTTGTAGTGCGGCGAGGCGCCACGAGTTCGTTTCACTGCGAACCACTGAGACCGTGGACAGGCATTGGAGAGAGAAAAAGAAGAATACAATGAGGCCAAGGATTGTCGAGGTTGTAAATATTTTCTGATTAGTTCCCGAAAAAGTGGCTGCTCGCATGTTTTCGAGCAAACCGTCTTGTTGTGACTCTTGATCGCCACCGACGTGAAAGACAATCGCCATTGTACTTACAAATACTTCTCGCGCGGCAAAAGCAGAAATCAATCCTACTCCAACCCGCCAATCGATCCCCATTGGGTGAAGAGCAGGCTCGAGAGTCTGGCCCAGCTGCGCGGCGAATGAATGATCCAGATCGCTTACGGACACCAGCGAAGGTCGTACCGCTTCCGCCGGCCGCTCCTGGCGCCAGCCAAAGCCGAAGTTTGAAAGAAGCCAAAGGCACGCTGAGATGATGATGATGGGTGTGCCGGCGCGACGTAAATATGACGATGATCGCGACCAGGTCATTCTGAACATCGGTTTGAGCAACGGTTTTCGATAAACGGGCATTTCCATTGCAAGTAGCGACGCCGCAGTTCTGTGCAGTACAAACCTGCTGATCAGACCGGCCACCAAAGCACCGACTAACAAACTGGAGACATAAATCACACCCAACGCTAAGCCCGCACTCCACGCCGAACCGGGAAGTAGAGCTCCAAGTAAAAGGGCGTACACAGGAAGCCGGGCGCTGCAACTCATCAGCGGGAGAATCCAAATAGTCAGCAGTCGCTCTCGTCGTGAAGGTATGGTGCGAGCTGCAAGCACTGCAGGAATCGCACACGCGAAGCCTGACAGCATCGGCACAAAGGAACGTCCATGAAGACCCAGGTAAGACAACGGCCGGTCAACGAGCGCCGCACCACGAGCCAGATAGCCTGAATCTTCGAGAATCGTCATCAGAAAAAAGAGGATCACGATCTGCGGAAAGAAGACCGATACTGCGCCAACTCCTCCGATCACCCCTTCCGCCATGAAGCGCGACAGAACGCTCTCAGGAAGAAACGTCAACAGAGCACTGATCGTCCTTGAGAATAACCAGTCGATCAAATCCATAAAGGGCCGTGCCGCCCAAAATATTGATGAAAAGAGACCTACGAGAACAGCGAAGAAGATCGGAAATCCGAGAAAGCGATGCAGCACAATCCGGTCGATGCGAGCAGTGAAGGAGTCATTCGCAAGCACAAACAGATTCTCATTCTTAATCGCCTCACTGTTATCGAGTAACTCACGAATCTCCTGGTAGGCGGCGACCGGGTCCTCCGGCAATTCGGCGAGCGCGTCCTTTTGCGTAACCGGGAAGGCAAGGACTTCATTCACTGCTGTTATGAGTTCGGCGGCGCCCCAGCCAGTACGCCCATCAACTGGAACCACTCGCAATCCGATCGCCAGTTCAAGTTTGCGCACATTGATGGTCCGCTGAATTCGAGGAAGGAGATCCATCATCGTTAGAGCTATGACGGTAGGCTTCCTTTGTCGCGCCACGAACGACGCGAACCTCAGGTGTCGTTCCAATTGAGTCGCGTCGACGGCGATGACCAGCGCATCCGGTTTTACTGAGATGTGCCTGCCCTCGATGACCTGGCAGGAAAGTTCTTCCTCGGGCGATGATGCGGAAGTGCTGTGTACCCCCGGCAGATCTACAAAGAGGGCCTGTCGTCCGAACTCAACCTTGCTCTTGCCGCGCGACAGCGTGACCGTTACGCCTGGATAGTTTGCGGTACGAAAGCTCCCGCCGGTGAGCGCGTTCATCAGCGCCGTCTTTCCGGCGTTAGGAGCCCCGGTCAGACAGACGGTTGGCTGCTTGGACTCAGCGTCAATGGGTGGGTGAAGCGCATCGGCTTCGATGTGATAGACGGGCGTGCCCGTCTTTGCTGAAGACATGTTTGCTCACTGAAGTCTGATCCATTCGGCTTCACGTCTTCGAAGCGCGAGCCGCATTCCGCGGACTATTACCACCAACGGATCCCCGAGCGGCACTGATTGCACGACTGCCAATACTTCGCCCGGCGTGATTCCCAGATCCAGCAAGCGTCGCCGTTCGTCATCCGGGCCTTCGATACCTTTGACCCGATACGGCCTGTTATGAAGTGCGTCCACCAAACTCATATTCCCCCGCGTAAGAAGCCCTAAATGAAAATGAAATTCAATTTGTCCGACTGGGCAAGAATAACCGTAAAGCAAAGGTGTGTCAATGGAAAAGTTAGGGTTGAAAGGTGAGAGGTTCGGGGTTCTTTCACGGTCAGGGTTCTGCTTTATGGTTTAGCGTTCAGAGTTCAGCATTCAACGTTCAGAGTTCTGCAAGTCTTCGGGATTGCTTCAAAGAACCCCAAAACCTGGACGTGAACGCGTGAATGCTGAACGGCGAACTCCAAACGCTTAACGCTAAACGCCGAAAGCTAAACCACAAACCAGAAACCTTACAGACGCACCAGCGATTTCTCAAAATCCCTCACTCTCGGAGGCTTCTTGCCTACACCTGTCGCGATCGAGTGTCCCTCCTCACGCAGCCGCCTGGATTGCTCCTTCACGCCGCCAGGAAACTTTTCGTTCAAACTTCCATCATCTCTGACTATCCGCCAGTACGGCGTTACCGTCTTCTTGCCTCCGCGGCGGTCTTCCTCGGCGGCTTCCGCGGCGATACGGATAAAGATGCCTGTCGTCAGCGGACAGGTGACATCGACTTTGTTGTCGCGCGCAAGGCGAGACCTGATTTCAGAAACAGTCACTAGCTTACCCCGATGCGTTTTCCGGATGAGCGAGTCGACATCCATCGGCTTCGGAATTAGCATCGTGCCTGGTCCCAGCCTCCTGGCCATCGATTCCGGGACCGCGACGATTTTCGAATGATTCGTTCGTTCGAGTTTTTCTCGCCAGGATTTGCGCGATGAGAATTTCGAGGGCATTTGGCTTCTCCTCCTGCGGATGAATTTGCAACCTGAATTGTTTGGTCTTCAAGTTTGGGTTCGCGCAAAGACCCGAAGGACGCAAAGCTCGCAAAGCGCTTCAGCAAACTAAGACGGGCCTCGGCGCTTGTTCTCGATATCCCGTGCCTGCTCCAACCAGTTCAACAACTCATCGATTGCCTTCATCTCGTGGTCTTCAGGAACGAGTTCCTTGTACTTATGCAGTGCCGCGCAGGCGCCGTTCAAATTGTTCAGCTTGTAGTAGACGAGTGCGAGATTGTAATGCAGTGGCGAGAATGAGGGCTCGAGTTCGGCTGCCGTTTCGTAGTGCAGCTTCGCAAGCTGCAGATCGCCGACATCAAAGTAGAGGTTCGCGAGATCGTAGTGAGCTTCAACATGTCGAGGCTCGTTCCGCAGCGCCTGACTGAAACAGTCGAGCGCCTTTGGAATCCTGCCTTGCTCGAGCTCTATAATCCCGAGATTGCAATAAGCGTCTGCCAGGTTGTCGCCTTCGACGATTGCCTCGCGATAGAGATCGGCAGCTTTCTCATCACCGCGTTCGTGAAGAATCAACGCCTCTTCAAACGGACTCAGCAGCCTCTCGATCCTGGCCTGAGCAGGTTTGAACAGGTTCATCTGACCTTGCAGTTCGGCTTCAACCTGTTTGAGTGTGAGGCCGTGGCTGCGCAGCTCGCGCACGCGCCTGAATTGTGTCAGAGCGCTGAAATCATAGAGCGGTTCGCCTGTTTTCGACTCCGATGCCGCGGGAACCACGCCCTGTTCAGTCCAGCGCCTGATCACACGATCGCTGAGACCAAAGAGTTGTTTGATTTCCTGAACGGTGTAGGTCGACTTGACCCTTTGATAGTCGGCTTTCGTCGGCGCCGGGGCCGGGAACCGGAGAATCTTGCTGCCTTTTTTGGACATCCGATGAAGCTCAGCCTAGGATGCCTTGCTCTTTCGAGCTTTCTTCGGCTTCGCCTCCTCCGCTTCTTCCTGCTTTTTGGTCTTGCCTGTTGCTTTCACCATCGGTTTGCGCTGGGCTTCTTTGATGCTCTCTTTGAGGGCGGTCATTATGTCTACCGTAGTTTGCTCCTCTTCCACAAAACCGGCGACTTCCTTGCCTTCGATTTTCGCTTCGATTATTTCGCGGAGGGCTTCGCTGTATCGGTCGCGCATTTCTATCTCGCCGATCGAAGTTACCATTTGCTCGACCAGTGTGTGCGCGAGCTTCAATTCATTCTTGTCAATTTCGTGATGAGCAAGTTCCGGGACTTCGTTAATTTTGCGCACTTCTTTCGGATAACGCAGCTTGTAGACTACGAGCCCGTCTTCCTGCGGAGCGATTGCTATGAAGTCTTCGCGATCACGGAGGACGACCTTTCCAAGCCCGACTTTGCCAGTGTCCTTCAACACCTCGCGTAGAAGGGCATAAGTCTTGGCTCCGACTTCTCCATCCGGGCCGACAAAGTATGGCGAGTCGTAAAGCATCGGGGGTATCTCGCTTTTGTCGACGAAGCCGACGATATCAATCACCTTGGTGGTTTTCAGTTTGACCTTCATGAGGTCTTCGGGCTCAAGGATAGCGTACTGGTCCTTGGCATATTGATATCCCTTGATGATCTCATCCTTAGTGACGACCTTATTGCATTTCTTGCAACGTTTATCGTAGCCAATCGGTCCAAAATCGTCGTTGTGAAGCTGGTTGAGATGAATCTGTTCTGATGTTTCTATCGCGTTATAGACCCGAACCGGGATCGCGACCAACAAGAACCGTATGTGACCTTTCCAGATTGAGCGCATTTGATCTCTCCTCGGAGGCTTGGCCGGATTATACAATAGCGACGGCGATGAGCGTCAAGATAACGATGAACGTTCAACGTTCAGAGTTTAGTGCTGAAGTCTGGGTCGGAGCTTCATCTGTTCTGATCCGCGTAATTTGTGTATCAGCCAGTTTTATGTACAGAAAGAAAGTAAGTAAGAATTCATTCACGGATGATTCAGAAGTAAACCGCTGAACCCTGAACGCTAAACGCTGAACGGTTAACGGTTTACCGTTAACCGTTTAACCAATTCCTTCCCGCCGCACACAGCTCCACAAAATTACATACGCGACAATGTTCCGCGGGAGTGGCGGGAAACCGTTCCGGAGATGGTTTGCCTACCAAAGCAGCCATCACTTCATCGATTGCAGCTGAGCAGGTCTCTCGGTCCAGTAGTTCATCTGCCAGACATACTTCGACATTCGGATCCAAAAAGTGAAGCGTAACTTGCACCCTTTCGACGCCGGGAAGCAGATCCAGCGCAGCGAGTGCGTACGCTTGCATCTGTACACGGTACTCAATCGCCGCAGCTTCTATTTCCGCCTGCATTAACAGATCTCGTTCAACCGCGGCGATATCAATAAAATCAAACGAGAGCTGGTCTCGCTTAATCGCGCCACGTCCCTTTCTTGTAACAACGCGACCGTCTTGAGCGGTCCCTTCGTTCGAGTCTGGCTTTTGGTTGCTCTTTCCGCGAAAACGATCGGTCTTGAAATCGATAATTTCAACGACCAGGCCGCCGGTTTCGGAAGGAACGATCAATAATTTGTCTATAGAACCAGTCAGAATTCCCAACGGACGGCGCAATCGAAAGCGCTGTTCACTCAGTGCGCCAATCAGATGCTTAGCGTTGGATTTATAATCATTGGCCAGTGTGTGTGCCGCTTCAATGCGCTTGCGTACATTACTCGACGCATAGTTCTGGGCGAGCCTTGAGAGGTCTCGAATTGCATTGTCAGAATCAATCTCCAGGATGCGATCGCCGAGCTCCGCCGCTCTCAGCCGCAAAACATCATCAAAGCTTCTCTTCAGAGAATCGAGAAGGTCATCTCCTTCCCGATACCTTTCACAGAACCTATGAATCACCGCGCCACGCAGCGTTGCTGTGAGATTTGCCGGTGGCTCAGGAGCGTCCGCGTTGTTCCATATACCCAGCTCTTCCTCGCCAGGTGTGCTGAGAACCCGATCGAAGTAGTATTGGCGGGGGCAACGCTGATAGTTCAGTAGCTGCATTACATTGAAACGGTGGAGACCGCTGCCGCGCTCAGCTTCGATTGGTTGTAAGAGTGGCAAAGAATCCGTGTCCGGCGGGGTCAAATCCATAGAACCCAGGGAACCGCTGCTGTCGTTACGCAGTACAGAATTCTGACTCCAGGCATCTGCCAGATTCACCGTAAGCATTACTTCAAGCGATTCTTCCGGACGAAGCGTAGCTGTCTTTGGCTCGTCTTCTATCCCTAGCGTGCTCGATATCCAACCGAGCCACGAACGTGCTGCGACTGAGTCCTTAATCGCGCCGGAAAGGATCAATCGATCTTGTGCCCGTGTCGCCGCCACATAAAGCAATCGCATACTCTCAAATTCGTCGCGACGCTTTGCGCGGTCTAAGAAATCCGCGAACGTCAAACCTTGAACCCGCCCGCCGCGCCCGTCCGGGACTTTTAAGGTCAGGCCTCGGTGCCGGTCCAATGCCCACCAATCTGTGCGGTTGTCAGGCAGACGATGCAAATCCGGAATGATTACAACTGGGAACTCCAGCCCCTTTGACTGGTGGATCGACATAAGCCGCACGGCGTTGGCGGTGTCATCGATCTGTCCCTCACTCTCGCGCGCGCCGGCTTCCTCGAAATCGTGAACAAAACGCACGAAGTCACGAATAAGGTAAGCCCCCGATCGTTCGAATCGCAGAGCAAGTGAGAATAGCTTTTCAACATTCGACAGTCGCTGAGCTCCGTCGAAGTTCGCGGCCGCCACGGTACGGTACTGAGACTCATCGACTGCAAAACGCAGGAGTTCCGAAAGCCCAGACCTCTTCGATCGCCAAATCAACGTCTCCAGGAACTCTCGAGCGCGCTGAATCGCAAACCCATCATCCTGATCGATAAAGTCGATCGATTCATATTGGCTCAGCGATTCGAACAATGGACGAATACGACTCTGGCTGATTAACTCAGGGTTTTGCGTTGCCGTTTTGAGCGGTGCACATCGAAGCGCAAACAACGCGTCATCGGAAAGCCCACACAACGGAGAACGAAGCACCGCCGCAAGCGCAACCTCATCGGTCTTGTTGTCCAGAAATCGAAGCAACTGCATTAGATCGGTTACTTCCTGCCGAGAGTAAAAGCCCTTCCCGTCCACCGTAACGTAAGGAATCCCAGCGCGCCGGAAGGAAGATTCATAGATATGTACTTCGGTCATCGCGCGAAACAACAGCGCAATGTCGCGAAATTCAATCTTGCGAAGGGCCGAGGACTGACCATCGAAGCCGCCTGCGCCGGTAATCGTCTCGCTTCCGACCATCGAGGTAATGCGAGCGGCCAGCTGCTCGGCATCCCGTTCTCGTGGCTTTGGAGTTCGAGACATACGAGCTGTTTTCTCGGAAGGTTTGGAGTCTATCAGCAGTTCGACAACCGGCTGAGGATCTGCCTCTTCACGTGCCGCAATGCTCGCTTCGTGCGCGACGTAGCCGAGCTGGTTGCGTTGCTGCTCATCCAGCGTTGGGGAGCATTCGAACATGCGGTCAAATAGAAAATTGAAAAAACGAATTAAGGCTGACTGACTGCGAAAGTTTCGGTTGAGGGAGACCGGCAATCCGTTTCGCGCCTCGATCCTCTCGGTCAATTCACGAAACACATCGACATCGGCGCCTCTGAAACCGTAGATCGATTGTTTGCGATCTCCCACAATAAACAGGTTTGCACCTGTGGGAGCATCGCCTGCCAATGCAAGCCTTGCCATCAGGTCACGTTGAAGAGCGTTGGTGTCCTGGAATTCGTCTATGAGGAAAAAACGATATCGGCGGGTCGCCCGACGAAGGGTTTCGGGATGTTGTTCGAGCAGTTTCAAAGCCCGTAACTGTAGATCGTCAAAGTCCAGAGCAGATTTTCGACGCTTCTCCGCGTCAAGCTTTCTTTCGAGCAACGAGACCACTTTAGCTACTTCCAGGGCATATCTTTTCGCTCGCAGATCGAAGAAAGCTCGCGCTACGCTTCCACCGAGTTTGTCCTGCCAGATAAGTTGATCAAGTTGTTTGACTAGTTCACGGATACTGCCGCTGGCATTAGGCCGTGTGGCATTGCGGAAGCTCTGAACCCCCTCGCAAAAGGCCGCCGGTTGCGTAGCGTCGGTTACTGCAAGCAGGAACTCATGGAACTTTGGCCATCGTCGATAAGCTTCCAGTCTTTTCTTTTCAGCGGTCGGAGGCACACGCCGCGCTGAAAGGAATTCACGCATCTTCAAGGATAATTCTTCGACGAGCCTTTGGTATTCGTCGATTGGTCTGTGGTTTCTGGAGATGTCTGTCTGGATTGTTTGTATGTTAAGGCCTTGATTTCTGATTGAACGGTAGATGTTGATCAGACCTCTGACCAGGTTGGGTCGCCCGATGCCCGCTGCAAGCTCGGTGATTGCCTGGTCTCCTATGTTGATTAATTCGGTAAGTGATCCCTCTGCTGTTGCTTCTTCGAGGATTGCCGATTGATGAGCTTCCAGCAGAATGAACTGTGGGTCGATATCCGCTTCCACAGGAAACTCCCGCAGAAGCCGCGAGCAAAACCCATGAATTGTGGTAATGACAGCGCCGTCCAGGGTTCTTTTATGGCGCATCCACCTCGGCCGATCTTTATGAGAGGCCTGCAAGACCAGATTATCCAATTCTGCGCGTAGTCTCTCCCTCATCTCATTGGCCGCGCGATTAGTGAAGGTGATCGCGACTATCTGGTCAACGCTGACGTCCCGAGTTCGGAGTATGTGGAGGTAACGCTCAACGAGTACTGTTGTCTTGCCCGCTCCGGGACCGGCGGTTACTGAGACATGCCGGTCCAGCGTGTGCGCTGCCTCTTCCTGTTCAGGCTTGAGTTCGCGATTGACGACCGCAAACCGGCTGACGGACGACGGGATGACGGACGACGGACGCCCGCCGATCAGCGAGCCCCCGACTTCACGCTCTGGCATGTTGTTCTCAGTCATTTCGCCCGTTTTACGTCATCAGTTATTTTGATCTTCGGCGTTCGATTGAGTTGGTTCTGTGTCATCGGTCGCCCGTCGCCGGTCGCACTTCCACTTTTCTGCGAATCCGAAACTTTTCATAACGGCAAACGGCAGAGTAGTCGCAGCGTGGGCACGAATCATCCGGGGCCGACGGCGCCACTAAAAATCGGCCAGTGCGCATTCGGTCGATGAACTCCCAGATTCTGTCTTGCATCTCAGCGCGCACCCGCGTCCACTCCTCGTCCGATAGAATCGATCGCGTACTCACTGCGGTATATTCGTTCATGGCTTTCCGATACAAACCGCGGTTTCGGCGTTCGTTCATTCCCCTTATCGTGTAATAGCCGGCGCCCGCAATGTTGCTGTCAGGGAAAAACAGTTGTTCGAGAGCAGCAAGATAGATGTGAAGCTGAAGCGCTCGCCCCTCAGCCATGTCTTCAAGAGTCGCACCTCGCGAGAGCTTGTAATCATAGGCAATAACGGTTCCATTTTTTGCTTGATCTACTCTGTCTATCTGTCCGCGAATGCGAATCGTCTCCTTATGATTGGCGTGCTCTCGGTTGATTTCTAACGGCTGTTGTACCGAGTTCGGATCAATTGCCGGATTCTGCATGCCGAACGCCAGCTCGAAGAAGGACGGCGTAACGTTCTTTTCACGTGTCTGTTGTTCAAGCGTCAACTCGTACGCCAAGACTTGTTGCAGGAGGAGTTTCTTGATCTCGCGGTCGATGGCCCAGACCTTGGGGTTGAGCGGCGGTACGGCTCTCTCATGCTGATCGAATACAGCGTCGGCAGCGTCGTCAAGCTGTCGTTTTAGCTCATCAGGATCCAGATCTGTAAGTCGGTGATTCCGATGCAACTCGAAGAATCGTCTCAACGCGTCGTGTAGCAAGCTTCCCGCGTCCAACGCGGTCATGTCGATTGCCGCCTCGCCCCGCGGTTCGAGCTTCAGTACTTTCTCGGCAAAGAACTTGAATGGACATCTGCCGTAAAGACTTAGCTCGCTGGCGCTGAAAGTGTGAAGGATGCCATATTGGTTTTGTAGTTTCTCGATGACCCCCAGACTGCTCATCTGTCCATCGAAGCCACCGAAGAATAAACCACCGCGTTCGCGCTCGATCGCAATGCGCCGCTTTGCCGATTCGCTGACATAACCGAGTTTAGAAACTCTGCCGATCAGGCGTGTTATTACATCGCTGGAGAAGTTGCCGTCTCTTTGCGAGTAGTGGTTCCGACGTTCTTCCTGGCGCACCACGAGCATTGCAAGCTCTCTCGGATTCGAGGCCTCAAAAAGAGAGCGGCCATCGTAGTCTCGCCGGACTGTATCTCTGATAAACTGCGACGGCGCAATTGCCCGGGCAATCTCCTCGATGTAGTACGAAGCAACCGTTTCTGATCCGTCCTCTTTAACCAGCGGCCGGCTTAGATAGAGGCGCTCGGTCGCCCGACAAGCAGCCTGATAGAAATAGTGTTCTTCTTTGAGGAGTGTTTCGGGAGAAATATCCTCGAGGGTTAAGCCATACTCTTTCAACCGCTCGCGCTCTTCGTGCGGATAGAACCAGTCGCGCAACGGGCGAAGCGGAAAACTGCCTTCGTAAAGACCAGCAATGAACACCGCGCGAAATTGAAGACCACGAATGTCGGTAGCTTCCAGGACCCGCAGGCCATCGGGATCACCGCTGCTTAACACCAGAGTCTGAGACTTAATGCATCGCAACGTTTCGTCGAGGAACTTAGCCAGCCTTATGACCAGTCGTTGTTGGCCTTCGGATGGCGGGGAGGCGATCTCAATACTCCGAGTCGCCGCGAATAAGGCCCTCCGCAATCCTTCAAGACCGCGAAGGTCCAGGGTCAGCGCAGCAAGATCGTCAACTGCCGTAGCACCTCGGTCTGAGCTCCGAACCTCGCGCGCAAATTGGAGGCGATCAAGCAATCTAATCACACTGTCACGCATTTCTCGCGGGCTGCCCTCTCTTGGAACCACGTTTAGAATGCTTGCGAAGCGATCGATAAGAAGGACAGACCAGGCAATCAACGCAGGATGGAGCTCGCGCGCGGGTTTGGCTCTGCGCTCCGAACCTGGCAATGGAACATCTACAGGTTCAATTACCCTGCCCGCAGTTGCTTGACGCACTGCGAAACTTTGATCCGAGGAAAGGGACAAATCATCTTCTGATTCTGATTCAGCTTCGGGTTCTGGGTCATTCAGCTTTTCGTCCGATGGCTTCGGCTCAGCTGGGTGCGCGGTGAATTTGCGAGCGCGGATAATCCACATTGGAATGCGAAGATCATCTCCGACAAACGCAACCGCATTTTCGAGCTCATCTGCATCCCAGAAACCAACCTTAAGCTCGGCGGGTTCTCGACGATAACCCGGGATATCGACAAGCTTCAGATCCTGCAGCTCGAATCGAGCACGTAACCCGGCCAGTTCATTTTCTGATAAGCCGAAGTAACCTGACTTCGCCAGATCGGCGATTTGAGTAGCCTTCAACGCCTCCGGATCGCCGCCGAGCGCAATCAAAAGCTCGAATAGCTTAATCGCCGCGCGAACGGCCGGCACTTCTGTCAGGTCGATGCGTTGATTCAAGTTGCAACTTATTTGCTCTTCGCGAAAGACTCGGGTGATTTCATCTTCATAAGGCGCGTACTGTCTCAAAACGACTGCGATTTCGCTCAGGCGGTAATGATCAAGCATCACAAGTCGTTTGATCTCTTTCGCGATCGCGCGCAGTTCGGTTTCGCGGTCTCCGCAGTCGAAGACTCGAATGTTTTCCCTGTAAAGCGCTTCTTGATCCCGCTTATCGTCCGAGTGACTGTCTCTGGATGGTTGAACGTGCTCATCGATCGGATTAAATAAGTGTTTGCGAAGAGACGAGAGGCCGGGCGCAACTAGCTTCACATCGGAGCTCTGAAAGACTTCGAATTTGGCCATCGAAGATATTTGTTCAATCGTTCGACCGAACGGGCGAAAGATCTCAGTGTTGCGTTCATCGCGGCTTAAATTCACGATTACTTCGGGAATTTGAGGAATGAGCAGCCTCAAAATATCACCTTGAACCGGAGTAAAGTCGAAGAAGCCATCAACGATTAACAATCGCACGCTCGATAGCCAGGGCAAGATGACTTTCTTGCCGGAGGCTTCACCGCGAAGCACTTCAAGAGCGCGCAACTGGTCTGCGTCGTCTTCTGTGAAGCCGCATTCCTCGAGCGCCGAAGAGTACGCCTCGTAGATCAACGCGATATCTTTATCGAAGTCGATCTGCAGTGGAACAGATCTTCGCTCGATTTCCTCCGTGCTTTCGCTCGCGGAATGGGCGTCGCTTTCGAGGGCTGCGACAATCGCAGAGAATTCCGCAGGAGTCTTGCCGGCGCGCTGGATTTCCCCGATTAAGGCGGTGACAGTGTTAATGCAGCCCTCGCGGCGCGAGAGGGACGCTATGGCCCTTAGCTTCTCCTCATCGGCCAGGCGATTTATTATTTGCGCAATGAGGCTTCTTTTTAGAGGGAGGTCCTTCTGATCGATTGCGATCAAACTAGTGAGCGGCGATTGAGTCTCTTCGTCAAGCGCGGTCGCCAGCACGTACCTTGCAAAACCTCTAAACAGGTGAACCGGAAGAGATCCCCACACGCCGCGGGTGCGAACACCATCAAGCAGACGAACGGCGGCGAGTTCGAGCAATGGTCGCGATGCAGCGAGATAGAGCAACGCCTCGGAAGGACCCGAGGCCAGAACTTCTGATGCGCGCTCGAGCAGGCGCTCTCGATTGTTGCTAAGGATGGGGGCCAGCCAGATCTGTTTCGACAAAATAACTCCAGGAAATCTTAGCGCCTTAGCGGCTTTGCGTCTTTGCGTTTTAATCGGGAATTAGATGCCCACTTAGACGCAAAGTCGCAGAGCCGCTGAGCCGCAAAGACGGCGATCACGAACCTTTGCTAAGCGTTTTCTCGTTCTTGATTTCAACCTCCTCTTCGGTCGACTCCACATCTTCGACGAGCAACCCGGGAATCAGTCCGGTTTCGCCGATGTCCAGCAAACGCGTGGCACGATCGACAATTTCAAGAGACTCGATCTCTTCACTCGTCGTTGCGCCGAGTTCTTTGAACCGCCGGGCGGACACCAGCACTCTTCCTTCAAATGACCCCACGGCTTTGTTGTATGACTCGACCGCTTTGTCGAGGCCTTTACGCACCTCAGAGAAATGCTCGGCGAGAATTCGAAGTCTATCGTAAAGCTGACGACCGAGTTTGCTGATCTGTTGGGCGTTCTCGGTCATTCGCTCCTGCTGCCAGCCATATGCAACAGCTTTCAGCAATGCGATGAGAGTGGTCGGTGTGGCGAGGATGACTCGTTGATCTACCCCAAATTCTATCAGTGACGGATCCTGTTCGAGCGCCGCGCTGAAGAACGTTTCACCAGGAAGGAATAAGACTACAAACTCGGGCGTGCAGGGCAGCTGTTCCCAGTAACTCTTCGCTCCAAGCTTGGTGAGATGAGTTCGCACCTGTCGCGCGTGGTCCTTGAGCCTTGTAGCCCTTACAAGCTCATCGGTTGTTTCAAGCGACAGATAGTAAGCTTCGATCGGGGCTTTTGAGTCGACAACGATCTGTCTTTCGTTTGGAAGCCTGACGATCATATCCGGACGCAACCGGCCGTCCTCGGTTGCTATGGTTTCTTGTTGACTGAAATCACAGTGATGGCTCATTCCGGCGAGCTCGACAACACGGCGAAGTTGTATCTCGCCCCAGCGGCCGCGCACGATCGGGCTGCGAAGCGCGTTAACGAGCTTGGAGGTTTCGGTCTGAAGCTGAACTTGAGAAGTTGCGAGATGTTTTACCTGCTCGGTGAGCGATGAGTACGCCGACGCGCGAACTGTTTCGAGCTCGCGAATATTGATGTCGACCTTGTCCAGAGATTCCTTGAGTGGTTGAACAAGCTCGCCGATGGCCTTGTGTCGAGTCTCGAGGTCCCCTTTTGCGGCTTCCTGGAAACTACCCAATGTTTCTTTGGCGAGGCTCAGAAAGTTTTGGGTATTCGCAGTGAGGGCATCGGCTGATAAAGCTTTGAATGCGTCGGAAAGCTTGCCCTGGGCGTCTTCGAGCAATTCGAGCTTCTCGGTTGCTGCTCGACGTTCGGCATAGATTTGGGTGTCAAGAGAGCTGATTCTAGCGAGCAGCGACGCGTTGTCATTCTGAGAATCTGCAAGACGCGACTGAAGGTCCCCCAGTTCACCTTGCAGCTTAAGCGTTTGATCTTGTTTACCTTGTAAGCGTTCTACAAGAGTTGCCCGTTCGGTCTCGGATACGTTACGAGCGCGGTCATATTCGTGCTTGATTCGGGGACGGAGTAGCGACCAAACGATGAAGGCACCAAGCGCCATGCCAGTAATCAGTACAACAATAATCTCTAAATTCACGCTCAACGAAGCGGTTCCTCCGTAATTCTGTCTTGCCAGTTCTTGGGTTCTCGGTGTAAATGCATCACGGCAATAATCAGGATTGAATTTGGTCGTGTCTCATAAATCACTCCGTAGGGGAACCTTTTGGTTAGACAGCGTCTCGTTCTTGCAGAAATTCTTTGCCAGGCGTGAGGGTGCTTAACAATTCTGGATATAGTGCTCCAAGCTTCGCCGAAAAACTGATCCCCGAGGCCCTCCTCGCTCGAGTCGTAATAAAGATACTGCACTTAAGAACTCGTCGCGCGCCGCTGGGAGGAATTCGATCTTCATCAGCGCTTTCTGTTCTTGATCGTCTTATACACCTCTTCAGCAGGAATCGCATCTACCTCACCACGCTCGTATGCGTTTAGCCGATCTTCTGCCTCCAGAACCCAAAGCTGATCTATTTCTGATAACTCCTGTTCTAGACTCGAGAGCAACCGCTCGGCTACGATCGCACGCTCATCGGGCGGTAGGTTGAGGGCCTCCTGAATGAGTTTTTCAGCTAATTCCGACACATCGCACCCTTTACTCGCTACGTGATCGGGGGATCATCTGAGAGCCACAACAATATTACGCCGTCGGGCACGCATTCTTCAAAGGCTGTTTCATCTTCCGAAGCCTGAGACTAGGCGTTCATAAACTTTTCGCGTCACTCGAACATCCTTCAAGTTGTAATCGCGAATCTCCAAAAGTCTTCCCGCTTCGTACAAATCGTATATCCGGCTGCCTTCTACTTCATCGGTCTTGCTCGATTCGATTCCCAGCACCCAAGCCAAATCGTCCAGAGCGACACGGTTCCTCGAACCCAGCCACCATTGATGCATTGTGTCGTATACGCATCGCGCATTGAAGTCAGAGACTGTTACAAGAGGTCCAATTTCTATACGGTTGACCAGGCATCGTTGAAAGATAAACGGCAAATCGAAGCCTACGACGTTGTGACCAACAATTTGATCGATCTCTGGATCAAAGCTGCTCATCAAAGCCAGGAAATCGGAGAGCGCTTCTTGTTCGGACCGTTCCTGCCCATCAGAGTCGATCCCGAAAACGTGCTCGCTTTCGCTTTGAGTGATTCCTTCTATTTCTTCCCCGGCAATCGAGCCAATGTGCACGCCGATCGAAAGGACTCGGCCTGAAGTTGCTGCTAACGAACCGGATCTGAACGCGCGATCCTCCTCTGCAGCCTGATCTTCGAAGTATCTCTGCTGCTGCTCTTCGCTCATTCTTCCGCGCTCGATGCTGCGCTTCAGACGCTGAGCGGCTCTTTCTTTAAAACCAGGCAAGGGGATTGTTTCGATGTCAATTGTGAATGCTCTCGGCAGGATGGGCTCACCGCCCTGCAATTCGCGATACTTTTCAACGGTTATTGGTCTGAGTTCCGAAACGAGGAATTGAGGCTGTCCCTGGAAAGGCTCAACGCGACCGACGATGCCCCACAAGCCGATACTTGGAGAGACGCCGCTCTGGAGAATCTCGGTTGGAATCTTAATCTTAATGGTTCCGCTGGCATTGCGCGCGGCGCAAAGAAAGAAGGGCATACCTTGTTGAGGCCTGATCTCACGTGTCGAGACGAGAGTTATTGTGAGCCAGATGTCTTCTCCCGAAGGCAGCTCAGAAATTGGAATGTTTCCCTTCATTGTTAGGCGACCTTTGTGGCTTTGCAGTTCTTGGCGTCTTGGCGCGAACCCTGGCTTGAAATGCGAATTGCCTCGCTAGGACGAAAAGGACCGCAAGGACATAAAAATGCTTCTTCTTCACAACCTACATTCTCAGCAGCACGCCCTTAACGTCCTGCGATGTTGCTGAGGAAATCGCCCTGGCGTACAACTGGACCTGTCTACAATACTCCTCAAGCCTTCCGGCGATTTCAAAGTCCGTCTTGAAATCCACGACTGTCCACTGAATGTGCTCGGCACCTTCCGAAAATGCCAGGTCGACCTTTCCTTCGACGATGGTGCCATCTTCAAGTCGCATTGAAATCGGGACTTCACGCCTGCATCGGCCATCACCCATGGCCTTTGAGGCGCGCCGCAGCAATGGATGCCCCAGGGAACGGATTACCGTTTCGATAGCGGCTTCGATCTCCGTCTGACTTGCACCGAAAAATCGACCCTGCAAGTTAGCGATTTGTTGAATGCTTCTGGCATCGGCGCTGAGTTCCACAGTTGAAAGCACCGCGTGGACAAGCGTACCGAATCGCTTACCGTGAGGGCGAGAGAAATCGATCCCGACTGATTCGATAGAAACATCTGAGAGCGTTCCAGGCAATGGAACTGACGGCTCCTGCGGAGCAGCAGGTGGTAGAGGTAAACCAGATGGTTGCAGTACTGCTGGCGCCTCTGGTGCTATCTTCGCTTCCGGCATCTCAAACAGATCCAACTGCCCGCTCATTTTTTTGCTGGCTTGCTCTTCACCCTTTGCCCTTTGCTCGTCCTTTGCTTCTTCGCCGTTTGTCCTTTGCCCTTCGCTTTGAGCGTATTCGGTCGCTGTCACTACTTTTAAGCTGGGAACGCTGGCTTGCTCACGAACGCTGGAGCGTTTCTCTTGCCACTCGGCGTGATCGCGAAGGCCTCGCTCCGAGCGTTGACCCCGCTCATCAGCTGCAAGAAGCTTGTTCAGTCGCGCGCCGATCTCATCCTCTCTATTCAAATCAAGCACCGACGGATCCCACCAAACAACCGTGTGCTCGCCAACTTCCGGCTTGTGCAACCCGGGCGTCACTGATCCGGGTTTGCGCAAACCGTTGCTCGGTCGAAACGACACGTTATCCGTTCCAAACTCGGGACAACCGGGAGGATGATTCGTAACAGGCTTGAAGCTGTCCTTTACTGGCGGGAAGATTGCCGGATCAAGCGCTCCGAGCCAGCCTTCGCGCCGCTCGTCACCAACGGCTGTGACTACCAAAAGATCCCGAGCGCGAGTCGCAGCAACATAAAGCACTCGGGCCGCTTCCTCGCGCTCCAGCTCTAACTCTTCTTCCGCGTGTTCCAGAAGCTCGGGAGGCGAACAGCCTGCAAGTCTCATCACGCACAACTCAGCTTCCGTGTCAGTCCACTTCGAGGGCTCACGTGCTTCCTTGGCGGTCATATCCGCAAGAATCACTACCGGGAATTCGAGACCCTTGGCTTTATGAACGGTCATTATGCGAACGCCCTCTGCGCCCTCTTCGATGATTGGCGCATCGCCCGCCTCGCCGTTCTCGGCCTGGTCGTCAAGCCAGTCAACAAACGCTCGGAAAGAAATCAACCCGCCTTGCTCGGCTCGCCGGGCCATATCCATCAGCCGTGTCACGTTCGCAAGCGCCTGCTCTCCGGTCGCCCAGTTTGCAAAACCCGCGTGCGCCCGAGTAATCGCAAGCAGCCGCCCAATAGTATCTGCAACCGGCCGTCGATTGCGCGCTCCGTGTAGCTCTCGCAGGACTCCAAGAGCCTCGGCTACTTCCGCGAGAGATTCCGGCAAGTCGTCGGGTAGTTTTCTGTACGGGTGCAGGCTGGAGAAACGAGTTCGATAAGCCAGGAGTTGGGCATCGCTTATCGCAAAGAGCGGACCTTTCAGTGTGGCGAACAATGCGAGTTCGTCATCCGGCCGCTCGATCGCCGCAAGTGCGTTGCGGATCGCCTCAACTTCTTCGCGTGAGTGAAACGAGCTGCCTCCGACCAGCAGATGCGGAAGCCGCCGGGCCTCGAGCGCTCGAACATAAGGCCGCGTGACATCAGTCCCGAAGTTGCGAAAGCGGCGGAAAAGTAAACAAACATGTCTCGGCCGTATCGCGCTACGAACGTCAGGGCTCTCGCGCTCTGTAACCGTCCATCCACTTTCTTTCACGAGCCAGTCCACGAACGCAGCCACTCCATCAGGCAACGATTCATCGATTCGCCACTCAACGATCTTGCCGAAATCGCCGTAAGGCCTGGGAACCGGCAACGCGATCACTGCGGGCTGACTTTCAGGACCGTCCCTGAACTTTGCCAGCGCCACATATTCTGCTTGAGTAGAACCAGTGTTATCCGCGCTGCGAGAAGCGGATTGTGGTCCGCCTTTCATCACTCCCTCGAAAGCGGCGTTGACAGCTTGTTGAATTGCCGGTACGGATCGGAAACTGACATTAAGGTTGAGTTGTTCACCACCAGTGGCCTTTATCTG
>DATFWY010000255.1:0-32653 GCA_035258805.1 Blastocatellia bacterium | reverse complement strand
AGGCGGAACGAAAGCTAATCAATCGTCGTGATTGCCGGATGAAGCACGATGTCGTAAGTTGGCCGGGTAGAGCCATCCTGAAACGTGACGCCGTACTCCGACCACGCAACTCGATTTGGATTGTTAGAATCTGAAGCGTATTGACCGGAAACTGCGATGATTCCCCAATAAGCGAGGGTCTGTACCTCGTTCTTTTCGCTGACTCCGTTCCCATTAACGTCTCTCCAGATCGCCAGCCCTTTCAGCTCTTCTCCAGTCAACACACCATCGCCGTCGTCGTCCAGGGAGCGCAGCGCTTCGTATCCGTTATTCCAAAACATCCAGAACGTCACTCCGCCGAACATCTGCAGCGCAGAGGTTATCCTGCCAGTGTGTCGCGGGTCGTGAACCAGCCATCCTGCATCTTTAGAAATCCACGTCCAGCGCTTTTGCAATCCGGTGCCATCGGCATCAAACCTTACATCTGCAGAATGGTCCTGGAGTTCACCTGCTCCCAGGCCATCACGAAGTGGAATAACAACAGGAGTGATCGGTCTTGGGACTGTCGACAATACGTTGATTCGTTCTTTGAGTTGATTGATCTCGGCCTTATCAGCATTCGTGTCGAGCAATGGAATCAGATAACCTGCCGCTTCAGCAGTGATCGAATGCCATCCGAGACCGGCGCGCTTCAAATCTTTTTCTTTCTCCCACGCAGCGTCGATAACCAAGCGATACTGCTTTATTGCCTTTTGTTTGTCACCCGATTGCTCTATGCACCATGCGTAACCGAGTGCTGCAGACAAATTGTCCGGGGACATCGCGACCAGCTCTTCGTACTGTCGGAGAGCTTCAGAAAGGTGCGCTTTGGCAGCATTGAGCTTAGTCTGATTGGTTGTTGGCTCAAGACTGAATGGGATCTCTCTTGGGTTATAACCAAACCAAACTCCTTCCTTCTCCCGGCCCTTCCACACTTGCGCCGTTTCTGTCTTCAACGCGTATGCCATCGCATGCGCGCGCGCCAGATTGAACTTGGCTATAACATTTCGTGGATTGTTCTTCAGCAGGCGTTCAAGATTCTTGATGACTCGTTCAATCGGAACTTCGATCAAGTCGGGCATCACGTACCTCGCGTTTACAACCGGAAGCACGACCGAGCCGACAAAACCGATAAATGCCGCAAGGATTATCCAACGGCGGGGAAAGGACGGGCTTGGTGTTCGTCGATTTTCTTTCAATCTATTAGAGTCAAGGGATGGCGTGGTCGATCAATGTAATCGATCGGCCTTCACCGTAAACGAAACCGTGCTCAGCGTATCCCCGCGCTGAAATTGAGTCCAAATGCGGTAAATTCCGGGCTTGGGAAAGAACGCATTGAAAGTCGCATCCGGTCCGCCGCGCAGCTTCGATTTATCGACGTTCTCGGGTACAACCTCTTCCGGATGAGAGTGAACGTAGTCCGTTTGATCCTCGCTCAATGTCAGCGTGTGTCCCCACGCGCCAAGGTAAGGTACCAGATCGCGAATCGGCTGGCCTGTATTCGCATCAGTCAAGTGGTATTTCAGCGTAACTTTCTGACCTGCAATTATGTTTTGGGGATCCAGCGCCAATTCAATCTTCATGCCGTCAACGGTTTTGGTGAGCAGTGAATCAGGTTTTAGCTGAGGCTGTCCAGCAAGGAGATCTTTCGTATAGCCTGCAGTAGTAATATTCTGCTGTAACACTTGAGGCGCGCCGTCGTGCGGATAAAAATCGGAATAGATTTTGTAATTGCCCGGTTTTGGCAGGACAGTATCAATCGTAAAAGACCCATCACGTTCCAATGTCGGGTGAATGTGCTGGAACTCGCTCATATCCTGACTGACAACGAACAGGTGAAACAACTTATCGTGAGTGATGTAAAAGGACTGTACCTGCTTTCCAGTCTTAGGGTTGAATACCTGAAAGCGCAGGCGGAGCTTTTCGTTTGGTTTCGGGGCCTTCGGAGAAGATTCAACCTTCAAGTTGAAATCATCAACGACCGCGGGGGTCACCGGCACGAGGGTCATCGCGCATTTGGGACAAGTTCCCGCTACGGTTGTGCGAATCTCCGGATGCATAGGGCAAGTGTATTCTTCCTGTTGCTGAACAGCTTCAATCGTGCGCTGGCCCGGTGCTCGTGTGGCCGCAGGACTGGAAGCTTGTTTTTGCTCTTCGGCTGTTGGAGGTTTCTCAACAACGAGCTTCATCCCGCACTTGGGACACTTACCGGGTTTGGACGACTGGACTTCCGGATGCATCGAGCACGTATAGACCAGCTTTTCCTGATAGGTTTTTTCTAACTTCATCCCGCACTTGGGACACTTGCCGGCTCTGGATGACTGAACCTCAGGGTGCATCGAGCAGGTATAGACGACCTTTTCCTGGTACGCGGATGTAACGCGATCAGAGACGGTTGGAATCACAAGAAGCGATAAGGCAAGAATGATTATGACTCGCAAATTTCAACCCTCGAAGAACGCAAAGCCAATAACAATTTCATTATAGGATGCGAGGAGGGTCAGACGCGAGTGTCTAGCCGTAGACTGTCCAGTCTGCGGACCAGGGGCCTGTGGGTTTTAGTTTCTGGTTTATATGCGTTTCTTCTGCGCAATCTGCGTCATCCGTGGATGAACCAGTGTGGTCAGGTTTTACGGTTTGGAGCGCGACTCACCCGCAGATGACGCAGAATACGCAGAACAAAAGAATCATAATCCGAAACCAGAAACTAGAAACCAGAAATCCGCAGACTGGACAGTCCACGGTACCTCAGAGAGTCAACGTTATCCTAAATATGTTGGAGCTCACGCTATCTGGCCTGACAACCTGTATCGTGTTCTCTCCCGATACCAGACCTAACTTCTTTATCTTACCTGCCAGTAGTATTGACACATCCGACGTCTCCGCAATTCTGAAACTACGATCGACCCCGTTCACCAATACCATTGGAGCATCACCGAATCCGCTTCCTTCGATCGTCAAGCTTTTCCTTCCATCGAACGTAACAGCGTTGATTGCCGGTGGACCACTCGCTCCGCCCAGCTCAAATGCTCCACGACCATAGGTTGCGGCCTGAATCACCCCATTCGAATTCGCCGAGAAGCCGTGAATAACAACCGGCGGAAGGCCACGGTTGAATGAGCGCCAACTGTCGCCTCGCGCAGTTGAACGAAAGATACCGATATCAGTGCCGAGATAAATCGTGTTCGAGTCAGACGGATCCACCAGCATTGCATTCGCAGGGATATCGGGAAGGCTACCGCTTATATCCAACCAGCTTGCGCCGGTGTTGGTAGTTCTGAATACGTGCCCGGTGTTGAATCCTGAAACGGTCAAATAAGCAACTGATGGATCGGTCGGATCAACGGTTATGCTCGTAATCGAACGATCCGGCAAGCCGCCGGTGACGTCAGTCCAGCTCTGCCCGCCATTAGCGCTTCGCATAGCTCGGCCTTGAACCGAACCCGTATAGATTACATTGGGATTCGAACGTGAGACTCCGATCGCCGAGAGCACATCTCGACCGATGTCGTTTGTCCCCTTGGTCAGATCCAGAGAGCCGGCCGGAGCAAACCACGAGCCGCCTAAATTGGTGCTCACAAATAATCGCCAGGTGCCAAAATAAAGCGTAGCGTCCCTGCCATTGCTAACGAACGGCGGATAAAAAGCTATTCGAGGGGTCTCAAGGAATTCTCCAAAGGTCTCGTTGGAAGCTACCTGCGCATCGAAGGTCTGGCCTTCATTAACATACCGGAATATCTCTCCACGAATGTACGTGATGAAAACCATATCGGGATTCAACGGATTAATTACTGCGTGACCGCCATCACCGCTAAAAACCTCCTGCCATCTCGAATCAATTCTTCGTTGCGTACCGTTGTCCTGCGACCCGCCAAAGCTAATCGATGGATTCGTTGGATGCAGCGTTATGTCAACGAACTGAGTGAGCGTCAAAGTAGCATTGAGCGAGCGAAAAGTCTCGCCGTTATCGGTGGTCTTTGAGATGCCGCCGTCATTGCCGACGTAGAACTCGTTGGGGCTGCCCGGCAAAAACTCCAGCGCGTGTTGATCAGGATGCGTTGCAGCACCGTTTGGAGCGTACTGAAAGCCAAACCCGATATCGTAGAAATTGTGTGTGAGATTTGACCAGCTCTCGCCTCCATCGGTGCTCTTGAACAGGTCGCGCGAACCCAGATACACGGTTTGAGCGTCGGTGGGATGTGCGGTGAGATACGTGTTGTACCCGAGTTGGGCAGTGTCTACCTGCGCGAGGCTGCGGTCGATCCAGGTCGCACCTGCGTCGGTGCTTACTCGAAAACGCGCCTCGAGGTTAACCCCTGGGAAGCCGCCGAAATAAACATAAATGATTCGCGGATTCGCTGGGCTTACCGAAACTCTGAAGTCGCGTCTTTTGTTGAGTTCGTATTGCGATGCGGTGAACACGTTGGTCCAGTTAGCGCCGGAATCGCTCGACCTGTAGAGACCGTAGGGAGGATCCACATCTTTATCGAGGCGCGACAGCCCGGCGTAAATAATTCGGGAATCGACAGGATCAATAGAAAGGTCACGGGGCGCTCCGGCAAGGACCTTTTGCCAGTTGAGTCCGCCATCCGATGAGACATAAACGCCGCTGGAGGTAACTTTGCCGCCGGCGACCTTCGAGTATTGCGCCACATACACTCGATTCGAATTTGCTGGATCTATTTCGAGCGTTGAGATTGAGCCTGGCGACGGCAGAGAGTTGTTGCTGACCCGTATCCAGGTTCTTCCTTCGTCAGTAGATTTCAGCACACCGCTGCCGAGATACCCGCCTTTTGTATCACCCATGCCGGCGTATGCGATCGTCGGGTTGCTCTTCGAGAAAGCGATAGACCCTACTGCCAAATCGACCTGATCGTCTGAGACAGGGACGAACGTCTCGCCGGAATCGGTCGAGCGCCACACGCCGCCAGTCGAGGTGCCTATAAGCACCAACGTTGATTTTGCCGGGGAGATTGCGATTGCGTTTACACGTCCGCTAGTCAGCCCCCAAAAAGAAGAAAACGTAGGTGATGGTCCGATCGCACGCCAAGTCGCGGAAGCCTGCGGGCCGAAAGCGCCGTCGATCTGATAACGAGGTATTTCGCGCCACGCTCTGAGTCGCGCGTCGGCCGGAACCATGTTTGAAGGATACGAGCGTTGGAAGGTAAACCAATCGCTTCGACCTTCAACGTCCTCCTCAATTGCGGGTCTTGCTTGATCCGTTGGGGAAGATATCTTGCGGCTGAACTCAAAGCTTCCAAAGCTACTCTGGAATGCAGGTTTTGCTTCAGAGCGGGTTCGTGCGTAACGCGATCTCTGTTGAGTCGAGATTGCTGAAGAGGTTCCGACGTCAGTGAGATTGAAGGCTGTGAGTAGAATAGCGAGCACGATGAACGCGCTCAGACGGTAACGAAGAATAATGACGTGTTTTGGTCTGCTTTTCCGTCGCCTTCGCATCAAAAATACATCCTCAATCAGCAGCTAAGGGCTGTGCAGCGAGACAGGATAATATTGGTGCGGGGGCGACTTCAATCTAATGCGCGGCCTTGGCTGCCTCGGCAGCGGGTTTTGCCGCCGATTCGCGCATCCATCGTTGCAGCTTCTCCATGTCTCTGGAGACGGTGCGCGAGCCGAAGTACAACACCACCGAAAGAATTAGAGAAACCAGCGGTACGACGTAGAATGCGTTATGCAGTCCTTCTGCTTTGAACGCTTCGTTCATTACTGTTTCGCCGGCTGCGGTCATGGCCTGTCTGGCATAATGATCACTCAACATTCCAAGAATGGAAGTTCCGAAGCTCCCACCAAGCACGTACATTGCAAAGAAGTACAGAGCCATTGCGGTAGCGCGCAGGCCGGGTTCAACCACATCCTGGATAGCGGCATACACCGTCGAATAGTAAACATAAATCAGCATCCAGCCAGAACCCATCAACAACATAAAGCTGAGAAGGTTACCCTTTGGTTGATCCAAAGCCAGGTAAACCAGAGGTGTCGATACAAACAACGCTATTGTTGCCAATAGCATTCGTCCATTTGAATATTTCTGCCGCAATCGATCTGCGAACCACCCACCGCCGAGCAAGCCTATAACTCCCACCGCGCCGAGGACGACTGCAGCAATCGTATTCGCCTGACGTAAATCCATGCCGTGGTAGCGTCCGAGAAACGCAGGTAGAAACGCATTTACCGCATACGCATTGAAGTTGTGAAGCGCACCCGAAAGGATGATCCACCAGATCGTCGGGATGCGGAGTACCCTCCAGTATGGAGAACCCTCTTGCTCATGTCCGACGACGTGATGTTCCTCAGCGCCGCCGCGATGCGGCTCTCGAATTCTCAATGCCAACAGAGCAAGTATCAATCCCGGTATGCATGCTATGAAGAAGGTGACGCGCCATCCGTATTGCTTTGCGATGATACCGCTCGAGAGATTGCTGGTGAAGATTCCGATCGGGAGGCCCAGCATAAAAATCGATATCGCACGCGCCCGCTTCTGCGGCGGGAAGAGATCCCCGATGAGAGAATTTGACGCGGGTGCGCAGCTCGCCTCTCCCACGCCAACGCCCAAACGAACCGCGAACAAGGACCAGTAATTCCAGGTGACACCTGATGCCGCTGTAAAGAGGCTCCAAACGCTGACCCCGATGCTAAGAACCCTTGTTCGGATCCAGCGATCAGACAGCCTTCCTAACGGAACGCCCACTGCTGCATAGAGCAAAACGAACGCTGTGTTCAACCAACCAACCGACGAATCACTTAGTCCCCATTCCTTTCTGATCGGCTCCGTCACCGCGGCCAGAATCTGCCGGTCGAAAAAATTCATCATATTGATGCCGAACAGGATCCACAGCGCGTATGTTGCCTTGCCTCTATTTTGCATGCACGATCACCTGTATACGTGGGAATTTACCGTCGAGCTTCCTCGCGTCGAAGATTGCAAATTGACAGTGTGAAGAATGGCGTGATTTAGTGACTCTCACCTGCCTTGAAACGTTGCCTGACGTTTTTCGAGGAATGCTTTGACGCCTTCTTGAAAGTCGTCCGATTGAAAACAGTCGTTTTGATTTACAGCTTCAAAGTCCAGAGCAGAGGCGAGGTCTGCTACCAAACCGTGATTCAGACCCTCTTTTATTTTTCTCAATGCGATAGGCGCAGCAGTCGACAACCGGGAAGCCATCGCATTTACGGTGGTATCGAGCTGTTCAAACGGTACAACATGGTTCACTAGTCCGAGCTCGCGCGCGTCGTATGCGTTTATGATCTCGCCCGTGGCCATCAATTCGAACGCCTTTGCATAACCGACTGCTCGCGGTAAGAAGAAAGTCGAGCCGCCGTCAGGCATCAACCCGATCTTCACAAACACCTGTCCAAACTTGGCCTGTTCGGAAGCAATAATGAGGTCACAAGCAAGAGCGTAATTGCAGCCCACCCCCACGGCGTGTCCGTGAACTCGCGCGATGATCGGCTTTGGCAGACCACGCATTGCCAGTATCGTCGGATTAGTATGTTCGCGAAGCGACGCGGTAACATCGATGTTCTTTATGTCGTACTGCGCGGTCGACTGGAGGTCGGCGCCGGCACAAAACGAGTCACCAGCACCGGTGATTACGACTACTTTGCTTTCATCATCGGCTGAGCTTTTGATTGCTTTCTGGAGCAGCTCAACAGTCTCGGTATCTACAGAATTGCGCCTCTCAGGCCGGTTGATGGTTATCCGTTTGATGCCCGCCTCGAGCGTGACTAGAAGCTTCTCACTCGATGCCATAGTGTTCCTTTCGCGCTTGGAGGTTTGAGATGGAAGCGGCGGTATTCTCTAATAAAGCTGAATGTTTTGCAAATGAGGCGCAATAGATCGAGGTGCCAGGGCCGTTGCTTCCAACACAATCTGAAGCGTTCAAAACGACTTATCAGAAGATTACGCAGCTTTACGCCGATGATCATGAACATCGTAGACAACGGCCTTCGGTTTGTCTTAACATCGCTTTGCTTATCAGAGTAAGGTCAACGCCGCTAATCTTTAACTCAAGAAGGAGCATCAAAATGAAAAGAGCTCTCCTCGCAGTCATCACACTGTCGCTGGTTATCCCATTTGCCGTTCACTCAAACACTGCGGCGGCCGCCGATGAGGCCACAATTTATCGCGACGAATACGGAATACCACACGTGTTTGCGTCGACACTGGAGTCTGCCGCATATGCGATCGGATACGCGCAGGCGGAAGACCGGCTTGAGGAGTTGCTCAAGAACTATCGGCGTGCCAACGGCACCATGGCTGAAGTATCCGGACCCGATTCTTATCGCACGGATCTGATTCAACGCATGTGGCGCCACTCCGAAATAAGCCGCGAGAAGTACAGCCAGGTGAGTCCGAAGATGCGGGCTTCGATCGAAGCTTACATAGACGGCGTGAAGGCTTTTATGCGAGAGCATCCCGAACAGGTGCCAAAGTGGGCCCAGGAGATTCACCCCTGGGATGTGATAGCACTTGGCCGCTACATCATCTGGGGCTGGCCGTTGGGGGAGGCCGGCGGAGATCTTCAACGCGCAGGAATTCAACCTGATCCGGTAGCTTACCGTGGATCGAACGAAATGCTCATCGCCCCGAATCGCACTGCAATGAACGCGCCAATCGCGGTAATCGATCCGCACTTGAGCTGGTACGGTGAGTTTCGGTTTTATCAGGTGAGAATCTATGCCGGCGATTACAACGTGTCCGGCGTGTCAATCCTCGGCGTCCCATTCCCTAGCCTCGGCCACAGCAGATACTGTTCGGTTGCAATGACTACAGGCGGGCCGGACACGTCGGATATCTATGAAGAGGAGCTCAACCCAGCAAATCAGCGTCAATATCGCTACGACGGACAGTGGCGTGACATGAAAGTCGTCAAAGAGAAGATAGGCGTCAAGAAAAACGACACGATCGATTGGCGTGAGGTTGAGATCGAATACACCGGTCACGGCCCCATCGTCGCCCACAAGGATGGAAAGGCGTACTCGATGGCCATACCTTATGCGGGAGAGATTGGCCTCACCGATCAGATCTACGAGATGATGACCGCGCGTAACCTGGACGAAATGAAACGCGCCTTAAGTCACCTTCAGCTGATGGCGCAGAACATTATGGTCGGAACTGTGCAAGGAGATATCTTTTATTTGAGAAACGGCCGTGTGCCGATTCGCGCAAAAGGTGTCGATCCGAGCAAACCGATTCCAGGTAACACCTCTGCAACCGAATGGCAGGGGCTTCATCCCCTCAATGATCTCGTTCAAATTCTCAATCCCCCAAACGGCTACATGCACAATTGTAATGTGACGCCGTTTGCCATGATGAAGAACAGTCCACTGGTTCCGGATAAGTACACACCTTACATTTATAACGCCAGTCGTACCGCTCCCCGGCATCAACGAGCGGAAATGATGACTGAGTTGCTTGATGCGGCGAACAAAGTAACGCTGGATGACGCGATCAACATAGCGTTCAGCCCGCAGGTTTACCACGCGGATCTTTGGCAGGCGCGTTTGAAAACAGCGTGGTCAAAAGCCGGAAACGCAGCTGCAGCGGATGCTGCAGAAGTCTTTGACCTGATTCAGAAATGGAACCGAAGAAGCGATGCTGAGTCGGAAGGCGCCCTGGCTTTTTACGCTTTTAAGAAAGGACTCGGGCCCGAGATTGCAAGACAGGTTGAGGTACCGGCGGATCTAACCGATGATCAACTGATCGCAGCGGTAGGGAAGGCGGCTGAATGGCTCAAGTCAAGTTTTGGCTCATTGCGAGCACCGTACGGCAAATACTTTCGAGTCGGGAGACAGGGCGGAGATCGAACCTTCCCGGTTGGCGGCGGATCGCTGAACGGCGGAGCTAACAATGTGGCTATGGCAACGCCAAGGGCAATCAGCTTCAGCGCAGCGGGGAAGGAAATGGTTGGGGCTGGAGGTCAGACTTCAACCCAGATTGTGGTGCTGACGAACCCGCCAAAGTCTTATGCAATCATTCCTCTCGGCGAGAGCGATCATAAAGAGAGCGGGCACTGGGACGATCAGGCGGAAAAGCTTTTCAGCAAGAGTAAAGCTGCTACTACATTCTTCCTCGATAAGAACGAGCTTATGAAGCACGTTACTGCAAAGAAAGTGCTGAAGCGAACTGCTTCTTCGCAAGCCGGGAAGTGAAACGCCACCCAGCGGGCATTCGAAACAAGTTAGATGGATTCGATCTGAGTGACGGTTGCAATAAGAGTAGACAGCGACCAGGGAGTAAGTGATGAGCGTCACAACAATTCTGCTTTTGCTATTCATGCTTTTCGGTTTTGTTCAAAGCCCGTCGACTGACGCAAAGATCGGACTGGGTGAAGAATTCAAAATAAGGAATGGCGAGGAAGTATTTCTCAAAGAGGAGAAGCTGCGAATAAGATTCAGATCTGTTACCCAGGATTCTCGCTGTCCTACTGATGTGGTTTGCGGGTGGGCAGGAAACGGTGAGGTACTTATCGAGGTCGTCCGCAAGAATAAGAGACAGGTTGTGACAATCTTGAATACGCTGCTGGAGCCGAAGGAGATTTTCTACAAGGGATACAAGATACGACTAGTCGCGCTGAACCCTTACCCGAAGATTGATGAACCGATTGATCAGAAGGACTACGAATCTACGCTGATTGTTACTAAGCAGGAGTGATTCATTGAACAGACTTCTGCGTGGAAACCAGGTCATGACCTACCGGTAGGGACCATCGGCTGAAGTCCGATGGTATCTTCGACGCTCCCTTCAAGGGCTCAGTTTCATCGCAACTGGTCCGACATAGCAAATCTAACCTTCTGATTGAGCGATTCATTCGCTTTGTCTAGAATCATCCTTCTTAACGCGCTAACATCAACTGAGGCCATTGATGCGTAGCTTCACAAGACTTGAACCCCTATCAACTGGAGACTTGATTGACCGTGCGGTTCGTCTCTACCGGCGCAATTTCACTCCTCTTGTCAGCATAGCCGCGGTTCCAACGGTGATCGGTTACATCGTCTCGTTAATGTTTTGGAATGGCTATACCGGTTTGCTTACTGGTGTGTCAGGTTCGCGCGGCTTATCGATGTCGTCAATAACGATGTTGTTGCTTGGGGCGCTGGGCTACCCGGTCTGGTTCTATACATTACTTGTGACGATATCGGGACTCTCACGGGTGGTTGGCGATCACCTGATGTTGGACGAACCGATATCGGTACGCAGGTGCTTCGGCGCGGCGAAGCAAAGACTCGGCGCAATTACGTTGATGGCGCTTCTGTTTGTTGTGATGTTATTCGCCGCTTACATTGTACTCAGCATTGTGTTGTTCATTTTGATGATGGGAATTGGTCTCCTGGTAGGAGTTGTTGCGGCTGTCAGGCTGCCACAATGGATAATCACTACATTGCTGGTTATTACCGTTATTGTGGGAGTGGCTCTCGCGCTCGTCGTTATCTGTGTGATTCTGTCTCGCGTAGTCTTCCTTCCAGCCATCGTGATGATCGAGGGACAATCTGCCGGAAATGCTGTGGGACGCTCAATAAACCTCGGGAAAGGTAACTGGTTTCGGGTTGGAGCTATCGTTCTCTTTACTTATTTTGTATCGCTATCTTTGCTTGCTGCTCTGGCGATGCCAGTGGGGATTATTCTGTATCAGTCCAATCTGTTGAATGCCGATGCTATCACCAGTCCGACGGTCAGCATCCTTTATACTTCCTTGAATCAACTGTCAACGTTGTTGTGCCTACCAATATGGATTGTTTCCTTCACTCTACTCTACTTTGATAGCCGAGTTCGTAAGGAGGCCTACGACCTTGATCTTATCGCCAGAGAGATTAATCCGGGATTTTTTTGGCAGCCGCCCGTCGCCCCGCCACCGCTGGGCTATCCACCGCCTTCCCAAACAGGGTGGGTAAGGACGCCAGTTCAGACCAGTCCGCTTGGTCTTGCGGGATACACTAGCCCACAATCGAGAGTTGAGAGCAGGTCATCCGAGGTTGGTCTCCCTGCCGCCGAGAGTTTGTCAGCGGAATTCCGGAACGAGCCCAACGTTCTCAACTCGTCCTCAGGTCTTAATGAAACCGAGGAGCCGCGTGTCCGTCGCTGTGCAGTTTGTGACGCGCATCTAGTGCCGGGTGCAAGCTTCTGCATGAATTGTGGAACTTTAACCACCCCTCAAACTAGTCGCGAATAATGCCAAAAACTCGGACAACTACACTACTTTGCTTACTTCTCCTGGCTTCCGAGGCGGCGGCTGGCTCACGCCTATTGAATTACGAGAACCGCGTCGTTAGAGCCGCAGAGCAGATCGAGCGCATCAAGACTGACCGTGAGTATGGTGAAGAGGCAATCATCTACATCAAGAAGGAATTGCTTCCCAGATCTGAACAGATCGAATTCGAAGGCAACACAGTTACGGTGGACAACACCTGGCTTCATGAAATCCTCGATTCCTATGCCTCGGAGAAAGACCCCCAACAGAAGATTGCCAAACTGAATAACGCGTCCGGGCGATTGCGTTCCCTGGATGACCATCTTCGGCGGGTGGAAGCCGACAGCGCAGTCGAATCAAGCGATGCGGGTGAGAGAATTCGTGAGATCCTCAGTCGTCCAGCCTACCAGCCGGAACCGGAAACCCCTATCGGAGCTTTTCTTCGAAAGGTCCTGCGCAAGATTCGCGGGGTTCTGGGAGAGATCTATTCGGCACTGACGCGCCTTCTTGAACGGCTGCTTGGGGCGGGCGCAGGGAGCGGCTGGATCGGGAATGTGTTGCTGGTAGTTATTATTCTTCTTGGTTTGCTGGCAGTTGTGCGCTTCGGTCGGAAGATCCGGAGGCCCCAGGGTAAGCGTAAGAAAACTCGCGTGGTTCTCGGTGAGGAAGTGGCGTTAGACAGCACTTCGCGCGATCTCGCGGAGGCGGGATTCGCGGCTGCGCGCGCGGGAGACTTCCGTACTGCTGTGCGCAAGCTCTATGTTTCCCTGCTTTATGAGTTGTCGGAGAGAGGCTTGATTGAGCTGGAGGACAGCGCCACGAACCATGAGTATCTACGCAAAGCCGCTCGTTTTGCCGGGGTTGCGGCTCCAATGCGATATCTGACGGATAGATTCGATTACGTTTGGTACGGGATGTTTCCGGCATCCGAGGACGATTTCGCGGATTACCTGGCGCGCTATATGGAAGCGATGGAGAATGTGCGGATTGTTAACCAATAGGACGGATAGGACCAATAGGACCGGATAGGACCAATAGGACCGGATAGGACCGGATAGGACCGGATAGGACCAATAGGTATGGGACCTATGAGACCTATTGTTCCTTGTGTTACACTTAAGTTGTTTGGGGGTGCCAGGTTTCGACGGGGGTACTCCGAGGTGAAGGATGCATACCGCGGCCCATGCACCGCGTTATCAAGCCTGGAAAACACAATCGCGAATAGCGAACTTGCATTGGCTGCTTAATGCGGCCACGCTTCCCCTGACATCGCCTGTGTGTCAGGAAGAAGCGTCACTTTAGCAGGCTGCCCCGAAGGATCCGTGCTCAGGGGTCCGGAGGGTAAGACCAATTTGGGCTAGCTTGCCGTGATGCTTCGTTGCTTCCACTGTCACGGCCGGCGAATCAAAAGGAAGCAAATAAGTATGTAGATTCTTTCACTGAGGGCTTCCGGACGAGAGTTCGATTCTCTCCACCTCCATTGAAAAATTTGTGCGAGAAAATGTCTAACACGAAATCGGGCGGATGTAGCCCTCAGAGTGAAGGGCCGCATCCGCTCGTCGTCTATCCAGGGATTTAATACGATGACTGAGCGGCCAGACGAGGCGTCAAAACTCGCCCGATTGTTACGCGACATAGAAGAATTGGAAAAGACGCGTTTGGCCTTGCTCGAACGCGTGGAACGGACGAGATCGGAACTTATAGCCGCCGGGAATAGGACGGCGGCCATGCGGGCGGCGGTTGATCTGTTTTGTGATCACATTACTGACGTCGCTACGGCTGCTGCTGAGCTCTCTGTGCTGGAGCAGGAAATACAAACGGCTGATCGTGGGGTTGAGGAAGCAAGGAAAGAGGCAGCAGGGAGCGACTTCGAATCTGACAGTCTACGCGAGACTCTTGATGAAGCCGATGAAGAACTCGAACGCATCTCGTCTGTATTCGTTGACCGAAGAGTTAAGCACCCAAAGGGACATTAAGAAACATTTGTCGAAGCACCGATCTCAAATTCTCGCCAGGACGTCTTTTAGCGTCATATGAGCAAAGCGAATGGTTCTGACCTCGACCACCGAATAACGTCGATCGATGGTCAGGAGTCAGGAAGTTTTGCGGGAACCAATCGGAAGTCGGCAATCGGTATTTTCGACTCTGGCGTGGGCGGGCTTACAGTTTTTCACGCAGTTCAGCGACGCCTTCCAGCTGAACGACTGATTTATCTTGGCGACACCGCGAGAATCCCTTATGGGGTTCGATCAGCTGCAACTATTGAGCGATACTCGCTCGAGTGTGCAAGATTTGTCCAATCGCGTGGCGTTAAGGCGATCGTGATCGCTTGCAACACGGCTTCGGCATTGGCCGCGAATTATCTACGCAGCAAATGTTCGGTTCCGGTTATGGGAGTCATCCGTGCCGGCGCCAGATGCGCAGTCGAACGAACCAGCAACGGGCGCATCGGAGTGATCGCGACGGAGGCTACTGTTGCAAGTGGCGCATACGAACGGGCGATCCGTGACCTTAAGGACGGGCTGCAGATAACCTCGCGTGCGTGTCCGCTCTTCGTTCCGCTTGCGGAGGAAGGTTGGCTTAATCATCCTGTGACGTTCCAGGTTGCGGAAGAGTACCTTGCTCAATTAAGAGAAGTCGGAGTTGATACTCTGGTGCTGGGCTGTACTCACTACCCGATACTCCGGCCGGTTATTGAACGAACACTGGGCGATAGGTTGAGCTACGTAGATTCCGGAGAAGCAGTCGCGGAGACACTCGCTCTACTGCTGGAAGAACAGCAACTCTCCAGCGATAATGACGGGCAACAGAGTGAGGAGTTTTACGTTACCGATTCTGCGGACCGTTTCCGACGAGTCGCCGAACTGTTTCTAGGTCGGCAGCTCGAAGCCGTTGAAACTGTCAATCTGGGTAAACTCTGATGGGTTATAAGCGATCGGGTGGGCGCACCCACGATCAGATGAGAGAAGTCAGAATAACGCCAGGATTTACGCGTTATGCTGAAGGTTCGGTGTTGATCGAGATGGGCGCAACCCGTGTTATTTGCACCGCGTCTATCGACGATCGAGTTCCACTGTTCAAGCGTGGAAGAGGTGAGGGTTGGGTAACGGCTGAGTATTCAATGCTGCCGCGCGCCACTGAGACCCGAACACAGAGAGAAGCAGGTCGCACACAGCTGTCGGGACGTACTCAAGAGATCCAGAGGCTGATAGGTCGTTCGCTCCGCGCCGTCGTTCAAGCAAACAGGTTAGGTGAACGGACCGTCTACCTCGATTGTGACGTCATCCAGGCGGATGGAGGAACTCGAACCGCATCGATCACCGGAGCATTTGTTGCGTTGGTGCTTGCGTTGCGCAAGCTCTACAACGACGGGAAGCTCGCCGCACCGTTACCGGTCGTTGATTATGTCGCCGCGGTTTCAGTCGGCGTAATTAGCGGCGAGGCGCTGCTCGATCTCGACTACAGCGAAGACTCGAGGGCCGAAGTAGATATGAACATTGTGCGAACCGGCTCTGGCCATTACATCGAGATCCAGGGAACTGCGGAAACAAGACCGTTCACCCACGATCAAATGACCCAGATGACGCAACTTGCGAGTCGAGGGATTGAACGGCTCATTGAAGAACAGAGAAGAGTGCTCGGCGATTTGCGGTGAGATCATGTAGTAACGAATTTATGTCGGCATGTACCGTAGACTGACTAGTCTGCGGATATTGTTTGTCGACCGATCGCCACAGACTAGACAGTCTACGGTACCATCACCCGGAATAAATTCGTTACTACGTGGGGGTTACGGCTTTAGAAGGCACGGCAACCTGAACATCGAACCTCGAATCTAAAGTCGGGCGCTGGAATGAGCAGGCTTTGTGGGACCCCAGGTATCGCATGGTAGACTTTGTTTTACCAGCCAGCGTACTCAAGCAATCGTATTGGAGGCAGTATGCGTTACAGAGTTCTTTTGCTAATGACCGGCTTTTTGCTCGGAGCGATGGCCCCAGCGCTTGCGGCACAGAGCGGACAGGAGTTCAGCGATCCTTCAGGTCAGTTCAAACTCACCCTCATCGGAGACTGGCGAGCAGTCTCTTATAACGATGCAGTCGGCCGAGCGAAAACCGAGTTTGTGTATCGAGATCGCAGCGAAGGTCTGCTGAAGATAACGCGGGAAACGCTTCCAGGTGCTCTCAGCGATTTCGTTCGACAGGAAGAAGAAAACCTCAAGATTTACCGCTCGGGTTTTGAGGGTTCAGTAAAAGAACCGTTTGGCGGCGGCGCACTTTCTGGTATTCGTTTGTCGTTCTTCACCACTGAAGGAAACCGCAAAATGGCGAACACTTTCTATTATCTTCAGGATAAGAACGGCGTATGGGTGCTTCGGTTTTCAGGGAAGCGCGGTTCATTGGACGCTATTCGAAATCTTACCGATCAACTTGCTCGAAGCTTCCGTACCTAGTGAGGTTCTCTAATAACGAATTCACCTTCTTCCCTTCCTAACGCGTACGCTTTGCCGAAAGCGTGCTCGAGCCTCAGCCGAGTGTCCGTCAGGGTCTCGAGCCCAAATGCGTAGCTATCTGCCAGACGTTTCCAGCCGGATCTTCCACCATTGCGCGGCGATCGCCGTAGGGCACATCTTGAGGCGGTTCGAGCGATACGGCTCCGGCACTGATCGCGCGTTGATAAGTAGCATCGATGTCATCGACATACAAATAGAGAAAGGAAGGCATTGCTTGTCTGGGACCTACGCCGCTCACCATGACATTTGAGTCACCGATTCGCAGCACCGACGGCCTGTCCGTTCGGAAGTCTCCTGTTGCACCAAAAGCCAATCTAAGAAACTCAACCAGCTTCGCTGTATCGTTCACCACCAAACGAGGAGTGATGCTATGCCAGCCATCTGGAACTCCCTTTGACATGGTTATTCCTCCACTCAACCAACAGAACTTAGAGAACAAAGTAACACGGAAAAACGAGGTTCTAAAACGTCAGGGCTCCAGGACTTTGTTGCAGAGATCTATTCTCGAGCACGTTAAAATCTTTGACCGGCTCCTCGCTTGCGCATCGAGCTTGCTCGGTTATAAGCTCAATCAACTTTCTCATAACCTCGAAAGGAGACCATTTTATGAAGGTCTATGGCACTAAGGAGATCAGAAATGTGGGCATTGTAGGTCACGGCCACGCGGGAAAAACATCGCTCGTCGCGGCGATGTTATTCGATGCGGGGGCCACTAACAGATTAGGGCGTGTGGACGACGGAACTACTACCACAGACTATGATGAAGACGAGATTGCACGAAAGCTGACAATCATAAGCTCATTGGCGTACTGCGAATGGAATGGAACAAAAATTAATATACTCGATACACCGGGATTTGCAGCATTCATATTAGATGCGAAGGCCGCGTTGCGCGCCTGTGACTCCGCCCTGGTAGTGGTCGACGCAGTGAGTGGCGTTGAGGTTCAAACCGAAAAGGCGTGGAGCTATGCCGACGATTTTGGAATTCCGCGGCTGATTGTAGTTTCGAAGATGGATCGTGAACGGGCCGACTTCGAACAGGCAGTGGCTGGCATCACAGAAGCGTTTGGACGTTCAGCCGTTCCTGTCCAGATTCCTATCGGAAAAGACGGTGGTTTCAAAGGCGTTATCGATTTGATTCACATGTGTGCTTATACGTACTCGCCTGACGGCAGCGGGAAGTCGGCTGAGGGAGAAATTCCTGCCGATTTGAAGGCTGAGGCCGAAGCGGCACGCGAAAAGATCATCGACGTGGTCGCAGAGAGCTCAGAAGCGTTGATGGAGAAGTATTTTAATGACGGAACCCTGAGCGATGATGATTTGATTCCCGGTATCAAAGCAGCGGTTACTGAGCGGCGGCTGTTCCCGATCCTCGTTGCTGCAGGCGTTCCGAACATTGGCATTCAGCCACTGTTGAGTTCCATTGTTGAATTGGCTCCGGCGCCGGACGAGCTCGGGCCGGTCAAGGGTCATCTCAGTGCTGATAGCGATGAGTCGATAGAGCGAGAAGTGAGGGATGTTGCACCGTTTTCGGCATTAGTCTTTAAAACAGTAGCCGATCCGTTTGCAGGCCGGATTACTGTCTTTAAAGTCTATTCGGGGACCGTCAAATCCGACGCTAACGTTTACAACATCACAAAGAACGCGAACGAACGACTCGGGCCACTGCACTTGATGCAAGGAAAGTCGCTCGAGAAGATCGGTGAAGCGCATTCCGGTGATATTGTCGCTGTTACTAAACTCCGTGAAACGACTACTGGCGACACGTTCTGCGACAAGGCCTCGCCAATCGCATATGAGGCCGTGCATTTCCCGACTCCGGCAATCGCGTTCGCAATTACTCCGAAAACCCGCAGCGATGAGGACAAACTATCGCAAGCGTTGCACAAGATGCTGGAAGAGGATTCGGCCCTGAAGTTTGACCGCGAGCCGCAAACAAAGGAGTTCCTACTGTCAGGTTCGGGGCAAACGCATGTAGAGGTTGCGGTTAACAAACTGAAGCGACGATACGGCGTCGAGGTAGAGCTGCACCCGCCTAAGGTGGCTTACCTCGAAACCTTCAAGGGCCGCGCCGAAATCGTCGGCCGTCATAAGAAGCAGACAGGCGGCCGAGGACAGTTCGCCGAAGCAACCTGCATTTTCGAAGGGCTGGCACGAGGTGGCGGATTCGAATTTATCGATAAGATATTTGGCGGGGCGATCCCTCAGAACTGGAGGCCTGCTGTTGAGAAGGGAATCAAGGACGCTGCCGCGCGCGGCGCGATCGCGGGTTATCCATTAGTCGATTTTAAAGTCGAATTGATTGACGGCAAATTCCATCCGGTGGACTCCGATGACCTTTCGTTTCAGCTTGCTGGACGCAAGGCATTTCGCATGGCGATCGAGAAAGTGAAACCTGTTCTGCTTGAACCGGTGATGAATGTGGAGATCACCGCGCCTCAGGAAACTTCGGGAGACATCCTGGGAGACATCAATTCTCGGCGCGGTCGCGTTCAGGGCATGGATACAAAAGGGAATCAGGCTGTCGTAAAGGCTCAGGTTCCGCTGTCAGAGATGCTATCGTATCAGTCTACGTTAAACTCGATAACTGGAGCCCGTGGGTCGTATACGATGGAGCTTGATCATTACGCCGAGGTGCCTGCTTTAATCGCACAGAAGATTGTCCATCAGGCTCAGGAAGAAGGGCGTATCAAGCCGACTGAAGAGGAGTAAAGCGTTTAACTCAGCGGACTGAACGTTCGTAGTTCGGCTTCAGGCGGAAGTTAGTAGTCTGACGGAATTCAACGTACAAACTTCCGCCTGAAGGCCGAACTACGAACATTCGTCTTAAATGCTATCTGACCAGATGAGTACGATCCTTTCTTCCGGCGTAATCTATGTCTGTTCTGCTGATCTTTGTTGATGGTGTAGGAATCGGAACGCGTGGCGAGCACAATCCGCTTGATGGATTGGACTCAGAGTTCTTTTCAATATTCCGTGATGAGAAGTATCAGCTGCCGTTTGGGGGATTGCTGGCTGAGACGGATGCGCGACTTGGGGTAGAGGGCTTGCCGCAAAGCGCAACCGGCCAAACGGCAATCCTTACCGGTGTCAATGCAGCCAAGCTGATCGGACGCCATCTTCACGGCTATCCTTCGCCGCGATTGAAGCAGGCTCTCGCAGATCACTCAATCTATAAAAAGCTGATTGCTCAAGGGCGAGCTGTCACATTTGCGAATGCATATACTCGAAGCTACGTCGATAACCCACCTCGATTTATCTCATCCACAACCGTAGCCGCTCAGACCGCGGGGTTGAAACTGCGAATGCTGGAAGATCTAAGGGAAGGCTGCGCTGTAAGCCACGATTTCACGAACCGGTTCTTAATCGAACGGGGCATCGACGTAGATCTCTGTACGCCGGAGACGGCCGGAGAACGACTAGCAATTCTCGCGGCCGCCCACGATTTTACCTTGTACGAGCACTTCATCACCGATCGCATAGGGCATGCCCAGCGAGGTGATCTGGCCCGCGCGCACCTGATCGAGCTAACAAGATTTGTTCGGGCAGTGCTTGAATCTGCTGATCTCAAGCGTCAGACAATCATCGTTACCAGCGACCACGGCAACATCGAAGACCTGTCGACGCGAAGCCACACCCTCAACCCGGTCGCGACACTTCTATTTGGTCCCGGTCGCGAGTTTCTCGCCTCGCAGATAAGGAGCCTCACCGACATCACGCCGGCGATTGTGGCGTTACAATCGCACTAACCACCGCCTCTAGGACCGTCCATCGGCGGAGGATCGGAGTTGGGAAGATAGTAGTGTTGAACTTTGTGAGCTAGTGCCCTCTTGTGGTAATCAGAGTTCAAGCGATCATCGGTCAACAGCCTAACCACAACGGTTTTGGTCCCACTGGAAACCGACGAACTAGACCAAAGATCCCCTCCCCGTCCTCGCAGTCTCAATACCTCGCCGTCCGCGAGCTTATAATCAACGTGTATTTCGTTGGCAATGGGTCTGGTCTTCTTTGGGAGGGCTCCCGTAGAAGTGTCGTCAGAGAGTTTATGTTCGGTGAATCGACGTTCTTTTACATCGTGACTTCTGAACTCGCCGGAGTTGAAGCGAAGAATACAATCGTACTCCGCTGTTTTGAAAGTCGGGATCACGGTGTCGTCGTCGTCGTACAGATCATTTTTCTTAAGGATGTCATATTCATACGAAATCGTTGGTTTAACCGGCTTCATAACCGTTACGCCGTCTTTCCGCAGGTGTTCGACTTCTATTGTGTGGTTACCCTTTCCGAGTTTCCCCTGAAACGAGGACTTCGCGCTTCTGCCGTCCTCGAACATCTCAATATCAGAAGCGCCTGGAGTTTCAAAATACCCGACCTCGATGTAGTCCTGTTTCTTGTCCTGAGGAAAAAATGCCCCGGTGGTGAGAACAATCGTTACTCGCATAGGTTGTCTCCTTTCGTTTCCTTTTTACTTTCAACCCATCACAAAGTGTGAACGAGAGCTGGTATCCCACTGTTCGAAGGGCTTGTTGTTCCGGCCTTTCAATTATTAGCGCCTACCACAATGAACGGAGCCCAATAGAGCGGATGACGAAATTGTCCGTTCTTGATTAACTTCAACTGCGCGTCATGAAGCGCTTCCCCAGTTTTCCTGTTGTCCAGTTTTCGTCGTGAGTGGAATGCGATCATCAAGTCGCTTGTCGCCCGTGAGTCGACCCGCCAAAGGCTCGCAACTACTGTGGGGACGCCCGAAGCAAGGAATGGTCGAACCAGACTCACAATACCTTCTCCCCTGTAGTATTGCCCCAATCCGCTTTCGCACGTGGACAATACCACAAGTCTGGTGTGCGACAACCTGAGGCCGTAAAGCTCGTTGAGATAAAGGACTCCGTCGTTGCTGTCCGCCTTTGGTTCTTGTGCCAAAGTCGATAATGCCGCGTCACGACCAGGTGCATTCGTGGATGCAGCCTTAGGTATAGTTCCTTCAACGCGCGGCGATGGACCTCCAGCGGGCCTTGCTCCGGCCAGAACGAGTGCCGACAGCCAGGGTGAGCCTTCTTCAACCAGGCAATGCAGCGCTAAATGAGCAACGTCGCAGTCGGAGATCGCCTGGCGTACCTTTGGTTCGGTCGCCTGTTCCCCAACTAACACCACTGACCCCGGGGCGTAAAGATTCGCCGACTGCTTTGCTTCGTTTTCTGCGTCAGGCAACGGTAACAGATTGGGAAATTGCCTACTATCCGATAACGGGTTACCAACCGCCAGAATCCTTTCAGCCCTCACTGATCTCGACGACCCCTGCTCGCTGATGCATTTCGCCAGCACAGAAGCTGATGGCGCATAAGTTAAAGTCAGGCCCGGAGTTTCTATGAGGTAGCTATCGTTTGAGCGGTCGACGAGCGCCGCAAACGGCAGGAAGTGCAGCGCCTTGTCGGGCACGATGCACAAATTTGATTTCCGCCGTATATCTTCTTTCACGGGAGAGATCAAGTAGTCGAAAAGGACTCGCGCCTTTTCGTTAACGTCGTTTTCGTCAGCAAGATTCCGCAAATCGGAGATATAATCACGAACCAACAGGTCAAGGATTTCAGTGGTCGCCGCTGATGGTACTAGTTTGAAGTCCGAATGCGTGATCAGGAACAGGTAGGTGCCTTTACTCGTGACTGAGTACTGCAACACCAGCGAATCATCGTCCAGATAAGACTGTACTTCCTCCAGCCTGAGCGGACGGGCTGTTTTTGATGATCTCGCCTTATTTGTGAGGTCTAAAGAACCGCTAAGGTCGGGCTGGGCATTCTGGTTTTTGTCTTGTCCAATTTCTTCCAGCAACGCCCGGGCTCGCGCTTGCTCGGACATCTCGAATGCCTCGAAAGGGCGAGCTAGCACTGTGCTGTCTAGAGAAATGAGCTGATCAAAGACGCTGTGACTTGCATCCAAAAAATGACTCCGCTGATCACTTGTCGCGATCCGGGACCAATATCTTTCGATGAGACCGATTGTCTCGAGCAGGTCGGATCGTGCCTTCTCGCCTTGCCCCGACGATAAATGCGCGGCAGCGCGACCTCGAAGAACGTCTATACTCGCAAGTGTATTTCCCTCGGCACGGGAAGTCAGAGCGTTGGCCCTCTCATAGTACTCTAAGCCGCGCGAGACATCACCGCCTCGCACAGCGACCTCGCCGGCATTCGTCAAAACCTTGGTTTCCGTGAAGTCTCGCTCACGGCCGGGTGGGACCTGATCCAGGTATTTGATCGCGTCCTTGAGTTCAACCTCAGCGGCTTCGAACTTTTGGAGCCTTGCGTTCTCGAGGGCAATAAATGATGAATACTCTGCCGCGTAATTCAGATCCATCGCACGCAGGGAGTAAGCGAGGGCTTCTCTTGCATAGAGCAACGATAAAGCGTGGTTGTTCCGCAGCCTGTAGATATCGGCCATTTCTGAATAGTTATGCGCCAAACTCGCGAACAGCCTCGGTTGTTGTACGTTCTCCAGATAGAGCCTCGTCGAAGTACGAAGATGTTCCAATGCAGTGTCAAGGTCCCCGATGCGCCAATACGGAACGCTCCTGTATTGCAGGATCTGCGACTCCAACTGAGGAGAGTTGTTACAAAGTGAGACCGCTTGCTGGAAGTATTTGATGGCTAGCGACTCTTGGCCCAGCCGAGAGGTTTGAAGGGCCAATAGGTTTAATATCGAGGCTCGAGTATGCGGCCATGGGTGCTGTTCGACTAAAGGGAGAGTGTCCTTGAGCAGCCTCATGCTATCTGAAAAACGCTTTACCCGATAACAGTAATTTGCTGCGTGAAAGCCAGACAGTGCCTCGAACACGTGATTGCCACGATAACGAAACTGCTTCTGCAACCGCTGAAACTCTACGAGTCTATCGCCCGGCTGGTTTGATTGAAATTTTTTGTTAGTCTCTACGTAATCCGCGATCAGATCGAGTTCTGACCGTTGCTTGTCGGCCGGAAGTTGACGAAGATACGTCGCCACGTCGGCGACCAGCGAGTTGCCCCGCGATTCAATCAACACACTCCCAATCAAGTCCAGACCGCTCAGGGCTTCCTCGGCATCTCGCTGGTTACCCGAGATTGCGGCGTTCAATTGCCGGACGCTAAGGTCCCAAATCGCATGCCGGATGAGTGTTTCTGAGTTCTGATCTGCAAGACCCTTTGCGGCGTCATTATTGCCCTGAGCGACCGCAGTGTCGAACGCGGCAGGAATTTGGGAGAGAGACTGCGGCACTTCTAACGGAGCGGAGACCTCATTCAACCTCTGTTTGATCTCATTAAGCCAGGCGTTGTCGTGTTCAACAGATGCCAGGCGCGTCAAGTCGTCGCGAGCCGCGTCCTTGAGTAATAAACGCTGGTAGCAAAGGGCGCGATTGAAGAGCGCTTCGGGCATCTCGGTTCTCTTCTCGAGTGCGGCTTCGAATTCCACTATGGCATCCTCAATCTTCCCGGTTTGAAATAGACAGACGCCCAGGTCGTTGTGCGCCTCGGAGCTTCCCGACGAAATCTCTACCGCACGATGAAGGTACTTCTCAGCCTCTCGCAACTTCTCGCCCCTGCTCACCAATAGTCGCCCATAAGCGAGTTCAGCTCCTGGCTCATTCTTGGCGAAGGCATCGCTGATCAGCTCTTGCGCTCGCGCGAACTCGTCCGAGTAAACGTCTGGTGAGGAATCACTGGATGCACTAAAGCTACCGCACTTGAGCCCGCCCGACAGACGCGGCTCAATCAAACGTTGTTTGCTGAACGCTTCAATAAGCGCTCGTGTGCCGCGCTCAATATTCGAGCCATGAAACCTGTTTGCTATAAGAACACCTGCGAGGCCAACGATCACCAGAATCGATAATATTGCTAAGCGCCCCCATGATATGAAGGCGCCCCGCCGGCGATCATCTTTCTCTAGTGTTTCTCTCATTGCATACATTGTTATGGACATCTTCCTTGAAGGAAGTCTATATACCACAGCTCGCGCGGCAAGTTGAAACCGATTGTCGGTAAGCTTTATCGCATCCACACACTGCACTTATCGGGGGTACTCCGGTTGACACTACCTGTAAACGTGAATTACGGTGTCTGTCTAGAATTACGGTGTCTGTCTATTAGAAATTAAAGAGATCTGCTAGTGATGACAAAGAACCAGCGCAATGCGCTCGTCAGGATAATCGTTCTCGTACTCCTGATGCTGTCGCTCCTCCCGCAGCCAAGCGATGCGCAGCGACAAACCTCGAATCGGGCTGGAACAAGCCGGACAACTAGCGCGAAGCCACGACTGGTTCTGGCGATCATCGTAGATCAATTCCGTTATGATTATATCGAGCGCTTCTATGATCTTTTCGGCAACGACGGCTTCAAGCGCTTAATAAATGAGGGCGCCCTCTTTACAAACGCAAACTATGATTTCGTCCCGACTTTTACGGCGTGTGGTCATGCGGCGATCTTCAGCGGATCGATTCCTGCTTATAACGGGATCGTTGGTAATCTCTGGTTCGATCGGGACTCAGGAAAGCAGCGAGTAATAGTGGCCGATGATAACGCTCATCTTGTTACGGTCAAGGGCGTGTCGAACAGAGACGGAGCCCCCAGTCCGAAGACGCTGATCGGTACGACTATCGGCGACCAGATGCGACTCTCAAATAATTTTCAATCTAAAGTGATTGCTGCCTCGCTTAAGGATCGCTCGGCAGTTCTACCCGGCGGGCGGCGCCCCAACGGCGCGTATTGGTTTAGCGATGCAGACGGGCAGTTCGTAACGAGCGATTACTACTTCAAGGAGTTGCCGCCCTGGGTCAAGAAATTCCATGCCGAAAAAAGCGCCGACAAATACTTCGGCATGAAGTGGGATCGTTCGCTTCCGGAGTCGGCTTATGCACGAGCCCAGGCTGAGAATCTTCCTGTTCAGCGCTCGATCCTCGGGACGCGTTTCCCGTACGTTGTGACAGGTGGAGACGAAAAGCCCGGTCTGAGATTTTATGGCGCGTTCCAGCTGACACCGTTTTCTTCAGAGTACCTCAATGAATTCGGCAAAGCTGCCCTCGATGCCGAGTCTCTGGGCGCCGACGAGTTTCCTGATCTGCTTTCGATCAGTTTTTCAGCTCCAGATCTGACCGGGCATTACTACGGACCCGATAGCCAGGAAATCGAAGATACCTACATCAAATTGGATCGAGTTGTTGCTGATCTGCTTAACTATGTTGATCGGAAGGTTGGTCTTGCAAACACAATCGTTTTCGTCACTGGAGACCACGGCGTGGCGCCGATCCCGGAGTACATGCAATCGAAGGGATTTGACGCGATTCGTATTCCGGGGAAGGATGTTGTAGACGTCGCAAATAAGGCTCTGGAGGCTCGTTTCGGTCAGGGTAAATGGGTCGTAAACTTTGTTAACGATCAACTCTATCTCGATCAAAAGCTCATTGCCGAAAAGAAGGTTGATCCTGCCGAAGCCGAGCGGGTAGCCGGCGATGCAGCACTGGCAATGGACGGTGTAGTGAACTACTTTACCCGTACTCAGATCGTCGGGGGACGGCTGCCGGCTGGAGTGGGAGCGCGACGAGTGACAAACGGTTTCAATCGAAAGCGTTCGGGAGATGTATGGCTTGTCACAAAGCCTTTTTCCTTTTTTATGGAAGCTGAACTGCCGACGACACACGGCTCAGCTTACAACTACGATACTCATGTTCCGGTGATTCTGTTTGGCAAAGGCGTGCGGCCTGGTCGATATAACACCGATTGTTCGCCGTCCGATATTGCTCCAACGATTGCCGCAATGCTTGGAATTGAGCCGCCCTCGAATCGAACCGGCCGCATTCTTTCCGAGGCACTTGGCGCTCAACCTCACGTGGCTGCCGATAATTGAGTGACTGTTAGTTAAGTTATGCAAGTTACGAAATATATTCAGTTCCGGTCTACGAACCCGAAACAAAGCACCTACTTCTCATTGACGGCCTGCGTGATGATATGCGCGCTTTGCATAACGTCGTCGGGCGGCGTGCAAAAAGCCCAGAACAGGCCAGTACCTAAAAGAACAGCTCCCCCGAAACGGACAACTCCGTCGACCTCTGACCTCTCTCCCCAGGAAGCGCTTGACCAGGCTCGAAATGCCGATACACAGGCTGAGCGCATAACTCTGTTGGAGAAGTTTGTCACGGCTCATCGCGGTTCGGAGTTCGAGAACGAGGCGCGTGAATCGTTGATGCGTGAGTATGCTCTTAAGGGAGAGCAAGGTCTCCGCGAAGCCAATCCGCAACTCGCGATACAGGCTTTCAAGGCCGCCTTTCGCGCCTCACCTGCAACAATCAGCGACAAAGTTTTCGGCCAGTATATCTTTCCTTTACCAATCGCGATGAACGCGTTCGGTTACCGCACCGAATCCGTCGACTTGATGCGTTCCTTTGAACCTCGATTCGAATCCGATGCCAATCGACTCGTTGAAATAGGTTTCTTCTACGTGCAGATCGAAGCGCCGTTTGAAGCAGTTCGCGTGCTGGAGCGCGCGGTTCAATTGGCTCCAGAAGATCATCGAGCACACAACAGCCTCGGTACCGCGTACCTAATAAGCCTGCGATTGGACGACGCCGCGAGTGAGTTTCAGCGGGCGATTGATCTTGATTCAAAGGACGAATTCGCCAACTTGAATCTGGGACACCTGGCGAGGGCGACAGGCGATTACCAGCGCGCCGTTTCCTTCTACCGTAATCAGATCGTCCTCAAAAAGGATGACGCCGAGGCCCACGGTGGTTTGGCAATCGCATTGCTAGCTTTGGGCCGGGACGAAGAGGCTGCGACTGAAATTAAGAAAGCAACCGAGCTTGCTCCTCTGGATTATCGTTTACTGACGCAGCTCTGCTTCTTCTATGTGTGCCGAAAGAAACCGGCACAAGCGAGGCCCTTGATTGACCAGGCTGCGCGGATTGAGCGGCGCTACGCCTGGGCGTACATAGGCAGGGCTGAGACTGATGCACTTGAAGGAAAATTTGGTGATGCGCTTGCGACTTTGATCAGTGCCCAGGCTCAAGCAAATTTCGCAACATTGAGTTTTGAGCTGGCCAAGGCTTTTATGTGGCTTGATGGATACGATCAAGCCACGGAGGTCATGGGTAAGACATTTACGTTGAACAGCGATGGCGAGTTCGAAGCAATGTTGGGCGGCGCAATCAAAGCGAGGTCCCCCAAGCTCGAGCTGTTGCTTGAACGTGAACGACAGGCAGCGCTTTTTCTTAGTTGTGATCCGACCACTTCGCTTCAGTACAGGCTCGCCGAGGCAATCTCAAGGATAGATCATTATTCAAAGGTTGCTCTGAACGCGCGAAAGCCGGCGCAACAGCCGGCAACACCATCCCGCAAGCGACCTCGTCCAGGCCAGGTTAAAGCGTCAGAAACGCCTCCTGAAGATGACCCGAGATACGCTACTCGCCCACGCCGGGCAGGTGGAGCGTCCCCTGAAGAGCTGTCTGCGGGCAAAGACGCGAATTTTCCTGGCGTAGCTGAGCTTCTTAGCGCCATAACCACCTTTACTACACTTGATGATGGGCGGCAGGCTTTTCGCATGGTTTGGGTCGCTCGCAAGCTCACCGACTCTGACGTCGCCCTTGATGCTGCTGAACAACTCGCGAGGCGTGCGATCGCTCTGGCGGATTCGGCTACTGAGCCCTCCGGCTCAATGCGGGATGCTCCGAGGCTCGATCGCGCGGCCCGCCGGGCAATGTTCACCGGTCGTGCGTACGATGCCCTGGGTTGGGTGCAGTTCAAGAAGGGGAATACCCGCGGAGCTGTTGAGAACCTTTTGAAAGCGGTCGATGTTTATCCGAACAGTCTGGATCGGAAGACGGCACTTTGGCACCTGGCGGTTGCAACACAAGAGGCCGGTGACGATCGACGTGCGCTCGAACTGTACATTGCCAGCTACGTTCCGGAATCGCCCACAGCATCGGTTCGCCGAGCGCAAATTGAAGCGCTTTACAAGAGGTTGAACGGATCGCTGTCAGGCCTTGATGAGAAACTCAAGCAACAATGATGTGTCTGCAAGAAGTGGGTGTTGGTCTTTCGCAATCATAAGATCCTGTCTCTTGATCCTGTTTGGCTTCTTCCTATAAGCAAGGCAACAACACTAGCTTAACTAATTCGATGACAAAGCGCTGACCAGGAGTCTATGCTAAAGACGTGTTCGGCGCGTTGATTATCGATAAACCTCAAGATTTCACTTCTCACGACGTGGTTGCTCGCGTCCGAAGGGCAACTGGTACCCGGCGTGTGGGCCATGCCGGTACTCTCGACCCTTTTGCTACCGGTGTGCTGGTCTGCTGTATAGGCAGAGCAACAAGGTTGGTCCAATTCCTCGTTGGGCTCGACAAGGATTACATAGGAACAGTCAGGCTGGGCTTCGCTACGGATACTCAGGACGCCACGGGCAAACAGATTACGCCGCTTCGCTCATCAAAGGAGGTGAGCCTCGAAGAGTTGCGGCGGACGCTGAATGGATTCATCGGACCGCTCCTCCAAACGCCTCCTATGTTTTCAGCCAAGAAAGTGGGCGGCAAACGATTATATCGAGCTGCGAGGGAAGGCCTGGAACTTGAACGTGCTCCTGTGAGCATAGTCGTTCATTCAATCGACTTGGTAAAGGAAGAGACTGTACTGAACAGTAACGAAGACGGCACGGTGGACTTTGAGATCCGCGTGCGATGTTCATCAGGAACTTACATACGCACTCTTGCTGATGATGTCGGACGAGCGCTTGGAGTCGGTGGGCATCTGGCTTCGTTACGACGATTGAAGGTCGGCGAGTTTGATTTGGACGAAGCGGTAACGCTCGAAGCGCTTGAGAGTATGTCGCGCGCTGAGGTGGAGAATCATTTGATTGACGGGGCTAGAATCGTTTCGCATCTGCCTCGCGTCATGCTTGATGAGGAGCGGGCTAATCTGATTAGTAACGGGCGAAGAATTTTCGTGTCGGAGGCTGAAACGGAGCGCGCAGTAGAAGGGGAGGCCTTCCTGCGGTTATGTGATCATGAAGGCCGTCTTGTAGCGATCGGCGAGCGTATTCCCATCGATGATTTGGTTCGCCCGCGAGTCGTGGTGGCTACAGGAACTGAGACGTAAAGGCCAGGCGTTCGATGGAGGGTTGATTATTGTTGCATTAATAGAAGGAGGGAGGCCGGGAAGGCGGGGTTTGTTCATGCTTCGTGGCTTTACGAGTTCCTCTTTTGGTGCATCAAGTTACAAGCTACAAACCGAATTAGCAACTTAGAGATTCTACGCTTGCAGTCTGTGCTATAATCCAGCGTAGAAGCGAAAGGCTGAGATAAAGAACTTTGAGTTCAAGCTTGTTGTGACAGATGCTTCGCTTGTGATTTATCAGAGGTTAAGCGTGCATCCAGTCGAGCCACGAGCAGCCGGATCGTTTACCTCCGACTGTGCGCCCCCGTTAGAGAAGGGGCGTAGACTGAATGTAGCTCTTAACCCTTGCGATAAATATCTTAGAAGCCGTTTGGAGTGGCCCCCAAGCAGGAACGGTTTCGTGGAAAATAGAGTGGTGCGCGTATAACTTGTGTATTGCAGCCGTGCGCAAGTTTGGCGTATCCGAAGAGCTGGAGGGAGACATGGGAGAGAAGAAAATAAACCTGAGCGACCTCCTCGAGACTCACCGCCGCGACCGCGAGCGGCTGGCCTGGGAAGGCACATTCAGAGACTATTTCGAACTGGTAACACAGAATCCAAATGTATCCAAACTGTCGCACGCTCGTATCTGCGACATGATCCTCGCCAGTGGGGTCGAAAAGATCAACGAAGGATCTCGAGACGAAATAGTAAGGTACAACTTTTTTAGTGAAGAACTCTTCGGAATAGAACGTCCCATTTCTAAGATCGTCGAGTATTTCAAGTCGGCGGGCCAACGTCTGGAAGTCCGCAAACGAATCCTCTTGTTGATGGGTCCTGTTGGGGGAGGCAAGTCGACGATCGTAACGATGCTCAAGCGAGGGCTCGAAAAATGGTCACGCACTGCCGACGGTGCAGTCTACGCAATAAAGGACTGCCCGATGCACGAAGAACCGTTGCACCTTATTCCCCCCGAATTGCGAAGTGAGATTGAACGCCATTATGGCATCTACATAGAAGGTGAACTGTGTCCTCAGTGCCGTTACAACCTCGAACACGTTTACCACGGCCGTCACGAGGATGTCCTCATACATAGAATTGTTTTCTCCGAGAAGGATCGTATTGGCATCGGCACCTTTGCGCCGTCTGATCCGAAATCACAGGACATTACCGAGCTTACCGGCTCAATAGACCTGTCAACCATCGGAGAGGTTGGAGTCGAGTCTGACCCGCGCGCATACCGTTTCGACGGCGAGTTGAACATCGCAAATCGCGGATTGATGGAGTTCGTTGAGATGTTGAAGGTCGACGAGAAGTTTCTTTACAGCTTGTTGACCCTCAGCCAGGAACAAAACATCAAGACCGGCCGCTTCGCCCTGATCTATGCCGATGAGGCTATTCTCTCGCATACAAATGAAAACGAGTACGCCGCGTTTGTGGCGAACCGGAAAAGCGAAGCCCTGCAGGACCGAATCATCATGATTCGTGTCCCCTATAACCTGAAAGTGTCGCAGGAGGAGCGCATCTACGATAAGCTCCTGAAACAATCAGATGCCCTGCGTAATATTCACATCGCACCCAACACGCTCAGGATCGCGGCAATGTTTGCCGTCATGACCAGGCTCGAGGAGCCTAAGAAGGCAAACATCGACATCGTCAAGAAGATGAAGCTCTACGACGGCGAGGATGTGGAAGGCTTCAAGTCCAGAGATGTGAAGGAACTGCAGGAAGATACTGTGCGCGAAGGGATGGACGGCATCAGTCCTCGATATGTTATCAACAGGCTCTCAGGAGCGCTGGTTCGCGATAACATAACCTGTATCAACCCGATTGACGCACTGCGGGCAATCAAGGACGGGTTCGAGCAGCATACCGGCATATCCGGTGAGCAGCGCGACCGTTATCTCAATCTCGTTTCGTCTGCCCGTCGAGAGTACGACGACATCGCAAAGAACGAGGTACAGAGAGCGTTCGTGTATTCGTTTGAGGAGATGGCCAAGACCCTTTGCGATAACTATCTCGACAACGTTGAGGCTTACTGCAACAAGGAGAAGCTCAAGGACGCGATAACTGAAGAGGAATTAGAGCCCGACGAGAAGCTAATGCGCTCGATCGAGGAACAGATCGGAGTTAGCGAGAACGGGAAGAACACCTTCCGACAGGAAATCCTAATACGGATCTCCAGTCACGCTCGAAAGGGAAAGCCCTTCGAGTACAAATCTCACGAACGCCTGAAAGAAGCTGTCGAGAAGAAAATATTCTCAGACCTCAAGGATGTCGTGAAGATTACAACTTCGACAAAGACCCCGGATGCGGACCAGCTTCGCAGGATCAACGAGGTGATAGACCGACTCGTATCGGATAACGGATATTGCACGGTGTGTGCAAATGAATTACTGACCTACGTCGGAACTCTGTTGTCGCGGTAATGAGTAGACGATTCGCTTGAATTAGAATCTTGTAAACCCGCGGGCCTAACACGGTGCTGCGGAAGCGAAAATAGGTGTCTGCGTAAAGGCTTGGTCGTATGTCAGTCCAACGTAATGATTGGTCGCTCCAGCGGAAAGGTCAAATTGATCAGGACCGTCATAAGGAGCGGGTTCGGGACGCAATCAAAAAGAACCTCGGTTCAATCGTATCCAACGAGTCAATCATCCTCTCTGACGGCAAACGCGTTGTAAAAGTCCCTATTCGCTCGCTAGACGAATACAAGTTTCGCTTCGACTATCGTAAGAAGAAACACGTAGGAACCGGCGATGGAAATTCCAAGGTCGGTGACATAATCGGCCGCGAGGGCCAACCAGGCGGCCAGGGGCCTG
>DATFWY010000254.1:0-57255 GCA_035258805.1 Blastocatellia bacterium | reverse complement strand
TAAACGGATTCGTCAACCAGATGGTCTTTCTCAACGTGAGCCAACAAATATGGATCGAATCCTGGCAACAGACAGAGCACCGTATCGCGAAGTTTCGCACTCAAGAGTGATTCATAGTCCTCGCGGAGCACCGAGACCTTTATATCGTCGATTGAGACCTCGCTCAACTCTTCAACCATAGAGTTCCAGACTGGCATAGTCTCTTTCATTGAGATACCGGACCACCTGGAAAAATCTCCAGGAGAGGCCGGGCCGTACGCGCTCAGGTAACGACGCAATAAGAATCTTTGCGACTCGGATTCCGATAGCCGCTTCTGTTTCTTGAGCCAATGATCGGCGCGAACTATCGTAGAATCCTTCCCACGATCAGGACCATAGCAAACGAGCCCTTCTACCATTGCCAGCCTGACGGGACTCCAAAATCGGTCCATCCAGGCTTGAGTCGGTTTGCTGACCTTCGGCCTGATCTGTTTGGACATTTCCTTCTGGGTCTTCGGTCCTTCACAAAGCAGATCGAGAACGACTTCGTTAAGTCGATCGGCATCCTTTCGATTTGCTCCAAATCGCGACATACCCCGAAGTATGGCTTCGACGCGGCTACGTTTAAGCGCTGTGATGTAAGTGTAGAATTCGGTCGCAGGCAACAAGTGAAGCGTTTGGCGCATGCAGGAGGCACGCACCACGGAGCGCTCTTCCATAAGTGCCCGCTGAACGTCCGGTGGCCCGATCCGCCGGTTCCTGGTCCACAGCGCCAAGCGAGCAGAACTCATTACCTGAGCCTGGACTCCGCAAACGTCGGCGCAAATTTTAACGAGATCCGCCGGATGTTGATCTAAGAAATGATGACGCGCCAGTCGAAATGCTGAAACCTGAGACCAGCTTATGGCGCTCTTGTTCACTCGATGCGGTCACCTCGAAACGTGCCATTCGCTGTATCAAACAACGCGGGGTTTCGATTGTTAGGTGTATCCCAAACCACAATTACCGAGCCCTTTTTTATCAAAATGCCGCCGCCTTTTACCCGACCCTGTAGTATCATTGACGCGCACTGTGTGTCTCCTGAACACGGCAGCTCGTAGGCAATAGAGACTCTCTTTCCGACCTGTCTCCAGGTTGCGCCGTACTTCTTGCCTGATTCGTCGGTCAGGTTTGCGCGCCCGTGGAGACTGTCGCCGCGAGGAAACACTTCGAGCGTAACGGTTTGTGTTCGGGTTGTTGTGCTGTTCGGGCCATCCGGGAAATTGATTGTTAGAGTCCACCGCCCTGCGAGCTCATTGCCTGAGAACGCAGTAGTGGCGACTGCCAGAACTACCACGATGACGCTCAGAGCTCGCGCTAGACGGTTTCGCAAGTAAGCAGCTAAGAAATTCAATTTGAGCCTCCGCTAGCTGCGGCCGCGGTTCGATTGCCGACAAAGGAGAAAGTCCAGCTGTCATACCCAGTTGGCGTGCTGTCATCAAACACATCAAAGAATGCGGTCATCGTTCCGCTGATCCGGTCCTCGCGGACAAAGCGCCCGCGCATTACGATCGATCCGCAGGGTCCATCTTCGTTGGGGCACCAAAGCTGAAAGGTGGTACTGAACTGATCACCATTAACCCGCCAGACGCCGAGCGGTCTGACATTATGACCGACATCTTCGCGGAGGACGACGCCGATTCTAATGTCACCTTGTTGCTCGAAGACCATATCCCGGTCTGGAAAACCAAGACTGACTCCTTTTGGTGAAGCGGTCTGTCCATTGATTGGGCTGGAGGTCACTAGCCATTCGCCGGCCAGTGTGTGCTCGGTCTGCAAATTTGCAGTGGGCGCCTCCATAGATAGCCCGAGTATAGAAAAGATGATTACTGCGAACCGCACAAGCTTGGTAGATCTCATATCAGTGCTCCGAATGAAGTAATGAAATACCATGCAAGAAATACGGTCAAGTGTTTAGAGACGGCTGAGCAGGAGCCTTCGAACATCTCTACAGAGAGTGCGCGCAAACGACACCACCAGGCTTTAAGCCGGTGGAGTTTCGAAGCCCGATGGTATGTGGGAGCTCGGCGCCCTCTGTTAGGTAGAACCTGAAAACTTCATCGGCTGAAGCCCGATGATATCTTGGAGCTCGGCGGCCTCTGTTAGGAAGAACTTGAAACTCCATCGCTCTGAAATCCGATCGTATCCCTCATACAATTCTGATGATCCCGACACAAAACCAAAACTTTTTTCCACACTGTAACCGTTTTAGGGCGGTGAGCGTTAATCAATGATGTGGCCGGTTGTATGAGCGGCTTCGATAACACATTTCTCGGAGGCAAGATATGAAATCAAGGGCATCGCTTCTAGTATTCTCACTTCTATTCACATTCGCGTTTTCAGTAGCGGCGCAAGATGGCGCCAAACCTAAACTGTCAATCCCATCTCTGCAGCACTCCTTCGGTACGGTTAAAGCCGGGACTCCTCTGAACTACTCGTTCCAGATCAAGAACGAAGGAAAGGTAGATCTGGAGATCAAGAATGTTGCTCCGTCCTGCGGCTGCACTACTAGCAAGTATGACAAGGTTATCGCGCCCGGGAAGAGTGGTACGGTAACGCTGGAAGTCGCGAAGACTGATGGATACAAAGGCGAAATAACCAAGACCGCTACCGTAACGACAAATGATGCGGACCACCAAACGTTCATGTTGACGTTGCGTGCGACGTTCACGGAGTAGGGGTTGGGGATTGGGGGTTAGGGATTGGGGGTGGAATAGTGGTTGTGGATTGGGTTCGTTTGGAATAGAAGGCCAATCCTCCGTCGCCTGTCCCGCTACCCCATGCAACCTGCGAATCCCACGCCCAATCCCTAGCTCCCAAACCCCCATCCCCAACCCAATCCCCGAATCCCCAATCCCCAACCCATTTTTTGGTGCTCAAACTCACCGTAATGCGATAGGATGTTGCCGTTGATCCCAGGATCAAACACCCTCCAGGAGAAAGCTAATGAAACTTTATGCCCTGATAGCCCTGTTCTCTCTGATCAGCGCTGTTTCTTGTTTTGGCAATACAGCGAATGCCCCTTCTCAGGGAGATGATCGCGGACATCCGGTATTGGAGCTGGCGGGGAACAAGATCGAGGTGAATCACGGGCGGCCAACGTTGCGCGGCCGCAACCCGGAAGCAATGATACAGCCGGGACAGGTCTGGCGGATGGGCGCCAATGACCCAACCACTCTGTCTACTCAAGGTGATTTGAAGTTTGGGGACAAAGTTATACCGGCCGGTACCTACGTTCTTCAGGCCAAACTAGTCGAAGCTAAAAAATGGAATCTGTTGATTCAATCGGAGGCTGGCTCAACGGTCGCCGAAGTTCCTTTTTCCCTGCAAACAACGGACAAATCGGTTGAAGCGCTGACCATCACCCTCGAAAAGAAAGATAAGGGCGGAAGAATGATTTTGACGTGGGGAACACTGGCGCTCTCAGCCGACTTTCAATCTGTACCAAAGAGCGTTTCTGCAGCGGACAACGAAAAGTGGAACGAGCTGACCGCGTTTCATGCAGTTATGTCTGCCACATTCCATCCTATGGAAGAAGGAAACTTCAAACCGATCCGCAGTCGTGCCGCCGAGTTGGCCGCCAAGGCAAAGCAATGGTCCGACTCGACGCCTCCCGCTCTATACGACAAGGCGGAAATAAAAACGAATGTCGCGAAGCTCGCGCAAGAGTCCCAGGCTCTTGCAGCCCTGGTATCGAAGAAAGCGAGCGATGGGCAGGTCAGAGTCTTTGAACGCGTTGCATGATCGATTTCATGAGATCGCAGGTATGTGCAGCGATGCGAAAAAACAAAGTCTTTAATCGTGTTTTGCTAAGCGAATAAAAGTCATAACACTCATTGTGCGAAATCTGCGGAAATCTGCGGATGCTCTTGTAGCGTCGTTTGAACTGGAAGCAAGACGTGCGTCTTCGACAGCGTTTTTGCTTTTCTTCTCCTTGTTCCTATCAAGCCCGACACCTGTCGAAGCGCAGATCCAGAATGGAACTGTCACTGGTGTGGTTAGCGATCCGACTGGCGCCCTGGTTGCGAATGCGGTTGTGAGACTCGATCACCGCGTGGCCGGACGCGGACACCAACTGATCACCGGACTTGATGGCGAATTTGCATTCAACAACGTCGCGTTCGATCAGTACATACTGCGCGTGACGGCCGACGGATTTGAAATCGCGTCGCAGCCGATCGCCGTACGTTCGAACCTTCCAATCAAAATCGATATCAAATTGGCCGTAGCCGGTTCTAAGGCGTCGGTGGAAATCAGTTCGAGCGAGAATCTTGTTGAACCGGATTCGTCGAGCTCAACAACCACCATCGGCCAAAATTCCGTCCGGCAAACTCCTCGCACAAACCGCAACAGGCTCATTCAGGAGCTGGTTGCGACAGCGCCCGGATCGGCGACCGAAAACAACGGCCTTGTACACGTTCGCGGGGTCGATGACGGCATTCTTTACGTGGTCGATGGGATTCCCATCGTTGATAGGATGGACGCGGTCTCGGCGAGCCCGATCGACACCGACACAATAAATTCCATGCAGGTAATCACAGGAAACATCCCAGCGGAGTTCGGTGGGCGTTCTGCTGCAGTTGTGATTGTTCACCCAAAATCCGGCATAGACTCTCCTATAGTCGCAGATCTCACGATCGGCGCTGCAGACTTCAGAACAGATGAGATCAGCGCTGGATTCGGAGGACGAGTCAAACGCAATTTTGGCTTTTATTTCAATGGGGCTACGCACCGATCGGATCGGTTTTTAGATCCCGTGGATTTGGGAAACTTCAACAATCACGGTGCAGGAGTCAATCTCGGCTTACGAGCCGATTGGCACCTTACCTCCGGAGATACGATTATTTTTAATCTTGCCGGGAATGGATCTGATTTCGATGTTCCCAACGATGAAGTCCAGGAAATTGCGGGCCAGCGACAAAATCAGGAACTGCGAGATAACTCACAGTCGATCACCTGGCAACGGATTTGGAACGCGAGGACGGTCACTGACTTTGCTTACTTTCGGCGGTCTCACGAATCAATTCTCGAGAGCAATCAACTGTCGTTGCCGCTTTTTGCTGAACAAGACAGGCGGCACACGAGGCACGGTTTGCTGCTTAGCATTACTCACGATTTGCGGGGACATAATCTCAAAAGCGGTTTTGAGTTTCAGCGCGTTTCTCCTCGCGAGTTCTTCAGCTTCTATGTCACCGATGAAGACGAAGCAAGGGAACGTGAAGTCACCGAAGAAGTGATTGCCTTCAAAAAGGACAACCCTTTTGTCTTAAACGACCGAACCAGTCGAAACCTGTACTCGGCATACATCCAGGACGCATTTTCACCTTTCAAGAACCTGACCCTGCAATTAGGTCTTCGATACGATCACTCGAATTTGTTGGTATCAGCTCAACAGTTCTCGCCGCGCATCGGAGGCGTTTACTTCATCCCGAAATCGAAGACCGCGATCAGGGCTTCGTTCAACCGCCTCTATCAACCCCCGCAGGTGGACAATCTGCTCCTCTCGGCCTCCGAAGAAGCGCGCCAACTTTCTCCGTTTGCCACGCCGGAGGGCGGAGGTAGCGCAGCGATAAGGCCGGAGCGATCGTCGGCGTGGGAAGTCGGGTTCGCGCAAGAGATGGCCGGGCTGTTCAAGCTTGATGCAGCATACTGGTGGCGGAATTTCAGAAATGTCGGCGACCCAAATGTGTTCTTCAACACAACAATTATTTTTCCAAACAGCGTTGCAGAAGGATTCTCGCGTGGAGTAGACGTGCGGCTCGATGTGCCTGAACACAATGGCTTCTCTGGTTATTTGAGCTACACAAATCAACGAATCCTGCAAACGGGCCCAATCAACGGAGGGTTATTCCTGACTGATGAGTTTATCGAGATCGGACCTGGAACTAAGTTCATTCCCGATCAGGATCAGCGCAACACCGGGTGCTTTGCGCTGATCTATCAACACCAGCGCTCGAGTCTACAGTTTAGTTTTTCAGGTCGACATGAGAGCGGAGTTCCCCTGGAAGTTGATGAAGAAAAACTGGAGGAACTGAAGACAGCTCCTGGAGCGGACCTGGTTGACTTTGTCAGAGGGCGGGTAAGGCCGCGGACGACGTTCGACTTCGCGGCCGGGCTAACAGTCTTCAAGCGAGATCGAATTTCCAGCGCGATCCAGTTCATGGTGCAGAACGTGTTCGATCATCGATTTGCCTATAATTTTGGGAATCCTTTTGAAGGCACTCATTTTGGAATATCGAGACGATGGAGTGGGACATTGGAGTTTAGTTTTCACTGACGACGACGTACCGTAAACTGTCCAGTCTGCGGAATCAGAAATCGTCGAACTTGGAATCCTGGGTAGGCGTTGATAAGAAATCGACGGTCGAGAATCACATTTTCTTTTCGTGCCTTTAGGAGTCGTAGCTCTCATACACCGCAGACTGGACAGTCTACGGTGCGTCGACGTCATTTACTCTTCCCAAACAAGATCCCAATACGTGATTTGTACACAAGCCGATTGCCGGCCTCAGTGACACCCACTCCAATCCCAAAGTTCCACACGATGTTTTCTGTGATTTTCAGATCGCCTCCCGGGAAAAACTGATGGACTTGCTCGTCCGAAGGAAGAAAATCCCCAATTGGTCCAGTCGATCCGTAATACTCGAGGCTCAGATCCAACTTCTTGTTTAGCTCATAACCAAATCGCACACCCGGTTCGAAATCCCATCCTTCACTCGTGCCGGGACCTTTAAGCGCTCGTCCGACAACCGGATTTACGTCGAGCTGAAATCTCCCAAACTTCTCCTCAATGATTGGTCGCATTTCCAAGGTTACCGAATTCTCTTCATATACCTTCCTTGGAAATCCAAATTCGAGGCTCATGCTCACGTCGACCGGCCAGTGCCATTCTTTTGGAACGGAAACTCGCGGACGGACACGCCAAGCGACATAGTCAAGTGTTTCGTGTCCCGGACGATGGGCCAGGACGAGATAACCTGCCAGCTCAAAGTTATCAGTCAGCCCTCGGGTCAGCTCAAACGTGAGGTGAAATTGATTGTTGGTGGGAGCCACAGGCCCCTCGAACATCCGTGTGCCTCGACCAACGTAGTTTATGTGGGTCTCGAGGTTCCACATGCCCCTGGGCACCGTTTCATATTCATATACCTGTATTTCGAATGGATCCTGAGCAAGCGCTTCGGTACCGTTGAGGATTGTTATCAAAACCATTCCGACGACGGAAAAGAGAATCTTCAAAACGCCCCTCCAATGCATGGGTGATCAGTGAGAAAAATGTAATTGGGCCCGAAGTTCGTAGTCCCGGTTTTAGCCGGAAGTTCGTAATCCGGATCTTACAAGAACGGTAGCAATCCTGAGCTGGCGCCGTTAATACAGAGCCGGCCTTTGTGGAAGCCCTATTCATCTGGCCACTGGGATTTGTCGATTCCTGACTTGATACAAACTTCCGCCTGAAGGCGGGACTACAAACGATTACGCGGGACTACAACAAAAAATTACGCTGAATGCTGTTGCCGATAAAGCGCCTTGTCGACAACTTCGATCATATCCGTGACCGCAAGAGAGCCTCCGAGGAATGAATTTATTTGCTCAGCGTGCGAACGAGGATCTTTCAAAACTTCGTTATAGTTGACATACAGAACATCGATGTTCGGCTGTTCAGCGAGCCAGGCCTCAACCTGGGCTACATGCTTGTTGAACATCGCAGCCATCTTGTCATCGGGAACTTTGTCCGCCGGTTCGCCTCGCCGGATAAGCATCTGTCGCTGAGAGGCCAAAATCTCCGACATTGCCCGTTTCATAAAGACTACTTTGTATTGGTAGGATGGAGGTAAATGCTTCAGCAGCGCAGATATTAACTTCACGACTCGACTGCGAGCGTATTCCAACCACGTGTTGTCTTGCTCGATTTGCTTTACCCGCTCGAATTCGAAGTATCCCCTCGGATTATCTTCATCGGCAGTTCGGATGTTATCGGTCAATGGTTCGAGCCCGCCGGCGGCAAGCATCTTCATCATCATCGAGGTGCCCGAGCGCGGAAGCCCGGACACAATCGTTATTGTGTCATTTGTCATAGGAAATTAGTTCTGCCATTCGCGACCGTAGAATCTAACATAACCAGCGTTCCTGTGACGACTCGCCAGTGTTGAACTTTGATTTACTTATGTTTCGGCAGCCATACTGCTCGATCCAAAATTCACACAGTCTTTGCCGGTGGTGGGATTTCACATTGTCTTGTACGCCATCGTCAGGGACAATTGCTGCGAAATGCAAAACGTGAGAATCCTGAGCGCCGCATTACTAATTGTGCTTTTCATAACTACTCTTTCGTCGTGTGGGGGAAAACCAGAGCCCCAGCACCAGTATCAACTCAAGGGGAAGGTAGTCGAGATCAATAGAAAAGATAAGCTCGTTACAATTTCTCACGACGATATTCCCGGATATATGGTTGCGATGACTATGCCGTTCAAACTAAAGGACGAGCGATTATTGAACGAAATGGAAGAAGGCGATCGAATACAGGCGACTCTGGTCATCGCAGGTCTGAAATCCTGGCTCGAAGATGTAGTCGTTACGCGTGAAACCGCAGATCCATCTGACATCAGCAAGTCTAGCAAGTGGACCGAACCCAAGCCCGGCGAGGAAGTCCCAAATTTCAACTTGGTGAATCAGTCCGGCAAGCGACTCAGCTTTCGTGATTATAAAGGCAACGCGGTGATAGTCACTTTTATCTATACCCGTTGTCCCCTGCCGGATTACTGTCCGCTGATGACTGAAAACTTCTCGCAGATTCTGGCAGCACTAAAATCGGAATCTGAGAAATACTTGAAGACTCACCTGCTCAGCATTACCCTCGACCCCGAATACGATTCTCCCAAAGTCTTAAGCGAGTATGCGGCGGCGTATTCCGCCGATCTGGAGCGGTGGGATTTCGCTACTGGAACCAAAGATGAAATAAAGAAAGTTGCGACGTACTTCGGCTTGCAATACTGGACCGAAGGCGATCAAGTGATTCACTCGTTGAGAACAGCAATAGTAGGAAGCGACGGACGACTGATTAAGCTGTATAGAGGCAACGAGTGGAAGCCGGATGAAATTCTCAAGGAGCTTCGAATCACCCCGCCGACCTCGAGCTGAACTCACCCTGCCGCGACTGCCACACTCAACCGCCTCGAAAGGCAAAGACTCTGCGCAGTCTGCGGATCACTGCCTCAGATACATCCGCAGATTGCGCAGATAAATCTCTCCTCTTTGATTAGATTTTTCTTGACCAGAGTTCACAACAGTGATATTTTGGCCCACGCTGAGACAAATTGTTCGATTCTGTTCATTCACAGTAGGGCGGGATTGCTTCAATAGCCACGCTCAAATTTTCATTGCTTATTGCTGAAGTCCCGTTTTCAATAACCGTAGGTGTCTCACAAACAATACGCATTTGCTCGTTCTACACTAGTTAGCAAAATTAATCCGAATCTCTATTGTAGCTGTCGGAGAGGATCTACCAGCATCGAATTCCGCTAATTGAAATTTCAGGAATTTGTCTCAATATGGAGCAAATAGCTCCGTGGCGCTGACCTTAGGCCGACCCAGTAAGCCGGCTGAAACCGCGAGGATGGAGGTGCATATGAAAAGGACCCTAAAACCGATTAGCCTCTGGGTTGCGTTTGCTTTCGCAATAAGCATACTTCCGCTCCGAACTGAACCTGCGACAGCCTTCGCGCAAAGCATCGTAGGTAGAATTTCCGGAACGATAACCGACGCAAGCGGTGCCGTGCTCCGCGGCGCCAACGTCAAGATTACTAACGAGGCTACCGCATCAACCCGTTCAGTGGTTGCCGATGATAACGGCTTCTATATTGTTACGAACCTCCCTCCAGGCAACTACACCATAACCGTCGAACAAACCGGCTTTAAGAGGTCGGTCCAATCGGGCTACACGCTGGTGGCGGACGGACGATTAACAGCAGATATTTCTCTCGAAGCAGGAGCCATTTCCGAAAGCGTTAGCGTCACTGCCGTCCAGGCTGAAACCGTTAATACCACGTCGGGTGAGGTGGCTCGAGTAATCGACGGCGCACAGGTCAGGGAGCTCGCTTTGAACGGCCGAAACTATCTTCAGTTGACAACCCTCATCCCCGGCGCGCCGCTTCTTAACGACGATCAACTCGGGCTTATGACCAGCCTGAGCACTTCGCAGCCAATAAATGGCAGTCGAGGCAATGCAAACAACCTCACCGTTGACGGCGGGTTTAATCTCGACTCTGGGAGCAACAACAGTCAGATCAACAACGTTGGAATCGATTTTATCCAGGAAGTGAAGATTCAAACTTCTAACTTCTCAGCCGAGTACGGACGAAATTCCGGCGCCTCAATCAATGTCATCACCAAGAGCGGCGGAAATCAGTTTCACGGAAGCGCGTTCGAGTTTTTGCGCAACGACCAGCTCGATGCAAATAACTTCTTCAGCAACGCGCGCGGTCGTTTCACCACCGATCCAACAGCCAAAGCTCCCGATGTAATTGTGCCAAGCGGAGACGCGCGCGCTGGAAATAAGGTCGTCGATCGCCCCACCTTGCGATTCAACAACTTTGGCTTCAGTGTTGGCGGACCGATCCTGAAAGACAGGTTTTTCTTCTTTGGTGGAATAGAGTGGAAATTCATCAGGCAGTTTTCGGCCCCGACCAACAGAACAATTCCTACAACCGCTGAGCTGAATGGTGATTTCTCGTTGAGGCTCGCCGGTCCAGACGGCAAAGTAGGTACCTCGGATGACGGCAAGCTAATTGATCCAGTCACCAAACAACAATTCCAGGGAAACAAGATCCCTTCCAACAGAATCACCGCAGATGGACGCGCGCTGGCTAGTGTTTACGGAGCGATGGCCGGTTTGGCGGTCGCCTTCACCGATGCTCCGGTAGCTAATAACGCTCTGTATCAAAGGCCGAATCCGTTCGATGTTCGGCAAGACATCGTGCGTCTGGATTATCGAATTAACGACACGCAGACCGTGTATGGTAGGTATATTCACGACAACTACGATTTAATTGACCCGTTTGGCACATTCATTACGTCTCAGCTTCCAACTGTGCCTTCCAACCGCTTGAGGCCGGGATTCAGCTATCAGATCGCGCATACGTGGGTAATCAATCCTATGTTGGTCAATGAGGCAAAAGTGAACGCATCGTGGAATGGCCAGCGCATTCCACCGGTCGGCGATGCCTGGAAGCGCGAGACCTACGGCTTCACATATCCTCAGCTTTTTACCGGTGGCGGACGTTTTGAAAACAGCATTCCCGACGTGTCGGTAGCCAACTTTGCAAGCTTCGCCGGAGCCGCACGCTCGCTGCTTTCACCGACCACTGATATTAGCGTCGGAGACAACGTCACCTGGACCCGCGGTAAGCACGCTCTGAGAACCGGAGTTCTGGTCGTTCGAAACCGCAAAGACCAGAACGGAAGAACCACCTACGCGGGAAATATCTCATTCAGCACAAGTGGAAATACCAACTCAACTGGTAACGCCTTCGCGGATGCTTTGCTCGGCAACTTCCGGACCTACAGCGAGGCCGAAAACGATCCAGTGGGTTTCTTCCGGTTCACTCAAGTCGAAGCCTACGCATCCGACAGCTGGAAAATACATCCAAAGCTTAGTATTGAGCTTGGTGCTCGTTATCAGTATGAAGTACCAATCTACACACAAGCGAACAACGTGGTGAATTTTGATCCGGCGCTTTACGACCCGACTAAGGCAGTGACCATTCTTCCGAACGGATTGATAGACGTCACCAAGGGCGGAAACCGGTTCAACGGCTTGATTCGTGCGGGCGATGGAGTGCCCGAAGATGAATTGGGAAGAGTGCCGAACGGTAATCGCGCTAATGTGCTTGGGGTACCAACAGGCGCGCCGCGCGGTCTTTATGAGAATGCACACGTCATAGCGCCCCGGATCGGCTTTGCGTGGTCGCCGTTCGATAACAACAGAACCTCAATTCGAGGCGGCTTCGGCATGTTCTTCGACAGACCTGAAGGAAACATCATCTTCTCGTCGCTCAACCTTCCGCCTTATTCGAGCAGCGCTCAGTTCGAAAACGGAAATCTGTCGAACCCTGCAGGTGGGCGCGCTTCGGCCCTCGCGCCATTCGACACAATAAACACCATCGATCCTAACTTGAAAGTGCCGTACACGATGAGCTACAGCCTGGGAGTGCAACACGAATTGCCCTGGGGCATTCTAGGTGAGATCGATTACGTTGGAAACCTCGGCAGGCATTTGATTCGCCAACCCGACATAAACCAACCAAGCTTCCTTGCGCAGGCTTTAAATGCTGCTCTGCCGGCTGCCCAGAGGCTTTCAACCAACGCGCTGCGGCCGTACAAGGGATTTTCCCAGATTCGAAGCCGACTCAGTGACTCGACATCTAATTACCACGCTCTTCAGCTTTATGCGGCCAAACGAAAAGGCGATGCAACCTTTACGTTCAGTTATACGTGGTCGAAGGTGCTCACTGACTCCAGCAGCAACACCGATAACCCTGAAGAATTCCTCAACAGGCACTTCAGCTATGGCCCAGCCTCTTTCGATCGCAGGCATATTTTTGTTGCCACCTACACTTACCAGGTTCCCTTCTTCCGACATATGAAGGGCGTTTCTGGTGTGCTTCTGGACGGCTGGGAGGTCAGCGGGATCACGCATCTGCAGAGCGGCTCCTACCTGACTCCGACCGCGACCACGTCGATCGGTTCGCGACGTGCTGACTACGTTGGGGGAAAGGTAGAACTGGATTCACGCGGGCCGTCCGCATGGTTCAATACCGCCGCCTTCGCACCGCCTCCCGATGGGAGACTTGGCAACGCCGGCGTCGGAATCATCGTTGGTCCTGGAAGGAACCTGTGGGATCTGTCTGCTCGTAAACTGTTCAGAATTACTGAAGGAATTACGCTTGGATACCAGGCAGATTTCTTCAATGCTTTCAATCAGACCAACTTTAACGACCCGGGCCTCGCGTTCGGAACGATCGCGAGCCCGAATACTGCCTTTGGTAAAATCTCCGCGGCTGCTCCGGGGAGAAACATTCAGATGGGGCTCAAGCTGGTCTTTTAAGCGCCCATCTTGTTTGCGAGCTTTGCGGTTCTTTGCGACTCCTTAGGAACACCCCCGAGGCTGTTGAATGAAATCAACAACTTACGGGGACGGGTTTCAAGGGCGCATTCGCCCGGCAAAAGGGCATGGTTACTTTGCGCGAACCCGGAATTGTAATCCTGGTTTTCGCAAAGACGCTAAGAGCCGCAGAGCTAGCTTGCTGAGGTTCGCTAGCAAGAATTAACTTCGTCGATTGTTGGTTGTAAGAGATGCGTCGAATAAATCCACACAAATTCCAGGTCGCGACCCGCGGCACCTCACGAGAAATCAATCGGCAAATTGCTTTGAACCTGATTCACTCGCATCAACCGATCTCGCGGGCAGACCTCGCAAGATTGATGGGTCTTCGCCGTGGTGCGGTGAGCCTGCTCATCAATGAACTGCTCAGCGACGGCGCAATCTTTGAAGGAATGACCGGAGAGGTTCGACGTGGACGGAAGCCTACTTTTTTGTATATTGATTCGAGGGGACGGTCGATTGTCGGCGTGGATATCCGGGTCACTCGAACGTATATCATGGTGACCGATCGACTGTGCCGGCCTCTGGTCGGACCGATCAATTTCCCGACCGATCACGATCCACAAAAACTAATCGCCGAACTGAGCAAAAGAATAAAGCAGATCCTTGCGGATCACAGCGAAGTGGGTGATTGCGACGGTGTCGGAGTAGTGGTGCCCGGTATGGTCGATCAACGAACCCATCGAATCTTGAATGCTCCTACGCTCGGATGGCGTGACATCGAAATCGCTGAGTCGCTTGGCGCAGCAACCAGCTTGCCAATTGAGATCGAAAATTCAGGAAAGGCATGTGCTCTGTCGCAATTGTGGTCCGGACGTGGGGATACTTCGGTTACGGATCTGGCTTTCGTCACCGTTTCTGATGGCGTGGGTGTAGGTATCATCACCGGGGGCGAAGTGCTGCGAGGCCGGCACAATATCGCGGGAGAATTCGGGCACGTCCCCCTGAACATTGACGGTCCGCGATGCTCGTGCGGCGCAACAGGTTGTTGGGAGGCGTACATTTCGAATCTTGCAACCCTCTCACGTTATTTCGGCAGGAATCTGCAGGAAGGTAAGCCCATCCCGGCAGAGATCGCCGCTTTCACTATCGAGGATTTGATCGCACGCGCACGGGCAGGCGATGCCAAGGCAGCAACGGCTATCCAATCGACCGCGCGTTACCTGGGCCTGGGCCTGGCATCGATCATCAACGCGATCGACCCATCGCGAATCTATGTCGGCGGTGAAATAACAACAGCGTGGGATCTGATAGAGAGGACAGTTCGCGATGGTCTTGCGGAGCGGGCGCTGACGGCAGCTGCCAGCAATCCCGATATACGAGTAGTCTCAGCGGTTGATTATCCTCGACTCCGCGGAGCCGCGGCGTTAGTAGCGGCACCCGCTTTTGCCGCGCCGGCTGTCGCGTAGGTACCCGTAGCGTTTGAGCCCATTCCATGAAGCAGCAAGTTGGAGTCATTGTCATCACCGTATTGCTGGCGGCGACTATCGGGGCGACCGTACGGTCGCGTTCGGCCGCCGTGGTTGACTCTATCAATCGCGAGGCCCTTTCCACGGAGATCAATCAGTTCCTCAGCCAACAACTTGCAACTCACATCGTCGCAATTCCGTCGCTTGATAAACCGCCGGATCGGGTACTGGGCGCAGGAACTACAGGTGAATTTACCTGGGGCACGTTCATGCGAGCGATCGGTGCTTACGTCGAGATGTCAGGTCAGCGACAACTCGCAGGGAAGGACCTTGACATCTTTGCCGGCCAGATTGGACTACTCGAACACAGACTGGGTGGCACACGATTCTCACAGCTTTATGCAGCGCAGACTCTGCGTCACTTTGGAACCACTCTTAAGACCAATTCTCTTTGGAAGGAATTATCGGAGCAGGATCGACTCAAGTGGGGAGAGCTTCTCGACCCAAGAAAATTCTACGACCCGAAGACGCGCAATGTAATCAACCTGCCGGAGAACTACCTCGGGGTAGCTGCACGTCTGGCGGCGATCGATTTCAAACTGGGGCTGCTCGAAGATCGAAAGCTGCTTGACGATTTGCTCGACCGCTCTGCGCAACAGTTCACCGGCGGCGCACTCTTCGCGGATGACGCCCCGCCAACCGGGAGGTTCGATCGCTACTCAAACGAATACGCGAGGTTTATTTGGGACGCAGCGGAAACTGCGCAACGTGCCGACCTGCTTGCAGCGCTGAAACCAACGCTAACCCACCAGATGCGTTTGTGGTGGGACTTGGTGAAGGAAGATGGGTATGGTTACGCGTGGGGGCGCAGTCTAGGCGTCATCAGTTACATGGACACGCTGGAGATAGTGGCTTTTGTAGCTCAACACCCGGAATTCCGCCCTGCGCCGCTACCAGATCTGGCCAGCGCCTACCTCAATGCCTGGCGTTCGCTGCGTCGTGATTATCGTGATGATGCTCACTTGTTATCTGTGTTTGCAAAGGGTCGGGGCAACTATCGTTACATCACTCCCGAACGCGAGTGGCAACAAACAGTTGGTTTTTTCGGCAAGTTGGCCGACGCACACATGAAGCTGATGCCGGTACTCGAGCGCGAGAAGGTGTCGAACATCTCTACGCGATTGTCATTGCCCGATGTCAGCCGCTTTGTTTTTTTCAGGAATGGTCCGCGCAAGGCTGGTGTCTGGCTCGTGCGCAAGGGCCTGCTCAGCTTCACCCTACCGATAACCACAGGTACTCATCCTGGGGGTTCGGACTATCTGCCCGCGCCCCACGGGCTCGCGGGATTTGCCGCGCCGGTCGAGCAGCCTTATCCATCGCTCGTTCCCTATCTTGAGCTGGACGGCAATCGAACAATCGTGGCTTCGGATGGAGCTGACGAAATCGAGCCTTCATCGGACGGGCGCTCGCTTCGCGTTATTTGGCGACGATGGGCAGCGATTGGAACAAAACCTGGAAGCCTGATCGATCCTCACATCACAAGTGAAGTCGTGTTCAGAATCGATGGGTCTACGTTGGTGCGAGAGGAAAAACTTACTGCCGAAGTACCGGTAACAATTCATCTCTGGCGTTTTGCAGTACCGACAACCGCCGGGAACGTCAATCGTTCGAACGATGCTCAAAAATGGATCAGGCTCGAGACATCTGATGGGATCCTGGAAGTCCAGCCGCCGGTTGCCGATTGGCCCTTAAAAGAAGAACTCGTCTCAATAGGCGATACCGCCCTCGGGCGAGGCCCGCGGCTGGGAGTACCGCTTCATTTAGTTTACGAATCACGAGACATACGGCTGGAACCAGGGCGTTCAGTCCGATGGAGGATCGCGCTGCGTGTGGCTACTGCCGTCTCTCAACTTGGCGACCGCAAAATCAAATGAAAAGAGAATTCGCTATGGAAACTGCTAATACGATCTCAGTTGAACGTTGTGTAGTGCGGAATACTAATGGGAAGCGAGGTCGCACGCGTTCGGTCTCTCCAGAGGAGACCGCGGCGCGTCATCTTCATTATGGTCGAATTATTTTAGAGGCGGCCGATGCGCCAGTTTGCTTTTCTACAGGCGAACACGAAACGTGTTTGATTGGCCTGAAAGGAAATGCATCGGTGAACGTCGAGGGAAAGTCCTTCAATCTTGCACAATACGATTCGCTGTACATCCCTCGTGACACCGAAGTGAAAGTCTCTGCCGGCGCTGACGCTTGCGATGTGGCGGAGATTTCAGCTCCAGTCACAAATCGTTATCCTCTGCAACTTGTTCGTTTTGCTGACGTGCAACGCGACGGCACTCTGCATTTCAAAGCTGGCGGCGCTACTGCCGAGCGGGAAGTGAACATACTGATTGGTAAGAACGTCGAGGCCGGTCGGCTGCTGGCAGGCGTTACATTCAGCAAGCCCGGTAACTGGACCTCGTGGCCGCCGCACGAGCACGCGGCGATGCTCGAAGAGGCTTATCTGTATGTCGATATGCCGGCCCCGGCCTGGGGCATTCAGCTGGTTTACACCGACCCGGCACAACCGGAGCTTGTCGCGGTCGTCCGGGAAGGTGATTGCGTTCTGATGCCGAAAGGGTATCATCCGAACGTGGCTGCGCCGGGAGGTGCAATCAACTTTCTGTGGATGATGGCGGCCAATCGCGAAGGCGAAGATCGGCAGTTCGGGGTCGTTAATGTTCAGCCCGAATACGCGGCAAGCGGCTCGGGACTCGAGGCTTCGAGAGCGACGAGGTAGTTCATCATGGAACAAGTATCCACCCTTACCGGAGCGCTTCGGCATAGTAATTGGGAGAGTGTGCCGAGGGAACGAATAGCAGAAGGCATCGAGCGGCAGATGATCGTCGGGGACCAGCTGATGATCTGCCGTTTGCGCTTTGACCCATTTGTCGACACGCCGGCTCACGATCATCCTCACGAGCAATTCACGATTGTGGAGCGAGGTCGCGTACGTTTTATCATCGGAGATCAGGAGCGGATCGCGAAGGCCGGCGACGTGTTGCATTTTCCATCCGGTTGCTGGCATGGTGCGACTATGCTCGACGAAGAAGTTGTGCTGGTAGATATCTTCACACCTTTGAGAGAGGATTTTCTGAATCAGGAATAGGACGTATAGGACCTATCAGACCTATTATTTATGGCTTCAACGCCGACGATCGAGGTGAAAACTGGCGTTACGTCGCCGCCTGAAACGCCATCTGCCATCGGCCATTATCGCTGGCTGATTTGCGCTCTCTTATTTTTCGCGACCACGATCAACTACGTTGACCGCCAGGTCATTGGAATACTCGAGAAAGACCTCAGGACAATAATCGGCTGGACGCCGGTTGACTACGGCAACATCGTCGCGGCTTTTAATGCGGCCTACGCGCTGGGTCTGCTGATTTCCGGCCGGCTGATCGATCGGTTTGGAACAAAAATAGGTTACTCGCTGGCAATAATAGTCTGGAGCCTTGCTGGAATGGCTGCCGCGCTCGCGCGGGCACCCTTTAGTTTTGGTATCGCCAGAGCCGCTCTCGGCGTCGGTGAAGCAGCCAATTTTCCTGCAGCCATAAAAACAGTCGCCGAATGGTTTCCCAAGAAAGAGCGGGCCCTCACGACCGGCATTTTTAACGCGGGGACAAATGTTGGAGCTATTGTAGCCCCGCTTACAGTTCCCTGGGTATTCATACATTGGGGCTGGCAGTGGGCGTTCGTGTTGACGGGCTCACTTGGCTTTCTATGGCTGTTCTTTTGGGTGCCGCTCTATCACCGGCCAGAACAAGATCCGAAGCTTTCCAGCGCTGAGCTCGCCTATATTCAAAGCGACCCGCCAGATCCGCCCGCAACCAAAGTTCCCTGGATACAACTTCTGCCTCACCGGCAGACCACTGCTTTTGCGATCGGTAAATTTATGACCGATCCCGTATGGTGGTTTTATCTTTACTGGATTCCGAGCTTTTTGAGAGAAAAGCATGGGCTGGATTTGTCGACGGTGGGAATTCCGTTGATCGCGATTTACCTGATCGCCGATATCGGAAGCATTGGCGGCGGTTGGTTGTCATCGGCCTGCATCAAACGAGGCTGGTCAATAAATCGCGCCCGCAAGACCGCGATGTTGGTCTGTGCAACTGCGGTTCTGCCAATTGTTTTCATGCCCTACGTGAAGAATCTGTGGATTGCGGTTTTCCTGTTTGGGCTCGCCGCGGCCGCGCATCAAGGATGGTCGGCAAACATCTTCACCACATCCAGCGATATGTTCCCGCGCCGCGCGGTTGGCTCAGTCGTGGGCATCGGAGGAATGGCAGGCGCAATTGGCGGAGCGATCATGGCTGTCGCCACCGGTGTCTTGCTTGAACGAACCGGTGGAAACTACATGCTAATTTTCTTCACCGTCGGACCTGCCTATCTGATTTCGCTGGGTATTATCCATTTGCTCGTGCCAAGACTTGAGCCCGTAGAAGAGGCTTCATTGATCAGACCTCAGGCATTTACGACAGGAGCGTTCCTGGGGTTTGGATTTGTCGGATTGATCCTTGGTGCCTTTCTGGGCTGGTGCATTGGCCTCACTACAAAGCAATCGGGAGTGGGGCTTTTGGAATATATGGTCGCTGGCGCCGCCTTCGGGGCGCTTGCAGGAATCATCATTGGCACCTTGATCCTGAAATCAAGAAGTCAAGAGCCGGCGATCTCATGATTCTCGACGCGTTCAAATTAGATGGAAGAGTCGCCCTCGTAACAGGCGCGTCAGCGGGTTTGGGCGCCGCAATTGCCGTAGCACTCGCAGAGGCCGGCGCTGATGTAGCCTGTCACGGCAATTCTCGCGCACCGGATGCGACCTGCGAACAAATCGCTAAGCTTGGCCGTCGCACTGTCCCCGTTTACGGAGATCTCGCAAGGCGCGAAGTCCCTCGCGAGTTATTTGACGTGGCTTCCAAAGAACTCGGACCACCAGATATCCTGATCAACAATGCGGGGACGATTCGCCGTGGTGCGGCACTGGAGTACTCTGAAGCCGATTGGGATGCAGTCATTGAAGTCAATCTCACCAGCGTATTTGGCCTGTCTCAATTGGCCGGACGGGTGATGATCGAGCGCGGTCAAGGGAAGATCGTAAACATCGCATCGGTGCTGTCGTTTCAGGGAGGGATCTCAGTGCCAGCGTACTCGGCATCGAAGGGAGCCCTGGCACAACTCACAAAAGCACTGGCAAATGAATGGGCCGCGAAGGGGGTCAACGTAAACGCTATCGCGCCCGGCTACATGCGCACGACCAACACCATCGCGCTCCAGAAAGATGAAACGCGCAACCGGCAAATCTTAGAGCGGATTCCTGCTGGTCGATGGGGAGAACCGATGGATGTTTGCGGCGCGGCGGTGTTCCTCTCTTCTGCGGCGAGTAACTTTGTACATGGTCACCTTTTGGTGGTGGATGGTGGCTGGCTGGGAAGATAAAACACGAACAAAGCGGCAAGCTAAAGTTTTGCCGGACTCGAGGGAGCAGACAAAATGTCCTTTCAACTCTCGCGACGCAATTTCGTAGCCGGCTTAGGTTCTGTTGCAGCTGCATTGGTCGTACCTGACGGATTCGGCGCTAGTCTTACTCTTGCACCGCAGAGAATTCGTTTCGGCTACGCGGCGATCACCTGGGGAGGAAAGGATCTTCAAGCGATCAAGGAAGTCGGAGAGGTAGGCTTTCGCGGTATCCAGCTTCGGTCGCCAATTCTGAAGGACTTTGGCGATAAACCAAAAGAGCTTAAGAATCTTCTAGCCCAAAACAAGCTCACGTTCGTAGCACTTTCCGGCGGCGGACCTAAAAATGATGAGTACGTCTCGGCAGATGAAATAGCAACGCAGGTAAAGCACGCAAATTTCTTGCGAGATGCGGGCGGTCTTTACCTGCAGATGACCGATTCGGCGAGGCCGAAGGATCGAAAGCCTGGATCTGACGATTTCAAAAGACTCGGTCGGCTGCTGTCTGACATCGGCAAGCGAACGGCCGACCTGGGGATTCCGATGGCGTATCACAACCACATGCGCAGCCTGGGGGAAGCCCCCGACGAAGTGGACGCCTTGATGGATGCTGCCGACCCGCGATACGTTAAGCTGTTGCTTGACGTCGCGCACTACGCTCAAGGCGGCGGGAATCCGATAAAGGCGATTGAGAAACATCACGAGCGAATCCTGTTTCTACATATAAAGGATGTGGAGAGCGTTACGCCTACCGCGGAATCATCCAGTAATTATCGGTTCGTGGAACTCGGTCGCGGTCGAGTCGATCTTCCAGGAGTCTTTGCAGCTCTTGAAAAAGTTAAGTTCCAGGGATGGGCTATTGTTGAGCTCGATAGCGTGCCTGATAAGTCGAGGACACCCAGGGAGTCGGCGATGATCAGTAAGACATATCTGGAAAGCAAACTTGGTATGAAGATTTGAATTTTGAATCTGAATCTGTAATCTGAATTTGCAATACGTATTTGCAGCTGTATTTGGAATCTGAATTTGCAATCTGAATTTGCAGTCCGTGTTTGCAAACTGTATTCGGAATCTGCAATTTGCTGTATTTTCAATCTCAAATTTCGAATCTGAATTTTGAATTTCGAATCTGAATCTGAATTCTGAATCTGAATTCTGAATCTGAATCTGAATTCTGAATCTGAAATCTGTAATTTGAAATTTGCAATTTGATCTCTGATTTCTGAATCCCGAATCTGAATCGACATAATCCTCAACCCGGGAGTACGATCCCTTCACAGGAGGAGAAACATGACTACCAACAAAAACACACGCAGAGACTTTATCAAGTCCTCGGTTGCAGGCGCGGCCGGGATAGCGATCAGCTCGCGGGCTTCAAGCTACGCGAAGATAATCGGCGCAAATGATAGAGTCCGAGTCGCATTCGTCGGCCCGGGCGATCGCTCAAAGGATGCGCTGATCCCGAGCTTCCTCAGACTCGCGGGCGAGCTGAATTTTGAACCGGTTGCAGTGTGCGATATATGGAACAAGCGGCGTGACGAAGGAGCCGATTTCGTCGCCACGCAAGCCGATAAGCTCAAGGTGCCAATCTCCGGCGAACAGTTGGCCAAGGCTCGAAATACCGACGAGCTTTACTCAATGAAGAACGTCGACGCGGTGATCATCGCCACCGCGGATTTTCAACACGCTTACCACTGCATGGAAGCCGTCCGCGCCGGTAAGGACGTCTATGTCGAAAAGCCGTTCGCCAATATTATGAGCGACGCACGCGACGCGCTGAAGCTGGTCAGCAAATCAAAGCAAATAGTCCAGGTCGGCACGCAAAGAAGATCTACACCGAGCTATATGAGGGCCAACGAATTCCTGAAGTCCGGTAAGTTCGGAGATATCGTGATGGCGGAAATGACCTGGAACGTGAATCAACCAGGACGCTGGCGACGCCCCAAGGTCGTGCCTACGCTCCGCGAACAGGACACCGACTGGAAGCGCTACTTGATCAACCGCCCGCCTGATACCTTCGACGCCAGAAAGTATCTCGAGTTCCGTCTCTTCTGGCCTTACTCATCAGGGATTCCGGATCAATGGATGGTTCATCAGATCGATACCGTGCATTGGTTTACCGGCTATGATCATCCGACCAGCGTAGTAGCCAATGGAGGCATCTACTTGTGGCGCGATGGTCGCACCAACTTCGACACGATGACTGCGGTTTTCGACTACGGTACCGCAGCAAAGGGAGGAAAGGGTTTCCAGGTGATCTATTCCTCGCGCCAAACCAACAGCGCTGGGGATGTGAAAGAGATTTACTACTCAAACGGCGGTAGCCTGAATCTCGACACCAACAAGATCGGTCCTGAGGGCGGTCTGAAGGAGAATCACGCAAAAGCGATGGGGAAGGAAGCCTTCCTGTTGCCCGAGATGTCGCTGGTTGATGAAGCGCCGGTCAAAGCGGAGACATCGGCAAGCACTGGAGTCGACAACTCGACCCTAGCTCACATGCGAAACTGGATGGAGTGCGTCCGATCGCGTAAGACTCCGAATGCCGACATCCGCGCGGCATACAACCATTCAGTTGCGCTGTGCATGACCATCGCCGCGTTGCATACCGGAAAACGGATCACGTTCGACGATGCAAAGCAGGATGTGGTTATTGGATAACGGAAATAGGACGTATAGGTCCTATTGTGTGTGTGACTGGGAGGTGCGGATGTTTAAACGTCTATTTTTGGCGTTAACGGCTGCGTTGTTGTTTGTCGGCTCCGTTTCGTTCATCGCGTTTTCTCAAGGTAAACAGTCTTCCTCTGGCGTTCAGGTTGTGCCCAACGAAGCCGCCAGACGCGTTGATGTTACGATCGACGGTCAGCCGTTCACTGCCTACATCTGGCCTGACTCAGTCAAGAAGCCGGTTCTCTATCCCCTTAGAACCAATAAAGGGACGCTGGTTACACGCGGATACCCGCTCGACCCTCATCCGGGGGAGAGAGTCGATCATCCCCACCACGTTGGCTTATGGTTTAACTACGGCGATGTTAATGGTCTTGACTTCTGGAACAACTCGGATGCGATAAAGCCCGCAGAACGTAATAAGTACGGTACGATCAGGCACGCCGCGATAAAGCGGGTTCGAAGCGGAAAGACTGAAGGTGAGCTTCAAGTCGAGATGCAATGGCTCGGTCCCGATGGAGTTGCCCTTCTTCGCGAAGAGACGACCTTTATTTTTCACGGTGGCACGGGAAGTCGGGCTATCGACAGGATCACCAGGCTAACCGCGCTCGATAAGAAAGTGGAGTTCAACGACAACAAAGAAGGAGTCATCGGCTTGCGTGTTGCTCGAGAACTGGAGCAACCGTCAGACAAGCCCGAAGTATTCACCGACGCAAGCGGCAAGGCGACCTCGGTTCCCAAACTCGATAACACCGGCGTAACTGGAAGATATACCAGCAGCGAAGGTAAGACCGGCGACGCGGTTTGGGGAACGCGGGGTCGCTGGACGATGTTATCCGGGAAGATCGGACAGGAAGACATCACGCTGGCAATTCTCGATCATCCTTCGAACCCGGGCTATCCGACTTACTGGCACGCTCGCGGATATGGATTATTCGCGGCGAACACGTTAGGCCAGAAGGTATTTAGTGAAGGAAAGCAGACGTTGAACTTCGCGCTTGCGCCGGGGCAGTCGGCAACTTTCAAGTATCGAGTGTTGATACTGTCACGCGCAGCCAAACCGGAAGAACTGGAATCGCAGTTTCGAATATTCGCGGATGAAATGAAATAAATGCTAAACGTTAAAACGTTTAGCATTCGGCGTTCAGCGTTCATCTGCGTGATCTGTGGAATCTGCGGATGAACCAATCCGGACTTCATAAGGGGGTCCAATTACTCGATTCGTCCGCAATTCCCGGATGAACGCTGGACTCTAAACGCTGAAGGTTGAACGCTGAACGTTGAACGCTGAACGTTGAACGCTAAACGTTGAACCTTAAGGTTCAACTACCGGATTCCGGAGCGTTACAAGCCGCTCAATCTCGACTTCATACACATCCCCCGCCTTCAACAACACCGGAGGCTTTCTGAAGATCCCGACTCCGTCGGGCGTTCCCGTCGCGATTACATCGCCAGGCTCCAAAGTGATAGCCTGCGAAATATAGGACACCAGATACGCAACTCCAAACATCATCTTTCCAGTGTTCGATGACTGCATGACCTGTCCGTTCAGACGTCCTTCGATCTTAAGATCCTGTATATTCGGAATCTCGTCGCGCGTGGTGATAAACGGACCGAGGGGCGCAAAACCGTCAAGGCTCTTTCCACGCACCCACTGACCGTCGCCGAATTGCAGATCGCGAGCACTCACATCATTGATCGCGGTGTAGCCAAAAACATAATCGAGGGCTTCACTCTCGCTCACTCGCGTAGCACGTCGCCCAATGACCACTGCAAGCTCGGCCTCATAGTCGACTTGAGTGCTTATCCTGTGCAGGACAATCGGAGCATTGTGTGAGCTCAAGGAATTGGGCAGCTTGTTGAAGATTAGGGGAGCCGCTGGGGGTTCCGCGCCGCCCTCGATTGCATGGTCGACGTAGTTGCGACCGATGGCTACGATTTTACTCGGATAAACCGGTGGCAAAAACGATACGGATTCGACCGGAACCCCAACCTTGGTGTCTCGTAAGACGCCGGCTGAACTTTCAATCAAGTGTGCTATGTCGGCAATGGCCTGGTCGCCGCGCTCAATGATATCCAGAACCTTTGTATTTTCGGTTAGCCAGGGTGGTATTAACCGATAATTGTTGGCCTCTGCGAGCGCTGAAAGCGTCACAACTCGATTATTTATTAACACCCCTACGCTGACTCGTTCTGCTTGCGCAATTTGTGCTAGTCTCACAGTCTCATTGCTCCTTAATTTTCAAACCGACGCGTCGAATAGCTCGAATCCAGAATATGCCAGACCGCAATCTAGCTGAGTTATGCCGATGCGGCTTCGATCCTGCGCCTCTGAAACTCGTCGAAGGTCACAGCGATCACGATCACAGCTCCGATTACCACCTGTTGTGCAAACGAAGAAATGCCGAGCAGATTGGCTCCGTTTGCAAGCACGCCCATGATCAGTGACCCGATGATTGTTCCGATGACCGTCCCCTGCCCTCCTGAAAGCGAGCCCCCGCCAATGACTACCGCCGCAATAACTCTCAACTCGTAACCCTCGCCGGCCGTGGGCTGGCCGGTTACCAATCGCGCCGACTCGATCGAACCCGCAAGACCGCTAAGGGCTCCCAGCACTGTGTAAAACAGAACCTGGTACCGGGATACTCTTACACCAGCGTAACGCGTCGCTTCGATGTTGCTTCCGATAGCATAGCAATAGCGTCCCGGCTGTGTTTTGACCAGGAGGAAATGAGTCCCAAGGGCCACAAGCAGAACGATCAACAACGGGACAGGCAGAATCCCCAGAAGACTTCCCTCGGCAAGTCGACCGAAGTTGGTCGGCACTCCAACAACAGCTTTACCATCAGTCAGCAGCAACACGATGCCTCTATAAATACCCATCGCTCCGAGGGTGACGATAAATGGTGGGATTCGCAGCATGGCCACCGCGGCTCCGTTCAAAAAGCCACACGCGGCGCCAGTGGCGATCGCTGCAACTACGCCGGCGATTATTGGAGCACCGCTTACCATTGCAAATGCTCCGACGACCCCAGATAAAGCCAGGATCGAACCCACCGACAAGTCAATACCACCGGATACCATCACCATAGTCATTCCCATCGCGATGATGGTAATTACTGCAGTCTGGCGCGCAACGCCTGCGAGATTGCCGCCTGAAAGAAAACGCGGCTCCAGCGCGGCGATCAAAATGCAGAGAGCGACCAGACTCGCGAAGGGAATAAAACGTTTAATGATGTCGGACATTCGGTGCTCCTGGTATAGGACGAATAGGACCTATAGGACCTATTTGTCCTATAAGTCGGTATTATGAAATCTCCGTTGCTATCTGTACTTCCGATTGCTCCGCCTCGGCAACCGCAGCATAGGTCAACACCTCCTCCTGAGTCGTCGTTTTTGCATTAAGCTCCGCGACCAAACGCCCGCGCCGCATCACCAGGATCCGATCCGACATTCCCAAAAGCTCAGGCAAATCCGAAGATACCATAACTACAGCTGCGCCACTCTCAACGAGCTCATTGATAGCGCGATAGATCTCCGCACGAGCGGCTACGTCAACTCCGCGCGTCGGCTCATCAAGCAGGAATATCTTTGATCCGGCGAACAGCCATCGCCCTAATAACACCTTTTGCTGGTTTCCGCCGCTCATTCGAGCGATCGTTTTGTCCGGATTAGCCGGCCGGATTCTCAATCGCTCTATTGATTCGCGAGCAGCCCCAAGCTCAAGCTTTCGGTCAAGTTTCCAATGCCTAACCAGAGCTCTGACGTTAGCGAGCGTCAGATTTTGAGAGAGCGAAAGATTGAGACACAGACCCGCCTGCTTGCGATCTTCAGTCAAAAAGCCGAGCCCCTTACCAACCGCAACGTCCGGCTTTAACGAATCGACCGGTTTATCGTTAACAAACACCTGACCGGTGCTGGCGGCGGACACCCCAAAAATTGCCTCAACCAGCTCGGTGCGGCCCGCCCCAGCAAGCCCGGCGATTCCGACAACCTCCCCCGCCCGAGCTTCAAAAGTCACGTCGCTAAACTTTCCTTCTCGCGAGAGCCCTTCGACACGTAACCGGGTTTCTCCCGGATATGAATGACGTATCGGGAAGATCTCCTTCAGCTCCCGACCGGCCATATGTCGAATCATCGCTGAACGTGGAATCTCCCCCCAGTGACCGGTGTAGACGACTCGACCATCCCGAATGATTGTTAAGTGGTCTGCGATCGACTCCAGCTCTTCCAAACGATGAGAAATGTAGATAATTGCGATTCCATTCTGTTTCAAATTGCGGATCAGACGAAACAGCTCTTCAACCTCCCGGGAAGTCAATGACGAGGTCGGTTCATCCATCACAAGCACACGATTGGCCTCAAGAGTTGCACGGGTTATCTCGACAAGCTGCCGGTCCGCTGCGCCAAGGTTAGCGATACGGGTTCGCGGATCTATGTTGAAACCATAGCCACTGAGAACTTGAGAGGCCCGATTATTCATCTCGCGTTGATTGATAATTCTGAGCGGCGCAAACGCAAGCGGTTCGCGGCCAAGGAAAATGTTTTCAGCAACCGACAGGTGCTTAGCCAGGGAAAGTTCCTGATAAATCATTGCGATGCCTTTAGCCAGAGCATCAGCGGGACGACTAAATCGCGTTTGAACGCCATCGATAATGATCTCACCCCCGTCAGGCCGATAGGCACCAGACAGGATCTTCATCAATGTTGACTTGCCGGCGCCGTTCTCACCAACCAGCGCGTGAACCTCACCGGCGAACGCAACAAGATTTACATCCTCGAGAACGCTGTTCCCTGAGAACGCTTTGGTGATGTGGCGCATTTCGAGCGTTGGCGTTTGATCTGTCACTTTGTTAATTCAGGATCTTCACCCTGTACGGGCGGGCTCCGTGGCCGCCCCCCTTTCGATGCCGAATCGATGCGCAGCGAGGGGCGGCCACGGAGCCCGCCCGTACAGGGTGAAGATCTCGTCCGATTATCTACGGCTGTTTAATCAACTCCTGCATCTCCGGAGTATCAAGGTTTTCTTTGACCAGCAGCTTCACGCCGGTATCAAGATGACGCTGAGGAGTCTGCCCATTTAACTTTTCCACCATTGCTCTTACGCCTTCGTATCCCATCTTGTACGGATTCTGTAAGACCAGGGAATCAATTGCCCCTGCCTTAAGATCATCAATCAGGTTAGGACTTGAATCGAATCCACCTAACACCACTCTTCCAACAACTCCTTTCTGTTTTATTGCCTGCACGGCGCCGACGGTCGACGATTCATTCGACGCAAAAATGCCGTTTAGGTCTGAGTAAGCGGTTAAGATGTCGGTGGCGCGATCGAGTGATTTGGCTCGATCTGCATCCCCGTATTGAAAGGCAACTATTGAAATGCCTGGATACTTCTGCTTGATCGTATCCTGAAATCCCTGTTCGCGTTCATCGGTTGATACCGAACCCGCTTTTACCCCAAGGATTGCAACCTTGCCTTTGCCTCCCAGCTTCTCGGCGAGGCGTTCGGCAGCTACCACGCCGCCCTGCCGATTGTCGGTCGCAATATAAGAAACGTAGTTTTCTGTGCTTATGCCCGAATCAAAAATGATTACCGGGATTCCTTCCTTCTGCGCGCGTTCAACGATGGGAACCAAAGCATCGCCGTGTGAAGGCGCTAGAACAATCCCATCGACGCGGCGATTGATAGCATCTTCAACAATATTGATCTGCCCGCTGTAGTCGGTCTCCTGGGCTGGGCCTTTCCACATGACTTCGACGCCTAATTCCTTCCCGGCAGCATCGGCACCCGCGTGAACGCTCTGCCAAAAAAAGTGAGCGACTCCCTTTGGGATGACTGCAATCACTCGTTTGCCGCGCGCGGTCCGGTTACAGGCAGGAGTGATTAAGAATCCGATAATCACGATTGGCAGAATCCAGAGCTTCGGTCTTTTCATTTATCCTCTCAGCTATTGATCAAGATCACTCGTATCGAGCCGGCCTTCGCGATGAAGTTCCGCAAAATGCTCGATTGTGGCTCGCACACCAGTTTCAAGAGGCGTAGCAGGAATATCACCAAGGGCAGCGCGAATCGCCGAGTCATCCATCGCGGGGGGAATCGCCAGCGGTTCCTCAGCATATGTAATTTCCGAGTGCGGCCAGGCGCGCTCGATCTCTGTGATAATGTCGACGACGTGCACAGTCTCGCCGTGAAGGTTAAACACGTGAGCTCCACGGAGGTCTGATGTCGACGCGCGGATGAAAATATCGGCGGTGTCAGCGATGTACTGAAAATCAGTGCGCCCTCCAAACCGGATATGATAGGGCCTCCCTACCACGGTTGCCTTCATCGCCTTGGTTGGGTCTGATGTAAGCCCGAAATCGCGACCTACACCATAGATCGTCAGCGGGCGTAATCCGATACTGTCAATCCCATGATCGAGATAATAGACGCGAGCATTGTCTTCATTACACCGTTTGAATGCACCGTAATGCGTCGCGGGGTGTGTAGCTTCCCCCTCGCTCAATGGATGATCGTCCGTAGTCATTCCGAATACAGCCGCGGAGCTCGCATAGACGATTCTCTTGATCGATTCTTTGCTCTTACTGGCGGCTTCAAACACATTGATGGTGCCGACAATGTTAACCATTGCACCTTGTCGAGGGTTGACGCGACAAGTAGGGACCTGCAGCCCGGCAAGATGGATTATATGGGTCACCGAGTGTTTCTCGATGATCGGGGTGAGTGCTTCGGGATCGGTGATGTCGGCGATAGCAACCTGGGCTCGAGCGATTTCTTCATCGCTCATAATCAGACGGAGGCGTCTGGGATCCGCGCACTGGTCGAATAAAACGACGCGAGCGTTGGAACTCAGAAGGCGTTTTGCAACCCAGGCGCCAATAAAACCGTGAGCGCCGGTAATCAGAAAGGTTGTGTTTTCGAGACCTGGGATCGAATAGTTGTTCATCGTGTGGTTCTGTTATTGATTTACGGTTTCTTGCAACTCTCACAGGCCCTATAGATCCAATAGGTCCTATCCCGGGACGATCCGTTTGATCTGCCCGGTCATCGTACTCAGCCCATCATCGACGCCCATCTCACCAACCATCACGCGTTGTACCGTGCGCCACAATACCTCTTCGACCTCCGGGTAGCGAGCGAACTTCGGTGGAACCAGAATGTGCTTCGCAATTACCTCTTCGAGCATCGCCAGTCGAGCCCGGTTGGCCGAATCAGCCTCCGCCTGAGTAGCCTTCATCACACTTTTGCGCACGGGCACACAGCCGTTTCGAGCTTCTAACAACTGCTGGTCAAAAGCAGTCAGGTGAAGCAGCAGTTCCAGGGCTTCGGGTTTATCCACGCCGCGTTTAGTTAGAGCGAAGGTATGCCCGCCGCCGTACGAGAGTGATCTGCCCGCCGGACCAATCGGATAAGCCGATAGTCCGAGGCGATCATGAACGGCAGATACATTCGCGTCCCGATACAAACCATAGTAGCCTGGCCAGTCTCCGACCATTGCCGCACGCCCGGCGCGAAAGCACTCGTGTACTTTATCGTAATGCCATTCGGGAAGCTCTGCCGGAACTAATCTTTCGACATAAAACGTCCGCAGCAACCCAAGAGCCCAACGGCCCGCTTCGTTCTCAATCTCCGGAAGAAGGTTCTCAGGGAACAACCGGGCTCCTGCCATTTCAGCGAGCTCGAAGAAGGTTCCAAACAAGCCCGACTCTCGACCGGGAAATAAGAATCCGTAGAAGTCGGGCGGCGTGTTCTGCTGCCTTGCGATCTCGAGAACATCATCCCAGGTCTGCGGTGGTGATTCGATTAAATCAGTCCGGTAGTGAAGCAATCTCACATCAATGTTTCGGGGCAAACCGTAAAGCGAGCCGTTCACGCTCGCCATATCAAGTAACATCGGCGCGAAGTCCTCAATCGTAGCAGCTTCAATTCTCCCTTGAAGCGACGAAAGAAAACTCAGTTGCGAAGGCGCATACTTGGTGTGAGTCGAGACCAGGTCGTATGTCACCTCAGGAAGCGATGCCAGATGTCGATTCAAAGCAGGATGATCACCGCGGAACATGACGTTGACCGCGATGCCCGTCGCATCGGTGAATGGCTGAAAACATTGATAGAGGGGATCGTACGCGGGGCCCGCAATCAAAGCTACTTGCAACGATTTAGTCATCTTCGTTGCTCCGCGCTGTATCTCTCTTCCCAGATGATGATCCCTTCTTTTCGCAAATCGAACGAGTCGCCTGCATTGACGCAGGCTGATCTTTTCTATCGACGTTTACTTCGGAATCCTCTCCAAACTTGGCATACCCGGAACTGCTCGAATACTTGTACAGCGAGATGATTCCGTCTGCGGCGCTTGAGTGAACGTAAGTGGCAATAGCGGACCAACCGGTTCGGCGCTCGATGTAAATGTGCTCGGCGGTAATTTTCCCGAGGAGTTTTGGTGGATCGACGCTGAATATCCCCCACATACAGTTGCTAACACCACAATCAAGCGGGATAAAGTACTCGGGCTTGCCGTCTTTGTTCAGATCAAATCCCACCGCGCGATTACCGTAGACACCAGCATCGTTTTTGTCGAATTCTTTCATCGCTTCGCTTACGACTCTCGCGAGTCGCTCCTTTGGGTAGGTCTTGTTGGTGCATTCAAAATCAATGCGCCCTGCGAAGCGCATTTTGCTTAACTCTTCCAGATTACTTTGAGTGTTGGCATTCGAGCTCAATGCGAGTACGGCGGCAACGATCCACAATCGTATAACAATGTTCATAAAGCAGCTCCGGTGGCACCGTACAATGCCAAAAGAATCTGTCGTTCCCCAAAGATCTCTGAGGCCTCTCAACGTCGCTATGGGCCTCTCGTGGGAGGCAACCATAAAATCGGTTGTCTGACAAAGAAATTGCGCACAACCTCCTCGACACCGGAATCTGCGGGCAGCCTCTTCCAGATTTCAATTAAGTCCAAACGACCAAGAGCTAACCCAGCAAACAATAAGCTGTTGTGACGCATGGGCCAATGTTCGTAATACATCAAGTCGGATGGATACGGCCAGCTTTTCTTGTCGCGAATATATGGCAGCATAAAATCCATCGCCTTGCGCATGCTGCGACCATCGGGCAATTCGAATGTCCAAAGATTCTCTTCACGCGTCGACAGTAACTGGCAAATTGCAGCCAAAGCTTCAAGATTGAACAGGGAATAGCTGTACGGCTTGGTGCGTCTCAATTCCTGAGGGAAGCTTCCGTCCGGAGCGATCTGGTTTGGCACCAGAACAGTTTTGAACCGTGCCTTGCAATACGAGATCAACTCTTGATTCCCGGTTAGTTCGGAGAATGCAGCAACCTGCAATACCCAGCAGGTGCCATGATTGTTCCTGGCCTCGCGTTCATCTATTCCGTAAGAATCTGTTGTCATCCATCGCACGTAATCCGCAAACCACTGCTTGATTGCTTTCAACTCCGCTGTTGTCAACACTCGTGAGGCTTCAAGCACCTCTGTTGCACGCGCGACTTCGACCAGGTGAAGCGTATCGATGATTCCCACTCCGCGTCCCGTAGTCACTCCGCGAATCGCTTGCGCATACCTGAGGTGAGGGTTCATTCGCGTGCGTTCGTCGATGAACCATGCCCGCAAGTGTTCTGCTGCGTGTTTCGCGTAACGCAGATCATTCGTAATCTTCCACGCGGCGACGAGGGCGGGCACTTGAACGCTCAGTCGCACCAAATATCGGCGATGGTCGTTGAAGTTGTCCGGGTTAGACAGGCCATCTCGCTGAACGTAAGGCCCCTCTGGATTCTTTGGGTCAGGCCACCAATAGTCTCCCTCTGAAAAGTAATCGTGAATCCCGCCAGCGCTTCGCGGACCGGTGCTGGAGGTGATCGTTACGGGATGCTCCGTCAGATATTGATTCGCTGCATTCAGAACGCGCGTACGGTCGAAAGCCGCGACATCGATTCCAGGCACTGATGCAGGTAAAAGCGCGCTCATCCAGATCAGAAAGTAAATCGCTGTGAGCTGCATCATTCCCTTGTCGACCTTCGGAAGAAAAACTATCTCACTCCAATTCTTCTCGATAATCTGGCCGATCCCCAATCACATCGCTCAGTCGTGGTTCCTTTAACTCGAAGCGTAAGCTTGCGCACGCCGCTCACCCTGACGTCGACAGGGACTGGTCCATCAGCTTTCTTCAAACCGTCTCGCCTCCAGAGTTCCTTGCCGTCTCCAAGCACTACAAAGTCAACGCCAACCTGTCTGGTATTGCCATCATCTATGCCCGCGATTGCAGAAAAGTTATCCCAAAGCGCCCGTAAGTCAAATTCGACTTCCGAACTACTCGGCATACCAATTCCCCGCTCATAGAGATTGCCACGAAGAATTAGCCCCTTGCCTGAGGTAGTGCGATTCATTTCGGGCTGCCGCCAACCTGGCGTCAGGCGAACGGGTTCGAGTTCTGACAATGATATCTCCGCAGGCAACAGATCCTTCAGCGAGAAGCTGATCTGAGCTTTCCTTTCACTGATGGTTCCATCCTGCCAGGCTGTCTTTACTTCAGCGGTATAGGTCGAGTCTGTATCGAGACCACGAACTACAAACACGGAATTTGGCGCATAGCCGGCGAGCTGACCATTAATCGAAACCTGATAACTCATCGCCGGCTGATGATTAGGGGTCCATCGCAGATTTACGCCGTCGATCCCGACTCGCTCTGCCCAAAAATTAGAAGGCTCGCGAACCGGAAAATGGTAGAGGTTTGACGGTTCGAACTTTACCTGCCAGCCGACTTCGCCGGATTCCGCTGGCCCAACCGTCGTGATTAGTAATTTTCACCGGGAGCTCGCCACCGGCATTACGCGCAGACGCACTCTTGATTACAAAATTCTTTCCTCGAGGGAAGGCAAACCGAAGCTTATAAGGATCATTTCGTCCAACTTTGCTTTTTCCCGAATACGACATCCTGACCGAATCATAAGATTGGGAAATGAGATCTACCCAACCCTGGGTGAAGTGACGATTGGTAGAAATTAGTTAGTTCGATACCTGAACCGAACATTGGACCAGAACTTTGAACGCTGAACTTTGAACCCTGAACGAGGCTACTTGGCTTTTTTCAATGCCGTCGATATCGCCTGCTCTGCCAGCGGTTGCATAACACCATAGCCTTTATCATTAGGGTGAAGCCCGTCGCCGCTCAGCTCCTGTTTCAAGAAACCTTTGTCGTCGACTGTCGCCGAAAAGTAATCAAGATACGTCAGATCTTTTGTCGACGCTTGTTTACGGATCCATTCATTCAGCTTCAGAATTTCAGCCGGCGGCCGCTGAGTAGTACGTACAATGGGCTTGCCGTCTTTGTCTTTGTTGAAATCGCTGACTGGAAGCACCGAAGCAACCACAACACGAATGCCATTCGCGCGCGCCAGATCTATCATCGATGCAAGGTTGTCTTCGATCGCTTCGAGCGTCGTTTTGCCGGTGTTTCCGGCGATATCGTTCGTACCAGCCAAAATGACCACGACCTTCGGTTTCAAAGCGATCACGTCCGGCCGAAATCGGATCAGCATTTGAGGAGTCGTCTGACCGCTAATACCTCGATTTATGTATGGTTTATTCGGGAAATAGGTTGCCAGTTTCCAGCCGTCGGTTATCGAATCTCCCATAAACACGACGCGCGATTCGTCCTTTGCCGGTGGTTGAGTGGTGCTGTTTGCGTCGCGATACCGGCTCAACGCCGGCCAATCCATAAATCGAAGCTGGAGCCTCGACGCAAGTGCCTTGGCTTCAGTGCAGTCCTCCGGTACTGAGGGATTCGATTGCGCCGAAACGCTGGTTACAAGTATCAACAGGAAAACGCTGAGTTGGATTATTCTTTTCATTCGAGGTCCCTCAAGGAATATTTGCGGTTGAAGTTTGACCGGATGCAATGTCAGCCGGTTGGAATTTGACAAAACTCGGCCAGGAGACGTCCGAAGCTCTTTTTCTACCTGACAGTCTCGAGCACAATTACAGATGCAATTGGATCTGGAGCCTCCTTCGGCGTTTCAAGGACGATTGATTTACCCGTCGCAGTAACCTTAAGTACATCTTTCGAGCGTGAAAGCATATATGCTTTACTAATTTCCTTTCCCCACGACGGGAGCTGAAGCTTACCGTCGGATGGCCAGTTGAAAACGTGCAAATAGATGCGCCCCGGCTTGCTGGTAGCGCGGCCAAAAGTTAACTGCTCGGCAAAGGGACTCGCACCAGAACCATAGATAGACTCCCCGTTAACCTTCATCCACCGCCCGACCTCTGCAAGTCGTTGGACGCTCGGCGGCGGAATGAGCCCTTCCGAAGTGGGTCCAACATTCAGAAGATAGTTGCCTCCCTTCGATGCAATATCAATCAAATTTCGTACAATCGTTTCTGTTGTCTTCCAATTGTCATCGTAGAATTTGTAGCCCCAGGTATCATTCATCGTCATGCAGCTTTCCCAGTCGATCCCCGGCAAACCCGACGGCGGAATCTGCTGTTCGGGTGTACCAAAATCACCCGAGTACTGCTGATCGGTCTTGCTCAGACCCTCCATTCCCTTGCGTCCTTTTCCGACGCGGTTATTTATGATGATGTCCGGCTTCAGAGATCTCACGTACTTATACAAATCCCTTCCGTCCTCTTCAGTCCACCAATCCTGCCATTCGCCATCAAACCACAAGACTGCTGGATCGTATCCGGTGATAAGCTCGTGAAGCTGCTCTTTCATGTACTTAACATATTCTTCTTTGCCGCCGGGCTTAAGTTTTGTCACCCGGTTTCCGCTTGTTGGAGGCTTTCCAGGTTCGTCGACGAACGCCGCAGGATCATGCCAGTCCAGTATCGAATAATAGAAACAGAACTTGATACCCTGCTTTTTAGCCTCATCTGCGAGGGCTCTTATCGGGTCCTTCTTATAAGGCGTGGAATCGACAATGTCATACTTACTCACGCGGCTGTCATACATCGAGAATCCATCGTGATGCTTTGAGGTAATCACGATGTATTTCATTCCAGCGCTTTTTGCGATCCCCACCCATTCTGCCGCATTGAATTTTGTTGGATTGAATCTGAGCGCAAACTTTTCATATTCAGCTCGAGGGATATTGGCCCAGTCCATTATCCATTCGCCGATTCGTTTTGAGCGCTGGCCGTTGTACTCTCCGGCGGGCACGGCGTAGATACCCCAGTGTATGAACATTCCAAACCGGGCATCGCGCCACCAGGCCATTCGTCGATCGCGTTCGGCTTGCGATTCATTTAGATCCAGCGTTGCGGTACTAACATGTGAGCGGACTAGCCCATTTGCGGGCTTATCATTAATTGAAGCCAACACAATGAAAGCTACCAGCAACATTGAAAGGCATAGAATCGATCTTCCCGGCATTTGGGTTCTCCCAAGAGTACCGTAGACTGTCTAGACGTACCGTAGACTGTCTAGTCTGCGGGGTTTTGCATTTGACGGTTCCGGACCGATCCGCAGACTAGACAGTCTACGGTACTTCTACGGTACCTTGCTCATCTCGACCGCTTTGGTCGTCACATAATACTTAGAAACCATATTCGCTTTCTCCCACGAAGGCATTGCTCTCGGATCCTTGAAATACTCGAGGAATCGATCGGTCACCTGCGCGAAATGCTCTTCGTGGCCTACCCGATATTTATCAGGAATCGAAACACGAAATCGACCTTCCTGCGCTTCAACCGACACACCAGGATATCTCGTCTGAAGCCGATCGATGTGCTTCCTCAAGGCTTTACTTACTTCATCTCTGGTGCCGTTGCTATTAGGCACGACATAAAGTTCAGTGCGATATTGCTCTTCCTTTCCCTGCCGAATCTCCACTCGGCTCCTTGTCCCCCGGAAAACTGCGACGTGGGTGTCCCCCGCACCGGTAGCAGATTCATAGTTCCATCCGACCTTTACTTTGACTTGAATTCCGCGAATCGTGTACGAGATAGAACCATTGCAATAAAGATCAAGCTTATCGGCCTTAACGCCATCCCAAAGGAACTTCGGGAAATCGGCCTCCCCAGTAACATTTCTGAACTGCGCCCTTCCAATCTCCGTTGGCCAACGTTCGGCAGCAAGCACATTGATGTCTTTTCGATAATCAGTGGGTTGTTCAGGGAAAAGTATCCATTGCACAAGATCGACAAGGTGAGTACCGGTATCGGCCAGACCTTCGCCCTGTTGCCCGACGTCAAAAAACCACGCCGGCCGGAGATTCGGTACTCCCGCTACCGTCTTCATAAGGTGATGAACACCTTCCATGATCACCGCAGGTTCCTGCTGTGTTCCCTTTACCATCGAGCCAAAAAGCTCACTGTTGTTGACAAGTTCTCGCTGCAGTATCGTAGCGATCTCGTAACGCTCGGTCATAATGTCAAAGGCGATGATCTCCCGACGTGCCGCGGCCTCGAGAGTTTGTTCGAGCTTTGGCAGATCCTCTATGTCGATGATCCACGGCTTATCCGCCAGGACGTTGAGACCGGCTTCGACGCAGGCTTTGATTCTGTCGATTTTGCCTCGATTGCGGCCTGAGATTACGACCGCATTGCCTGGGTGTTCTCTTATCAGGCGTTCGAAATAGTCAGGACCAGTGTGAACCTCGACTTGCCAGGAGGTCGGGTCTTCGCTACGGGTATTGAATCGGGCAATGCGATTGAGGTGCTCTGTAAGATCAAAGCCGAGTGGCGCATAAACGTCCACTCTTTTTGCGACATCTGGATACATTCGTTTTTGAATGAGCGCGGCGTGAAAATGTCCAGGGTCCAGCGTGATGAGCTGTACTTGTCGCATTTTGCCATCAGACTTCTGAGCACGGAGAGTCGAAGGATGGTAAATCAAGAATGCCGCACCCAACAGGAATGTCAGAAGCAACCGCACTCAATCTCCACGACGTAGCGTAGACTCTCCAGTCTGCGCTGATTGGAATGTGAACACGTGGGGAATTCTGTTTGAGTTGAACTGGAGCCTAGACTGTCCAGTCTGCGCGAGTTTGCTTTCCAGCGCCGCGCCCTCCTCCACGTTCGCGGCACCAAACTCAGCGCAGACTGGACAGTCTACGCTACGTGCCTAATTGACGATCTTCACGATCCTCGCTTCTTCCATCGCTTGATTCGCCGACAACACTGAAATCGCTGCTTTTCGCCCCACATTAACGTCAACTACCGCCTTCTTTCCGTCGCGAATGCACGAAACGAAAGATTCGAGCTCGCGATAAACGGCACTCCCTTTCTGCGCATCCTGAGGCGACAATTGAGATCCCTCTTTTTGACTCTGGGTGGACGCTTTCATGGTTTCACCCGTAGAACCGATCACCGTCGCGCCTTCTGCTTTGACGAGCTCCGGCGACTCTTTCTCACGATAGTAGAGCGCCTTGTCCCAACCCATTTCGATGGTCCCCTCGGTTCCCATAATTATTATGTGTTCACCGTCGTGGGCGTTCGTGGTGGTCGAGCTGAATGTAACCTTCTCCCCACCGGGGTAGTTATAGACCACCACTACATTGTCATAAGTCTCGCGACCGTCCTTCCAATAGTCGATTCCACCCAGACCCGTCACTGCCGCTGGCGGTGTTCCTAAAATAAGATTGCAGATCTCGATCATGTGCGATCCAAGCTCACACATGAGCCCGCCTGAGTAACGCTTGTACATTCTCCAATTGATCAGGTGTTCCAGGTCTGGATAACCCCACTGGCTCGGATCAAAATTGATCTTGGGAACCGGGCGTCGCCAGTCGCCATTCCGGTGCCACGTACATCGTATGTGAGTGACCTTACCAAGAGCGCCGTCCGTCGACATATCGACTACCTTCTTAATGACCGGATCGAAGCGGTGCTGGTGGCCCACCTGAAACACAAGCGAGGGATGCGCCTTCGTTGCCTGTACAATCTGGTCGCATTGTTTAACCGAGTACATCATTGTCTTTTCAACAAAGACGTGCTTCCCTGCATCCAACGCCGCGACGGCGATGTCGTAGTGCATGTGCAACGGAGCGGCAATCACTACGCCGTCCACGTCTTTGCTCTCCATAAGCTTCTTGTATTCGACAAAGGTCTTAGGTTGACTTCCGGATAGGCTGACGCCCTTGTTCAGGTTGGGCTCGAAGATGTCACACATCGCGGTGATCGTCGCGTTGGGTACGGTTGCAAGATTTCGGATCAGACTGCTGCCCTGACCGCCGGCTCCGATGACACCAATGTTGACCTGGTTGTTGGAGCCGAGCACAGTTGCTGTCGCGTTAGGCGAACGCAGCATCATTCCCGCAGCGCTCATCGAGGTTGCCGCCAGAAAACTTCTTCTCGAAATAATTGCTTTGCCTTCGCTCATACTCTCCTCCGTCAAAAATTCAACCGCGCACTGCCTAATCCACCCTCGGGCTGGTTGTAATACAGAATGGCTCGAACGTGCGGGCGCGCTTTCAAAAACTGTCGGGCTCTATCGATTCCCATGACCATTAATGCTTTCGAGAGTGCTTCTGCCTCGACGCCGCTTGGGGTAATGATGGTCGCGCTAATCAAGCCTTCGATGGGCCGGCCGATTCGCGGATCCATTATATGACAATACGTCTTTCCGCCGGACTCAAAAGTTTTTTCCCGACAAGCGGAAGTTGAAATCGAGCTGTCCTTGAGATCTATTCTCTCGAGCTTGTGAGACCGGTTGAGAGGATCATTTACATCGACCGGCCAGGCCTTCTGACCGGGAGGTGAGCCAATCGCGCAAATGCTGCTCGAGCCCGAAGAGATAAAAGCCGATGTAACGCCGCTTGTCTTCAGAATCTCCGCGGCTCGGTCAACAGCATAGCCTTTAGCAATGCCGCCCAGATCTATTTCGACCCCCTCACGATCAAAACGGATTGAATGAGTCTTTTCTTTAGCAATAACGTGCTTAAACCCAACCTGCGTCATCAGACTCTTTATTTCAGACGCGCCGGGTACTCGGCCTTTGTTGTCAAAAAAACCCCAGGCCTTCATCAGCGGACCCACTGTGATATCGAACGAGCCGTCGGTGGCCCTGCTGAAGTCCAGTGATGCTTTCAGGAAATCAAACAGTTCCTTTTCGACGATCACCTCCTGGCGCGCGGCGTTGCGATTGATGAAGGTGAGCTCGCTGGTTTCAGAGTAGTTGCTCATCTGCCGGTCGAGGCGATCGATCTCTTCGAACGCCGCCTCAGCAGCTTCAGCGAGCTGTGCGCGAACCTGGCCGTAAGCGGTGATCTCGAATTTGGTCCACATCAGGCGCCGAGCTTCCTGATACATCACTGGCTGCTCCGGCGTCGCTGATGAGATCGAAGAGTAGCTACCGGTCAGCAGCGCTGCCGACCCGAGGATGAAAACCAATATCGATCTTTGAACTGTGCGTCTCAATAGAATAAGTAGTATGATTTTTACTTCGAGTTGATCGTTACCTTCGCGTGTAATCTTAGCTTGTTACCGGTAACAGGATCAAGCGGAGGCTGCAGCATCCACGAATAGGACCTATAAGACCCACAGGACCTATTCTGGAGTCAGAACAGCTTTTATGTTATTTCCACGCGCCGCTAACATCGTGTAAAACGCTTCAACCCCGTCCACCAGCGCATATGTCTTGATCCAACTCGCCCACTCCGCTTGCCCGCTTGCCAAGAGCTCAACCGCAGTATTCAACTCGTTCAATGAAGCTGCATAGCTTCCCTGAACTCGCCGCTCAGACAATGTTACTTCGTGCGATTTGATCGTCACGCTGTTCTCGTGCAAACCGATCCAAACAGCAGTTCCTCCCGGACGGGTGGCGGCCAGAGATTGGTTCTTTGACAGTTCGCTGCCGACTGCATCAACCACAACGTCGACACCTTCACCGCCCGTTAAACTGAGAACAGCCTTAACAAAGTCTTCGTCCTGCGAATCAACAATGTGTTTTGCGCCTAACTGCGAGGCGACGCTTAATCGGTCGGGGATCAGGTCAGCGACTATGACATCCGCCGATGACAAACATTGGAAGGCCTGCTGACAAAGAAGTCCTATCGGTCCGGCTCCGATGATCGCCACGACGGATGGGTTTGCTTGACGCGTTAGCCCGACCACGTGGACACCATTCGCAAGCGGCTCAGCAAGGCTCGCTGCCTCGGCTTCTAAATGCTTCGGCCAGGGTACAAGACAATGTTCGGGCGCATTCACGTATTCGGCAAACGCTCCGGCTCGGTTCATCCCGAATAGTTGCCGGTTTGAACATAAGTGTGAATCCCCGCGCGTACAGCGCGCACACATACCGCACCCAAACAACGAGTGAGACACGACCCGATCGCCGATCGTAAAAGACTGTACCTCTTCCCCGACTTCTTCGATGATTCCACAAAACTCGTGTCCCATTACCAGTGGGGGTACGCGTCTGGGACTCTTGTTTTTGAATGCCTCGAGTTCACTGCCGCAGATGCCACAGGCAGCGACTCGCAGGAGGACCTCGTCCCTAGCGACAAGTGGCTTCGGAAGCGCGGCGATCTCAAGGCGTTCATATTCGGGATAGAGCAGTGTCCTCATCGGCATCTGTACAATGACTTGGCAAGCGATCTAATGGAGTGAGTCCTGTGCGGGTGGCCCTCCGTGGCCACCCCTCCGTACAATAATTTTAATCGCGGCAAGGAGGGTGGCCACGGAGGGCCACCCGTACAGGGCTAATGAGTTCTCGTTACACTCCACTAGAAACTTCCGGAGCCAGTGACCTACTCGTTCTGGTTGCTCGAAGCGAAATAATCAGTCCTGCTGCCACTAACGCTGAAAGCGCGAGATACAGAACACCCCCGAGAAATGAGCTTGTTGCTTGACTGATATATCCGACGATATAGGGTCCAGCGAACCCTCCCAGATTTCCTATCGAATTGATCAGTCCTATAGAAGCCGCTGCGGCCGTACCAGTCAGAAAGCTTGTCGGAAGCGCCCAGAAGCCCGGCAAGTAGCTATACATTCCCGCGCCCGCGATACAAAACATGAGAACAGCCAGCGCAACCTGGTCCTGCGCCACTGCGCTGAGCAGTAGTCCAACGCTTGCAACAATCATTGATACCGCGGTATGCCAACGCCTCTCTTTGGTCCGGTCGGATGACCACCCAACGACCAATATCGCGACCAACCCAACGCAATACGGAACCGCGGAAATGAGAGTTACAACCAGATTGGACGAGCCTGAGACTCGTTTCAGAATCGTCGGTAACCAGAACGTGAAACCGTAAACCGCGGTCACCATGAAGAAATAAGCTAGCGTCAACAACACCACTTCTCGGTGCCTGAATGCTTGCATGATGCTATAGGAATGCTTTAACAGTTTGGCGCTCTTCTCTTTTTCCAACTCACCTTTGAGCCACTCACGCTCGTCATCGGGCAGCCAGTGGGCCTGATGAGGCCTGTCGGTCAGATAGAAAATCGTTATTACTCCAAAGATAATTGCCGGCGCTCCCTCGATAATGAACAACCAACGCCAACCAGCAAGACCGTACCAGTTCACGTCAAGCAGCAAACCAGATAAGGGCGAACCGATGATATTTGAAATTGGTATTGCCGCCATGAAAAGCGCCACAGCCTTGGCCCTGTCCTCATAACGAAACCAGTGGCTGAAATAAACAATTATTCCGGGAAAGAAACCGGCTTCGGCGGCGCCCAGGACAAAACGTGCGGCATAAAACTGAGGTTTGGTTTGGACAAACCCCATCAGTATCGCCACGATGCCCCACGTGATCATGATTCGAGCAATCCAACCTCGCGCGCTCCATTTTTCCACCAGGATGGTTCCAGGTATCTCGAGGAGGAAATATCCGACAAAGAAGATACCGGCTCCGAGACCGAGCACTTCATCGCTAAAGGCCAGGTCATCCTTCATGGCCAGAGCGGCATAACCAACATTGACACGATCCAAAAAAGCAATGATATAGAGCACGAACATATAGGGCATTATGCGAAGCATGACCCGACGTCTGGCTCGATGCGCTACGGAGTTAGATGGCGGTGTATAGGACATATAGGACCTACAGGGCCTGATCCGAGCCTGTTCCTCAGGCGATATGCGCACCCTGAGTTTCCACGTATACCGCATACAGCGATTGGCTTGCGGTCATGAAAAGACGATTTCGTTTCACGCCACCGAAACAGACGTTGCTGCACGTTTCGGGCAACAGAATCTGGCCGATCCTCTGGCCATCCGGCGCAAAAATATGAACGCCGTCGTAGCCTGCGCCGGCCCAACCCGCGCTCGACCAGATATTGCCGTCAACATCGGCCCGAATCCCATCGGAACCCCCACTCATCTCCCCGTCTTTGGTCTTCAGCTTCATCGCAGTGAATTCGGCCCCCTTGTTGAGTTTGTGGCCGTCTACCACGTCCCAGACCTTTATGTTTCGCGGAGCTTGCGGGTAATGAGAAGCACCCGTATCTACTACATAGAGCCTTTTGTAGTCCGGCGAGAAACAGAGACCGTTGGGTTTGAAGATGTCGTCGGTCACCATTTCAATCTTCGAGCTTTTGGAGTCGATCCGGTAAACCGCTTCTTTGATAAACAGCTCGCCCTTGTTTCCTTCGTAGGCTGCCAGGCTGCCGTAGCCCGGATCAGTAAACCAGATTCCTCCGTCCGGGTGCACCACCACATCGTTGGGTGCGTTGAATGGCTTGCCCTGCCACTTCTCGGCCAGCACCGTTACGCCTCCGCCGTGCTCATAGCGAACTACTCGTCGTGTCGCGTGCTCGCAGGAAATCTGCCGGCCTTCCCAGTCGAAGGTGTTTCCATTGCTGTTGTTCGCAGGGTTTCGAAAGGTGCTCACATGACCATCCTCATCGAGCCAGCGATGCTGAATGTTGTTGGGAATGTCACTCCACACAAGATAGCGCCCAACACCGTTCCAGGCCGGACCTTCAGCCCAGAGCATGCCTGTGTGCAGACGTCGAATCGGGGTGTTGCCGATCTTATATCTCGCAAACCGCTTATCGAGAACCACGATATCCGGATCCGGATAGCGAATCGGGGGAGCCTCACGGCCGTAGTCTCTCTGTTGTCCCAGCGCAGTGATGGCCGAGGTAGCGGTGATGCCGGCTACAAAGCTACGCCTTCCAATTTTTGTTCCTCTTAAGGAGCTAAAGTCGTTCATCGGAGACTCCAACTTGAAGTTTGCCCAGTCCCGAGTACGCACAGAGCCAGTCTGTAGGGGTTGAGTGAGAGGTCAGGCAGGCTTACCAGCGCTTTAGGTTTCTCTGCGCATTCTCTGTGTACGCGGTGTATCAGCGGTAATCTGCAAAAGCACTCACAAATACGCGGAGATCGCAGAGATCACGCAGAGTTTGTCACAGAGGCACCGATTGTTCTGCCCAGATTTCAAACTCGCGATGATGATTCTCTTCAGCGCGCGATGGTGTGTCACCGCTTGCGACCTGCTGCAGATACTCAAATACTCTCGTGCCAACTTCGTCGATGGTTTCGGTGCCATCGATCACACCCCCTGCCGACAGATCTATGTCACGATTCATCCTTTCGAACACCTGAGTATTCGAAGCGAGTTTGATCACTGGAGCGATCGCGTTGCCGATTGTGGTACCGCGGCCAGTTGTAAACACGACGATGTTCGCGCCGGCCCCGACTAACCCAGGCGTTGACTCCTGGTCGTAGCCGGGTCCTTGCATCATCCAGAGACCGCGGCCCTTCGGCGGTTCTGCATAGTCGGTGACACCTTCGACTCGGGTGGTGCCGGCTTTAGCAATCGCGCCCAGAGATTTGATAGTGATATTGAGCAAGCCTCCTCGGATGTTGCCGGGGCTCGGATTGTCGTCGAGCTTTACGCCGCGAAGCGCAGCGAAACCTTTATACCAATCGACCGCCGCATAGACGGCGCGCCCGGTCTCGGCGTCTTTCGATCGATTCGCGATTATGTGTTCAGCCCCACAGAACTCCGGGACTTCAGTGATCAGAACGGTGCCGCCAGAACGTACCAACAAATCGGAGGCGCGGCCAAGGCTTGGATTGGCGGATATGCCGGAGAACGCATCCGAGCCCCCACACTTTACGCCTAACACCAATTCGCTTATCGGCACTTGCCCGCGGGTCATCTGATTCAATGCCGGCAACATCTTTTCTACTTCTTTCAACCCCCGCGCTATTGTCCCCTGAGTTCCGCCCGCTTCTTGAATTCCAAACCTTGCGAATGGTTTGTTTAATCGGCGTCCCTTGCCATGCAGAAACTGCTCTACGATCGAAAGGTTGGTCTTTTCGCAGCCGAGCTCGATCATTATCACCCCGCCGACATTGGGGTGGTCGGCGTAGTTTGCGAGTGTGCGCAACATTACTTCAATGTTCGAACCATCCGAACAACCGCAGCCCTTGTTGTGCGGGATCGCTACCACGCCGTCGACGTTCGGAAAGTCTTCGCGATTGAATAGCGTGTATTCGGCAATGGTAGAAATCTGTTGTGACTCGGTGCTCGCACACATGCTGGTAGGTATGATCAAAAGGTAGTTTCGGGTCCCCACGCGCCCGTCGGCTCGACGGAATCCCCTGAACGTCGCGCGCTCCTGTGGAGGCAGATAACTTGGTGGAGGCGTATGCAAATCCTCGGGCAGATCGCGGACAACGGGAACTGTGTCCGACATGTTACTGTGCGTTATTGGATCACCTTCGTTTATACCGAGTGAAGTACCTATAGGCTGGCCGTATTGCAATACAAACTCGCCTTGCGGAATAGCGCGAGTGGCAAAGCGGTGGCCAGGCTCGATGCTGTCGCTTACCACGACGCGTCGCCCGTCCGACAGTTCCAGCCCGGTACCGATAGAGATCGGTTTCTTCACTACCGCAACGTTATCTTTAGGGCTCACGATGACTGCGTAGTCACTTACTGCCACCCTGGTGCTCTCGGTCTCGATTGACATAGGCTCTCTTTCCTGGAACCTCCAGCAGGATCTAGCTTAGTTCGACACACTTCGGTTTGTCGAATGCACTCAGCTCAAACCCGACCTCGTTTTTCCCAAAGCTGTCAAGATCCAACAAACATTAAAGCTGTCGAAGTGCTTCTAAAACACCAGCTTCAACCCGATTTGAATATTTCGAGGCAGGTTGTTCTGGCTCGTAACCTTTGAGAAGTTCGAACTGGTCGGATCGGTGTTTGGATCGCCGAACTGCGGATGATTGAACGCATTCAGGAACTCTCCGCGCAGCTGCATCCTTATCTTTTCAGTTATCGAAAAGTTCTTGATCAACGACAGATCCCAAAGGCTCAAAGGTTGTCGACGAAACCCGTCTATTCGCGACGGAAACGTACGAATATTGTTGACCAGCCTGATGCGCTGGTCGGCTCTTTGTTTGGCTGGATCCACAACACCATTGGTTTGAACCGCCGCGTCAGTGAAGTAAAAACCGCTTGTGTCAAAGGTTCCGTCCACGGTATTGCCGGTGATGCGAGCACTAAGTTTCTTAGGATCTCCGTTGAAATAAACGTTACGGTCACTGAGATCGATCGGACGTCCGCTCTGGTATTGATAAATACCTTGAAACTGCCAGCCACCTATTAACGTGTTGACAATCGCGTTTGAATCAGCGCCGAACTGACGGCCTCTGCCAAACGGCAGCTCCCAGATGCCGCTGACGACTACACGGTGTGGAATATCGCTGTCCGCAATTCGCCGCTCATAATGTGGGTCTGACTCATTGAGGAACGTCACTTCCTCCTCGGTGTGCGACCACGTATAGCTGGTCAACAAAGTAAACCCGTTGATGAACCTTCGCTCGACTCTGAATTGACCCGCGTGATAGATCGCTTTTCCGTCGTCGCGACGCGTGCGCACGCGGAGGAAATGCGGGAACGGACGCAGGAGTTGCTGCCGTTGAACTGTCGTGCCGTTCAACGTCGTGCCTGGAATCAATCCTTGAAACGGATTTGTGACCAGAGAAGTAAGGAAGTTGTTGGTCGCATCATCCCGAACCGGACTCTGTGAAAGATACTGGCGAGGGATCGCGTTTATAACCACGTTATCATTCGAAGCGTTGCCGGTGGTGATATCGTAGGCCCGATTTCCGATGTACGCCGCTTCAACGACCCAGTGGCCGGGCAGTTCACGCTGAACGCTGATCTCCCAACGCTGTGTCTGAGCATTGCTCCGGTCGACAGGAGTGAGGTCCAGGTCTCGACCAAGAAACGTAGCCAGGCCTAGCGAGGGTCCCGGTGGTTCCGCCACTCCAGTGGGGAAAGGGTTGAACAGATTGCCGCACGTTGGGCAGGCCGGTGCAAACGTCAATCCAGCATTCAGGGTGGGAACTATATTTGTCGCTTGCGAGAAGCCTGTTTGATTCACTCCATCGATGACAAACGGCGCGGTGTAAATTCCAATTCCACCGCGCACAACGGTCTTGTCATTTATCTGATAGGCACACCCAAACCGCGGCATGATGTTGTTCTTGTCGGATTTCCAAAAACCGCGATTGCTTGCGTCCGCAAAGAGCAGTCCGCCATTGACCTGGAAGACATCCACGCCAACCTCAGGGATTGGGTTCATCGCGTATTTGGCTCTCGCCGCGGCTTCGATCGGATTGTTAGAGGCAGTGTCGAAACCTCGAACGTTGCGGTTGTAACGCTCAGTCGTTGCGCCTTCGAGCTCGTAGCGCATCCCAAGATTGAGAGTCAGCTTGCGAGTAACCTTCCAATCATCATGGAAAAACACTCCGTTATAAAGAGTCTGGTTCGATCGCGTAGCGTTTCGATCGATAATGCCGCCGGACGGCAAGCCCAACAGAAACGACGCAAACTCTTGCCCGATGACTGCAGCAGTTGAATTGTCGAGAGGCCCTCGCGTGAAGGCTGTGCTGAAGTCGTAACGACCTGCCGCATGTCCCGAAGGTGTACTGTTCTCGCGATATGACCGGAAATCCCAACCCATCTTGAAAGAATGGCTACCAACCAGCTTTGTCAAAGTGGGTTGCACTACGTAGATGTTATGTGTCCTGATGTCACCCAGGCTGTCTCCAATTGGCGTAAACGGCGCATTGGCGTCGTCGCTGGCTATTCGGAAACGCGGTAGATACATTGCTCCGCCGAAGAACTTCGCAGACTCTGCAGAGAAGCCGAGAGTAGCGGGATCTATCGCGCCTTCATGTTGACGCGCGTTTTGCTCTAAGAACCGTGAAAACCCGACTCGCGCGTCCAGAATCATGGTCGGAGAGAAGGTATACACGTGATCGTAACTGAAACCGTTGTTGCGACGAGTCAAGAAATTCCCCGTTGGAATAATCCCGTTTACTCCGCCAGTCCATGCATTTCGAGCCTCAACGCGGTTGTTATGCGTGTAGCGGAAGAAGAGTTTCTGTTTGTCGCTTATGTTCTGGTCGAAGCGGTAACTCTCTGAGTGAAACCTGTCAGTTCGTGGGTTTCCGCTGATGAAGTTATTCCGTCCCTGTGAATCCCCGGGCTGATTTGGCAGCGGATAGTATTGAAGATAGGCCTTGGCGATCGGGCTGATCAAATTATCCGGAATCTTGTTGTTCGCGAACGGTTCGCGCCGTATACGCGATCCCTCTTGTCGTGCGGTAAACGGATTGAAGATTTGAAAACTCGAGTTTATTGCCAACAGCGCCGAAAAGTCGCCGTTTCGTTCTGCGAGTGTCGGCACGGTATCGAGTCTCGGTTCCGGAAAGACATCTCTAAGCCCTTCGTATGCAAAAAAGAAAAAGCTGCGATTTCGCCCGTCGTAAAGCTTAGGAATCCAGATGGGCCCTCCGACTGTTCCTCCAAACCGGTTGTAACGGAGCGCGTCACGATCAGCTTTGCCATCGTGGTCCTTATCGCGAGCCGGATTTGCTGCGAGATTAGTCCGGTTGAGAAAGAAGTCATTCGCCGACAAGACGTCGTTTCGAATGAACTCGTAGAGCGAACCGTGAAAATCATTTGAGCCGCTGCGCAGTGCGACGTTCACCACCGCCCCGGCTCCGTGACCTTGCTGGGCATCGAAGCTTGCGGTTTCGACTTTGAACTCCTGCACGGCATCGGCCGGTGGTATGAACGCGACGCGATTGCTGCTGCTGCCGTTGTCATCAGTGTTCGGCACTCCGTCCAGCGTGAATTCGTGTCCGCCGACTCGCGGCACACCGTCGGCAATGAAATCCGAGCTGCCGTTGTTGTCGAACGGCCTGGAGAACTTGAGATCTCCGATATATCCGATGCCAGGCGCAAGCCGCACAAGCGTGAATGGGTTGCCGTCAGAGAGCGGCAACTCCGAGATTCTTCTTCGGTCTATGACCTGCCCCGCCGATGCTGTCCCCGCATCAAGCAAAGGAGCACCGGAAGCTACATTCACCGCTTCCTGAACCGCTCCTACCTCGAGCTGCAGATCGAGGGTCAATTTATCTGCTACTCGAACTTCAATGTCGTCCTTCAGTAGCCTTCTGAATCCTTGCGCCTCAACAGCGACCGAGTGTTTGCCAGACGCCAAATAGGACACTGAGTAGTTTCCGGCTTCGTCCGATGTGACAGCCGTCGTCGTATTCATAGCCACATTCGTCACTGTGACTCGGGCGCCTGCTACTGCCGCGCCGTTGGAATCCGTTACTCTTCCGGAAATTGAGCCTCGGAACTCCTGCCCGGCGGCGGGAACAACAGCCAGCTGCAGGCAGACCATCCCTACCAGTACACAACGAAGCGAGTTCTCGATGTACCTTCTCCTCATCTTCATGGTTTCCTCCTCCTTTTCACTGAGCGTGCTTCGAGGAGCTTGCGGTCGTGTCCAACCTGATGTGGACTTACCGCTTCGCTCAAGATAACCAATTCTCAATGAGACCGGTCTGGACTTTCGGATGGAACATCGTCGCTGGTGTAACGCGCCAATTATCACCAGCTGCCCTTTACAATTAGATGCCGATTAGACCAAAAGGAAAACATACTGGTATGACCATTTCCACCTCACGACCCGTTTCTATCATCAAGCTATAAAGCCGGTCAAGAAGTTTTTGTTATCATTGCTCAGCACTGCTGCTGCTCCTTGTTGACTCTCCTAGATCTTCGTCCTTCCAGTTGCCTTTAACCCAATAAAGACGGTCACTAAATGGCTGTTTCGTTTTACCGCCGGGCGCTGTTTGGGACCCATATGCGGGCTCGCTCTTATCGCACAAGTTTCTTGCGCAGTAGTTTCAAGAAAACCTCTATCTCCTACACAAAGGTCGATATAAGCAATCTTATCATTGGTACGACCAATTGCGTTCGCTTGCGATACCTGGACGGCCATTCATCCCTGGAATTCTCACTCCACCGCAGTAACGAATTATTCGTTTATGTTTACCGCAATTGAATAAGAACGAATAAATTCGTTACTACGTGGGCGTTACTCATGAAATTGTCTGTGCGATCAGTCAGGACTTGCAGACCAGGAGCCTTGCCGAGTGTCCAGGCATGCTCGAGATCGTTAACGAGCGTTCGTGTCGACCCAGCGATTCGCCGGTCCAAAAGTCAGTGATGTTTGCCGGCTGAGGCAGCCGCACCGTAGTGGTCTGTGGCTGATTCTTCCAATTTAAGATCGCTATCACTCGGGCATCAGGAAAATCGATTACTCCGACATTCAGTGTGTCATCTTCAAACTTCGCGGCGATTCCAGTTGGTGGCAACAGCCGCTTCAGCATTGCGAGCTTTCGAGGGCTAATTGCAGTCAAGTCATCTCCAGATAGAATCATACCTCCGCTCGCGTATATCGCGGTCGCGTGAAATCGAAACTCGTCTTCAGTCAAATCGCCGGTGAGCACTACAGCATCAGGGTCATTCCACCACAACCGGCCGTTTTGCCAGTTGCGACTTAGATTCTGTCTCGCAGTGGTCTCAAATCGTTCCCAGCTCCGCTTGATGTCATTCGAGCTTCGCGAACCGTGAATCAAACCAAGCGATGGCCAGATCGGATGATTGCAGCCAAGAACAAAACTATCTCCGGCGCCACGCAAAATCGCTTGCATCCCGCGCCTGTATGCCTCGATTCTCGTGGCTTGTGGATCACTAAACCGGCCGCCATGCATCGCACCCCAGAAGTTGGCGTCGAGTTTAAAGTAGGTGCATCCCCATTCCTGCCGCATCGTTTTAAACACCTTCTCCAGGTGTCGCTGCGCTTCGGGATTCGTTCCATCGAGCGCATACCAGGGACCGTGCCGCCAGCCACCAAACGTAACTCGGTCGGAGCGCAATGTTTTGCCATCGACATCCCTCACGAACCAGTCCGAATGCCGCTGGAACACCTGCGATTTCTCTTCAGCGATGAAAGGAGCTACCCAGATCGCCGGCTCAAACCCGCGGCCGCGGATCTCCTTGAGCACTCGACGTACATCGCCACCAAACGCTGCGCCGGTCTCCAGCCAATCGCCCATCGCCAGTTGATAGCCATCATCAATCTGAATGTATTTCAAACCGGGAGAGTCTTTGGCAATCACGTCGAGGTTCTCAAGCACCTGCGTCGCAGTGACCCTGGGGCCAAAGCAATACCACGAACACCAACCAGCAGGTGGGTTCTTAAAACGGAGCGGCGGGTGGTTTTTAGTGAGACGCCGAGACAGCTGTTCAAACGGCTCGACCCGGTTTGTTCCGGAGGTGAAGAGAAATTCTTCAAGTTGCCACATAGCACCCGGCTTTAGCTCCAGCTCCTCGGTGTCCAAAACGACCTGCAAATTTGTTCCGCGCAGATAGAACTGTCCGACAAAGCGTCGACAAGAGGTAAATGCCAACAGGAGATTTTCACTCGCCGACGGCGCGAGGCTCATCATTCCGTAGAAGACTCGCGCGCCGGGCGGTGCTGGCATTTTGTAGTGCTTTTGATCGGTGTAGTTTCCCAGGTCTGCCGGTTGCCCCAGCGTGCCGCCGGTCTGGCTCAACATTTGAAAGCCTTCACCGTACAAGCTGGTAGTTTGCGGCAACGAAGAAAGTGATAAATCGAAGAGGACAACTTCTTTTATCCGGACTGGGTCTTTCCCCTGGTTAATCAAACGGGAGTTACAAAATCGGTCTTTCCAATCCCGAACCAATTTGACCTGCTTTACGTTCGGAGAGTCAGCGGTCGGAACAATCGCGCTCGGCGCTTTGATGAACGATCTTAGATCCAGTCCGTCTGGTCCTCGGAGTGAAATAATTGGGAGTGAAGCCAACAGTGGCGGTGCCACCGCCAGTCGCAGCATCTCGCGCCTGGTTATCGATTTTGATGGCATGTGAATGATGACTGTGACCGGTGACCGACACGGACGGACGGGGACCGACACGGACGATTAATGACCAGTCATCCGTCGCCGGTCGACGCCTATAAACCTACCTTTTCTCTTTTCTTTTGCTTCCGAACAAAAATGTTGTCCTGTTTAGGTTCGCTTTCACAGTCAATCGCAATCGTAGACACCGGCTCATCGGGCGCCTTCTCCGGCAAGCCCACGAACCGGACGCGCATCGGATCCTGAACAAATTCCACTTTTTGTCCTGTCGCCAGCAGTTTTGCTGATCTCACCTTTGTCATAAGGCCTGCTACTACCACTGTTTCACCGGGCCAGAAATGAACGTGTGCAAAAAGCGTGTTCCCCTTTCGAGTAAAGCTCGCGTAATTTGATCTTCTCGGTTGACATCGATCGCTCCCATAAATCGACTGCCCATTCTTGTCCATCCATTGCCCGACGCTCGACAGAATGCGGATCGACTCCTCGGGGATCGAACCGTCGGGCTTCGGTCCGATGTTTAAAAGATAGTTGCCTCCATCGCGACTACACGAGATCAAATTGCGGATCACCGCCTTGGGAGTCTTCCAATCATCGTCGCTGCGCTGATAGCCCCAGCTGCCGTTCATAGTCATGCATGATTCCCATGCGCGATCCCCTTCTTCAGCTTGAATGCGCTGCTCGGGAGTTGAAAAGTCGCCCGGCAGCTTGTTGCGATTGTTAACGATGATGTCAGGCTGCAAGCGAAACACCATCTCATTCATCCTCTCCGATTCCCACCCGGCAGCTTCAAGCGGCCACGAAACGTCGTACCACAAAATATCTATTTTTCCGTAATTGGTCATCAGCTCTCGAAGATGAGTGTGGATATACTCAACGAAGCGTTTTCGAGCGGCTTCTTCATCGGCGCATCTCGCTCCGTCCGGGTGGTGCCAGTCCATCAACGAGTAATAGAATCCCACGCGCAATCCTTCCGCTCGCGCCGCATCCACATACTCCTTCACCAGGTCCCGACCAGCAGCTTGTTTAGGTGCACAGTAGTTTGTGGTCGCGGTGTTGAAAAGACAGAAACCCTCGTGATGTTTTGTCGTCATCACCATATACTTCTGGCCCGCACGGCGAGCAAGCTTTGCCCAGTCTCTCGCCGCATTTGGTTTGGGATTGAAGCGCTTCGCCAATTGTTCGTACTCCGCAACCGGAATCCCCTCGTTTTCCATAACCCATTCATGTCTACCTAAGACGCTGTACAGACCCCAGTGAATGAACATCCCAAACTTGGCTTCGTGCCACCATTGCATCCTTCGAGCGCGGTCTCCTTCATTAATCAACGCCGGTCCTGTTTCGCCAAATGCGGACAGATCCGTAGCCGCTAAAGCCGCGCCTGCTCCCATGAGCTTGAGATAATTCCGTCGCGAAATTTTGTTGGATTTCATAGAGCTTCCTCGAATTGGTTGAAACTACAAAGATGCGCAAATCACGTCAATATCAACCATGCCTTGCTGGTATCGGGAGCATGTTGCCACTAAGACTCCAAGACACGAAAGTTGCACTAAGAAAGCTTTGTGAAACTTCGAGTCTTCGTGTCTTTGTGGCGAGTTCCCGATAATCGAAAAGCATCATCCATCTGGGGATTGGGGGTTAGTGGCTGGGGATTAGGAGTTGTGGGTTGGAGATTGAAGTGATTGAGATTACAAATCATAACCCCCGCTCCCCAACTCCTAACCCCCAACCCCCTCCGTCTATGCACACCCTTCTGATCTCGCGTCAGAATTAGGATCTTCTACCGGATTGTTAAAACGTAAACCTGATTCCGAACTGGAGCTGTCTCGGCGTGGTACCCTGCGCCAGACCGGTTACTCTTCCTACATTGGCAGCAATCGACGTGGCGTTTGTATTAACCACGAGTGCAGACGGCGTATCCCAGTTTTGGATATTCAGGACGTTGAAAGCTTCGAACCTGAGCTGAAGGTTCCATTCCTCTTTGACCGGAAAGCTCTTGAACATCGAGAAGTCCAGGTTCGCCACGTGCGGTCCACGGAACACATTGCGACCCAGATTACCGAAGGCTCCAGTTGGAATACCAAATGCGCACGGGTTAAACCAGCTTGCCGATATGTGAACCTGATCCGCCGCGCGACCGCCCTGCGAGATCGTCTTCTGGCAATTCGGGTCGGGATTGGCCGCAACAGGACCTGCTTTGAAAGGATCGGCAATCAGGTTGGGACGAAGGTAATTCCCAGGGTTGTTCCCCGGAGCACCACCCTTGATGTTCGCAAGATCTCCTGTGATCTGCAGGTTGTAGGGCGCACCGGACCGCGCCTGAAAAATGTAATTTGCCTGCCAATTGCCCAGGAACCATGAGGCGGGTCCGCTCTGCAACCAACGCTTTCCCCGGCCCGCCGGAAACTCATACAGCGTGGCCCAGGAAAAGAAGTGGGTAACATCATAAGCTGACACACCGCGGCCTGAGTTTTGGTCAAAGAAGTTCTGAAGGGTCGAGCCACCCCCCGGCCCATTCTCGACGTTGAAGTAACCGCTGCTGACGTCGATCGATTTGGACCAGGTATACGAAGCCAACGTATGCAGACCATTAGAAAAACGGCGTTGGAATCTGGTCTGCAAAGCATTGTAGTTCGAGTAGCCCGTGCTCAGCGTGTAATTGAGATTAGCGGCAACCCACGGCATCGGTCGCAGTGAATCGATGACTGAGTTGGGAGTACCGGCTGGTGAGGCTACTCGAGCCGTATTGCCCAGGCCCGAATACGGAAGCCTCCCGTTGTTGCTGCCTACATACGCAACGGACAGAATCATCTTTGAGGTCAACTCGCGTTGGACCTCAAGGTGCCACTGCATCGAATATCCGTCCTTGTAGTTAGGGTCATCGCCAAAGGTGTTGCTTGGCGTCCAGGGGTTGGCAGTCGGCAGCGGAGTTGCGAACCCGAGACCCTGTTGCTGAATTATGTTCACCGCGCTGCCGTTTACAAAAGCCGCACTTGCATTCGCCTGGCCCGCGAAAGCGGTAGCATCGGGCCACACTGCCATTTCCAGATCATTCTGAGCGTATTGACTCCTTGCTGGTAGCGCATCCCAATAAACTCCATAGCCCGCTCGAAGGACCGTCTTTGGGTTGATCGCCCATGCAATACCAACCCGAGGCCCCAGATTGTCTTTCACCGGCGGCGGAGCGAAGAAGTCTTCTCCCGCAAGAACCACATTGCTGACATGGGGATCGTTCAAAAATGCATCCGGTATGCAGGGCGCTTGTTTTGCAATGCTGCAAAGTGGCGGCATTTGCTTTGCTCCGATGATCCACTGTCGATTCTGAAGATCCAGAGCATTCCAGAGCCTGCCATCCAGTGTTCGCGGCTGTGTAAGATAGTCGTAGCGCATGCCCAAACTCAGAGTAATACTGGGCGACAACTTCCATTCATCCTGAAAGTACGCTGCCCAAGCTCCGTATTTAAATTGAACCGGACCGCCGTGGAGAATCGGCAATTGCGCTTGAAAGTTGTTGGGAAAACCAAGCAGCGCCGACGCAAGCGACAGCCCCGTTGTGCCCGCGGCGACAGCCGGGTTGCGGGTCTGTTCGTCGCTGAAGGTATAGGTCTGAAAGGTGTTCAGCTGGATTCGCTTGGCATCGATGTACCAAAAGCCGGTCTTCATGTTGTGACGTCCCTTTAACCAGATGAGGTTCGGGGTCACACTCCAGTTCGGATTCTCTCTGAGCGCCGGCCCGCGAATGCCGAAGTTATTGTTGCCGCCGTTGGTCCAATTGGCGAGGGTGACGAGCAGGCCGCCGTACTTGTCGACATCCAGGAACCCAAGGCTCTTTAAAGGCTCGAGGCCGGCCGGATGCTGATTCTGCTGGCCGGCATCAACGCCCGGTCGACCGGCGTAGCCTGCCCGGACATCAAGGATCATCGCAGGAGTAAATGAGTGAATCCATCCTCCGCCGTAGTTCCTTCCCTGCGAACCACCTCCCGTGGAACCGACATTGCCAATCGGCGTAAGCACGGTTACACGATGCTCGGTATAACGGAAGAAGACATTGTCGTCGTCGCTGAACCGATGATCGACTTTTCCCTGGAAGCTATTGGAATTGTTGATCGTCGGCCGAACCTGGATGAAGTTGTTGGATAGGTCTCCTGCCGCCGAATAGTTTGGCACCGCCGAATAGGTCTGGAAGAACTTCTGCATTGGCGCAAAGATCAGCGCGGGCGGAAGCTTGTTGCAAGGTAACCCGATGGACTGATCCTGTCTGCCCTGAGCGTTCACAGGCAAGGGGTTGCCGGTGGCATCGCAGCGAAACGGGTCGCGCGCGAAGCCGCTGCCGACCGCTCTGGTTGAGTAAGGATTGAAAATCTGGCGACGGAAGCTCGGACTAGTATTGGAAAAATCACCGGTCAGTTCAGCCGCCGTTGGCACGTAAGACAGCGCCGAACCTGGCTGACTGTAGCGCCAGCCGTCGTATGATGCCGAAAAGAAAGTTCGGTTCTTTTTTATCGGACCGGTGACTACGGCGCCGAATTGATTCTGATGAAACGGTGGAGGCCCGGTCGCCGGCGAATTCACAAATGAATTGCGCGCATCAAAGAAGTTGTTGCGCACGTATTCAAATGCGGACCCGTGAAAGCTGTTGCCGCCTGACTTCGACACCATGTTCACTATGCCGCCGGTGGCTCCGCCAAATTCGGCTTTCGCATCATGTCCGACTACTTTGAATTCCTGCACCGCGTCGATGTTTGGAATTACGATGTATGTGGGTCCGCGAATGTTCGTATTGATGATTCCATCGAAAAAGTAGAGTTTCGAGCGGTTTTGTTGTCCGTGAAAAGAAGGATCTGAAAACCCCGATCCAGGAATGCCCACGTTCCCCTCACAGCAGCCAACGTTTCTGTTCTGAGATGTGGAGACAGGAGTGACTCCCGGGGTCAGCGTCAGCAGCTGCGTGAAGTTCCTTCCATTGAGTGGGAGATCGGCGACAGTCTTTTCGGCGATTACAGTACCGAGCTCTGACGACGAGCGTTGAACGAGTTCAGCACTGGCGGTAACTTGAACCGCCTCAGATACCTCGCCCAACACCAGCGATACATCCTGGGTTACGGTCTGACTCACGCCGACGTCGAAGGTCGAAGTCTCGACGGTCTTGAAGCCTTTCGCTTCGACACGAAGCAGGTAACGTCCAGGCTTGACGTTGACGAAAATGAAATGACCATCCGGGTTTGCCTGCGCCCGCACCTCGATGTTAGTTGCTTGATTTACCAACGTTGCTGTCGCAGCGCTCAACACTGCGCCAGCCGGGTCGGTGATAGTGCCGTTCACCTCGCCCGTCGCCGTTTGGCCAAGAGCCGA
>DATFWY010000253.1:0-8607 GCA_035258805.1 Blastocatellia bacterium | reverse complement strand
CGAACTTCAGTAAGATTCGCAAAAGTTGACACACTGCTGACACACAGGTAACCGAAATCTGACACACAGTGTGTCAAACGCAAGTTCGGCTCGCCTGACCTCTCATCTTCATTGGCCAATAAGTTGAGAGGGACAACCGCGCACCTTCACGCGGCTGGCGGGCCGGAAATCATGAAGGCTCATCTGGAAGGGGATGTTTTATGAAGTCGGAAAAAGAGAATGATCCTTATTTTAAGTTGCTATTTGAAGAGGCTGCATTGCTGTTGAACAGGGCAGAAGAGGCAGGCCCAGACAACGCGGAACCAGATTATGTCGCGCGCGCGTTTCACCGCTTGGTAGAGGGGGCTTACCGACACTTGTATTCTGACAATCAGCCAGATTTTGATGTGGGAGCCGTTGCCCAAACCGCAGCAACTCGCTTTGCGATAGCCCATCAAGATTGGTGGCTGGTTCAGACGGCTCATTTGTTGAGTAGATGTTTACAGCAACCTATCAAGGTTTCATGAGTCTTGGGGACCATGGCATTCGCTGCGGAATCGCTGCCACCCTTTTTGCTGCTGCGCACTATTCAAGCTCCGTGCACGCGGAAGCCTCAGGAGCGCCTCAGGAAGTGATTGAAAAGGCGCGCCCTCGGTTGACTGATTTGAAGAAAGAGGTAGCAGATTATTTTTCGGATTGGCTTCTAGGTCCGCTTGCCACCAGGCCGCATCCGGGGAAGAAGCGCAAAGCTGACTTGAGTCAGCTAAGTACTTACTACGACGCGATCATCGATGCTTGGCGTGATGCCTACGATATTTGCCGAGCCAAGTTAGGATTTCGCTCTGCCGCCTTGCGCGGCACTTGGCGCGACTATGTGAAGAAGCATTTTTCAGAAATTCCGGCGTTTTGTTTTCCAGATGACTTGATTGACCGACTTCAACCAATGGCGGACTGGACTGAAAACATTCTCGCAATCTGCTCAGAACAAAGTGGGGAAGATAAACCCGAAGACATCGCATTTGAGCATGCGGCGCGAATGTGCGGCGCCGGCGAATACGCGTTCAAACTGTCCTCCTTGCGAGAGACATATAGAAAGCAGAAGCGCGGCAAAATTTGAATTTTTGAAATTCAAATTTTGCTATTTGGGCTTTTCGCAAAATTTGCATTTTTCTTTTGCTGGTTTCAGACAAGTAATTTTGCGCCGCCTAAACTGCACACGCTGAACGAAACCAAACGAAATTAACGAAGGGAGAAAAACGATGGTTGAACCGTACCAACTCGAAGAGTTACTACCGCTATCTGATCCCGCCGTGCAGCGACTGCTCGGCGTAGACCGCTGTGTTGATCCCTATCAGGCCGCCGGGCGAATTATCCGCTCGCGGCAGGTGCCTCACCTGCGAATCGGCAGGCGGATCAGAGTATCGTTGCCCGCGCTCAGGGCCTGGGCCGCGGAGCAAATCGCACAAAGCGTTCCTGCGCGCGCGGATGCGCAATAGAAAACGGCGCTCTCGAAAATCGCTAACCTTTTTCGACGAAGAAGCGATTGTAGAGATAACGCCGTTTAGTCCTACAACTGAATAGGGCCGCTGAAAGGATACCCGACTCAGCCGGCCTGCACAAAAGAAAGGAGGGCCACCTTGGCCAGAAAGAAAGACCGTCGTCGGCGACGGTCAGAAGCTTGTGTATTTTCTCGACGATTGAATCTTATCAAAATTGTTAAAACTAGACCACAAATATCCGCGTTGCTGACTCGGCTTACCGCGCCGTCTTGTGGCCACAACCGCGCTACCGTGCGCAACGTGTGCTCGCCCGGCGCTGCCGCGTCCTACGTTTGCCATGGTTGTTATCAGCAACTCGCCGCCGTCGAAACCCGCGCCGTTGCGGTCGAGCGCTTCCACTCACTGTTTATGGAATGCCCCCGGGTCACACGATCCGGGGGCGCTGCCGCCCTGCGCGCCGCACCGACATCGCCGATCGGCGCAGTCCGCGCGGATTCTGCGCAGGTCGACGACGAGCCGGAATTCGAGGGACCTCTCTGCGAGTGTGGCAGACCGCTCGCCGACAACTGGCTGCCGCACGCCACTCGTTCTTGGACTGACCTTTGAAGCGCCGTCCGGCTACATAGTCGAGACGCTCTTTAAAGGTGATCGCGCTCTCGATTTGATGTGTGATTCGGATAAAGGCACTCGTGCCGTGACCATCGCCTTGAATGGATCCGCAGATGAGTTGTTTCGAGACGAGATAAACCTTAACCGGGCGGATCACTGAAACCACGCCGCCTAAATTAAGGGAATGGGTTGGACACCTACCTAAGGTAGGGGATCCTTGGCTTTTGCTGTGCGTCTACAAACTCCTCAACCAGTGCGTCGATATCTTGCCGGAGAAAATAAGCATTCAGAAGGATCGAGGCAAAAAGATATGGATGGGAAAACAAATCAATTCGCTGGGTCTCAGCACCGCAAAATGTAAGAAGAGTCCGGTAAAAGAAGATAATGAAGAATACGATCAAAAAGCGATCATCTTCGACCCGGTAGCCCTCGAAAAACTATTCAAAAATTATTCCTTGCCTCTACCGGCTGATTTCAATGTCCCCAGTGTCCCGAAAGCTGCAAATGACTCAAACCAAAGCAGTTGCATCCGGGACATTGAAACAGGAAGCACGCCTAATACCGAATCCAATGTCCCGGACTCAAATGCTTATGAGTCAGATGCTTACGAGCTTCGGGACATTGGGGACATTGAAATTAAGCAAAACATAGAAGTCGGCGCGGAGGGCATTGAAACCGAATCCTTCGAGACGGTCGCAAGCGTCGACTTCATGATCACTAAAGACATCCGTCAGCAGCTCTACGATCTGGGCTACTCCAGGACCGACGTGGACAAGATGAAACCGGAGGAGGCGTACGGAATCCTAAACCGGACGGACCCCGAGCCGGAAGATATTACGGAATCCGTCCCGACCATGGTTGCCTTGGACTGTGAAACCGAACTTTTCACCGAGAAGTACGCCGAAAGCAAAACGTGGGTGAAGTTCAAGAAGATAGGTAAGACGCCGGTCACGCCCAGAACCGCCAGGATGATCGGGCTGGCCCTCAGCTATAACGGGGCAGAGAGGACCAGTTACACGACCGACCCAGAAGCCTGGCCGCTTCTGATGCCAGAGTTTGACCAGACCGTCATCATGCACAACGCTAAGTTCGACCTGGGCGTTTTGCGACGCGCGGGACTGCCTACGCCTGAGCGCTGGGAGTGCACACAGATCGCGGCGCACTTGTTAGATGAGGTCGGTAACCACGGACTAAAGCCGCTCGCCAAAAAACATCTCGGAATCGACGATCCGACGACATTCAAAGAAGCCGACAGGATGCGACTTCTGAATCCTGAAATCTTCGAGGAATACGCCCGGAACGATGCGCGCTACACCTTTAGGCTATGGCCGAAATTCCAGCGCGAACTTACACGGCAAGGGCTGATGAAACTTTATCAGCTCGAGAAGGATGTCGTTCTGGTCACCTCGGAAATGGATTACAGCGAAGACACGCTCCTGCTCTCGGCCTACACCAACGGCGCCAGCACGGACCTTCACAGACTCACCGCGTCAAAGATGTTCGGCAAGTCCGAAACCGAAGTGACGGACTCTGAGCGCAGCGTCGCTAAAATGATCAATTTCGGCATCAGTTACGGAATCACGCCGGTCGGGCTGTTCACCAGACTGAAACCACAAGGCGTGGATGTGACGCTCGAACAGTGCGAGCGTTTTATCAAAGACTATTTCAAGGCTTATCCAGGCGTTCGAACTTTCATCGACAGAGTTGAAAACCGACTCAAAGACCGCGGCTATGTGAAAAGCTGGTTCGGCAGACGCCGAAGACTGTCCGGACGGACGACGCGCGAACTCCGTCAGGCGCAAAACTTCATTGCATCGCCGACGAATTGGCAGCCGACGCGTCGGCGGACATTCGCGGCTTGTCCGCAGGCCAGATCGCCGCCGAACTGGAGGCTAGAGGCATCGAGCCGACGACGGATAGGGAGCAAGAGAAGCGGCGCAAATACTGTCGCAAGCGCCGGGTTCGGCATTGGGAGCGGCGCCGGAGGAATCGGAAATAAATACGATGGCGATAACTGATCCCAACCTGCTCGAAGCTCTGCGTGATCTCTCGCCGACGGAACGCGCCTCCGTCGAGGAGCGCCTCCGTTGAGGAGCGCCTCGATCCGAAGCGCTCGAGCGCCTCGCATCTGAAACGCTTCGCAAATTACGCCGTCGGTTAAAGAGAGCGGCCAGGTCCGCGCAGCCGCGGTTCGTGTGGTTGAAGTGAATAGTTTTGCCCGCGCTTGTGTCGCCGCACGCGCAAGCGCGGACTCGAATGGATCGTGCGGCGGTCAACATTCAACGTGAGGAATTTACCAATGAAAGAATCGAAAGACAACAAACCATCGGAAGACAACAAACCATCGGAAGACGGTCAGGGCGGCGACCGCTTGATTTTCTACACACGTTGGCCGGATTCGCCGTTCATGGATTGGCTTAAGCAGGCAATCCCGGAGGCTGAAGTGGCGGGCCTCGGTAAGGGAGCCGAACCGGTGCAAGAATCTGAGCGAGTCTATCCCGAACACATTCGGGAAGCGGCATCGAAATTCATGAACGGGGCAATAGGCGTGTCCGGCTCTGCGGCTAGAGCGAAGGCTGAGTTTGATGAAATCTGCGATGTGATTGAACCGTGCGACACAGACTGCGAGCAATGCGCAACCGAGGGCATGCTTTGTCGCGAGTGCGGGCAATCCGCAAACGAAAACTGGTTCACTTACGGAGTAGACCACTACGGCGTCTGTGATAACTGCAAAGTCTACTGGTTGATGGGCGTGAACCTGACAGGCAACGCGCTGAACGACGAGATGGAGGAGCGCAAACGCGCTGAGTGGGTGTTTGAGCATTACTGGGAATTGGAACCCAAGCCTAGCGCTATCCTGACGCCGCGCCAGGTGGAATGCTACCTGGGCGCTGTCTGAACGCACACGCCGAATCGAGAGCCGCTCGCCTCGGCGGCTCTCCTCTGAACAGGATAACAGACGCAATGAAACGCCATAGACGACACACTGTGAAACCGAAGACTGACGCGATGTCAGTGGTTGACCTGATTGACGGCTGCGAAAGGTTCGGGGCGGAGTTTTACTTCACTGGCGACGGCTCCCTGCGAGCGCGTCATTTGGAGAAGTTGCCGGCGGACTTACGCAATCAATTCTACGGAGCCGACGGCGCGCAGTTGGTTGCGTGGCTGAAATCGAGGAAGAAGCCAGCGAGAAGCGTAGAAATCTGAACATGTCAAAACGTAGAAATCCGAACACGCGCCGCCTTTCTTTTCCACGATTCATTCCGAGAAGAGGTCTGGAGTTAGATACGGGGCGAGTTTCCGTTTCAGGTATCGCACATAATCCGGTGAGATCTCCATACTCAGGACTTCCTCGATGACCGGGAGAAAATAATGGAGAGAGCGGATCGGTGGGAGCGGCGCGAGCGACGGATCGCGAAGACAACGACGGGCCATGGCCAACAGCAACGCGTGCTGGACGTTCGGATTGGCCGAATGTTGAGAAAATTGCAGGTCATTGCACCAGCCGAACCTGAACGCATGGTTAGCCGCTTGCAGACAAATATCAGACACTTTACGGAACCGCACGTAGCCCGACCATCACTACTTCCAGGGCCCCAAATACAATAGGAAAAGTACAATAGGACCGGCCGCAAGAAATGCCAAAACGGTCAAAGCGGCATAACTGAGAGGCTCATGGCGCCTTCTCATCAAAAGAATAAAGCCCAAGACTGGCCCTAAGCCGAAGACAATGTAGTTGAGCACACAATGAATCCGAATTTGCAACCATTGCGACCTCGGAGCATCTTCAGCGAAGAAAAAGAGCAGCAACGCAAAATATCCCGAGACTAATAGCCATAGGGACGACAAGATGATGCCCAGTCTTTTCCACAGTTCAGTTTTCATTATCTCTCCACTTTCCTGCACGGCTAAACGCCATCTGTTGAGTTTGCGACCCGTATAGAAACCGCCGCAAGAAATCACGCCGGTCGTCTCGACTGGTTAATCGCCTTCGTCTTCGCGACCTATGATAAGCCTGCAATAACTGGTGGCAAGAAATGGTGTGACGCTTTCCAAGGTGTCCTATCTCTTTGGAGCCAAAGGATGGGTAAAATCCAACAACGGGTATGGCAACGATTCCGAAATCTAACCGCCATTTTGCCCATTGAAGAGAGTACTCTTTACATTGCTGTGCAAGGACGCGCGCGACAGATTGCGAGACTTGAACCTAGATGATTATGAAGAATTGGTGTCTCTGCGATTGAGTGGAATAGAGTGTGTCTGGGGTTTTCGTGACGGCGAGGTTCTGAGCCTGCTGTGGTGGGACCCGGAGCACAGAGTTTGTCCTTCGCTTAAGAAACATACTTGACCTAAACGATCTCCAACTATTTCAGCTAAAGACCTAATAAAAACAAAGTTGAATCAGTCATCGCTTATAAGATATAAAGCTTCTGCCGTGCGGATACGGCGACTTTAACGATTTCCCGCGAAGCGATCTGGCCAGAACGTGAACAAGCCGCCGACGTTATCCGCCGTCGGCGATGTTTGTTTTTGGAAAGAATGAAGAGCAGATGAGGAAACGAAGATCGATTACTTGCCGCGCGCTGCTGTCGCTCCTAAAGCGGCTGGGCGACACGGCGCGGAGTTTGGGATTCGCAAGGAGGATATATGCCAATACCTAAAAGGGTGACGCTGACGCTGCCATTCAATCTAGCCGTTGAAGAAGAGCGCAGGAGCTGGTGTAAACGATGAATCTCGACGCGAGACTGAAGAAGGTTGAAGAGCAGGCGCAAGAGCGAGTGATGGCCGAATTCTGCGTTTGTGTGTTGAATCGACAATTGAGCGCTTCCTTTCGGGAATACCTTGCCGCGCGCGGCGTCGCTTATGCGCCTGAGAACCCCTACATCGTTACGCGTCCTTGCGGCATCTGTCTCGGCGATACGTCATATGACCTGACTCCGCTTGATGATGAAGAGCGTGACGCATGGCATCGGCTGGCAGATTGGGCGGATGAGCGGCGAATGGCCGGACTTAGGCCCGAAATTCCTGAAGAGATTGCGCGGTTAATCAAGTGGCTCAGACAGCGATGCCGGGCCGCCGATGAGCGTGTATTCGGTAAACACTGTTACGCAGCGGTGATGTTCGCATATCATCGCGCAAATGAGAGGTTCCCGTTTGCATCCGATTTGATTGACGAAGAGATGCGCAAGCACGATGAAGCCTGCGCAATGGAAGATGTAAGCAAATGCTACCAAATGGAAGTCAAATAGAGTTGACGGACAAGCAGCGCCGAGGGATCGCCGCCTTGCTCAGCGAGCCGACTACGAAGGCTGCTGCCGATGCGGCGAAGGTGTCAGAGGTCACGATTCACCGGTGGCTGAATGATCCGAACTTCTCAGCCGCGCTCAAAGAGTCACGCGAGAGGGTTTTTGAATCGACACTTGCGGCTCTGCAAAGCGCGAGCGGTAAAGCCGTCGAGACGCTGCGCGATGTGATGAACGACAAAGAGGCGCAAGCCTCGACTCGTGTGTCGGCGGCGAAGACGGTGCTCGATATTGCGATCAAGGCGCGAGAGCAACTAGACCTGAGCGAGCGGCTGAGGCTTGTTGAGGAGCAATTGAAATTACAAAGGGGCAACGGCAGCAGAGTACGCCCACACCGCCAAAGCGCCAACGATGACGAGTGCGGCCAAGTTGCCCCAGAACACCGCGTCCGGCCCAGTCTCCCAAATCAGTGGTCTGGGCGCCGTCGATAGCTGCCACTCCGACCGTCCGCGCGTAAAGAGGTCAAAGGCGCTGAACATGTTGCCGCCAGCATGCAGAACCATGCTCGGCAATGTGGAATCTGTGAAGTACGCAAGCGCGCCGTACACCGCGGCCACCGCGATGTAGAACGGCAGCAGCGCGAGGCCGACCTCCGGGTGCGCAAAATGCCCAAACCCGAACAGAGTTCCGGTAACCAGGATCGCGAGCACTGGCCCGTGCCGACGCTCGAGTGGCCTCTGCAGGTAACCACGGAAAGCAGTCTCTTCTACCACACCAGCGACGAGCGCACTCATCAGGACTGACAGAAACACCGTGACAAGCGGGTAGTGGGACGGATCGATATCTCGCTGCTGGGGGAGCGCGACAAGTCGACTCAACACCCCTTGTAGCAGCAGTACGCTTGCGAGGCCGAGCGCCCCAGCCAGCAGGGCCGCTCCCCAGACTTCGCCCGGTAGTCGGTTGGCGCGGGAATTAATACGTCGCGTCTCGGCTGTCGACCGGGGCCATCCCCATCCGCGCGCAAAGTAGCGCCAATACAACCACAGATACACGGCCATGTTCGTGCCGTCTAACGATGTTTTTTTCGCCTCACAAATCCAGAGTTGCTTTTCGTCCGTAATGACGTGTAAGATGCAGATATAACAGAATTTACCAGAACAATCTCTATCTGATCCTAGTCACCTAACCAGGGCGCATTCTGCGCGCTATCCGATCAGTTCACCCAGCGAATTTGAGGATCATCCGGGAAGTCTGACTGATACTCCCCCACGTGCGAG
>DATFWY010000252.1:0-22849 GCA_035258805.1 Blastocatellia bacterium | reverse complement strand
CATTGCCGAAGAGCAGAAAGCGTAAGACCAGAAGAGGTGGTGGGTCGTCGCGAGGCACCTACACGTCGAAGAAGCGCTCGAATCAAAAGCTGACGAAAGTCATTGTGTTTACCGTCATTGGCGCAATGGCGGTCGCAGCCGTTTTGTTTATCGCCCTGGGAAGCGGCGGGAGTGGCGGCTCCAAATCCGGAGAAGTCACCAGCCCCTCCGGATTAAGATACATCGATGAAGTCGTTGGAACCGGCGAAAGTCCAAGGCAAGGACAAAATGTAACCGTGCACTACACCGGGACTCTCGAAAACGGTACTAAGTTTGACAGTTCGGTCGATCGCGGCCAGCCCTATACATTTCCTATCGGCACAGGCGTAGTAGTCAAAGGATGGGATGAAGGAATAATGACGATGAAGGTGGGCGGCAAGCGACGATTGATTATTCCCGCAAATCTTGGATACGGCGCCGCTGGAAGGCCAAAAATACCGCCTAATTCGACGCTTCTGTTCGAGGTCGAACTACTCGGCGTCAGTTAACTGCGCGTCACGTTATCCTTGTGAAAAAATCCCTACTGCTGATTGGCGCCTCGTTCCGTTCCCTGCTTCGATGGGCACGAGAACATATCTATTCCTGGCTGATTCTGGCGCCGGTCGTCCTGGGTATTACCTACTTCACCGCGGTTCGAGTCGCGGAGAATCTGCCGGAATTCCAACCGTCCGCTGAAGTCATCGTAATATTTTTAACTGTCTTCAACCTCGGCCTCATCGGTTTCAGCCTCTCGCGTGCAAGCGCGGAGATCTATCATCACCGCCGGCCTGAGTCGTATTTCGATTCGCTTCCGCTGTCACCCGCAACCCATTTGCACGCCGCGCTTGCCGTCCGTGTTACTCGTACTATGCTTGTAGCGCTGTCGGCATTAATTTTACGGACGGCGTTTCTCGGGGTCGATTCACTTCGGCTCATAGACTTCCCGGCCCTAATCTGCTTCATAGCGATCGTAGCTCTTTCAGAAGCATTTGCAGCACTCAATTGGATTCATTGGGGACATACTCGAAATATAGTTACGGCTTTTTGGGCGTCGGTCGTGACGCTGGTTAACGCAGCTCAGGCGGCAGCATTGCTGATTGTCGCGATAAACGCAACCAGCGTTTCTCTTACCATGAAACTCCGGCTGATCATGCTCAGCGTGGGTTTGATCTTCTTTACCTATTGTCTGGTTCTCTTATTAAATGCAAAGTGGCGTCAATCGGACATCGAGTACGCAAGACGGTTGCAGTTGAAAGCACGCTCGCCTATTTCTCTCGAACTTGCACTCGAACGCAAATTATCGCGAATGGTTGCTGCTCAACTCGCTCGAGACCTGCGTCTCACGCTTCGCGCATTCTCATCGGCGGTTTTCGTGGTTTATGCGGTCGCGGCGTTGATCATTCTCGCTCTGATTGCGGCGCTGACAACTGACTTGTTGCCGTCAGCGGCGCTTCCAACTGCATTTCTGGATACTACGTGGTTGCCTCAGGTTATCGCTATCAAAGTGTCATGCGTGCTGGCGCTAGTAACTTTGGCGGCTCTATTGCCCATACTGATCGCGTTCGAACTGCCGCATATGTGGCTTGAGCGCGCTGTCGGGACGAGCGGAATCGATCTTTTGAATTCGAAGATCTGGTACGCTCGCTTGATAACAATGCCCGCGCCTGTGCTCGTGTGGATTGTCGGATTGTTGCTTGGTGCCTCACCTCTTTTCTATTCACTCCCGCTATTGGCCGAATGTCTGTGGCTGTGGTGGCTCCTAAGCACCCTTTCCGGATTGCTCTCCTTTGAGATGCCCACGCGACCTGATTTGGCGATTATTGTTACCGGCACTCTCTGCCTGGCGCTCGGCTTAGCGTCCGCAATGCTGTGGCCTGTTGGTTTGATCGTGTACCCGCAGGCGATGCATTCTCTGGGCGCCCGCGGCCGGCATCGCGCGAGATACTATCTGATCACGGAGGCAGAGTGAGCGATTCCTTCGTGGTCGTGGATCAAGTATGCAAGCGATACGGCGACGTTCTCGCCGTTGACAACGTCAGCTTGTCGATTGCGAGCGGTGAGGTCTACTCGCTGGTCGGCGCAAACGGCGCCGGGAAGTCCACACTAATAAAGATGCTGGTAGGTATAACCGAGCCTGGCGGCGGACGACTGTCAATCCGTGGCGAGGATATTTCCAACCGCGCGCAAGCAACGAGAAAGCGTTTGGGTTACCTGCCTGAGGAATTGGTCCTCTACGATCGACTGACTGGAAGAGAATATCTCGAACTGGTGGCAGGTTTGAAGGATGTGGACCCGGGCGCGATCCAGGGCGAGCTCGGCTTCTTCGAACTCCAAGCGGTCCAAAGCAAGCTTGTTGGAGGTTATTCGCTTGGGATGAGAAAGAAGCTGGGGCTTGCTTCGGCGATGCTCGGCTCGCCGGATGTTCTCGTCCTGGATGAACCGCTGAACGGCTTGGACGTCGAGATGATGCGCAAGTTGAGATACAGAATTGAAGACGAGCGAGAGCGCGGACGAGCCTTGTTGGTTGCCTCTCACGTGATGAGCTTTGTCGAGCGAGTCAGCTGTCGCGTAGGGATTATGAAGGCCGGAAGACTGGTTGCGGAGGGCTCGCCCGCCGATTTAAGAGCACAAGCTGCGATGACTGACGTGCCGTTCGAAGATGTTTTCTTCCACTTTGCGGGATGAGGACGTATTTTCCTCAGCGAGTATGGCGCCTTTGCGTCTCGGCGACTTTGCGTGGTAAGCGGACTCTCAATTCTTGACGATTTAGAAGCACAGAACTAAACGCAAAGACGCCGAGACGCAAAGACAGCAAAGGTATATCGTGAGATAATCCTCAAACACGACAATGATTATCGAAGGCGCGCAAAGATGAACGTAAAGCTGCTCTTAATGTTTCTACTGTTAGTTATCGTGGCCTCAGCGCAGACCAGCAAAGCCCCGGCGACAAACTGGTCTGATACGACGCGTGACGTCTACATAGATAATGAGATCGACCGCGACATTCAGGTCCTCACCGCAGATGCACCGTCTCGGCTGGTTCTGATCTCCTCGAAGCTCCAATCCGCAATCGTGCTCAACGTTCCAGAAAATACGGTAAGCACAACTGCCAAAGATGCTTTTCGGTTCGCCGCCGATCGGACAGCCGCCACCTCCGATTCAATGATGGAGATGAAGAGCGCCGGCAAGTTCACACGCCTCGACGGACCAATTTACTTTTTCGTAGTGGAATCAAAACCTGTTGTCATTCGAGCGCACCCCGGGGCTACAGGCGAGCTGAGCATGGACAAACTTTGGGAGACAGTGCCCGTTTGGCGCGCGGTGATGAAAAACTACGAGCCTGACGCAAATGCTGTCGCCCAGATCAAATCCAGCGACAAGGATACAACGGTCACGCTGGCATTTGGCACCTGGTGCCCGGACAGCAAGAACTATGTGCCGCGGCTCCTCAAGGCTTTGCGCACGGCAGGCAATGACAAAATTCACATCAAGCTCGTCGGCGTAGACAATCAGTTCCGCGAGCCGGTCGCCATCGTGCAGCCCAGACGAATTACAAACGTTCCGACGGTCATTGTCGAAAGAGACGGTCACGAGATTGGTCGCATCGTCGAAACTCCCGCCGCAAAAACGATGGAAGAAGACCTCGCTTCGATTCTTGAAGGTAAGCAGCCGGTCCATAATGGCCGATGGGATCGAGGACCAAAGATGGCGTCGGGTACTTATTCCTATCGTGACAAAGAGGGTAAGCAGATCGGCACCGAATCCTGGGACTTATTTAGTACCTCCGAAGGTGGCTTTCTAGTTCATAGCCGGATCACCACAGGAGAACAGAATACAGATGTATATCATCGTGTTGATGCGAAACGTCGACCTAGTTTCACCGAAGTCACAAGACAGCACGGCGACGAGCTGACCCGCACTCGATTCACAATCGACAAAAATACCCTCAGCGCGCGGATGCGCGGAAATGTATCCGGCGTGGTTTCGCAAACACTCGAAGTTCCTGAACACCTGTTTCTTTCGTCACCCGCGATCGCCGGCCAGGGTTTCGTACAGCAACAGGATGGAGAGAGTTTCCGTGTTTCGAGTTACGTGACCCCAAATGATTCCGACGGGGCGGTGGGAATGCTGACGTCCACGCTGTGTGAAGCCAAAGGAGAAGAGACCGTTCGAATTCCTGCGGGCGAATTCCGTGCAAGACATGTGGTTCGCAAGTCGGATAAAGAGACATCAGAATGGTGGTTTCACTCTCAGCTGGGTGTCCCGCTCAAAGGCCAGGTCGGCGGTGTTGAATACGTGTTAACGTCAATTGACGAAAAACAGCATTAGCCACAGATTACACAGGTGACGCCAAAACTGTTCTAGTATCTTAATCTGTGTAATCTGCGTGATCTGTGGATTCGAATGAATGTTCCTCAACCAATTCTGGTCGCCGACTTATTTCCCGAAACCCTCGCGTCGCTGCTCGATCTGTTGTCCCACCTTTCCAACGAAGATTGGAACAGATCGACCGTATGTTCCAAATGGTCAGTTAAAGACATTGCCGCCCATTTGCTTGGCGGGAAGCTCGGCCTTATCTCGCGAAAGCGGGATGCCTACACTCCAGGTGCCGAGATCACCAACTGGGTCGATTTAGTGAAGCTGATCAACACGCTGAACGATACGTGGGTGAAGGCAGCCGCTCGACTGAGTCCGCGAGTCCTTTGCGAGCTGATGAAATCGGCCGGAGAACAAGTCTGCGATTACTTTAAATCGCTCGACCCATTTGAGATTGGCGGTCCAGTCGATTGGGCAGGACCCGAGCGGGCGCCGGTCTGGCTCGATCTCGCACGTGAATACACGGAATGGTGGCATCACCAACAACAAATTCGAGATGCCGTGGGCAAACCAGGTTTAAAGGAGCCAAAATTCTTCGCGCCGGTAATCGATACGTTTTTGCGCGCGCTTCCCCACACTTATCGCGATGTCGAAGCTCAAGATAGTACGATAATTGGTGTCACGATCACCGGCGATGCCGGGGGCAGATGGATTCTACGACGAGAAAATCGCGAGTGGCGCTTATATGTAGATGACCAGGAAGTTGCCGATGCGGAGGCGACTTTGGACCAGGAGACCGCCTGGCGGCTCTTCACAAAGGGAATTGATAAAGAAGAGGCCCTTACAAAGACTGTGTTATCGGGTGATCGGGCCCTGGCGTTGAAAACGCTCGAAGTGATCTCTGTGATTGCTTGACAACCACATCAGCTATCAATTATTCGATTAGTTTAGCTCTTTTGACTACTTCAACAGACTTCAACACTGTGATTTCTGCATTTTTAGAGGGGGATACAAATGACTAATAAGTTTGTCTATATTTTTGCCAGCGGTAAAGCCGATGGTCGCGGTGACATGAAAGACCTCCTGGGGGGCAAAGGAGCCGGCCTGGCGGAAATGACCAACGCTGGCCTCCCGGTGCCACCCGGATTCACGATCACAACCCAGGCCTGTAATGCCTACTACGCGGCCGGCGAAAAGTTCCCTGAAGGGATGTTTGACCAGGTTCTGGAAGCCATGCAGCACGTTGAACGAGTAACCGGTAAGAAGTTCGGCAATCCCGAAAATCCTCTCCTCGTATCCGTCAGATCGGGCGCAAAGTTCTCCATGCCCGGAATGATGGACACGGTTCTTAATCTTGGCCTAAACGACGAAACTCTCCAGGGACTCGCTCGTCTGACGTCCAACGAGCGATTCGCTTACGACGCGTACCGCCGATTTATTCAGATGTTCGGCAAGATAGTTTTGGGAATAGATGGTGAACTGTTCGATCACGCCCTCGAGGCAGCAAAACGAAAAGCACGTGCGAAACTCGATACGGACTTGACCGCCGATGATCTAAAACGCGTCTCGAAGGAGTTTAAGAAAATCGTTCGCGATCACACCGGAAAGCCTTTTCCAACGGACCCACTTCGACAGCTCGAGGAAGCAGTGAAAGCAGTGTTCCGCTCATGGAATGGTGACCGCGCCAAGGCGTACCGCCGAAGAGAAAGAATTCCCGACGACCTGGGGACTGCGGTGAATATACAGACCATGGTCTTTGGCAACATGGGCAACGACTCAGGCACCGGTGTGGCGTTTACGAGAAATCCGGCTACCGGAGAGAAGAAGCTCTTTGGAGATTACCTGGTTAACGCGCAGGGTGAAGATGTAGTTGCCGGTATTCGGACACCCAAGCATATCGACGAGCTTGGGAACGATATGCCGAGGATCTATAACCAGTTCGTCGAGGTCGCCAACCGGCTTGAACAACACTACAAGGACATGCAGGACCTCGAGTTTACGATCGAGCGCGGCCATCTTTGGATGCTTCAGACTCGAAATGGAAAACGAACCGGTCCGGCAGCAGTCAAGGCAGCTGTCGAGATGGTGCGCGAAGGCTTGATTGACGAGCGTACCGCTGTTTTACGAGTTCCCGCTGGTGATATCGATCAACTGCTGCACAAGATGATCGATCCCAAGGCTCAAATAAACGTTCTGACGCGCGGGATAAACGCCAGCCCGGGCGCAGCTAGTGGTCGTGTAGTGTTCACTCCCGAAGAAGCCGAAGAGTGGGCTGCAGAAGGTAAACCTGTGATTCTTGTTCGACGGGAAACCTCGCCCGAAGACGTCAGAGGAATGGACGCAGCACAAGCCATTCTGACTTCGACCGGAGGCCCTACAAGTCACGCGGCGGTCGTTGCCCGCGGCTGGGGAAAGCCCTGTGTAGTGGGTGCAGGAGAGATCGCGATAAACTATGGCAAGAACGAATTCTCGGTCAACGGAACGAGAGTTCGCCGCGGTGATTGGTTGACCGTAGACGGCACCAGCGGGCGAGTCATTGAAGGCGTTGCGCCGGTGATTGATCCCGAGCTCGGCGATGACTTCAAGACGCTGATGGGCTGGGCCGATAAGTTCCGATCGATGCGTGTTCGCGCTAACGCGGATACACCCGGCGATGCCACGGTGGCTCGAGGATTCGGCGCTGAAGGAATCGGTCTCTGCCGAACCGAACATATGTTCTTCGAAGGCGATCGGATCGATTACGTTCGAGAAATGATTCTCGGTTCACTCGATTACAAACGGTTGGAGCGGGAGTTGGCGGTGTTGGAATCTGAGCTTCGTCGAGCTACATCACCCAAAAAAGTCGAGGAGCTTAGCCGCGCTCGCCGCAACCGAAAGCATGAAATCGAAGAGCCAAAGCGGATGTACAAAGGCGGCCTTTCAAACCTGCTCAAGCTCCAGAGAAAGGACTTCGAGGGCATATTCAAAGCGATGGACGGATTGCCTGTTACCATCAGGACACTCGACCCGCCACTGCACGAGTTTTTGCCGCACGATGAGTCCGAGACTCGCAAGCTTGCGCGCAAGTTCAGGGTCAAGCCGCAGCACCTGTGGGAGCGAGTACAATCGCTTCACGAAGCAAATCCGATGCTCGGACATCGGGGCTGCCGGCTCGGAATCGTCTACCCCGAAATAACGGAAATGCAGGCACGCGCAATCTTCGAGGCAGCCGCTCGCGTTCAGAAGAAAGGCGTAAAGGTGCTACCGGAGATCATGATTCCGCTTGTAAGCGACGTGAACGAGTTGAGGCTGCAAGCGGAGATTGTTCGACGAGTCGCGGAGGAGGTGATGGATGAAACGAAGCAAAAGATCGAGTATCTGGTGGGCACGATGATCGAGCTTCCGCGTGCGGCGTTGACCGCGGATAAGATCGCGCAGGAAGCGGAGTTCTTCTCGTTTGGAACAAACGATCTGACTCAAACGACCTACGGGATATCGCGCGATGATTCGCCCAAGTTTCTGCTGAACTACATTGAGAATCGGGTATTCACAGAAGACCCATTCCAGGTCCTGGATCAGGAAGGGGTTGGGCAACTGGTCAGGGTCGGGACTGAGCGAGGCCGGACAACCCGTCCGGATTTGAAGGTAGGAATCTGCGGAGAGCACGGTGGCGAGCCATCATCGGTTGGGTTCTGCCATCGAGTCGGGTTGAGCTACGTATCTTGTTCGCCCTACCGCGTACCTATCGCCCGTCTGGCAGCAGCTCAGGCGGCTTTGGGAAGTGAACAGGCAATTTCCCACACGGCATAGATTTTGTTCTCTGCGGCTTCGCGCCTTGGCGCCTCTGCGTTTAAATGACGAATCGAAGACCTCCATCACGAAAAGGCGCGGAGCCGCAAAACCAAAATCCCTCGAGGCACGAATGAAAAAACGACTAACCGCCAAGCGTAAATCCGAGCTATGTCTCATCTGCGGCAAGTGTTGTATGTCTATGACGTTCTCAGGCGGCGAGGTCGACGAAGAGTCGCGCGATGAAATCCGTTGGATGGAGCTCCACGGTCTAAAGATCGAATACGTAGAAGAGAATGGTCGAACCGAGTACTATTTCACGATTCCGAAGCGCTGCGATGCGCTCCAGGAAATCAAGACATCAGCGGGCGAGACGAATTATGTGTGTGGCGTGTACGAGACGCGCCCGCAGATGTGTCGCGATTACGACGGCCGAATGGAAGGACCACAGGGCGTTGCGGATTGTTTTTGGAGGCTTGAAGAAAAGGGATTACCGATTCCTTCCGCCAATCTTGTTAAGTTGCAACCATCTCGCTGATTCACAGATTAAGCAGATTACTTAGATCAATATGAACGAGCGAACGCTGAACGCTTAGAGATGAACCGCTGAACTCTAAACCTCGCCGACTATGGATTTTGCTCTCAACGACGAGCATCGCATGCTGAAAGATCTCGTCGCACGATTCGTGCGCGAGGAACTTCTGCCTCTTGAGCCAATCGTCCTTCAACGAGAAGCTTCGGGTCTCGGAGCGACACTTACCCCTGAGGAACGCAACCCGGTTGATAAGAAATCACGCGAGCTTGGTTTGTGGGGTCTCGACGCCCCGGAAGATATCGGCGGCTCCGATCTGCCAGCGGTAGCGGTGATCGGAGTAAATGAAGAGTTGGGAAAGACAGTGACGCCGTATGTCTTTCCCCCCGATTCGCCCAATCTCAGGATGTTAATGGTTACTGTGACCCCCGAACAGAGGACACAATACCTGGAGCCGTATGTTCGTGGCGAAACTGTTTCAGGCATCGGGATCTCCGAACCAGGGGCAGGTTCAGATCCATCGGCGATGACCACACGCGCGATCAAAGAAAACGGCGAGTGGGTGCTCAACGGAAGAAAGATCTGGTTTAGCCGAGCGGCTGAAGCTGATTTTTCGATTGTGATGGCAGTGACCGATCCCACAAAGGGGGTACGCGGCGGCATCTCCGCATTCCTCGTGGACAAGGGTACAGCGGGCTTTAATGTGCTCCGCAGAATCCCCATGATCGGAGGCGCTTCCACCTACGAAGTAGCCTTCGAAGATTGCCGCTTGTCCGAATCAAAACTTCTCGGCAAGGAAGGTCAGGGCTTTGCTCCGATGCAAGTTCGGCTGTCGACGCGCCGGCTCGAAATGGGAGCCTGGTGCGTGGGCATTGCTCAACGCGCGCTCGATATGATCTGCGAGTACGCCCCGCAGCGGGTAACATTTGGAGTGCCGCTCGCCGAGCGACAGACGATCCAATGGTGGGTAGCGGACGCAGCAATGCAAATTCACGCCTGCAGGCTGATGGCTTATGACGCTGCATGGAAGCTGGATCAGGGGCGCGATGTGCGCACGGAAGTTTCGATGGTCAAGGTCTCCGCCACCGAAATGGCGTGGGACATAGTCGATAAGGCAATGCAGACGTTCGGCGGAATGGGTATGACCAAGGAAATGCCGCTGCAATTGATGGCAAGTCAGGTGCGCAACATGAGGATTTACGATGGCCCGTCGGAAATTCATCGCTGGGTCATCGCGAGAAAACTTCTGAAGCTTCGTTGACGAGCACGACGTCTACACTCGATCTATCTTCTGCGTATCTGCGTCATCTGCGGATCAAGAGCGGTGGAAGCCTAAGATGACTAATCCGCATATGACGCGGATACGCAGATTAGGGAAAAAGATTGAATCCTGCACGAGTTTATAGTGGCCCCACGCACAAGGACTAAGCTAAGGAACATGACACAACTTCAATTCGGTGACGTCACAGTATCATTAGACGAGTACATCGCAATCGTAGAGATTCATCGTCCTCCACATAACTACTTCGACGCCGACCTGATTCAGAACATTGCCGACGGTTTCGACGCGATGGATCGTGAGCACGAATGCCGCGCAATCGTGCTGGCTTCGGAAGGAAAATCCTTTTGTGCCGGCGCCAACTTCCATTCGCGCTCAACCGAAGGCGAGCAGGTCGCCGGCACAACAAGTCGTTTGTACCAGAACGCCATCCGTCTTTTTGCTTGTTCGAAGCCGATAGTGGCTGCGATTCAGGGCGCTGCAATCGGCGGAGGCTTCGGCCTTTCACTAGTCGCGGATTTTCGCGTCGTCTCACCCGACGCCCGATTCGGTGCGAACTTCGTGAAACTCGGCATTCACCCGGGCTTCGGTCTGACTTATACGCTTCCCCGCATAATCGGTATTCAGAAGGCAAGCCTGATGTTCTATACCGGCCGTCGCATCACCGGTGAGCAGGCGATCGAGTGGGGATTGGCAGATCTTCTCGCATCACCTGAAACACTGCGCGAGGAAGCCCTACAGCTTGCCAATGAAATCGCCGAATGTGCGCCGCTGGCAGTCCAGTCTACTCGAGCGACAATGCGCCGCGGCCTCGTCGAAGCAGTCAAAGCCCAAACCGATCATGAACACGCCGAACAGAGCCGCCTTTTCCTAACCGAAGATCACAAGGAGGGAGTTAAGGCGGTTAGTGAAAGACGTGCGGGCAACTTCAAGGGTCGATGAGAACAATCGATGCCAACCATTAATCGAAGCGGAGTCAATCTATACTACGAGGTTCACGGTGAAGGTCCTGCCATACTTTTGTCGCATGGTTATTCGGCAACCTGTGAGATGTGGCGGGAACAAGTTAATGCGCTGTCGGGGTCACACAAAGTTATCGTTTGGGATATGCGCGGTCACGGGCAATCGGACTCCCCTGACGATCAATCGGAGTATAGCCACGACAAGTCTGTAGGAGATATGGCGGCGCTGCTTGATGTAGTCGGCACCGAAAGTGCGGTTATCGGCGGCTTATCCCTCGGCGGCTTCATGTCGCTGGCCTTTCACCTGGCTTATCCGCAACGAGTGCGCGCGCTGATCATCATTGATACAGGACCTGGATTCAAGAGTGACGACGCGCGCGAACGCTGGAACGCAAATGCAAACGAAATACTCAGAAAGCTCGAGGGGGAAGGTTTGAGTTATCTTAGTTCAGCGACCAAAGAGAGATCGACAAGCTCCCACAAGTCGGTTCACGGTTTAATTCGCGCAGCTTTCGGAATGCTTGTGCAAAAAGACTCTCGCGTGATCAGTTCTCTTCCGAACATCAAAGTCCCAACACTGATTGTTGTTGGCGAGAACGACGTACCATTCCACAATGCCGCGCAATACATGGCGGAAAAGATTCCAAATGCCAGGAAGATCGTGATCCCCGATGCCGGACATGCTGTCAACATCGATCAACCTGTCCGATTCAACCAAGCCGTGTGCGATTTTCTCGACTCATTAGGTGATAGGATTGAGCGCAAATCGTAACGACATCAAGGCAATCTTTTTTGATGCGGGTGGGACGTTGCTTCACCTCGATTCCTCTTGCATCCGCGATCTGCTCCGCAAGATGCTCAACATTGATATCTCGCTCGCTAAGTTTCGCTTCGCACAGTCGCTCGCGATGTCACGCGTTGCAGAACTGGTCGCGGCAGGAGCGGGCTCGACCGAGCAGCTCAAACGCGAATTCTATCTGACTTTGCTGCCTGAAACCGGCGTTTCGAAAGAACAGCTAATCGACGCAGTTGACTGCGCATTCAAACTTGCGCGAGAGGAAATGCTTTGGAGAACAACAGAAAAAGGTACAGCGCAAGTCCTTAACGAGCTGAAGACCGCAGGTTATATCCTGGCAGTCGTGTCTAACAGCGACGGGCGTATCGAGAGCGCCTTCAAGCAGGCCGGAATTAACGGTTATTTTGATTTCTTTATCGATTCTTACAATGTCGGGATTGAGAAGCCCGATCCAGAAATCTTTAGATTAGCAACTGAGAAAGCGATGGTAGCCCCGGAAGAGGCCGCATATGTCGGGGACCTTTATTGGGTGGATGTTGTAGGCGCGGGCAACGCCGGTTTGCTTCCAATCCTTTATGATCCGTTTGATTTCAATGAAGTTTCAGATTGTTTGACGATTCGATCGCTCGGAGAACTAAAAACGGTTCTCATCCGCAGATGACGCAGATTGCAGAAAGAGAAATCAGAACCACCGACTAGAAACCACGTTCCCGATCAGGTCGACTCGCAACCTCGATCCCGGTCGCCACGCCGGTGCCGAACAGCAGTCCTTCAATCGCACCCATTACAATCTGAGTTGTCTCGCCAAAGTGCATCTCGCCGAATAAGGGCGCAAGCGGATCCATTCTGATCTGCGAATTCGCAAACAGCTTGGCAACTATCTCCAGGCTTGCGCTGAAAAGGTTTCCGCCAATCGCAGTCAGCAAGACTCCAGCACACAAGCTTCCGATTCCCGCCGCCAATACACGATGCCAGGGCCTTGAACGCCGAAAAAGCGCGCTCATGAGCACAACACCCAGAGATAGGCACGCCCCTATCACAGCACCTTCAAAAGCTCCTGTAATACCTGTAGGGCTCTGACCGAACAATGCTCTGACGGTATCCACGCCGAGAAGTTTAGTGCTGCCGCCAACAGCAGCGCCGCCCGCCGCGCCGCCAACAACCGACCACCACTTGCTGTGACGATATGCGATGTGAGCCGCGGCAATCATTCCGAAGCTTACTCCCAGTCCTCCGAGGGCTCCGATAAAGAAGCCCAGCGTGGACAAAACCAGCACCAGCTCCGCGGCCTCGACCGGCCGGGATTCCCGCACAATTCCAAGGCCGGTCCCCAAAATGATTCCACCCGCGATACCCGACGCAGCGCCTCCCAACATTCCGCCAATCCCTCGCTGCACGATCTCGGCGAGGTCCCTGCGTAGCCGCACCCAGATCAGACCGCCCACCACCAGGACACTGACTGGCAATGAAAGGTGAGAAAGCCGAACCAATTGCTTGTTGTGATCACGTATCATTGCAAGGCTGATCGCCTGCCGGATCAACCCAGCGTGTTGCTCAGTTCCGCGTCCATCAGAAAGAACATCCTCCACTGCCGTTCCTATCCATTCGGCGAGAGCGATGCTGGCCGATTTACGGACCATAAGGTCTCGATCCCACAATGCGCGCTTGCGCAACAGATCCTGCATCTCGTCCGTACGTGCTAAAGCCGCAGCTTCGATCGCACACATCCTCACTTCCGGATCAGCACCCTCGCTTGCCTCAAGAATTAATCTGGATGAATTCGATGATGCATCAACCAGCCAACCAGGCGCAGATCTTCCCCGGTTCAATGCACTGGTCAACAAAAGATTCGCCTCATCACCGGTCAGCCCAAGCTGTTGGCCGAACGGCATAACCAAATCCACTGCGTCGGCATCAATCAACAGACGGTGCGCGTGATGGTTTTCCATTGCCCGCTCAATGACCCCGCGCGCCCGCTTCAACGCTATTTCGTCCTCGGTCAGCCAGCGCGATACCTCGGGCGTAAGAAAATCATGCGCAAGCTCGATCCATGCCGCGCCATCCTGCCGGCGCCGGCGCAGAATTCGAGCTGCGACGAGTTCTTCAATCAGTAGTTTCGCCGCCGGATTATCCGAAGAACGGCTGCCGATGCGTGATTCGAGCTCATTAGCTTTCAATATCAGGCGCTGCCCGGCCTCTGAAATCAACGCCGTCAAAATACGCTTTGTGAGTAAAAGATCTTCTGCGTTAAAGCGCCTCAGTACGCGTTCGAGATAACCAGCCAGGATCTGAGGCGCACCACCAAGACGCTCATATGTGCTCAAGGTAATCGAATCCTCAGCGTCTCTCGAGTCGTAAAGATTGTCACAAACAATCTGCAGTTGTGGTGGGTCGACGCCGCCGGAATCGCCGATATCCTTTAGCAATCTCTCCACCAATTCAGGCTCATATGAACAACCGACCGCGCGCGCCGGACCAGTAATGGCAAGCTCGGCCTGCTCGCGATCGAGTCGCTTGAGTCGGTACTCGTGGTGGAATATCTCAGGTACGGCGGTTTTCAACTGGCTCATCTCCGCCAACAGATCTTCCCGCAGCGCGAACACCAGCCGGACCGGCAGTTCGCTGCGGGCCAGCTCGCGAATAGTGCTTAAAAAACGCAATCGCGCGTCTTCAGAAAGGAGCAGGAAGAATTCCTCAAACTGATCCAGAAAAAAGATTACAAAAGAGCCGTTGCTTGCCCTCTTGATAAGCTGGGAAAGGTTTTCAGGCTCACTACGCTCGTCAAGCGGAACCAGTCCTGCTAAAGCGTTCTGCATTTGATGAACAGGATCAGTAAAGCTCCGGATCACGAATACCAGATGGTTCTGAGCCTTGAGTTTCGGCATCAGGCCGGCTCGCAGGATTGAACTCTTACCTACGCCAGATCTGCCGTGAAGAATAAAAGAGCGTCGCGCGAGAATTTGTGAGCAGATCGATTCGACCTCTCGTTCGCGACCAAAGAAAAGACCCGCATCTCGCTCGGTATAATAGTCTAGAAATTTGTACGGTCTTGACGTGACGACGTGAACTGCCCCGCTGTCTAAGCTAACCGGCTTATTAACGATTCCGGACCGATCAGCCAGGTCTTCATCAGCTTCGACAATGTTGCCTATAAAGACATATCCGTGTTTCGGAACGGTTTTGATGTACCGAGGACTCGAGGCGTCGTCGCCCAGCTGCTTACGAATGTCTTTGATGCATTGAGTAAGAGCGGCATCGGTGACAAATACGCCGTCCCAGACCTCATTGAAAATGCGATTCTTTTCTACTAACTGGCCGCTTTGACTCACTAGCAGAAGAAGCACATCAAAGTACTTTGAGTTCAGGGGTACGGGTTGTCCTTCACGCAAGAGCAGCCGGTTGCGCGCATCGAGATGAAAGTCGTCGAAACGATAATTACCTACTGGTGTTCTGACGTGACTCATCGTTTGAATCTTCTCACAACTTTATCACTGATGGCTCATTTTTTCGTAAGACTCGGCCCGTAAAGTATTCTTAGAGCACAACTGTCTTGCTCGCGTTGCTTGAATAGCCACGCATCTTCTTAGCAGGAAGAAGGCCCAGATGAAAGTCAAAATGATTTTGCCGGCGCTCACCGAAGCCAAGAGCCCGTTCTGGCGGCCAATAAAGTATTCATTGTTCCCACCACTCGGACTCGCCACCCTTGCCGGCTACCTGTCTCCCGAGGACTCCTTACAAATCCAGGATGAGCACGTCGAAAAACTAAATCTTGATGATGAACCTGATCTGGTGGTGATACAGGTCTATATCACTTCGGCAAAGCGCGCCTATTCGATAGCGGATCATTATCGAAGTAATGGTGCTTACGTGGCGCTTGGGGGACTGCACGTAACATCGCTCCCGCAGGAAGCGCAGGATCACGCTAACACAATCTTTCTTGGGCCCGGCGAGGATACCTGGCCAGAGTTCTTAAAGGACTATAGAAATGGCAATCCAAACAGCGTGTACCAGTCGAAGGTTCGAAGCCTGCTTGGAATGCCAATGATTCGTCGGGATCTCATAAAACGACACCTCTACCTGGTCCCTAACTCGATCGTAGTTTCGCGCGGCTGCCCGCATACGTGCGACTTCTGCTACAAAGTTGCTTTCTTTGAAGGTGGCAAGGGCTTCTACACTCAGCGCGTCGACCAGGCATTGGCGGAAATCGATCGGTTGCCTGGTCGCCATCTTTACTTTTTGGATGATCATCTTTTTGGTGATCCTCGTTTTGCCTCGGCTCTTTTTGACGGAATGCGGGGCATGAAAAGGCTTTGGCAAGCGGCGGGAACTGTCAAATCGGTGTTAGCTCCGGCTCTCCTGGAGAAGGCAGTAGAGAGCGGGCTTCGGAGCCTCTTTGTGGGGTTTGAGACGCTGAACCGCAATAACCTGGTCGAACAGAACAAGTACCAGAATCTGGATAGGGACTACACTGCCGCAATTCGCAGGCTTCACGACAACGGAGTAATGATAAACGGCAGCTTTGTCTTCGGAATGGATGATGATGACGAAACCGTGTTCGATCGGACCGTCGATTGGGCCGTGAACCAGGGAATCGAAACAGCGACGTTTCACATTCTCACTCCCTATCCTGGCACAGCGCTATACCAGCGGATGCAAGCACAAGGTCGAATGACCAGTGACGACTGGGATTTGTTTGATACGCGGCACGTCGTGTTCAAGCCCACAAAAATGACAAGGGAAATCCTGGAGGAAGGTTATTGGCGCGCATATCGTGATTTCTACACGTGGGGCGCAATTTTCAGAGGGGCAAGTTCCAAAGAACACCTTATCGAGAGAATGAGACATATCGCCTATGCCGGTGGCTGGAAGAAGTTTGAGCCGATGTGGGATTGGGTGATTAGAGCGAAACGGGTGACTTCCTTTTTGCCGGTGCTCGAGGCCGTGCTGACTGGGTTTGGTTCTCACCCACCGGAGATTGCATCAAATTCGAACAACGACTTGAGCATCGATCGTGAAAAGATTTTTGCGGCGCAGACTTCGGAGACTATCGGGGAAATTTCGCTGCGAAACTCTGCGTACACCGCGAGTGCGTTGAATTTTTTGGCGGACTGAAAGGGCACCGCAGCCACGCCGAGTTCGCTGAGGACCGGAGAGTCCTCTCCCTTGAACAAAGAACCAAGAAATGATCAAAACATGCTAGTTTGCATCGGTTTCCGAGCTTTCTCACAGTTTTCTCACTAATTGCTCATTTGTTCTAGACAAGACTGTTATAGGCTTTCGATTGGTTCTTCCTAATTGCCCTCTTTACAGCGTCCATGGATCGAAGCTCAAAAGGTTTGACAATGACCGTCGGCACTGTGGCGGCAATCGGCATCTCATTGCTCGCTATGCTGGCGGTACTCAACCGTCGAGATCAGTTCGTCGGTTTGAATCAGGAAATCCAATACGATGATTTCGCGTTCTCGGTGCAGGGAGTTCGCACGACGAACTCGTTGGGAAGCGGTGAATTCAGAACGAGACCCCAAGGCCTCTATTACATCATCTCGCTAAAGATCGCCAATCACGCGAAACGCGTTGATTTCAGATTCAAATACGAATCCGCCAAACTAATAGACATTGAGGACAAACAATTTGGACTGTCACCGGCTGGGCAGCGGGCACTCGAGGCCGAAACCGGCAAACGATGCGATAAGCCAATTCCGGCCGGGGCATCGTGCGTGACTGAAGTGGTTTTTGATTTGCCGGCGGATGCCGAATTAAAGCACTTCAGAATCTCTGAGGGCGGTCTGGTGGGCGATATTCTGAATGTCATTTTCTACGGAAAGAAACGCATCGAGTTGAGCTCGATACAATAGAAGTAAGTTTGACAGGTAAGAAGTTTTCCAGCGAACCAATGGGATTGGAGGAAAGTGATTATGGCGATGAGAAGTTTTGAAATAAAGGCGTTTGACCAGGAGCTAAGTTCCGATCTGCTTATCCAAATTGCTCCTGAACGGGTACCGCGGCACGTCGCAATAATAATGGACGGGAACGGCCGCTGGGCGGCTCAGCGGAGCCTGCCTCGGGTTATGGGACATCGCGCGGGCGCCGACGCAGTGCGAAGAACGGTCGAAACTGCTGCGCGATTAGAGCTTGAATGCCTCACCCTTTATGCATTCTCAACCGAAAACTGGAAGAGACCGAGGTTTGAAATCCGGGCTTTGATGGATTTGTTGACCGAATATCTGCGTAAAGAGCTCCATTCATTGAAGGAGAATAACATCCGGTTTCGAATGATCGGCAGGAGCGAGGAGATGCATATCTCGGTCCTTGAACAGATTCGCAAAGCGGAACTCTCGACATTTCAGAATACCGGGCTTCAGTTAAACATCGCGCTCAACTATGGTGGACGCGCGGAAATCGTTGATGCGGTTAAAAAGGTCGCTCGCGAGATCGCCGCCGGTCGGCTGAACGCGGACGACATTAACGAAGAGCTGCTCCACCAGAATCTTTACACCAGTTCCCTTCCCGATCCTGACCTCTTGATCCGGACAAGCGGCGAGATGCGCATCAGCAACTTTCTGTTGTGGCAAATCGCCTATGCCGAGATGTACGTAACGGAGACGCCCTGGCCCGACTTTGGCGAACGCGATCTCCTGACCGCTATTATTGAATATCAGAAGCGGGACCGCAGGTACGGACGCATCCACCAACTCGAAGAGGTTTCGGCTTGAGGCAAGCGGCTCCTTCTGAATGAATAGTTTACGAGGAACGGCTCAATAGAACATTTTTGAACCCGCAGTCTGCGGCATTATCTCGTCGAGGTTCCTCGACAAATGCGCTAACATCCCGCTACAAACCCCCGTTTTCTTGACAATCTCGATGACCGTCGGCTACTGTGTTTCATTCGGGTGAGACACAGATTCGTGACAATGGGAGCGCACTATTGAATATCTTACTGGCGGCGTCTGAGGTTGTTCCTTACGCAAAAACCGGTGGACTGGCGGACGTCGCAGGAGCATTGCCGAAGGCCCTTTCGCGGCTCGGACATACCGTTCGAGTCGTAATGCCCCGATACAAAGTCGAAAAGATCGAGTCAACCGCCGAACGCATGCAAGGCAACTTGCGTGTGCCTTTCAATTTCGGTGAGCGGCGGACCGCGGTTTACGTGGATCGTTCCGGTGAAGTACCGGCTTATTTTATCGACGCGCCCGAATACTTCTCTCGCGCCAAACTATACGGCGAAAGCGATGACCCAGAGCGCTTCGCCTTCTTTAGCCGGTCAGTTCTTGAATTCGCTAAAGCGCTGAAAGAAAACATCGACATCATCCATCTCAACGACTGGATGACTGGACTTGTGCCTGCTTACCTGAAGACTGCGTACATCGGCGATCCCGCATTCGACGGCACCCGGACGCTTTTTACCATCCACAACATCGCATTCCCAGGTTTCTTCCGTCCCGATGAATTGGCCAGATTCGGGCTGCCAGAATGGCTGAATCGCGCCGAAGGGGGAGTCGAATTTTACGGGCTTGCGAGTTCCTTAAAAGCGGGCCTTGTTTTTTCAGATGCGATTTCGACGGTAAGTCCCCGCTACGCCGCCGAAATCCAAACGCCCGAGTTCGGAGAGAGGTTTGACGGGTTGCTTCGAGCGAGACGCGATCATTTATTCGGAATCCTAAACGGCGTCGATTACGACGAATGGAACCCGGAAACGGATAAGCACATTCTGGAAACATTCTCAGAACGAGATTTGACCGGCAAGGCCGAGTGCAAACGTGATCTGCTTCGCGCTTTTGGGCTGCCTGAGGAGACTAGCCGGCCTTTGATCGGATGCATTTCGCGGCTCTCTAATCAGAAAGGTTTTGACTTGATCCTGGCCATCGCCGATCAGATGCTCGAGCGCGGCGTGAATTTCGTGCTGCTCGGATCCGGGGAAGAAGCTTACGAACGTGCGTTCCAGAATCTCCGTGACGCAAAGCGATCACAGGTCGGAGTATATCTGGGTTTCTCCAACGAGCTGGCACACAAGATCGAGGCCGGAGCGGATATGTTCCTTATGCCTTCGCGCTTCGAACCGTGCGGCTTGAATCAGATGTATTCGCTAAAATACGGTACGGTTCCGATCGTGCGAGCGGCTGGTGGGCTGGACGATACAATCGAGAACTTCGAACGCACAACCGGACAAGGAAATGGCTTTAAGTTTTATGAGTACGATTCGGGACGTTTACTAGAGAAAATCGATGAAGCGCTGAGCATCTATTCAGAGCCCAACACTTGGCGGAAGTTGTTGTTGAATGGGATGCGGGCGGATTATTCGTGGGAAGCATCGGCTCGACATTACGTGGATCTTTATAAGAAGTTAGGTGCCGTTGGGGCCTCGGCAACAGTCTAGTGTGTTGGATTTCGGAAGTATGACGCTGTGAATCTCGGAGGAAGTGATGAGCGAGCTAATAGTTGACGTAACAGACCAGAATTTCGAACAGGAAGTTCTAAAGTCAGACACTCCGGTGTTAGTGGACTTCTGGGCCGAGTGGTGCCATCCATGCAAGATGCTCACACCTGCCGTTGAACAAGTAGCCGAAAAGTATCAGGGCAAGACTAAGGTCGTTAAGTTAAACGTCGATGACAACAACCCTACCGCCCAGGCTTGTGGCATTAAGGGAATTCCGACCTTGATTCTCTTCAAAGGTGGCGTCGAAGCCGATCGTGTGGTCGGTAACACTTCTAAAGATAACATCGCCCGTATGATCGATCGCGTTCTCGGAAACGCCTCCTAGACCCGAGCGCATGGCGACATTACGATAGCAGCAGGCGCACATCGCTCTGTGGCATGTGCGCCTTAGGTTTGTTTTGGCAGCGACTACTTCAAGGCTGTGGTAGTTCATCCAGTACAGCTCTCCGGTAAGCCAGATACTCAGGTCGTCGATAGGTTGTCATGAAAAATGTTGTGGTAGTGGGCGCCCAGTGGGGCGACGAAGGCAAAGGCAAGGTCGTCGATATACTCGCGCCCCATTTTGACCTCGTAGCTCGATATCAAGGCGGACATAATGCCGGCCATACCGTTCGCATCGGCGATAGAAAATTTATTCTTCGACTCATTCCTTCAGGAATCCTTCACGATGAATGCCAGTGTTTGATCGGCAATGGTGTCGTCGTCGATCCAACCGCGTTCAACGCCGAGATCCAGGAATTGAAAGAGGCGGGTGTAGAGTGCGAAGGACGTTTGTTTATCTCAGCTCGAGCACATTTGATACTTCCCTATCACGTCGCGCTTGACCGCGCTCGCGAAGAACGGCTGGGAGCGAACAGTGTTGGTACTACGATGCGCGGGATAGGCCCCGCTTACGAAGACAAGGCATCACGCTGCGGAGTCCGGGCGGGCGATCTGCTATACCCCGATCTGCTTCGCGAGAAGATTCGAACGAATATCGAGGAGAAAAACCTTGAACTAGCGTCGCTCGGAGCCGATCAGCTGGACCTCGATTCCACGCTAGACCAGTTTCTTGGCGATGCGCTTCGACTAAAAGCATTTGTGAGAGACTCCGCCGCGATGGTCAACAAGGCGACGCAAGAGGGCAAGTCAGTGCTGGTCGAAGGGGCACAAGGAACGATGCTGGATGTGGATCACGGCACTTATCCGTTTGTGACGTCGTCTAACGCTACCGCCGGTGGCGCGGCCACAGGTCTCGGGCTGGCGCCTCGTGACATAACCGGAACGCTGGGGATCGCAAAAGCGTACACAACGCGAGTCGGAGGAGGGCCCTTTCCGACTGAGTTGTTGGACGAGCACGGTGCCTACCTCCAAAAACGTGGTAATGAGTACGGTGCGGTGACCGGACGGCCACGCAGAACGGGTTGGTTTGATGCAGTTGTGGTGCGTTACTCGGTGATGTTGAATGGGTTTGACGCGATCGCTCTGACGAAGTTGGATGTACTCGATGAGTTTGATGAGATTAAAATCGCGACAGGCTATCGATGCCGCGGCGAGTCAGTAGAAGGTATGCCGTATGGCGCAAATGTCCTGGCTGAGTGCGAGCCAATATATGAAAGTGTTCCGGGATGGAAAACGACCACAAGTCGTATAACAAAGTTCGACGAGCTACCGGCAGCAGCTAGAGATTACGTTGGTCGGATCGAGGAACTATGCGGCACCCCGATCGGTCTCATTTCTACCGGTCCCGATCGAAACGAAACGATCATTCGAGAAGGATTAGCGGTCAGTAAATGGATGTCGGATAAATCAGTCTAGAGTTCGACGTTCAACGCTTCGCGTTTTAGCGTTCAGCGTTTAACGTGTCCCTCTAAGACAAAACGAAATGCACAGACGTCTAGATTAGAGAAAGGACACATAACCCGAATGCTGAACGCTAAAACGCTGAACGCCTAGCGTTGAACGCTGACCTAGTTTTGTACCCAATCCCCAACTCCCAACCCCTAACCCCCACCCTATTAGCAAACATCCTTTTCTATTTTAGTTTTATTAATTTTCCTTAATTCCACACAGGAACTAAAATCGGAATCGTAGAGATCCGATGATGACGGCGCCGACCGTACTGATCTTTTTCATCTCACAAGTCGTAAACAGTGGGAGAAATAGCCATGACTATCGAAGAGATTGAGAGCAATTTCGATCACGAAAACGAAGAGGATAGCCGCAATTACGACTCGTTCACTCTTTCTGATGAAAACGAGCCGGAAGAGACGGAAGATGTTGATCGGACTGACCTTCTGAAGCTCTACATTCGCGAGGCCAGCCGCTCTTCCATGCTTACTGCCGAAGGAGAGATCGACAGCGCCAAGCGAATCGAACGGGCCAGAATCCGCCTCAATAGGATCCTATCGAAATCACCAATCGTAGCCGAATACTGCATCTATCTGAGGGGCGTGTTCCAACAAGGCCTGGAGACCGCAGCAGACATAATCGAACAGGGCGGCGGTGACCAGTCCAAACCGCTGCCAGTTTCTGAGACCGCCGATCCGGCTCTCGCCAGAGTTGAATATGCCTATCGTGACCTGCGCCGAGCGAAGGTAAATGCGCCGCGACGCCGAGGCCGGTCCAAAGGTCTCAACGCTCAAAACCTTCGAACTAAGGTCGCCCTATCGCGATCCATCAGAGCAATAGCTTTTACGCCTGCTGCCGAGCGGCGGCTGGTTGCTTTGTTGACATCAGCGGGTCACATCGCTGGTAACGCTCC
>DATFWY010000251.1:0-68824 GCA_035258805.1 Blastocatellia bacterium | reverse complement strand
CGGGTTTTTCTCGAAGACCTCCGCGGCTTCACTCTGATGAGCGAACAAAAAGAGACCACGCTCATACGACTGCTGGTTGAAAAGGGAGTAAGACTCATACCAACAATGGCAGTGCGACAACGCGCGATTCTGGAAGACAATCGAGAGGTGGTCACTGAAGATGGCGTTTACGCGCGAGAACCTGAGCTGACGTATGTGCCCGAGTCCGTTCGCAAGGAATGGAGCGAAGCGACGATCGACAAGAGAATCCGCGAGACTTTTGGGCCGGACGAGATGGGATTGATGCGTGAAGGCTATCGCCGTCTGGAACGATTTGTTCGTAACTTTCGTGAAGCCGGCGGCGTGGTGCTTGCCGGTTCAGACAATCTGAATGGGATATCGGGGTTGTCACTCCGACGTGAGATCGAGTCTCTGGTTGGGGCGGGCCTTACGCCGATGCAAAGCCTGATTGCTGCCACCAGAGACGCAGCCCAATTCCTACGGCAGCCTCAGCTTGGAACTATCGAGCGGAGTAAAAAGGCAGACCTGGTTATCCTTAATGCTAATCCACTTTCGGATATCAGAAACCTGAGAAGGATCGACAGAGTCTTTCAAAACGGACGTGAGGTGAATATCGGCTACCATCGAAACTATGTTCTGCCGCCTCCCAGGCCGGAGCTTGTTCGCCCGATCTATTTTGAGCGCCTTCTTTCAAACCAAAGACAGTGAGATTCATCACCAGCTTGTCACGTTGATGCATCGAAGAAAGTTACCAGCCGATTAGGATTATGAAAACCGATTCCTCTTCAGGTCATGGCATCTATTACGGATGGATAATCGTAATAGTCTCGTTCGTCACGATGAGTCTCGTCTCTCCTATCGGGACGATGTTTCAGCTCTTCTACCACGCGCTGGAGGACGAATTTCACTGGAGCCATGCCAGCATCTCAGGGATTTATGGGTTGCATCAATTTCTCAACGGCGCGATCTCGCCGCTTGTTGGTTATTTGCTCGACCGTTTCGGACCGCGCAAAGTCATGCCGTTTGGCGCGCTGATACTTGGCCTCGGGCTGGCGTTGAGCGGCCAAACCACCGCGCTCTGGCAGCTGTACGTTTCGTTTGGAGTGGTAGCTGCCTTCGGGGTGGCCATGCTCCAATCCGTTCCTAACACTGCGATCATTTCAAATTGGTTCATCAGGAATCGAGGGACAGCCATCGGTATCGTCATATCCGGGTCAGGATTTGGCCAGTTGTGGCTGACGCCGGCCACGCAATGGCTTATCCTCCACTTCGGTTGGCGCATAACTTATCTCTTACTCGCCCCAGTCCTCTTCGTAGTTCCGGCCGGGCTGATCTTATTGTTCCAGTACCACAAGCCCTCAGAAAAAGGACTCGCTCCGTATGGAGAGACTGAGGCAGATAAGAAAAAGGCAAAGCGTGAGGTGGTGGTGATTGACCAGCAATGGGCGAACACCGTCTGGACGCCTCGAAACGCAGTTCGGACATACCGGTTCTGGGCTGTTGCTCTGATGACCTTTTGCTTTTCTATCGGTTACTTCCTGATTTCCTCCCAACTATTCGTCTTCACTCAGGAGCATCCACAGTTCCAGGCTCATTCAATTATCGTTGCGTTCATACTCGGCGCGGAGGGTCTGCACAAAGGCTCAGCAAAGTTTTTTGGCGGAATGATTTCGGACCGTCTCGGGAGAGAAAAGACTATGACGATGAGCGTGGCCATGCTGATTCTGGGCGTGACCATCCTGAGCTTTGTACAGAGTCACCCGTCGGCTCTGTTGCTCTACGCGTCGATACTTCTTTATGGCATGGGTTACGGCTTCAGTTTGCCGTCCATGATGGCTTCGTATGCAGACCTGTTTCAAGGTCCGCGGTTCGGCGCAATACTCGGCACTCTGACGCTTGGCGGTCTTTTTGGTGCGGCTCTCGGTACGAGTTTGGGTGGTCAGTTGCGCGACGCAACCGGCAGCTATGGATTTAACTTTCCAATTTCGGCAATTGCGTTCGCCGTATCTGCGGCGCTGATGTGGAGTGCTCGTCCGAGCGCCATCAGGGTAGTGCGCAAGATCACCGTTACTTACAAACCTGCTGAAACAGCTGTGGCGGAAGTTGCGAAATAGTGAGATTCATTTGCGAGGTAACCATGAATCGCCGAATTGCCAGTACGATACTGCTGTTTATCGCAATCAGCATCTGGTCCGTGCGTGACGCTGCCACAGTCACTGGAGGAGTTGACTCGGTAGCCACGAGCATGCGAAAGCTCGCAGACGATATATTCACCGCCTATCAGAAGCGAGATACCGTCGCGCTGAAGAAGTTCTATGCCAAACAGCCGGACGCGCTTTTCTTCTGGGAACGCAAGATGACTTATTCGTGGGAAGAACTCGATGCCACGATCGATGCGCTGGTTAAGGCTGCTGCCAAGCTGGAGTTGACGACCACTGATTTTCGATCCGGAGGGTCGGGTGATACAGGCTGGTTTGCTGCGACATTCCATATTGAGCGGGTTACGCCTGATAGGAAGCAATCTGCCTCAGATGGCAGATGGACGGTTATCGCCGAAAAACGTGACGGACGCTGGCTCATTGTTCACGAACATACGTCGTTTCCTTTGCCTAAGACTTGATTTGAACTGGGACAATGGAATGGACACAACGGTACACTAGCGGATTAGTACGATTCGTGAGGCTGCTGCGGTTGGACGTGGATAAAAACATCGGCGATTGTGGAGGGATGTTGCGATGCGAATAGCATTTCGATTTGCCGGCATTCTTTTCCTCGCCGTATCGGGCGCTTTAACAGCTTCTGTTCTCGGGTACTACTCGGCAAGCGTGCATAAATCAGATCCTTTCGTAAATCCCTACCCTAGCGGGCTTGAACTACCTGCGATCACGATTGACGAAGGCAACAAGCCAACGCTTGGACCACCGAAGTTCTTTGCACTCGCGGTGGATCCGTCAGGCAGGATCTTTGCGGGGACCTATGCGGCGGGGATCATCCGTTCGACCGACAACGGTGAAACCTGGAAGCCGATAAACATCGGCCTGACCAATACCAGTGTGAACACGATCGTTATCAACAAGTCGGGCAAACTGTTCGTAGGAACGAATGGCAGCGGTGTATTCTGTTCGATAAAAGCAGGCGATAGCTGGGTGCCCTCCAATATCGGGTTAGCAAACGCAATCGTCTACAATCTCTCGCTGAATTCCGCGGGCCACATTCTTGCGGGGACCGACGGCAGCGGAGTGTGGCAGTCGACTGATGACGGACGTAGTTGGATGCCAATCAATAATGGCATGACGAAAACGTTAGTCTACGCCGTGACGGTGAATTCCTCCGGTCATATCTTTGCGGGTTCCAAAGACACCGGAGCGTGGCGATCTATTGATGACGGAAAAACATGGCATCAGATCAATACCGGACTTACTAACCTCACGATCTACGCGTTAAGACAGAATGGTTCGGGCGACATCTACGCGGCAACCAATGGCGGTGGCGTGTTTCGACTCAACAAAGATGAAATGGGATGGACGGCAACCGGCAGCGGGTTAACGGATTCCACTGTCCACAGTTTAGCAGTGAATTCCTCGGGAGCGGTTTTTGCAGGCACCGGGTCAGGCGTGTGCCGGTCAACGGACAACGGGAACGGTTGGAGACCGATCAACAATGGACTGTCAAACCCTCGAGTGTTTTCACTCGCCGTCAGTCCTTCCGGGCACAACTTCGCAGGAAGTTACGAGGGCCTTTGGCGATCTACCGATAACGGTGAAAGCTGGAAGTCTTTGAATACCGGTTTGACGATTGCCCACGTTTTCAAGATCACAGTAGATTCATCGGGTCACCTCTATGCCGGAAGTGGCGGCGGCTTGTCGCGGTCAACCGATGACGGGAAGTCATGGACAGTTCTACCTACTGGTTTATCAAATCAGACGGTGTTCTCGGTACTGCTGAATTCTTCGGGCGATATCTTTGCGGGAACATATGAAGGAGTGCTCCGCTCAACGGATCAGGGAAAGAGTTGGAAGAAGGTAAACCGGGGACTGTCAAATCCGACGATATATGCATTTGCGATAAGCTCGGCGGGACAAATATTCGCCGGCACCAATGGTGGTGGCGCATACCGATCAAGCGACAATGGAGATACCTGGACAACAATCAACAAGGGATTAAATGATCAATTCATACTTGCTTTTGCTATAAACGGTTCTGGACAAATCTTTGCCGGAACGGGTGGCGGTGGCGCATACCGTTCAACGGACAATGGCGACAGCTGGACTGCGATCAACAGTGGGTTGCCCAGCAATCATGCCCAAGGGATTGCAGTTGGTGCTGGAGGGAGACTCTTCGCAGCCACCAAGGGCGGGCGAGTATCGCGTTCGACCGACAACGGTGCTACGTGGACTTCGAGAAACGAGGGATTGGTAAATAACAAACTTTATGCGTTTGCATTCAATGCGGCGGGTCAAGTCTTTGTGGGATGTGACACAGGGGTTTTCCGATCAGAGGATGATGGAGAACGTTGGGCGGCTCACAATGTGGGGCTGAGCAATTTGCTGGTGTACAGTTTGGTTTTTAATTCGTCGGGGACACTGTTTGCGGGCACGGGTGGAGGGGTTTTCCGTTCGACAAATAATGGGGATAGCTGGACGCGATAACGGGGGTTTTTTTGTGTAGTCGAGTGGATCGCGAGATCGAGGCGTGCATCTCGCTTGACATCTGAACAAGCGGTTTGATAAATAGGTGACCGACCAATCAGTCAGCATCCCCAAAAGATGGAAACGTAGGCAGATGCAGGAGTGCCAGCGCAACATAAGCAGCGTCCCTTCCCGAACCTCTTGCGCAACCTTAGAAACTACAACCTCTCCCGGATAACGAGGCAATCTATGTTTAGAAAAGCTTTCCGCCTATTCATCGTCTCAATCGCGCTTCTCGTCTTTTTACCTGCTACTGTTCCATCACACGCAAGAAGCGAAAAGCCACTAGCTGCTAAGTTTGATTATCCGGCGCCACGTTATCCTAAGATCCCCGAGATTACTACCGCCGATCAGCTCCTCCCTTACGTCCGCCGAATAGTCCAGAGACCAATGCCCTATACCGGCGATCAACGCCCCGGCTATGCGGTTAAAGGAGGCGAGAAAGTCCTCTTCGTCATAGACAGCGATGTTGACCCATTGGTGCTCGAAGCCTTCATGCGCGTACTCAGGGACGAAATGAAGTGTCAGGTCGACGTCTTCCAGGAGCAAGGAAAGAGAAGGCTCTTCAAAACACCCGAACTGATGAAGATCCTTGTAGATAGCCAACCGGCTGCGTGGATGCTCGGGGGGCCCGAGTGGACAGAAGAAGTCGCAAAGAAATCCGGCTATGACAAGGTAATCGGACAAACCTTTTGGGCAAACAATAACTGCACGCTGAAGTATTACAGCTTTTCAATGGATTGGCCCACACGCGAGCAACTCGCGAGCCCCGCGGTAATGTACCCGGAGGAACTTATCGAGGCGATGGATCGCGTCTCCTGGAAAGTCCTCAGGCAGACCGATACCGTAAGGATCACCGATCCGGAAGGAACGGATGTCACGTTTACCTGGTTCCCTGAGTACTGGCAAATAATGGATGGCAACTACCCGGGCTACCAAACCGAGGGATTCGGCACTCACGTCTATCACCACGGCTCACTCAAAGACCCAATCATCTCGGGGCACCTTACCGGATATCCGTTTGGGATCGTGCTTCCAAAGTCTGACTTGCATGGGGTTGTCGCAGGTACTTCTGATCATATAGGTCCTTACCCGCATATCAAGATCTTCCTGGAGCACAATAAAATTACTCGGATCGAAGGGGGCGGTGAATTCGGTAAGCTCTGGACCGACTTCATCGAAAAATACAAGGACGTTAAATTCCCGCACTATCCCGGTCCCGGCATTGACTGGTTCATCGAGGCAGCGATCGGCACGTCTCCAAAAGTCATTCGTCCGTTCAATGTCTTTGAATCATCGACCGTGCGACCAACTTTTATAGGCGAGCGGGATCGTTCTGGTGTTATGCACCTCGGTATTGGCCAGGCGCTCGACCTGATATGGGCTCTCAGGCAAAAACCATCACTGCCGTTTTATCACTTCCACGCACACCTCTACTTTGCAACTTACACCTGTAAGCTAAAGGATGGTCGTGAAGTAAAGCTCATAGACAAGGGGCACCTGACAGCAATGGATGACCCGAGCGTTCGAGAACTGGCCGCAAAGATCGTTGCCAGTCATCCAGAATATGGCACCGTTGACGATCTGTTGAGCGAAGACTGGATTCCAGCAATTCCCGGTATAAACGTACCTGGCGATTACATGAAAGACTACGCCAACGACCCTGAAACCTATATGAAGCAGGAAGCGCGGAAGGCTTATGGCGAGGCGATTGATCGAGCCAAGAAGGAATACAAATAGTAAGCGACCGGAGACGGGACAGTCTCCGGTGCATCGCGCCAGCCAGGAGGGAAGGCTCGGTTCGGATGCGCCCAGGCTGCCGCGTTTGAAATGGACAAAATGTGTCATCTGTTTGACGGTTGCAGTTGCCTCGCTTGTTAGCGCAGCGCGTTCTACGGTCGCCAATCAAGATGCCGCTGGAACTAAAGCGGAGAAAGTTGACTGGAGCGTTTTCTTGCCGGAAGGGTCGGGGAAGGCTGAGGTCGCGCTGGCATGCTCGAGTTGCCATGACCTTAGTCAGGTCATAACTCAAAAAAAATCAAGCAGCAACTGGCGCACTACTGTTCAGAAGATGATCTCAGCGTATCAGGCTCCTGTTGACAAAGAAGATGTTCAACCGCTGATCGACTACCTATCGAAAAATTTTGGCGAAAAGAACCCCATTGAACAGCTCCCAATGAATCTAAATACAAGCTCGGCCGAAGCACTCGCGCGGTTACCCGGTCTGACGCCTGAGCTTGCCGGAGCAATAGTCGAGAGCCGCGAGTCCTCCGGTGCGTTCGGGTCAGTCGGAGATCTGCTGCGAGTTAAGGGGATCGGTGCGACAACGTTGAATCGTATCAAGGCATACCTCAAAACCAAGGATTAGGAATATCAGCTTCCCTCGGAATAGGGCGGCAGTCATCAGAGAATGGACAGTAAGCCCAGTCAAAAAGTCTACTATGGTTGGATTGTCGTTGCCGTCTCATTTGTAACGATGGCAATTGTCTCGCCAGCGTGGTTTTCCTTCTCTCTCTTCTACCCGCCAATATTGACAGAGTTTGGCTGGACGCGCGCAGCGACGGCAAGTGTTTACTCGCTGAATCTGTTCGTCAGCGGTGCGCTGTCACCTTTGATTGGACTCCTGATAGACCGTTACGGGCCACGCACTGTTATGCCGATTGGGGCCCTGCTTCTCGCCGCTGGTTTTGTGGGATCAAGTCAGATTCACCAGTTGTGGCATTTCTATCTTTGGTTCGGATTGGTAGGCGCGGTCGGACTCTGTGCGGTTCAAGTCGTGCCGCATGCTGCGATTATTTCGAACTGGTTTGGGCGTAATCGTGCGACTGCTCTGGGGATCATCATGGCAAGCCTCGGCCTGGGGAGGCTCGTTTTCTTTCCGGCAATTCAGTATGTAATTTCACGTTCCGGATGGCGTGTTGCCTACATCTGGCTGGCGGCGATCATTACAGTCATAGTGGTGCCAATCATAATCCTGTTTCAAAGGCACAAGCCCGCAGATAAGGGCCTCGAGAATCACCCGGAAGTTTCGTCCGGCGCCGGGACTGGCTCGCACGGTGCCCGTGGCCGTCAGATGGTTGTTGTGGATCGGCAGTGGGCCGGAACGGAGTGGACTCTCAAGAACGCAGCGAGGACATATCGCTTCTGGGCGTTGGCCCTCCTGTTCATCGTCGCCACTGGAGCCACTTTCCTCATCGGCGTTCAATTGGTTGCCTATTTGCAATCAGCCGGAATCAGCAGCATCACAGCCGCTTCGTTTGTAGGGTTACAGGGCCTGATGTCGACTGCGGGCAATTTCGTTGGAGGCATCCTGTCGGATCGGGTCGGAAGAGAAAAGACGCTGACTCTCAGCGCCATCATTTATATTGCCGGGATTCTTGCACTCAGTCTCATTCAGGTTTATCCAACCACGATTCTACTCTACGGTTACGCGGTCTTTTTTGGCGTCGGTTTCGGTATGAGTTTTCCGGCGATCATGGCGTCAGCGGCAGATGTTTTTCAGGGGAAGCGATTCGGGTCAATTTTTGGAGCGATGAACATGCTGGGCGGCTTTGGTGGAGCCTTCGGCGCATGGTTGGGTGGTTACGCTTTTGATAAGACCGGCGGCTACCGCGCAATGTTCATCATTGCCACTGCCGTTGTAGCTTCATCGATTGTGCTGGTCTGGAGCGCTCGTCCGAGTAAAGTACGAACATTTAAGAGCGGGCACGAGCAGCCGGAAGAAAATGCCGGATGGACGGATCCGGTTGTCCTGGTCGAAACGGAGAGAGAAGCATGACCAAGCCCAGCGCGAGTAAATCTGCGAACGTTCGCGCCCATATAGGTCATCCGATTATTGATTGTGATGGGCACATGATTGAGTTCGAGCCTGATGTCTTGGATTACCTCAGACAAGTCGGCGGACCAGGTGTTGTCGACGGCTACGTGTCGTCAATAGCGGGCAGCAGGTTATTCAGCTGGGACCATCTGTCGCCCGAAGAACGGCTGGATACACGAGTTGCCCGTTCGCCCTGGTGGGGCGCACCCACAAAGAACACATTGGATCGAGCAACAGCTACGCTGCCTCGCCTGCTATACGAACGGCTCGATGAATTCGGGATGGACTTCACTGTGCTCTTTCCGTCTGTCGGTATGTCCGCCACCTATCCGAAAGACGAAGAATTGCGCCGCGCAGTTTGCCGCGCATACAACACCTACTACGCCGATCTGTACCGGGAATATTCTGATCGCATCACTGCAGCTGCCGTCATACCGATGCACAAACCGCAAGAAGCGATTGAAGAGCTCGAACACGCCGTTAACGTGCTGGGAATGAAGGTCGTTTTCATGCAGGCATATGTGCGTCGACCCATTCCCGCCGCCATACGCGAAATGCCCCAGGCATCGCGATGGGCATTCTGGCTGGATACGTATGGGCTGGATAGTGAGTATGACTATGATCCTGTGTGGGCAAAATGCGTTGAGCTGAAAGTAGCGCCCTGCTTTCATACCGGCGCGACAGGTTGGGGAAGTAGAAACTCGATCTCCGCATATGTGTATAACCATATTGGCAGCTTCGCTACAGCCGGCGAAGCGGTATGCAAATCTCTTTTTTTGGGAGGAGTGACAAGGCGGTTCCCGAACCTAAAGTTTGCATTCCTTGAGTGCGGAGTCGGGTGGGCGTGCAGCTTGTACGCAGATTTGATAGGACACTGGGAGAAGCGCAACGTCTCCGCCCTTGAGAATACCAACCCTGCCAACCTCGATCGCAAACTGCTATTCGACCTGTACAAGCAATATGGCGGATCGATGGGTGCACGCTTGGACCAGCTTGGCAGGGATCCGCTGGCTCTTGGGGCCGGAGCCGCCGTTCGCGACGAAGCAAAACAGACCGAACCAACACCGGATGAATGGGCCTACTGCAATATTCAAAAAGCCGAGGATATTCGCGATCTCTTTGTGAATAGCTTCTATTTTGGCTGTGAGGCCGATGATCCCATCAATGCGTGGTCCTTCAACTCAAAAGTAAATCCATTCGGAGCGCGACTAAATGCAATCTTCGGTTCGGACATCTCGCACTGGGATGTCCCGGATATGGCAAGAGTGGTCGAGGAAGCCTGGGAGCTGGTGGACAAGGAACTCATTACTGAAACCGATTTCCGCGATTTCGTTTTCGGAAATCCGGTCTCTCTCTTTGCCGGCACGAATGCCGATTTCTTCAAAGGAACCTTAGTGGAGGCTGACGTTGAGAAAGTAATTGGCCGCGCTGCGAGCATTAATTAATGTGTTGTTAAGATTCCTCTGTTACCTCAGCGCTCTAAGCGGTTGAAATGACTTTAACCGCGGAGAACGCAGAGTACCGCGATTGTGGCAGAGTTCCCGGAACAAGATTGTAAATCCCTGCGGTTCGAGGTCGAACACGCAATCCTAAGAACTCTCTTCGCCAGTAAGTATTTTCTTTTGATCGCGAGAATGTGATGCGGTTTGGGATAGTTCTAAACACTCAAGATCCACCTCGCGGCGAGAACATCGCGTTGGTGTACAACGAAGCCTTCCGCGAGGCTGAAGCGGCGGAGAAATTCGGCTTCGATTTTGCGGTGGTGGGCGAGCACCATCACAGCCCAGATGGCTACCTGCCATCGGCCCTCACGTTCTCCGCCGCGCTTGCGGCTCGGACAAGTCGGATGATCATTGCGTCTGATGTTATGCAGCTACCAATGTGGCATCCGGTTCACGTTGCTGAGATTGCTGCAGTTGTCGACAACATCTCTCGTGGTCGCTTCATACTCGGAGTTGGACTCGGTCAAAAAAAACCGATCAGCTTTTGGCATTCCTAAAAACGGCATCGTCCGTCGTTTCCAGGAAAGTGTCGAAGTAATCAGGCGCGCGTGGTCTGAAGAGACGGTTTCATTCTCAGGCGAACATTTTCAGTTGGAAAACGTCCGCGTTTCTCCAAGGCCAGTGCAGCCGAATGGGCCACGAATTTGGATTGGCGCGATTTCAAAACCGGGGCTCTTGCGGGCAGGAAGAATTGGAGACGGATGGCCCACCGACAATCTTCAGGGAATCGAGACTACTAGGGAGTGGGCGAAGATTTATCGCCAATCCGCAGTCGATAACGGCAGGCCTTCGGAGGTGGCACTGGCGCGAAGCGCCTGGGTAGCCCCAAGCCAGCACGAGGTTGTAGACAAATGGTGGCCTTGCGTGAAGGCTTTCTATAAACCTTATGTTCAGCTCGGGCTATTCAAAGACACTGGAGGAGTCGATCCATCAGGCTGGCGCTTCGAGCAGGCGGCATCCGGCCGCTTAATCGCCGGAACACCTGATGTAGTCATACGCGAAATAGAGAAGTACCAAACAGAAATCGGATGTGAAACGATGATCCTGATGTTTCGGCATCCGCACGGACCTGATCACTCGGATGTTCTGCGGTGCATTGAGTTGTTTGGTCGAGAAGTAATTCCTCGATTCAAGTAGTCACCAGAAAGCCCAGGCTGGAGCTCAGTTACAGATCTCGGCGATGAAGTTCAACCAGATAATGAATGAGAAGGACGACAAGCCGGCTGGTTTCTATTTGAAGCCAGATTCAATTCAGAAAGAAGTGACCTTTGTTACTGAAGATGGCTGGACCATTAGTGGTTCCCTCACCATCCCGTCGAAGCAGCCCAAATCGGAGAGGCGTCCCGCTGTCCTTCTGCTTCACTCTTCAATGCACTCGCGGTCAGTTTGGGTCAGCTTTCCCGGTTGGGCGAAGCTTCAGGAATCTGTGGTCACGTTGCGGATCGACATACGAGGACGCGGGAAAAGCGAAGGAGGAACTCCATTCATAGAAATGCCTCAGGCCGAGCGCGACAAGGTTGTGCTGGACGTCCGGGCCGCGCTCGACTTTATCGGCACGCAGGATGAGGTGGATCACAGACGCATTGGAGTCGTGGCCGAAGAGTTCAGCGCCGGACCTGCAGTGATAGGCGCCATGCAAGATTCGCGGGTCGGTGTTCTGGTGCTTCTCTCCGGAATTCTGTCTCAGAGCGCAATGGAGGTGTTAGCTGGAAACAGAAACAAGCCGATGCTGTTCATCGTCAGCAAAGAAGACAAGCGAGGCTTCGCTGATATGACCAAGGCTTACAGTTTGAATAAAAACCCGCAAAGCGATATTTGGGTGCAGGACGGTCTCGGCGTAGGCGTCACGATGTGTAATATGTGGCGCAATCGATATGCCGACCGGCCTATAGAGAACGCGTTGGACTTCGCCGCGGGGGCCTGGCTGGAAGAGCAGCTTCGACTTTTGGGCAACGTTCGCGAGATAACAATTGAAACCGAGGACGGATGGATACTCTACGCAAATCTCGGTTTACCGGAAGCAATAGATCGTGGACAGACAGTTCCCGGAGTAATCCTCCTACCCACCGCGCTAACTGATCGAAACATCTATCGGAATCTCGAGCGATTGCTGCTGGCCAATAACATAGCCTTTCTTAACCTTGAATATCGGGGCATCGGCAAAAGCATCAACAAAGGGTCATACATTGACCAAAGTCTCGCAGAAATCATGGCGGGACGACGCGACCTTCATAGAGGCTATCAGGTGCTCACTTCGTGCAATGGTGTCGATGCTGATCGAATAGGTGTTCTGGGTGCATTGCTCGCGGCTAACTATGCTCTAAACGGCGCAAAAGAGAATCCGAACTTGAGAGCAATTGGGATGCTCGATCCCGTGGTGTGGGCGTGGAGCGATGCGGGCGACCGGGACACTCTGAGTTCAATCAAGCAACCTGTTCTTGTCGTTACCGGTGACGGAATGGGGGAGCTGACAAGGAATTTCGCTTCTACCGTCGCGGAGAATTACTCAAACAAGGTGCTTACGTATCCAGGCAGCATCGTAGCGTACTTACGTTTTCGTGAGGACAGAGAACTCGAGCCAACTATAGTCTCGTGGTTCAAAAAGCAGCTCGAAGTTCATCGCTCAGAACTCAAGGAAGTTGGCGTCAGCGGCGCGACGTGCCCTTAGCACGTAATTATCAATCTTTCCTGGGACGGTCACGATTGCACCTAGGAATGTTATCGAAAAGTTAGCATTGGGAATAAAGGACGAACAAGTGGACGCTTTGAATCCTACGGGCTTAACCAGCTCGCTTGGTAGCGTTCTAATGCTCAGGTCTTCGCGAGCCTCCCGGAAAAATGGCCGCGGAAGCTCGATCGCTCCCAGCAACCGGCTTTCTGTGGCTATTGAATCTGCCGGTTTGTCGTTTCATTGGGTTGAGCTTCGAGATAAGACAGTTGAGAACAACAGAAGAACAGAGAAGGACTCACTGCATAAATCGGACCGGCAGGTGAAATCGGTGAGATCGGCCGTGGAGCTGTTGTCTGCCAGGCAGGGTGTCGGCGATCGCATCGCGATCATTGCCGAAAAAGGCGCTGCAGACGCGGCAGTCCTTGGCTCACGCGCCTTTTCGCAAGTCAGGTCTTTCGTGTTCTTGTCGGGTCGATTGAGCAGTACCGCGAAGCAATTTCTTACCGAGTGGCAGGATGACCCTGTTTTGTGTATAGCGAGCAGCGAGGACAAGGCTTCTTTGAGAGACATGACCGACATTTATCTTTCCTCGAACCATCCAGATACAGACTTGCATGTCTTCGAAGGGATGGGACGCGGGGAGCGGATGATTGAGAAGTGGGCATTCCGTTTTCCGGATCGCGAACCGATTGAGCAACTGATAGCTGGATGGATTCGCCGTCAGCTTTCTTCAGTAGGCCGCGAGCGTGAGGTTTCCTTCACAACCGAAGATGGTTGGGAGATCTTCGGCAATTTGCTGTTCCCCGATACCGATGTCTGGCCGTCACCCGGCGCGGTGTTGCTGCACTCCGGACGCAGCGATCGATATGTGTTCGCAAGTCTCGAACGATTACTTGTGCGAGAAGGATTCGCCGTGCTCAATATCGATTGGCGAGGCCGGGGCAAGAGCACCAGCAAAGGTAAGTATTTCGATCTTTCGAAAGAGGAGCGTGCTAATGGCAGGCTCGATGCAAAGGCGGCAATTGATTTTCTGACGTCACAGGACGGAGTCGATCGAGATAGAGTTGGGGTTGTCGGCGTTGTTCACGGCGCCGAGCATGCAGTGCGCGGATCGATAGGAGATTCGCGCGTCAAAGCTCTGGCATTGTTGACCGGATACATACCGGTCGATGACAAAGAACGCGATTACCTGACCAGCGGTGCGGTTCATACTCTGTACGTGACCTGCACCGGACATAAGCAGGTGACTCAGATCATGCGAGCATTGTACGAAGCGACGCCCGACAAGTTGACGCGTCTTCTTATGTACGACGGCGGCGCTATCGGTTATCAGCTTTTCGAATTAGACCCGAAGCTTGAGCCATTAGTCGTTGAATGGCTCAAAGCTGGTGTAGCCCAGTGAAATCCAAATCGACGAACACAGCAGGATTCGCGTCAGGTGCGGTCGAGCAACGTCGAAGCAGCGAGATGGGTTCAAACGCATCATCCATCGCGGCTAGCGCAGCGTCAGCCGCAGATCTGGGGTGCGAGGAAACAGTCGAATTCAAAACGAAGGACGGTTGGCGAATTATCGGAACGCTTCACATCCCGCGAAGTAGCGGCAGGGTGCCCGGCGTCGTCCTGGTGCACGGCTCAAGACACGAATCCGACGCCTTTGGCCAGATTTCGACCCCCAGCCTGGCAGATACGTTATCCAGCCATGGGCTTGCGACGCTTAGAATTGACATTCGCGGGCGAGGAGCCAGTCGCGAGCCGCAGAGATTTCATTCGATGGCTCCGGAGCAGCGGGAGGCCGTTCTATTGGACGTTAAAGCCGCGCTTCAGTTCCTAGCGCAAACAGGAGTTAAGCGAAATCACATTGGCATCGTAGGGGAACAGGATACTGCCGGCGCCGTTTTGACTGCGGCTGCAACAAGCAAACACGTCGTCGCTTGCGTTCTGATCTCTGGTCGTCTCAATCGCTTTGCCGTAGATGCATTTTCCAGGACCCGCAAACCGATCTTTTGTCTCGTCAGTAAGGAAGACAAGCCTGGGCTCAAGGATATGGTCGACGCTTATCTCGCTTCAAAAAACGGGAACAGCCGGATACAGGTTTTTGATGGGCTTGCGATGGGGACCACGATGTTCAGCACCTGGCGATTCGAGTTTCCAAACGAACCGCCCATAGAAGAGATGGTTGGTTCCTGGTTATCGGCAACACTTGGCAACCGGACGCGTAAAGAGAAGAACGCTCCGAGATCGGTAGATTGAACGCTCAGAATTAAAGCGGGCATCCCAGCGATTATGTGCGAACAAGGAATATCTCGACGCTTAACGGCGGCAATGATGATTGTCATTGCGCTTCTAATTATTTTTGCGCTCAGTACGTTCTTGGTTGCCCAACTAAAAGGCGAGGCCAAAATTCCTCTCGTTATAACACACGTCACCGTAGTCGACACTACTGGAGCCCGGCTCATCCGTGACACGACCGTGGTGATCGTCGGCGATCGAATCAAGGAAATCGGTACGACCGATAATGTCAAAGCGCCGAAGGATGTCAAGCGCTTTGATGGAAGCGGCAAGTTCTTGATTCCGGGTCTGTGGGACATGCACGCACACATCTCATATATGGAGTTTTTGGCGCTTTTCATCGCCAACGGTGTGACCGGTATACGCGAGATGGGCGGGAATCCGGAAGAGTTTGTACAGCTCAAAGAGTGGCGCAAACAGATAGCCAATGGCACTTTGATTGGCCCTCGCATCTTCGCCGCCGGTGTAATTGTAGATGGACCACGCAAAATAGGACGGCGAACTTCTCTGAATGTTGAGAACGCGATCGAAGCCCGGCAAGCGGTGGATAACCTAAAGCAGCAGGGCGCAGATTTCATAAAAGTCTATTCAATGCTGCCGCGGGAATCGTACTTCGCTGTTGCGGAGCAGGCAAAGAAACAGGGCCTCTCGTTTGCCGGCCACGTACCCGCAAGCGTCACTGCTTCCGAAGCGTCGGATGCTGGACAGAAATCTCTCGAACACCTCTTTGGAGTTGTTTCTGCGTGCTCCAAGAATGCCGACGCCTTGCATGATGAAGCGAACGCGACAGTCGCCAAATCGGGCCTGTCTGTTTTCGTTGGCGCTGAAATAAGGACCGAATTGAAGACCCTCGATACCTACGACGACAAGAATGCGGCTGCCCTTTTTGCACATTTTGTTAAGAACGGTACCTGGCAGACGCCCACACTCGTTGGCTGGCAAAACCTCGCAATGACTGATGACCGCTATTTCCTCAACGATTCTCGGCTCAAGTACATCCCCCGCGAAAGGAAAGATTCCTGGAAGGTCCAGAAGGCGGCTCTTTTGAAAGGGTTTGATCCTGAGTACTTTCCTGAACGTCAAAGACTTTTCGAGGCTCAATTACGGCTCATAAGAGCGATGCACAAATCCGGCGTAAAGCTACTGGCCGGTACCGATACCGCCGGTCTTTACGAATATCCAGGCTTCAGCCTGCACGACGAGCTCGCTCTGCTGGTCAAGGCTGGACTTACTCCAGTAGACGCGCTCCGCTGCGCAACGCGCAATCCTGCTGAGTACTTTGGATTGCTTGACTCGCTCGGCACAGTTGAAAAGGGCAAGATAGCGGACCTGGTGTTATTGGATGGCAATCCGCTTGAGGAAATCAGGAACACCAGGAGGATCGCCGCAGTCGTGCTCGGCGGCAAATTGATTCCCAGGTCAACTCTGGACGAAATGCTCTCCGGAGTCGAGACATCGGTAGAAACAAAGTGAGACGATTCATGGGAGGCTGGGTGAAGCCCTGAATACCACCCACTGCCCCATCGGTGGTATTCATGATTTCTCACACAGTCTTTGAGAGAGTGGAATAAGTGAGCAAGTTGCCTTCTTGCCAAGGCGCACTTTGCAAAGGAGGATGTAAAAGATATGAAGCGGATCGCTTTTGTTGGTGCTTTAATTTTTCTTTCCGTGTTTTCAATCAAAGCCCAGGAGAACAGTAAGCGCACGCCAGCCGATGTTAAAGCCGAGGAAGAAGTGTTGAAAGTAGATACTGAGCGAGCCGAGGCCTACATGCACGGCGACACCGCGGCCCTGAGCCGCATACTTGCCGATGACTGTACGTATGTACACCCGACAGGGAAGGTCGAAACAAAAGCAGAGGTCATAGCCGGGTTCAAAGCGGGCGACCGCACATACCTGTCTATTGAAAGAGACGATGTAGTCGCCAAGGTATACGGCAATACTGCAATCCTGGCGGGCCGAAACACCATCAACGCGAAATACCAGGGACAGGATTACACTGTGCAAAACCGCTTTCTGCGTGTTTACGTGAAACAGCAGGGTCAGTGGAGACTGGTAGCGCATCAAGCTACGAACCTGCCGAAATAGGTTTTCAGGAGAACAGAACATGAAGGGAACGCACCTCGGCCTTCGCAGAATGCTGCGAGTTGTTTGCTTATCTCTGTCTATTCTCGGCCTGATACAATCGGGAGCAAGCACTCAATCCATTGCACAACCCGAGCAGATGGTTGCCGTAATTGGCGGGACACTCATCGATGGAAACGGCGGGCCGCCGATCCCGGATTCAGTCGTTCTAATCAAAGGCAATAAGATCGCGCAAATCGGAACAAAGGCTACGGCGAAGTTTCCCAAGGCAACAAAGATCGTAGATGCCACGGGCAAGTTCGTTCTTCCCGGTCTGATCGATATGCACGTACATTACCACGATTGGATGGGCGAGCTCTTCTTAGCGAATGGGGTAACCACTGTTAAAGATCTTGGTAATGACCTTCAATGGATCGCCGATGTCAGCGCCGCTGTTGAGCAAGGAAGGATACGCGGACCTCGGATCTTCTACGTTGGTGACGGACTGGACACGCCGCCGCCGGCCAGGGAAACGCACGTCGCCGTTGAAAACGAGACGCAGGCGAAGCGCGCGGTGGATCTGCTTCACGGCAAGGGAGCATCGGCCATCAAGGTGCGTGAGAAGATCACTCCGGAGCTTTTGAAAGCAATCATCGAAGAAGCGCACAAGCTTGGGATACCTGTCACGGGACATCTGAGGAGCGTAGATGCTCGTGAAGCTGCGGACGCAGGCATCGACGGCCTTGAACACGCGAGCGGAATCGTCCAGGCTCTCACTGACTATCCCCGGCGACTCACGTCAACACCGAATGAATTGCAGATGTTCATCAATGACATCAAGTCATTTTCGAAGATTGATCCAGTCAAAGCGGAACAACTTGCGAAATACCTCGCTGGCAAGAAGGTCGCGTTGATACCGACTATGTCCAGTTGGTGGAGAATGGCTACGGAAAGGCGGGACGATTTCGCTCGTGAAGACGCTGAGTATTCCAGGAATCCGCAACTGGCCTATGTTCCGGACGACGTCAAGAAGATGTGGGCTACCTCAATCGTTTACAAACTCAAGAGCGCAGACGACCTGGCTGAGATGCGCGTGGGCTACAAGAAAATACAGGATCTTTTGAAGGCGTTCTACAAGGCCGGCGGAAAAATAGTGGCGGGCTCTGACACCTTCCTGTCCGTTCCTGGATTGAGCCTGCAAAGAGAGATGATGTTTCTGGTTGACGCAGGATTCACGCCGATGCAGGCGATTACAATCGCAACTCGCGACAATGCCGAATTCCTCGGAAAGGGTAGGGAACTCGGGACCATCAAGCCAGGCAAACGAGCGGATATGATCGTGGTTAGCGCCAACCCGCTCGACGATATTCGTAATGCTCAACGTGTGACTGCAGTGTTAAAGGATGGGCAGGTAATAGACATAAGCTATCACCCGAACTATTCGATTCCAATACCTACGCCAACAATTACTCGTCCGGTTTGGCTTGAACGAGAATTGGATAGACTCGAGAAGAGTAAATCGGCAAATCGTTGAGGTTTCTCGAAGTGATGGATCGGTAAAGCTGGATCGGAACCCGGTGCAAAGAGTCTGACGTGGAAACAGACGAAGGAGAACTCCAATGCGAGACCTGGTGATGCGTTACCTGAACAATGGTCTATCCCGCCGCGGGTTTCTGAAGAAAATGGCGGCCGCTGGTTTCAGCACAGTTGCAGCAAACGCTGTATTGGAATCCTTGAGTCCGCTGACTGCCGCGGGGACAGAGCTCGTAGGTGAGGGAGCTAACGGTGTAAAGACGATGCAAGGCACCGGAGGAGAAGTACTGGTTGAGCAGTGGTGCGCGGCCGGGGCTGAATTCGTTGTGGTCGGCAACTCATCGCATTCGCGTGGTGTTTATGACGCTCTCGTCGACCATCCGCGAATGCACCTGGTTCTAGCGGTTGAAGAAGGTCAGGGCGTTGCGATTGCCTCGGGCATCGCTATGGCATCAGGCAAGATTGGCGTAGCTATGATGTCAGTCGCAGGAGCACCTCATGCATCATCGAATATGTTTAACGCGCGGTCGGCTCGGCTACCGATCATCGTCGCCACTGATATGGTCCCAACGGAGTTTGAGGATCAAACTGGCATCTACGAAGGGAGAGTCCTGCTGAATACAGCCGGGGCAACATCAAAATGGCATTGGCTCGTATCACAATCAGACGTGATAACCGACGTCACGCGCCGAGCAATAAAGGTAGCGACCACTCCGCCGGGTGGACCGGTGCTCACGACCTATCCCGAAGACGTACTTGTTCGCAAGGATGTCGCCGCTACGATCGTTCCCCAGGAAAAGTTCAACATCCCCGCTGCGATCAGGCCGCCGGCTGCCGCAGTGGAAACGGCGGCCCGCATGCTGCTGGAGGCTAAGAACCCGTGCTTGTATGCGGGCCCTGAAGCGTGGACTAGCGGGGCGCGGCCCGAATGTATAGAGCTTGCGGAGTTGCTCGGGATTCCCGCAATGCGAGTGCTGATTGATTCCTGGGTCGACTGTTTTCCGACAGCACACCCGTTGTTCATCAACGCCGAGCACACTCCGAATACTCGATTCCCGAGAGCCGCCGATGTGTTGCTGGTACTCGGAGGATTCCTTCCTAGTCCCGGAAACACAAAGGTGATTCAAATCACCACTGAATCCGACGAGATCAATAAAGCCTACTCGGTGGAGCTGCCAATGCTGGCCGACGTTCGGCTCGGAGTACGCGACATAATCACAGCGATAAAGAGCACGGCGACCAAGGAGCGACTGGCCGGAATAGCTAAGCCTCGAATCGAAGCGATAGCCGCATTCAACAAATCGATGCAGGATTCTCTTAGCGCAGTAGCCAAGGGAAATTGGGACAATAATCCGATCTCCTGGCAGCGTCTCGCAATGGAGATCGATAACGCAATTGACAAGGATGCGCTGATAGTCGATGAATTGAGCACAGAAAAGTCGAAACTCTTCAGTTATCTTCGTACAGGCGATAACGGACGACTGCGTATCGGACGTTCTCAGCAACAGGCGCTTGGATGGGGAGTGGGGCTGTCGATCGGGGCCAAGCTCGCTCAGCCGAATAGACAGGTGGTCTCGGTTATAGGCGACGGAGCCTTCATGTTTGGCGGCTTACCTGCATTGTGGAGCATGGCGCGCTATGAGGTCCCGGTAATTACGGTGGTCTTCAATAATCGAGGTTACAACGAACCTCGACAGCGAATTCTCGGCAAAATGGGAAAACAAGGGCAAACCGGAAAAGATATGGCGTGTTACCTGGGAAGCCCAGACGTTGATTTCGCCAGGATCGGCGCCGGTTTTGGAATCGCGGGCGAAGCGGTGACAAATCCAGACGGCCTGCGTGCAGCCCTTCAGCGCGGGGTAAAAGCAACGCGCGATGGAAGGCCTTACATTGTTGATGTCGTGATCGAACGCAGCGGAATAGGATCTGAATCAACATGGTATCCGCGCTACTCGGTCGCCGAACGACGAACGAAGAAGGTTTAGGGACAGCTTCACTAGCAAGCGGTGAACACTCATATGATCTCCAAAATGCCAAAACTACGAGCCGCTTTTGTGGTCGCCTATGCTCTGTGCGTTGGATCCGTTGTCCTTCGCGCTCAGGTTCCCATCGAAGTTGGCAGCCGGGATAGAACCAGTTCATTGCCCGATGGTGCTGGAAGAAATCTTGTGATCGCGACCTGTACACAATGTCACTCGCTCGGTCCGATTGTGTTGCAACGCAAGAGCGAGGTTCAGTGGGTGAGGACTGTCAGGGACATGATCGCGCGAGGCGCGCAGATTGCCCCCGACGAAATCGAATTGATTTCAACTTACCTGTCACAAAGCTTTGGCCCTGGGTCGGCAGGTTCCGGATCAACAAATGAAAAATCCGAGATCGCAGGCAAGGCCGCCGCGGGTCAGCGCGAACAGGCGTCGACAGAAAGCCTGCCCGAGGGTGCTGCGAAGGGAATCATCCGGAGATCCTGTGTTGATTGCCATGCTTTGAACCGTATAACGACGAAACGAAAGGATTCTTCCGGTTGGCTTGCAAGCGTGAAAGACATGGTACGTCTCGGCGCCAATCTGCGCCCCGAAGAAATAGCCACAGTTGTTGAATACCTTGCGACGAATTTTGGGCCCGACGGTGTCTCCCAAAGCGGCCGATCTTCAGCTGGTTCAACTGGGAATGCATCCAGGCCAGCCGATCTATCGGCGCTGCTTCCAGACAAAGAAGGAAAGGGCCTCATCCTTGCAACATGTGTTCAATGTCACAGCTTGCAAACGATCACTGGTCAGAGAAAGGAACCAGAAGGCTGGAAACGAACAGTTCACGACATGGTGTCACGCGGCGCGCAGTTGACATGGTCAGAGTCGGAACTGGTGGCCCGTTACCTTGCTGAGTCCTTCGGGAAATAATCAGGATCTCGGCCATGATCGAGGTGAAACCGTTGCTGTTTCAAAAGGAGAACTGATTTATGAAACGAGCGCTCTCCAGCGCGCCAGCATTAGTACTGCTTCTTTGGAATCTCGCCGCAGGTGTCCCGCAGGAGCAAAACGCGGCTAAGTCCAATTTTGATGAGAAGGAGGTTTCTTTTAAGACCGAAGACGGCTGGGTCATTCACGGCACGCTAAGCATTCCCGCCGGCCTGACCCCTGGAAGGAAGATTCCGGGGGTTGTCATGGTTCATTCACCCGCTCACGACCGTGACATCTATCTGGGAGGTCACCAGATCGGACCAAACACTTTCGCAAAACTAAGCTTAAGATCTGAGTTGGGCGATACCGCAACGCTGCGCATCGACATTAGAGGGAGAGGTAAGAGCGCTGAGCCAACGGAGTATAACGCCTTCAATTCAGAGCAGCGCTCGAAAATCTCTCTCGATGTGAGCGGAGCTATTGACTTCCTTAGCCGTCAGCCCATAGTGGATCCGGACCGGATCGGAGTAGTCGCGGAAAGCGTGACAGCAGAACCCGCGGTGATCGCTTCTTATAAAGATCGGAGAGTTCGTACGCTGGTATTGCTCTCCGGGAGGTTGGGTCAAGGTGCAAAAGATGTCATTGCGAGTCGCAGTGACTTGCCGGTGCTGTGCCTCGCATCCAAAGAAGACAAGATCGGACTCGCTGACATGGCAGAGGTCTACAAATTATCAACGAATCCGACCAGTGATTTGATGATTTATCGCGACATCGGCATTGGCAATTCGATGTTCATCATGTACGCCAACAAATTCCCAAACGAGAAACCACTTGAAACTGTCGTCGCGGATTGGGTTGTGCCCAGGCTTCGCGCTTCGGCCCGGGATGTTTCCTTTCGAACAGACGACGGGTGGAATCTGTATGGTACTCTGCGAATGCCGCAAAGCGCGAATCAGCCCAAGGCGCCCGGAGTAGTACTGGTGCATTCTTATTTAACCGACCGCCATGTTTTCGACAACCTCGAGCAACTGCTATCCGCCGCGGGATTCGTCGTACTTAATTTTGATTTTCGTGGACGGGGCAAAAGCCAGGAAAAGGGAAATTACTTTGATCTCCCAATAGCGGAACGGGACAAAGCATATCTCGACGTCAAGGCCGCTCTGGAGTTTCTTGCTGCACAGACTGCAGTCAATTCCGATCGACTAGCTTTGGTGACAACATCCATCGGAGTGAAGTACGGTTTGAAGGCTGCCTGCTCGGATTCTCGGGTGAAGTCATTTGTGATGCTCGGAGGAATGCCGGACCGAGCAGATGTAGAGAAATCGAAATTCCCGATTCTTTTCGTCTCTACTTTGGGCTTGCCTCCAATCGCCCAAGCCTTTCGTGATTTCTACAAAATGGCAAAGGATCACGGAAGCACACTGCTTGAATACGAGGGCGGTTCAATCGGATATCAACTGTTCGATCTCGATGAAAACCTTCAGCCATTTATCGTGAAGTGGTTGAAGCCGCAACTCAGCTTATAAACCGACAACGGATCAAGAGACGGAGTGTGTCCAATCCTGAGTGAGAGTATGGCAAAGCAAAAAAGAAAGAGTAAGAAGGACAAAGGCGTTTCGCGACGCGACTTCATAAGAACGACCGCGACCGCCGGAACAGTTACTATTGCCGGGATGGCCGGAATAAAGGCCGCTGAGGATGGGCCGCCCTCCTCGGGGTCGCCTACGACGCTACATTCAGGTTCAGACGCGGAAGAGCAGACGACTTCTAGAGAACAAGCCTTTCCCAGGGTCAACCGGCAAGCCATACTCTTCGCAATCGGCGACACGCTGATTCCTTCTGCGCCGGGAGATCCTGGCTATAGGGATCTCGAATGGAAAGGAATCACTGACGAGATCAACCGCCGGCTTGAAGAATTTCCGGATGCCGATCTGGAACTCTTCGACCGATCAAGTTCGGAGCAGCTCGGAGGCGCGTTCGTGCACTTGCAAGAAAATCAACGCGCCGAGTATTTCAACAGGATCCTTCAAACCGGCGGGTTCAAAGATGAGACCCTTCAGACAAAGCTGAAGGAGATTTACGCGCACGTTCGAGAAATCGTCTTCACGGTCTACTATCAGAACTACCCGGAGGATCGTTGGCCGAACGATGCGCACCGCGTGCCGCTACTAGCCAACGGTGATGATCATCAGATCACTAATCCGAACACGCAAGAGATATTCACTGGATGGGACAGGGCGGGTTATCCCGGTCCACTCACCTGGAGTGAAGAGGAGCGTCGGCGGAATTATTTCAAGAAGATTCGTTGGCAGGAATAGCCCCAGAGAATTGCAGAATGAGGAGTGTCGGTTTAATACCGCCGCATAGGATACTCAGGAGGTTGCAATGAAGCGCTTGATTCCAGTTTGTCTGACTCTACTGCTGATATTGGTCGTGCTGGTGGGTGCTAAACAGACTCCTCCGGTAAACGCGCCGAAGGGAATTCTGCGGCACGCGGTCGCGTTTAACTTCAAGGCTGATGTGCCGCAGTCTGCTATCGATCGAATTCTCGCTGAAACAAGAGCGACGTTACCCACGATCAGTGGCGCAACCAATATCGTGGTTGGCCCGCAGACGAGCAATCTCACAAAGTACAAATATGGCATGTCGATCGACTTCGTGAACAAGGAAGCCAAGGAGGCTTACATCAAGAGTCCGCAGAGCAAGCGGTTGCATGAGCAGTACAAGCAGTTCGTCGAGGACGAAGTCGTGATTGATATTTTGAGCCAGTAAAAGATCGCGTCCTCGCAAAGCATGCCCTGTTGTTTAGGGCGGCTTGTGCGCACTCTCATTGCGTGGTCGAACACTTGAAAGGAGATATCAAATGGCAACGTTTGTGATGTTGATAAAGATGGCGCCGGAGCTTGCGAAGAATATCAAGTCGATGGAAGAGATCGGGAAAAAGGTTGGAGCGCGGTACAGAGAAGCTTGCCCCGAGGTGAATGTTAGAGAACACCTCGCTCTGCTGGGACCGTACGATTTTATGGATATTCTCGAGGCTCCAAATGAAGAGACCGCCTTCAAAATGGCCTCCGTCATACTCGCTTCAGGCATGGCAAGCTCTGTTGAAACCTGGAGCGCCATTAGCTACCAAAAGCTGTTGGAGTTAACTCGTAATCTATGAACTGAGGGACTTGTGGGTTCTGGAAATACCACCATCGTTGAGCGCATCGTGAGAGGTTGATTGAGGTATGAGCAAAAGCAAAGTTTCCCGTAGAGAATTCCTGAAGAGATCGGGCGCCGGCTCGATCGCAATCACAAGCATCGGGTCGGGCTTGGCTTATGGAAGAAGTGAAAGTCATCAAGCTTCTAGGCTTGACCGCCACGCGATGATTGCATCGATTGGCGACACGCTGATCCCGACGGACCCAGGCGATCCGGGTTACAAAAGCCTGGAGCAACACAAGATTACTGAAGAGGTCATGAAGAAGCTCGACGGAATAAGCGACGACGACCTTGAAGCCTTCAATCAAGGCAGCACCGAATTCTTCGAGGGCAGAACATTTCTTCAGCTTGCACCCTCTCACCGAGCTGACTACCTCCTGTTAATCATAGATGGGAGCAAAATTAGCGATAAGAATCGTCTCAAGGTTCTGCAAAAGGTATATCGTCAAACCAGAACACGAGTGTTTACGGTCTTCTATCAGAATTATCCGGAGAACGTCATCCCGCGAGACCAGGCTGGAGTCCCAATACTAAAACAGAGAGACAAACACCAAATCACAAACCCGAACACCAATGATCTGGTCACCGGCTGGGACATCTCCGGTTTTAAAGCACAGATGACCTGGCAAGAAGAAGAAGAGTGCAGGACGAAATTTCAGAAACTCTGGCGGCGCTGACTAATCAATGCAAACTCAAAAGAACTACGACGTGATAATAATCGGTTCCGGGGTTGGCGGCAGCATCCTGGCGGCACATCTCGCCGCGAAGGGAGTCAACCCGAAGAACGGTGAGCAACTGCGCATCGCGATGCTCGAGGCCGGTCCATATTGGAAAGGCGAGCCTCGACCTGGTTACGGAATCCCATCGAGGCGACAGTTGATCACCAATGTATTTAGCGACGATGCTCCTGAGCGCATGTGGCCATGGGGCATGGTCAAGATGGTAGGCGGTACTACAATGCATTACGGCGCCAGCGTTTACCTGCCATACAGCGTCGATTATAAGCACTGGGTGGACGAAGGCACTGATTGGACCGAGGATGCTTGCCGCGGAGCTGCAGCAGAAGTCGAAAAGATCTACAACATCCACACGGAACCCGACGAAGTGCTCTCGAAGGGCTGTCTCATGTTTCGAGACGCCGCACGCGCACTTGGCCGCGAGGTTCACTCTGCACAGGTTGCCCGACGCAATTGTATTTACTGCGGATTCTGCGAAGGCGGATACTTCTGCCGTTATGACAGCAAAATGAATGCGATGACGACGTACATACCGCTTGCCGAGAAGCACGGTGTCGACATCATCCCAAATGCTACAGTGGACCGAGTAATTATCGAGAAAAGGGGAGCACGTCCAACTGCAACCGGCGTCGCCTTTCAGCAGGGCGGAGCAATGGTTGAGCTGAAAGCACCAAACATAATCGTGAGCGCTGGAGTGATCGGCACGCCACGCCTGCTCTTCATGTCCGGTTATGGTTCAAAGGAAGAACTCGGTGCAAAACTTATTGTTGAGAATAACAATATCGGCAAACACCTGGATATACACGCCGCTATCATTGTGCATGCATACTTCGATGAAGTCATAAAGGATGGCTCACGCGGCGCAGCGCCCGCCGGATATTTCTTCCTGGATGATGCAGGCCCTAACGCCTACGGGAGGCTCAGAATAAAAGATAGCGGAATGATTGGCGTAGATGAGCCCTGGGGTTTGGCCTTCAGTCCATTTGCCCCCGCCTTCGGCCGCGAGCACAAGCAATTTATGAAGCAGGCACGAATGCACCGGGGCGGAACGCTTGTTGTGCTTAAGAAGCCAGAGGGTTATCGGGGATACATAAATCTCCGGACTTCGCAGATGGAGTACGAAGGCAATGAAATCATCGTAAAGCGCTTGCGTGAAGGCGGTGAAATGTCTCGAGAAGTATTGCAGAAGATGGGCGCAAAAAAGATTGTCGGGTACGATATGCCGCCCATCTACCACATAGCTCACGGCATTAGCACCTGCAAAGCCGGGTCAGACCCAAAGGTATCTGTGGTCAATCCAAATTTCGAATCGCATGATGTAAGCGGTCTTTTCATCTGCGACGGAAGCGTCGTTCCGCGCTCATCTTCAGGAGATGCTGTAGGGCCTATAGCTACAGTCTGCGTTCTCGCCGCTCAGCGAATCACCGCAAATCATTTCAGAAAGTGACCACTGCCTCTCTCGGGAGGAGATTATGGAATCTTCGGAACGCCAGGTAAAGTTTGATACCGAGGACGGTTGGACGATTCACGGCTCACTGCACCTTCCCGGCGGAGCGAGTGCTGAGGAGCGCGCGCCCGGCGCGCTGCTCCTTCACGGTGCCGGACACGATCGAGATGCATTTACGTCATTCGTGTACCCGGGTATGGCTCAGTTGCTCAACTCTCAGGGAGTCGCCGTCTTGCGCATCGATTGGAGAGGTCGAGGCGAAAGCATTGGCTCACAGGAATATCACTCGTTCACCGAATCACAGAAAGCAAATATTCGTCACGATGTTCAAGCCGCATTGAACTTCATGGCGGAACAGCCTCAAATAGATTCAGATCGCATCGCGGTCTTCGCCGAGGAGGTAAGCTCAGAATGGGCTGTCACCGGGACGGCCGGAGATCCTCGGGTCAAGGCCCTGTCAATGCTTTCCGGAAGGCTGAGTGAGAGCGCCCGCGATCTGCTTGCGGCAAACAATCGACTCCCAATCCAGTGCGTGGTTAGCAAGGAAGACAAAGCTGGATTTGAAGCGATGTCTTCGATTTACTCCAGATCGGAAAGCCCTGAAAGCGAATTCCGCGTCTACGAAAACATGGGTATGGGTACGACCATGTTTACAGTCTGGCGCTACAAGTATCCCGACAAGAAAGGCGTTGATTTCTTAGCCAAGAGTCAGGGAGTCGACACCGAAAAAATCGGCTTGGTGCCTCGAGATCCCGGTGACGAAAAACCAATCGAAGAGGTTATCTGCAATTGGATCGCCTTGCGATTGAAATCTCTCGGGAGAGTAAAAGAGGTGTCCTTCAAAAGCGAAGATGGCTGGATGATATACGGCAATCTCCGAATACCCGAGAACATTGATGCAGAGACACGCGTTCCCGGAGTTGTTTTATTGCACTCGGGTTGGAGCGATCGTTACATCTTTCATGACCTCGAAATCCTGTTCGCGAAACATGGAATAGCTGTAGTCAACATTGATTGGCGTGGGCGCGGCAAAAGTCGCGAAAAAGGCAATTACTTCTCTCTCGCAAGAGAAGAACGCGATCGCGCTTATCTAGATGCTAAGGGAGCGGTGAATGTCCTTGCCGAGCAGTCACAGGTAGATCCAACAAAACTTGCGATATTGGGAACATATCTAGGTGCTAAATTTGCCGTGATGGCCGCGCTGGGCGATACGAGGATTGGCGCTCTCGTTATGCTCTCGGGTTACATACCAAGTGCAAAAGAGAGGGATGAGATCGCCGGGGCGCATTTCCCGATCCTGTTTATTGGCAGCCGCGGCTTTGCTCCGGTGACAAACGCGATTTCAGACCTCTACGATCTAACCAAGGATAAGGGAAGCGAAGTATGGATCTATGACGGTGGCGCGGTTGGATATCAGCTATTTGAGACAGATGAGGGACTGGAGGAGCGAATGGTTAAATGGGTTAAGAGTCGGCTGACCCGGCGCCTCAAAGATTGAGGGCTGCAGTACCGGAAATGATGCGCTTCGCGAAGGTCTTGTCTCCTGGTGCGAGGGGGGAAAAAATATGGCGAGGACCTCTTACTTTATCAATGCACTGCTTCTCGTGTTCTTACTCGGCGCCCTAAGCTCGAAATCCGAACGCGCGGGCGCTGCTGTTGGAAGTCTGATCGCGTCTCCAGCCAACGATACGGAGCAGGTGAGCGACGCGTTCTTTCGTTACATTCATGCTTACGAGAAGAAGGACCTCGCGACTCTTACCAAATCGTTCGCGAATGACGATAAGCTCCAGGCATTCTGGCCCGACCCAAGCAAACCGCTCCGAATTGAGGGTTGGAATGAGATGCGGAAGGGCCTGGAGGGATACGTCTCATCAATTTCCACTATGAATATCAACATCCGTCAACCTATTGTTCAGGTTTACGGCTCGATTGCCATCGTGAGCTGCCACTGGAGCTTCTCAGGACTCGTAGGCAACAAGCTGCAGGTTGGCAGCGGGCGAGGCAGCTACGTTTTTGAGAAGCGGGATGGAGCCTGGGTAATCGTTCACCTGCACGAGTCATCAATGCCCGGAGCTGGTAAGTAAACAAGACAATTCTTCTGTTCGGGATGAGTATTAAGAGTAACGGAGAGCTCGCTTCGATGAAATCGAAAGTATCTTTAGACGCAATTGCCGCGGTAACAATCGTCCTTACGATATTTGGACTCGGTCGGACCATGTACGGGCAGCAATCCAGTGCCGAACAATTAACTGTCATCCGCTGCGGCAAGCTGATTGACGGCCGCAACGGCCAATCTCAGGACCGAATGACTGTCGTGATTCGGGGAGAGAGGATTGAGAGTGTAAGAAAAAGTGAGGGCCTCACAATACCTCAAGGTGCGATCGTCATCGACCTCAGCAACGCAACGGTGTTGCCCGGCCTCATCGATGTGCATTCACACATTATTCCTGATGCAGGTTACACACAGGACTCCTATCTTAGACGTTCGTCAGCTCTTAATGCCATCGAAGGTCTAATCAATGCGCAGAAGGACCTCGACGCTGGTTTCACGACTATTCGAGATCCTGGCGATATGGACCCGTACTACGCCCACCTCGTGGTCAGGGATGAGATCAATGCAAAAAAAGTGCAGGGTCCGAGGATAGTAGCTGCCGGACATCTGCTATCGATCACCGGCGGTCACGCGGATTTCAATAACACGGCTCCTGAGTTAAACATCGCCGGCTTTGGCGAAATCGTGGACAGCGTAGATGAAGTACGTAAGGCAGTACGAAAAGAGGTCAAGTGGGGCGCGGATTGGATAAAGATAGCCGCCACCGGCGGTATCTACACTGCCGGTGACGACCCCGGACGGGAGCAGTTTTCGTTTGACGAAATGAAGGCAGCGGTCGATGAAGCGCGCAGGTTCGGGCGATACGTCGCGGCGCATTCTCACGGAGTCGATGGCACAAAATCAGCTCTGAGAGCCGGAGTCAGGTCAATCGAGCATGGGAGCGTGCTCGATGATGAAGCGATCGCGTTATTCAAACAGCAGAATGCGTACCTGGTTCCAACAATCTATACTTCTGAGTACACTCTCGCTCAGGGCGAAAAGAACAAGACACCGGCTTATGCGATGGAAAAGGCGCGTAAGCTTCACGATGTAAAGCACGAGAGTTTTGTTAAGGCGCTGAAGGGTGGTGTTCAAATAGCCTTTGGCACTGATACCGGCATCATTCCTCACGGTGCAAACGCCCGTCAACTTTCGCTCATGGTCAAGTGGGGAATGCCGGCGCAGCAAGCCATATTGTCGGCTACTTCGATTGCCGCGCAACTGCTGATGCTCTCAAAGGATGTCGGATCTATTGAACCAGGCAAATGTGCTGATGTGATCGCGGTCAGTGGTGACCCTCTGGCCGACATGTCAACTCTGGAAGATGTGAAGTTTGTGATGAAGGGTGGCAAGGTCATGAAGGACACGCTCGGTGTGGCAAAACGGCAACGATATTAGTCCTTTTGATTGATCACGCGGAATTGATTGGATCCTATTATTTCGCAGTCAGTTTCTGATCCGCCAATCCTGCAAGAGCTCTGAAAGGCGACAAATATGAAGCGTGCACATTGGGGCATTCTGCTGATAACAACATTAATATTTATCCAAACGGCTCTGGGACAAGCGGGTCTGGACAAGCAGGCAAACAAAGAGAATAAGATCATCTCATACTTCCCGGCGGGCACCGGCAAACCGACAATCCCCGACCGATATAAAGTTACCTCAGTCGAACAGCTGCTACCCGGGACGCGATATTATCTGGAACACGGGACCAAGGTCAAAAAAGGAGAGCAGGTGCTCATCGTAGACGATTCCAGGACCGGTGATCCCCTAATTACGGAAGCCTGGGCGCGAGCCGCGAGAGAACGTGGCGCCATCGTCGACGTAGTGACGCTGGACCTTACCTCACATCGAGTCAACCCCGAAGCCGGTCCGATGGGATCGGAACCTACGAGCTGGTGGCCCACGTGGCTCGATAACGCGATCATGAAGGCCGATGCGACGCTTGTGCTGGCGCCGATTAACATCAATCACGGAATAAGACGACAGACAGTTGAAGAAAAATGGAACCGTGGGCGCATTGGATTGCCAGGTAATATCTACACTCGCGAGCAGTTGGCGTTCACCAAGTGGACGACATACCCTGCGGAGCTGGACGTGGCGCTTCAAAGGAAACTATACGAGCAAACCGACGTAGACGGCGGCGCGAAAGTGATACGCATAACAAACCAGCTGGGCACCGATGTGACGTTCACCGAAGATGTCGACCGCAACTGGATACGCCAACATTTCGCATATGATCTAAACCGAATTGAGGTCCCACTCACCCACCGGATGGAGTACATGTTTATTCACAACAAAATCTCGCCAGGGCTGTCCAAGAAGCCCGATGCTCGAGGCGTGATTGTAACTACTTCATTGCCCACCGGCCCGACGTCGCCGCTGAAATTGTTTATCGAGAATGGTCAAATCGTGAGGGTAGAGGGCGAGGGCAAAACCGCAGTGGAGTGGCGTGACGGCATTGAGAAGTACAAAGACGTGGATTACGGCTTCCCGCACGGCAAGGGCGTGGCCTGGGTCGAGGGTGTTTACTTCGGCACGAACCCTAAGGTTATAAGACCAGACTTTTTCAACTCCAAATATTTCGAACAACAAGGCTCGTACAACTACTGGTGGTGTGAAATCAAGCGATCGGGTTTTGTTCATATAGGCTTCGGAAAGGGTTGGTCCGGTTTGGATGGCATGAAGGAGGACTTACCAACCTGGCACAGCGATATCTTCCTTCCTTATCCGACAGTCTATGTGAATGGAAAAAAGATTGTGGAATCGGGCCATCTTATGCTGCTTGACGATCCTGAAATCCGACGAATAGCGGCGAAGTACGGCGATGCAGATGAGCTTCTGCGGGAAGAGTACGTTCCTGATTACGACGCAGATCCTTCGATCAAGGGCTATTACAGTCGCGAGCAGTACCAGGAAATATTAAGAGCCTTCAAACGTCGCGAGTGAGACCAGGACCATAGGCGCTCGCGACTCGCCCACTAACATCTTGGAAGCGGTTAATCACATTACAGACCATCCTGTGCCACGAAAGTGGATATGCTTTTTTTGCGTGGCAATAGGAACGTTTATCGCGTACCTGGATTCGAGCATCGTCAATATAGCCCTCCCGAGCCTCTCTCGATATTTTCAGGCTGATCTTTCCGTCATCGAGTGGATAGTAACATCATACTTGTTGATGATCACCGGCCTGGTAGTGATCTTCGGTAGAGCTGCAGACATACACGGAAGAAAGAAGCTTTACATTTTTGGCTTTGTCGTTTTCACGATCAGCTCAGCGCTTTGCGGCGAGGCGCCCAACGTTTGGTCTCTGGTCGCGTTTAGATGTCTTCAAGGTGTGGGCGCTGCTTCACTGCTAGCAAACGGAACGGCCATCGTTACGGAGGTATTTCCGCAGGAAGAGAGAGGCCGAGCTCTCGGAATGATGGCATCGGTTCTCGCAGCTTCAGCTATCATAGGTCCGCTACTCGGCGGTTTTCTTGCAGACAACATTGGATGGCGCTCGATTTTTTACGTAAACATACCAATTGGCATCGCCGGCGTCGTTCTGGCAGTGAAGGAGCTGCCGACAACGACAACGCGCGGCACTGGAGAAAGATTCGACATCGGTGGTGCGATTACACTTCTGGGCAGCCTCAGCTGTTTCCTTTTCTTAATAAACACGCTATCGAGAAGCGACTGGCAAATTTCCGTCGTCCTTGGACTGTTGCTCGGAATGCTGATTCTCACCGCAGTTTTCTTCACGATTGAAACTCGGGTCAAGCAGCCGCTTCTGGATCTTAGCTTATTTCGGCGACAAGCTTTTAGCGCCGCAACTGCAAGCAGTTATTTGAGCTTCTGGGCGATGGCATCCGTATCATTCTTGTTGCCGTTCTACCTGGACCGGGGTCTTGGCTTGAACCGTACAAGATCCGGCTACATTATGGCTCCCATCCCTATCGTCCTGCTGATCTTTGCCCCTCTTGGGGGTTACCTTTCTGATAGGCTCGGCGCGCGGCTGATCTCTACAACAGGAGCGGTAATTAACTGTTTCGGTCTGATCTGTCTAAGTACGCTCACCACGGCAACGACACCACTGGGTGTGATCTTGCGTATGCTTCCGTTCGGTATCGGAATGGGTTTGTTTCAGCCACCCAACAACAGCGCGATCATGGGTGCGGTGCCCACAAGTCGAATTGGAATAGCCTCAGGGATGATAAGCGCAATCAAGAATCTCGGATCTATGAGCGGGGTAGCGGTGACGAGTCTCTGCTTCACGGTTGCACAAGCGGCCGCTCTAAAACAAATGCAGACGCAAGCAGCAGAAGCTGCTCTGGCTGATCAACAATCGTTCGTCGCGGCGGTACGCGCTATGTATCTGCTGTCTGCCTGCATTTGCTCACTAGCAGTGGTGATGTCGCTTGTCCGAGGAAACAAGCCGCTAGGCGAATACGAACAGGAAGAGGTTGCGGCTGAGAATACTAAAGCAAAGATAGCCGCGACGCCTTAATAGCGTAATCGCAGATCTCAATTTATCTCTTCGTTGAATTGCCAGAATCGGTGGGTTCATATTCCAAAAGCGACCAGCCTCTTTCCTGGCATATATGAACCCGCACCAGTGCCAACCAATACCATGCCATGGGCAATCGCCGGACCTGCGGCGATAGGGTCCACGGTCGATGATTCCCACAGTTGAGACCCGTCCTGCGCAAGCCAGCACCTGATCTTTCCGTCTGCGAGCCCCATACAGACGAGCCCATTCGCGACTGACATTGGTCCGAATTGGAAGGCTGAGAGCGTGTGGATCCACCGAAGATCACCAGTTGCTCCATCGATAGCGGCAATCGAACAACTCTTATCCGGATGATTGTTTGAAGCGAAGAATACGAGGCCATTGGCATTTGATGTTGGTCCGGTTTCCGGTCCGCTGGTGGGCAATGACTCCTTTCCACCGGGAGGAAGGGCGGGAGTCAACTGGACGTGCCAGATACGCTTTTTTGTCTGGCGGTCCCAGGCTCGGATTCCGTCTTTCCCACCGACAATGATCAGATTACGCAGGTTCCCGTCCCGCATCACCGATAGCAGCATAGGCGGACAGTTAAGGTCGAGATTCCGGGAATCATGTGGGTGGACCTGATCAGCCCAGCGTAGCGCACCTGTATCAGCGTTGAGCGCAATCAGACTGCAACTATGCGGAAGAGGTCCCGGTCCAACGTGAAACGGGCTTCCGGTCGCAGCGTAGAGCGTTCGCGAGAGCGGATCCAGAGACTGTGCGGCAAACAACGCGCCTCCGGCAACATTTGCGGCGACCGTATAGAAGTTCCATCGCAGCGCTCCCGTTTTAGCGTCTACGCAAACGATCCGGCCTCTCGTTTCAGTCTCGCTGCCGTCTGAAGCCCCTGCAAATACTCTGCCCCCATATACCAGCGGCGGAGCCCAAAAATATTCAAAAGTCTTCGCCGGCTCTCCAACTATTCTCTCCCATCGCCTTTGGCCGGTTTCGAGATCCAGCGCCAACAAACGATCAGAAGCAATGTAGACTGTATTGTCCGCTACTGCCGGGGATGCAAATATGCCGAGCGTGCGATCCGGAGGGTACTTTCGCAAGCCCGCTTCAAACGACCAGAGAAGTTTTCCCGTTAGCCTGTTCAGCACGTATATTCGGCCATCCCAAGACGCTGCGATTACCCGATCGCCTATAACTGCGGGAGTTCCGGTAATGCCGGATCCAGCTTCGAACTCCCATCGGATTTTCAGGTTGGATACGTTCTTAGGTCCGAGTATCGACTCGTTTGCGTTGAAACGGCTCTGGGCAATATCCCAGCCGTGCGATGGCCAGTCAGCCGAATGATGCCCTTGGACTCTAAGTGATGAAGACGACAGAACGCCCGCGGTTGCAATCATCGATGACTGAAGAAACGTCCTTCTGGAAGTCAGTCTTATGGTCACTGGCAGGACAGGTAAAATGTTTGAAGAAGCCGCCGTAATCGATATTACGATTGCCTGCAACGCCTCCGCGTTCTTTCGCGACTCTTCGGTGAGGCCTGATACGAACTTGAGAATCGGCGAGGCAGAGAGGTCAGGCACCAGCCAGTTTCGGAATTGATCAACGCACGCTCATGCTTACGATCTTGTTCGGTATCATCGCTACGAACCATACTGTGTCGTCACTATCGACTCTGAAGTCTCGGATTTCTAAATCAAGGAAGGGTACCGGGTACGTGCAAAAGGTCTCGGTATCGGGATCAAACCTGATCATCGAATCCTGATGCCAGGTAGATAGCCATATCTTGTCATCGTGCGTTACTTCCAGTGCGTATGGCTGAGGGCGGATGCCCGGCATTAAAAACTCAACCATCTTCTCAGTCCTTGGATCAAACATACCCAGACGATCGCCAAGGAATTCCGTGAACCAGATTCGCCCTTTTGAATCAGCCCGAACGCGGCGTACGCCCGAATTCTTCGTCGGTGTAGGATAGTCAACGACCTTTCCAACTTTGGGATCGAGCTTGCCAAGGCCCCCGCTTCCAATCTCTGCAATCCAGATTACACCATCCCTATCTATATCGAGGCCGTATGGCTTGGCGTCTTTTGTGGGCACACTGTATTCGGTGAATTTCCGTGTTTCGGGATCAAACCGCGCTATGCGATTGCCCTCGTATTCAGTAATCCACAAAATACCCTGCCGATCGAGGATTGGGGTATGAGGTCCTGAAATGTTTTGGGGCAACGAATATTCGGTAAACTTCTCCGACGACGGGTCAAAGCTGGCGATCTTATTAGCAGGTTCGAACTGAAGCCGCTCTGTGAACCAGACCTGTCCTCGCTTGTCCACAACGATTCCGTGCGGGAGCGAGTTGCGAGTGGGGGTGGGCCAGATCTTAAACTTTCCAGTTGCGACATCGAGGTAACCCAAACGCGAACCCATGGGATCGGTGAACCAGCCATTGCCGTGCGCATCGAGCGTCACAGTATGCGGCAGTGCCTTTTGAAGAGGAATGTCCCACGCGTTATAGATTACTTCGATCGGCTTTACGGGTGTGAATCGTAATGCTTTGGCAGCTTTTTGCAGGTGCGACTCCGGGGCAAAAGCACCGCTCAAAAAATCAATGAGAATTCCGGCTTTCCCTTCTGGGACCGTAGCGCCAAAGGACTTCTTCATTGAGTTGACGATGCCGCTCCAGCCATTCGCATCCCAGGTGCCTGTAACGAACTTCTGGAGTGTGTGGCAGCTGATACAATTCGAAAGCAGAATCCGTTTGCCCTCACCCTCTGGCAATAGCGGCAACAACTCGGCGCTGGTTAGTTCTGAAATGTCGATGCGATCAGGCTTCACTTTGAGGTTCACCGACGCAGTGTTTTCGCTCAGTTTGACTTGTTGTGCATCCCCCTGCCAGCCTCGATCGACAACTCTTACGTCATACTCACCCATTCGAAGATGTGGAATGCGAAAGGTCCCCTGGGCCTGAGTGAGCGCATACGTAGTTTGGCCGGTTGCGGAATTACGAGCGCTCACAAAAATCCCTGGAAGGGTTTTTCCTTGAACATCCGAAACCCTGCCTGACATCGCGTAGCCCTTTGTCTCGGCGGACGCTTGAGGATTACTGCTAATCCTGGTCAGTAGGCTTACAAATGCCGAAATCGCAATCGCCGAAAGGAGAGTCGTTTTTTTAAAACTCATCGTAATGGCCCAAGCGGGAAGCAAAACCCGCAGTCTACTTGGGGGCACACTTGCGCCTGCTCAATATGCACTGGTCTGATTTTAGATAGGACCTTGCTCGCTTCGACAAAACTAGAAAATGAACTTGATGCCAAATTGCAGCTGCCGCGAAGTCGTTGCAGTTGAAGTGATCTGTCCAAAATTCGGCGGAGTCACCCCTCCTTGCGAAAACACCGTCACGACCCCCGGCAGTGCAAAATTAGCCCGGTTAAAGAGGTTAAAGGCTTCGGCCCTAAACTGTAGTTTAGCGCGCTCTTTGATCGGAATTGACTTCAGCAGCGAGAGGTCAACAGTGAAAAGATCCGGTCCAATCAATGCGTCTCTGGCGACATTTCCAAACTGGCCCACCGGCGCAACTACGAACGCCTTCTCATTGATGAAATGTTGAGGATCTCCTGTGGTCGCGCTGCCTGCGGTGAAGCCGGGCGCCCAGTCGGGCCTTTCGACATTATCCTGGTTGCCGTCTCGGGAGTTGTTGAAGCTGATGGTTGGATTAAACGGAGTGCCGGAATGCGCGGTAATGATGGTGTTTACCTCCCAATCAGCCAGGAACCAGTCAGACACTCTTCGCCCACCCTGCGCTCCCGGCTCGCCGTGATACGGCAGTTGATAGATAGCGTTTAGCGAAAAATTGTGGCGAACATCGAACGCCGACAGGCCCCTCTCTCCTCTTTGATTAGAAGGATCTTGAGACAACTGTACTGCGTCTAAAGTGTAATAGCCGAGGCTATCGGAGGCAGTGTCGATAGATTTCGAGAATGTGTACGCTGCCTGAAACTGTAAGCCATTGGCGAAGCGACGCTCCAGGTTTGCCTGCAATCCGTGATAATAGGAATCTCCGTTGTGTGTTTGCTGACGAATAGGCCCAAAGGCAGGATTCCGACGAGGGTTATTTCCGGTCACTGGAAACTGCTTCTCACCGTTTGGAAGAATAATAAAGTTCCCCGCGGTGTTGCGGTTGCCATTAGTCGGCAAATGGATTCCTCTTGATCCGACGTATGCGACAGTTGCTGTGAGGCCGCGCACAAGGTCTCTTTGAACGCTCAAGTTCCATTGATGCACATAAGAGGTCGCCGGATCGAAGTCGTATACCGTTTCTGCAATGGCTCCGGGAACATTCGCAACATGGGAGAACGAGTTGGGAAAAGTCTCCGGAGCGCCGAACACCGATCCGAACGCCAGCCCAATTACAAAGAATGGATCTACGCCAGACATTTCGAATCGGTAAGAATATGGAAGAAGCAATGGATAGAAAATCCCATACCCTCCTCTGAGACTGGTCTTGCCGTCCCCGGTGATATCCCAGGCGAAGCCGAGCCGCGGACCAAAGTCTTTGAGGGTGTTGTTTTTGAAGAAGGGGTGCCCAACAGTCGGCTTGGTGTCGTGCAGAATATCGCGAATGTTGGTTATCTTGCCGTTGACTTCGTCCGGACTGGTGATCGTCTCGTAACGGAGTCCGAGGTTCAGTGTCACATTTCTTCGTACCTTCCAGTCATCTTGAAAGTAGGCCGCAGTGGCCCAGGTGCGGATTCCTCGATAAGGATCGTTTGCGTTTGCTAGCGGCGCAGCGAAGATTTGCGTCCTGCCCCTCAGGAAATTCGCATAAGATCCAAAGATGTAAGCCCCGGCTGGTACGTCGGTCGATACCGCGTTTAGTTGTGTCCTAAGCTCGCTAAAGCCCATCTTCATGCTATGAGTGCCTCGAGTATAAGTGAGCTGATCGTTAAACTGAATGTTGTTCTGGATCAGAAACCGAGGCACAAGGATTCGATCGGAGAGCGGTGTAAGCCCTCCGATATCCCGGAAAAGCCCGAGCACTGTCTGACCCGGCACCCAGACGAGAGATTGTGGAACCTGGACCACATCGACCAGATCTCCAAAGACTTTGGTGCGGGCGTAGGAAGCCCGCAGGTTGTTCAGCAATTTAGCATTGAAGATGTGGGTCTCACCAAGACCAACGTATTGATTGCGTCCCTCCAGAACTGAGTCGGAGATCACATGATCGGGCTTGGTGCTGTTGGAATTATCAAACGTGTACCTGCCGAACAGGGTATCTTTTGAAGATAGCGTGTGATCTATGCGTATCGCGAAAAAATCTTCGTTTGTTTCTCCGCTCTCGCCCCTTATGAAAGCCCCAAGGCCGCCGCCTATGTCGCCTGCATTCGGTAGCGGATAGAGGGCAAGATAGGGTTTAACCGAATCAGCCACCACGACTGGACCTGACGGGAGAATGCCCTTACGCGCGGCCTCTGTTGGCACGAAGAATCTTTGTGACTTGGTAAGGGTTTCCCGGAAACCTTCGTAGGCCCCGAAAAAGAATGTCTTGTCCTTTTTAATCGGTCCTCCGATGCTGCCGCCGAACTGATTACGGCTGAAATCCGGCACGTCCTCGAGGTCGAAGAAGTTGCGCGCGTCAAATACAGAATTGCGCGCGAACTCGAACGCGGTTCCGTGAAGCTGATTGCCGCCAGATTTGCTGACAATATTGATTATACCGCCGCTAGCCCCGCCAAACTCCGCGCTGTAGTTGTTGGTCAACAGTTGGAACTCTTGCACAGCATCTACGCCAGTGAAGCCTCCAGCGACGGATCCCGGCGTGGTGTTCTGAACTTCGTTGACGGTGGCTCCATCCAGCAGGAAGTTATTGTATGTGATCCGGCCACCATTGATCGACATCTTTACCGCTCCAGTGCCTGCGTCGAGCGGCTCGTCAGTCAGAGTTCCCGCGTTTACAACTCCTATCTGCAAGGTTGCCAACTGGAAGAGGTCTCGACCGTTGAGCGGCAGCTCCTTGATCGTCCGTTCGTTTACCAGTGCCGAGATCTCTGAAGATGTGGTATTAACCAGAGGGGCATCCCCGGTTATGATCATCTGATCAGTAACGGCTCCTACTTCCAGCGTGAAATTCACTGCCGCGTCGCGTCCGACGGTGAGCACGATGCCCGTACGCAGCTCCTTTCTGAAGCCCTGATGTTCTGCGATTACATCGTATTCTCCTGGCGCGAGATCGCCGATGTGAAATCGGCCCTCTCCGTCACTCATGCCCGATCGCGTCGCATTAGTTTGAACATTCCTAACGATTATCTTCGCGTCGGAAACTAAAGCGCCGTTAGCATCTGAGACCACGCCGAAGACCGTGGCTGTCAGGTTTTGGGCAGTCGATAATGGAGCGTGCAAAGAGAGAATGGAGAGCAGAACAAACGCAACGAAAGCACGAGCGGAGAGTGTAGGAGCGTTTCGAGTGATTTTCATTGTTACCTCCGAGTCCTTTTCGGGTCTCATCTTTATCAGGAGTTGTACGCCTACGGCGTCATTGCGACACGAAATCCGGTGCTGGCATAGCGAATTGATGCGTAGTTCCAGAGCCTTGCGGCACACCTCAATTTGTCGGGACCGCCGAACCAGGAGCCGCCGCGTACCACACGCTTATCGCCGACCTCCGAATTCTCTGGATTAGCATCGGGTGAACGGGAGTAATACTGTTCATCATAAACGTCCGAACACCACTCCCAGACGTTGCCGGCCATATCGTAGATACCGTAACCATTTGGCGGGAAACTTCCGACTGGCGCAGCGTAAAGAAAACCATCCCTCGATCGAACGCCATCGTTATCCGCTTCGGAGCCACAGTTCGCGCGATAACTTCCGTTTGAATCGTAAGGCTCATCTCCCCACGGATATAGCTTGCCTTCTAATCCGCCGCGCGCCGCATTTTCCCACTCAGCCTCAGTGGGGAGTCTGTACTTCTTATGTGTCTTCTCGCTTAACCACTTGCAATAAGCCACAGCATCGTCCCAGTTCACGTCCACCACTGGGTAACTGGGCTTTTCAATAAGATATGAGGCCGACGCGTCGTGAGAATGATGAGTCCATCGAGCTTCCGGATACTTGCGCCCTGTTTCATCACAGAAGGTCTTGAACTGTCCGTTTGTTACTTCGAATTGCCCAATATAATATCCGTCAAGACTAACCTGGTGAGTGGGTCGTTCACCTGCTCCACGGTTCTCGCTGCCAATGAGACAACGGCTTGGGGGTATAAACACAAGCTCGGGCTCCAGCTCAGGGTGTTTTATTTTTTCAGCCTCCGGAACAACAGCCGCAGCGGAGGCATGATTGTCATGCCGAAGATGGTCACACGCGAGGGTGGAGGCGACAATAAGCGAAACGATGATGGTTCTGAGCATCAGTTTGCCCTCGGAACCCGCCGAAACGCTAATCTGTATCATTCACATTGCCCGGTGCAGCCGCGAATGGCTCTTTCCAGCAATTCCAGGCTGACCGAACACATTATGAAAAAGAGACAACCCTAGCCCGCCTCAGACAGGTTGATCCTCAAGCTTCTACGCAGGCTGCGGCAGAAGCTGCCAAGCGCGACTCTTGTATACACGCTTGACTAGGTCGTAGTTGCACACTGCGAAAAAGAGAAGGAGGAGAACTCCTCCGATAGCGCCGTCTCGATCCTCGTTGAAAGTTCTGTAACCTGCGGTCGCATAGCCCGCAATAAGCGCGACTTGCAAGTAAATGGCAAGCAGCAGATCTATGAACCGGTACCGCGAATTGACGATAAGGGCGAGATAAGCGAGGCACGCACTAGTAATATAGAAGTGAATTCCAGGCAGATAAGGTTCGAACCATTTCCGCTCCTGGTATACAAGCTCTTCTACAATCATTGTCTTAAATCCGACTGCGAGAGAATTCAGTGCCATCCAGGAGATATAGAAATAGAAGGAGAACCAGAAGATCCGGATCGTGCGTGAAGTAGCGCTGAGGGTGCGGTTGCGCCGTATTTTCTTGACGACCCATATGAACAGGGCGATGGCTGGGATGGTCATCACTGAAAGAAAGACAGGTGCGAAGAAGAAGCCGCTCTGATATAGGAGCCGGAGCAGCGGCGCGAAGACTTTGGCGGAGGTCGTGGTGAAATGAATATCTGTCATCGACATTACACGGTGTCCTAGATGATTTGCACGGAATTCTGGGCCACGCGTGGATTCAGGAAACCTTGCCTAGCTCCCCCTCACGGGAGCGTCCCCTTGAGCGCTTCTTATTGTTCGATATTCAGGATGACTGACCGATCAGTCGCGACCGTAGCATAAAGAGGGAAGCTTGTCAAGAAATGTGCCAGCAAGCATCGGACGCGACGGAACCGCCAGGATCTAACCCAGATTCTGCGCATAAAACTCCAATCATCGGAGTTGATACAAATCTCCAATTGACTGATGAAACGACTGTAAGTAGTATCTGACTGACTGATCGGTCAGGCCTTGAGCGATTATGAGAATCTTGTTGTCAACGCTCCTCATGTCACTGCTAACCGGCCTCATAGTTGCGCCAGGCCAGGAGATTTCCTTTCAAGCTCGACGCGAAATCACAGTCAAACACTACCCCGCCTCCATCGCCATCGCTGACATCGACAGCGACGGAAACCTCGACTTGGTCTCAGCAGATTTTGGATCCGGCGCTGTCTCGGTCTTCTTCGGTAATGCCTCCGGCGGCTTAGACTCGGAAACCAGGATCGCCGTCGGCAGCGCGCCGATCGCCGTCATCCTCTCAGACCTCAACGGCGACGGCCATTCGGATATCGTCGTGGCGAACTGGCTCTCAGCCAATGTGTCAGTATTGATCTCAGACGGTCACCGGGGTATGAACCAAGTTAAAAACTACCCAGTTGGTGATGGTCCTACCTCGGTCGTGTCCGGAGATTTCAACCACGACGCGGCGGCAGACATTGCTGTATCCAATGGCTTCTCGAACAGTGTTTCCGTTTTGTTAGGAGACAGCAAGGGTGGTTTTCGAGAACCACTCACCGTGAGGGCGGGAAGCGAGCCGCGTTCAATCGCCTGCGCGGACTTTAACCGTGACGGCAACCTCGATCTCGCAGTCGCCAACAGGCGCTCTGCGAACGTTACCATCCTGCTCGGAGACGGAAAAGGAGCTTTTAAGCCGGGAGATGATTTGGGCGTTGGTGATAATCCAATTTCTGTAATCTCCGCCGATGTTAACGAGGATGGCAAGCAAGACCTTGTCACCGCACATCCGAAGTCCGGTTTTGTGACCGTCTGGATCGGCGATGGCACCGCTCATTTTTCTCCACCGAAACATTTCAATGTTGGTGCTGAACCGCAATACATTTGCAGTGCTGACTTGAATCGAGATGGACACGCCGATTTGGTGACAGCGAATCGTCTCTCCGGGACAGTTTCGGTGTTGAGTGGCGACGGTCGGGGAAGTTTCTCGACTGCAAAGAACTTTAAGGTCGGAGACTTTCCTATTGCCGTCGGTATAGCCGACTTCAACAAGGATGGAAACCCGGATGTTGCCGTGTCCAACCGCGATTCGGAAAGTGTTTCGATCCTTCCTGGCGACGGAAGGGGCGGACTAATCGACTGTCCAAATTACCCGGTAGGACATTTCCCACGAGCACTGGTCGCCGCCGATTTTAATAAGGACGGAAACATTGACCTTGCGGTGACTGCTTTCCCCACAAAAGTCGCGATCGTTCTCGGAGACGGAAGGGGAGGATTCGGAGCGCCAACTCAGTTCGGAGCCGGCGACGGACCTCGAGCAGTCGGCGCGGGAGATTTCAATAGCGATGGGAATCTGGACCTGGTTGTAGGCAACGACAACTCTGGTGATGTCGCAATCCTGTTGGGCGATGGCAAGGGAGGTTTTTCAGCTCCAACAAGTTTTAAGACCGGAGGCGGCCCGAGCTTTCTAGTTGTGCAGGATTTCAATAAGGACGGTCATTTGGATGTGGCCGTTGTGAACCGGGACTCAAATACCATCTCGGTATTGCTTGGGAATGGAAGCGGCAGCTTCTCCGCTGCTGTTAACTATAAAACTGGGCGCGGGCCCAGCGGGGTTGCGGCCGGAGATCTGAATAACGACGGAAACATTGATTTAGTAACTGCGAACCTCGGCTCGTCGAGCGTCTCGGTATTGCTGGGTGATGGAAAGGGCGGGTTCAAAGAAGCCGTCGATTTTGCAACCGGCCGCGGTCCCTTTTCGATTGTTGTTGGTGACTTCAATAAAGACGGCAAGCTGGATGGCGCAACAGCGAATACAGCGGAAGCGAGCATATCGGTGTTGTACGGCGATGGTGCAGGACGCTTCGGTCAACCGCAGAATGTTGCGGCCGGCGAAACCTCGGCGGTACTAACGGCAGGGGATTTCAACGGTGACGGGAATTTGGACCTGGCGGTTGTGAATTTTGGATCGGCAACCGTCTCGGTGGTGCTCGGCGACGGCAAGGGAGGATTTCGGGCGGGGTTAAGTTTTGGTGCCGCAGCGGCGACGCGCGGGATTACTGCCGCAGATTTTAACAATGATGGGAAGCTCGACTTAGCTGTGGCAAATCGCGACTCTGACACTGTTTCTATACTGTTAAATAATCTTGCGACGCGCCGGTAGTCGTGCCGACTGTTCGTCGCGCCAGTTTTCTCCTAGAACGCAATGGAATCAAGATCAACAAGTGCGTGTTGAGTCGCGATCCCAATCTATCAAAGGTCGACGATTAAGCGCGCGATCTTGACAATGATATTTGGGCGTTCATATAATCCTCCGACCGATCAATCAGTCGGCAGCTACATTGCGGATTTTGTCCTGGGAACCCCTTTTTAGCAGAGCCGGTACGACGCCATAGCAAGTCACGCTGTTTCGCCATCTTGGCCTGCTCTTGTTGGCTCAATAGGAACTGAATCCATGAAACAACGGGCCGTGCTTTTCTTGTTCTTAATCGCACTGTTCTACCCATTGTTTACCAGAAGAGTCCTCGCCGCTGACCTTCCTGTCTCCTTTAAGAATCAGCGAGGGCAGACCGTCAACGCAACGCTGGCAATGCCTCAGAACGCGCAAGATAGTATACCGGCTGTCGTAATCCTTCCAGCTCCCAACATCGATCGCGTAGCTGGTAAAGAGAAATCTATCTCCGACCTCAACCAACTCGTTCCAATTATCACCGCCGCAGGTGCGGCGACTTTAACCCTTGAGCAGAAGGGTGCGTCCAGAATCGCGCTCTCCCAAACACGGCTTGATGTCAGGGCCGCTCTCGAGTTTTTGGGTGCACAAAAAGGCATCGATGCCTCGCGCTTGGGTATCGTAGCAGCCAGCGCCGATGCCCAGGCAGCAGTCGACGGGTGCAGAGGAGATACGCGAGTCGGAGCGATTGCTTTGCTCTCTGGCAGACTCGACGACGGGGCAAAGGAACAAATTGCCAAATCGAAGGATCTTTCTCTCCTCCTTGTTGTCAGTGCGGAAGACAAAAAGGGATTCGCGGATATGACCGACACGTATTTTCGGTCCAAAGAAAGTAATGCCGAGATTCGTGTGTTCAACGATCTTGGCATTGGAACAGCGATGTTGCAGTCTTTCAGTAAAAAGTACCCGGATGAAATACCGCTTAGTACTTCAATAGGTCAGTGGATTGCGAACCGGCTCTTAGCTGACGGCACGGTTAGCGAGGTGTCCTTTCAAACAGAAGATGAGTGGGCGCTGTATGCGAACCTCCGACTGCCGCAAAAAAAAGAAGTAAAAGTGCCGGCGGTTATTCTCCTTCATTCCGGGCTTAGTGATCGCTACGCTTATCATGAGCTCGAATTCGCTCTAGCAAGATCCGGATTCGCGGTCCTGAACATTGATTGGCGCGGTAAGGGCAAGAGCACCGGCAAGGGACATTACTTTGAATTGTCAAAAGCAGAGCGCGATAAGGGCAATCTCGATGCAAAAGCGGCCGTAAATTACCTGGCAACTCGTCCCGAAGTCGATTCAACACGAATCGGAATTATAGGAACTGTGATTGGCGCAAAATACGCAATGGCGGCGGCGGCAGAGGAACCGAGGATTAAGACCGCTGTAGTGCTGACCGGTTATATTCCTACAGAAAAGGAAAAGGCTTACTTCGCCACTCAAAGCCGCCCCGTGCTTTATGTGACGAGCCGCGGACATGAAGCAGTAACAAAAGCGCTGACCGAAATGTACGGTCTCACGAAGGCGAAAGGGAGTGAAATCATAGTTTATGACGGCGGAGCGATCGGATATCAGCTATTCGAACTTGATCACAACCTGATTGCACGCCTGTCACTGTGGATGAAGGAGCACCTGTAGTTGGATCTGATCAATAGCTTCTTAAATGGAACTTGTAGATGAACTCAATCCTGTTGCTCGCGATATTACTTACCCCGTCAGCGCAGCCAGCAGCAGATCAGGCTGCGACCGAGCGAGAAGTATCCTTTAAAACCGAGGACGGGTGGACCATATCAGGGATGTTTAATGCTCCAAAGAACGATACGCACAAGACTCCGGCGGTGTTGTTTCTGCACGCTTTTGCGCACGACCGTGAAGCCTATGGCCAGTATCTGTATCCCGGCCTTGCACAGATCATCGGCGGGAAAGGTGTGTCCACGCTTCGCATAGATCTTCGTGGTCGTGGGAGTAGCATGGGTAAAAAGGAGTTGCATTCGTTCAGCTCCGACGAGTTGTCTAAGATCTACCTCGATGTCAGAGGAGCAATCAAGTTTCTAGCCGGCCAGGAGTCAGTTGATCCTGCGAGGATCGCAATTGTGGCAGAAGAGGAGAGCGCGGATGCGGCTATCCTCGGCTCGGTAGGGGATCCAAGGATCAAAGCAATCGTTTTGATATCCGGTCGTCTTAGCGAATCAGCAAAGAAGGCAATAGGGGCTCAACGATCCGCGGCTCTGCTCCTGATTGTGAGCAAGGAGGACCGAACAGGATTTCAGGATATGGCAGCCGCTTACAATCTAACTCGCAATCCGAGTAGTCGCATCTGGGTTTTCGCTGATATTGGCATTGCTACAACAATGTTCAGTGTATGGCGCTCGGAGCATCCGAAACGGGAACCTATCGAAGAAGGCATCACAAGATGGGTTCTGGATCAAATTGGAGAACGACCCTTCCGCTCTATTTCCAGTCGAGTCCAGAGCCGACGGTTACGCAATCCATGAAGCGCCTCCTGAACGAAGAGAAGCGACGTCGAATATTCAGGTGATCGCTTCAATGGCGTTTTGCTGATCTAAGCTGCATCACTAACGTGTTAGACCTACCAGTCAAAGAGAGAGTGCTTGGAAACGTACTCGGTCAACAGGCCCGCGTACACGGCGACCGTGTCTTCCTGGATTTCAAAGGGGAACTTAATGTTTCCTACAAAGATTTGGACAATATTGCGAACCGAATAGCGAATGGCTTTCTGCAAAACAAGATTGGTTATGGTACCAAGGTCGCCATCATGCTGCCTAATTGTCCTGAATATCTTTACTCCTGGTTTGGACTAGCGAAGATCGGAGCGGTGATGGTTCCGATCAATACAGCCCAGAAAGGGGATCTGCTGGGATACCTGCTAGACAAATCGGATGTTGAAGCAGTGATAACAGATTCTCTTCTTGTCGATCGCATCCTTGAGATCGGAAACGGCATAGGAAAGGTCAAGACGGTCTACATAAGAGACTGGAGCGATTCAAACCGCGTGGCTAAACCAATCGGGGATATTTGCTTACGCCCACTCTCTGCTTTGCTCTCTGAGTCGGCCGAGCTCGCGTATGCCCAGGTCAAACATTCCGATCCAATGACAATTCTGTTCACCAGCGGCACCACCGGACCTTCCAAAGGGGTGGTGATGAGCCATCATTATTATTATCACGCAGCCATGACGATCGGAAGCGGAATGAGGAACGGGCCAGAGGACACACTCTACACCTGTTTACCGCTCTTTCACGTCAACGCTCAAGTCTGCACACTGATGGCTGCGCTGCTGTTTGACGCGCGGGTCTCGATGTATGAGCACTTCAGCGCCAGCACCTTCTGGAGTGAGATAAGGCGCTCACGGGCGACCGTGTTTCTTGCTTTGGGGGCCATGGGCAATATCCTCTATAAGGCGTCGCAGCGCCCCGATGATCAAGATCACAAAGTTCGTCTCGCGATGGTTGTTCCACCTCCCGACGACCTGGAAGGATTCGAAAGACGATTCGGGTTACGAGTCGTCTATGAGACGTTTGGACTGACAGAAGGGATTGTTGCGCCTCCTGCTATTGCTGAACCTCGGCGACCCGGTTGTTGCGGAAGACCGACCGGCAACAGTGAAGTGAGAATAGTTGATGAGAACGATCTATCGCTCGGTCCACGCCAAATAGGCGAAATCGTAATGCGTACGCGGGAGCCTTATACAATGATGTCCGGTTACTACAACATGCCGGAAGAGACTCTAAGCGCCTTCTCAAACCTGTGGTTCCACACCGGGGACCTCGGTTATATGGATCAAGACGGATTCCTTTACTTCGTTGGCAGAAAAAAAGAATCAATTCGGCGACGGGGAGAGAATATCTCTGCTTTCGAGGTAGAGTGCATTGTGAATCAACACGAGAGTGTGCTTGAGTCTGCTGCGATACCTGTCCCTTCTGATCTTGGCGAGGATGATCTCAAAATAATTGTGGTTCTGAAGGAAGGAGAAAAATTGCAGCCTGAAGACTTGATCGCGTTTTGCGAAAGTCGCATGGCGTATTTCATGGTTCCCCGCTTTGTTGAATTCCGCGAACAGTTGCCTAAGACACCCACTCAGCGAGTTGAGAAGTACAAGCTTCAGGCCGAAGGTAACAACGCTGAAACATGGGACCGCGAGGCGGCGGGTTATCAGCTGAGACGCTGAACAATCGCCACGGCACGGATTTAACCACGGATCAAAGACATTTCATGCACTTGACTGCAGCCCATTGGATCTACGCAGTGTTTGTGATAGCGGTCATCATAACGATGGCCGCAAGGCGCGATGCGCTCATACCATGTATAGCTGGCTCTTTCATCCTTGGTTGGACGATTACCGGTTCTCCGCTAGGTGCGATCGAGACTGTATTCAAATCCTCGGTAATAGCCACGAGAGAGTTGTTGGATATCATATTAGTCATCTCGATGATTGTAGGGCTGGCTGCGGGGCTCGAGGCCATGCGGGCCGAACAATTGATGGTGGCGCCTGCCCGCAAGCTCATGAAGTCTCCGGAGATCGCCTTTTGGGTAATCGGTCTCGTGATGCTGGTCGCCTCTTATTTTCTTTGGCCGTCACCTGCTACCGCGCTGGTTGGAGCGGTCCTGGTACCAGCGGCTTCCTCGGTCAGACTCCCCGCAATCTCGGCCGCTGTGGCGATGAACATCTTTGGTCACGGCATTGCGCTCTCAACGGACTATGTGATCCAGGGTGCGCCAAACATAAGTGCGAAGGCAGCGAATTTGCCGGTAGAGTCGGTTATGTTGAGTGGAATTCCACTCATTCTAACAATGAGCATTGTAACGGTGACGGCGTCCTTTCTGATTGCGCGCCGCGACATTGCAGCACATGCACGAGAACTCGAGGACGCAGAAGCGTCAAAATCAGGGGACCTGACGACCGAAGCCGCGGTTGGCGCATTCGGGGTTGGTACTGCCAATGCGTCCGCGGAGATTACAACTGTAACAATAGACCCACCGAGACCGGCACTTCTTGCGCGCGTTGCTGCGGGTGTCGTGCCGCTCACATATCTTCTGGTGGTCGTCGCCCTGATTGCGTTCCGCATACGCGGCGGTGAAGCAACGTCGATAATCGGCGGAGTTACACTCCTGTTGCTGGCGATCTTCACGCTCCTGGATAAACGAGCTGAAGCCTTCGATATGATCACCGACTATCTAATCAAAGGGTTCAGTTTTGGCATGAAGATTTTCACGCCGGTGATAATCATCGCTTCATTCTTTTATCTGGGCTCGGCTGATATCGCCAAACAGGTTTTCGGCGAAGGTGCGCGAGGTCTGCTGTTCGATCTTGCGGGTGCGCTCTCAAATGTGTTGCCGCTCAGTCGCATCTCGGTCGGTTTGATGGAGACGACCATTGGTGGCGTCGTCGGCTTGGTAGGCTCGGGGTTCAGCGGGCTGCCGCTCACGGGTTCGCTTGCGGGTGCGTTCGCATCCGTCGCCACCCTGAAGGCTAGTACTATCGCGGCGCTCGGACAAATTGCCACGGTGTGGGTGGGCGGCGGCTGTATCATCCCGTGGGGGGTTGTGCCGGTAGCAGCCATCTGCAGGGTTTCTCCACAAGAATTGGCGGCCAAGAATTTTATTCCGGTGACACTCGGTCTGGCGGCGACAACAATAATTGCGATCATATTAATGTAATTTCGCGGAGGTGCGGCTGAAATCAGGTGCTTTCAATAGAGTCGTCGCAATTGCAGGAGTGGCCGAGTCGGACTGCGGTCAGGGAATACCGTTAACTGCTTTGCAGCATCAGGCGCTCGCTGCAAAAAGAGCGCTGAATGACGCAGGGTTGAAGCTGTCGGATGTCGATTCACTGATGGCAGTGGGTTTCTTAGGATTGCCAAGTCTACAGATCGCGGAATATCTGGGACTACGGCTTCGATTTACCGACACAACCGTGACCGGCGGCTCGGCTTTTGAATCGCTTGTTGAGCACGCGGCGCTTGCGATCTCAGCGGGATTATGCGAGGTAGTGCTTATTACATACGGAAGTTCGCTGTGGTCGGATCGCAGGCGCGTTATAGAGGGAGGCGGTGTTGACCCGCAAATGCCGGCCGCCCAGTTCGAAACGCCTTATGGTGACCTCTCCCCCATCTCCGCATATGCGCTCGCTGCAGCAAGACACATGCACGAATACGGGACCACTTCAGAACAAATGGCCGAAGTGGCTGTATCGAGCCGCCGATGGGCGATGCTAAATCCAAAGGCGGTGATGCGACAGCCGATAACGGTGAAGGACGTGCTTGACTCCCCAATGATCTCCAAGCCCCTTCGAAGGCTCGATTGTTGTTTGATGACCGACGGAGGCGGGGCGGTAGTCATTACGTCGGCGGAGAGAGCTCGGGATCTGCGCAAAGCGCCCGTGTTTGTGCTCGGTTCAGGGTTCGCAACGAGCCATAACACGATCACTCAAATGTCGAATGCTACCATTACTGAAGCAGTCAATTCAGGCCGCCAAGCATACGGTATGGCCGGGATGACGGCGTCGGATATCGATCTGATCGAGATATATGATTCTTTTACTATCTCCGTGATATTGGCCCTTGAAGACCTTGGTTTTTGTAACAAAGGGGAGGGAGGCAGCTTTGTGAGCGGGGGTCGGATAGGCCCGAGTGGCGCACTACCTACAAATACTTCTGGGGGCGGCTTGAGCTATACGCACCCTGGCGCCCTGGGTATTTTCTTGATCATCGAAGCTGTGCGCCAACTGCGGGGCGAGTGCGGAGACCGGCAAGTTCATAATGCTAATACCGCTCTAGTCCACGGCATAGGTGGATGGCTTTCGAGCCACGCAACGCTGATATTGGGGAACTAACAGTGCCGATATATGAAGGTCCTTTGCCGAAGCCCGATCGGGACTCTCAGGAATACTGGGACGCTGCTCGAGGTCACCAGCTTGTGCTTCAGCAGTGCCTCGATTGCGATAAGTTCCGATTTTATCCACGGCTCATATGTCCGCATTGTCTTTCCGAACGCTTCGAATGGCGCAAGAGCAGCGGCCGCGGCGTTGTGTACTCTTTTACGGTAATACATCGGCCGCCGTCCCCGTTCTTTCGGGACAAAGTCCCCTACGTGCTTGCGTTGATCGATTTGGAAGAAGGTGTACGGATGATGAGCAATGTCGTTGATTGTGACCCGGGCGACGTAAATATAGGAAATCATGTAGAAGTACTCTTCGAAGACATCAACGATGAGATTACATTACCCAAGTTCAGATTGAGAGAGGGTTTGGATTGAAGATTCGTTGGGGAGGTATGTCATGAATAACAACAGCAAGATCACGAAAAGTTTGGGAGGCCATAGAATCCACACTAGTGTGAAGGACGAGGCGCTTGTGCAGAAGCGCCGGCAACAGATCTGCGAGGCGGCGCTAAAAGCTTTCACGGAGAACGGCTTTCACGAAACAAACTTAAAGCAGGTAACGAAGCTTGCCGGCCTGGCATACGGGTCAATTTACGATTACGTAAAGACCAAGGATGATATTCTTTTCTTGATTTATGACAACGTTCTTAGCGAGTTGTCTCATAGGCTCCAGGACGCGGCTAAAGAGAGTGACGATCCAGTCGAACAAATCAAGGCACTGATAAGAGCGGCCATGGAGCACACCGACGAGTATCAGGAAGCGATAATCTTGTTATATCAGGAGTCGCGGGTGATGAAGACTTCAGGGCACCTTTCTGACGTATTTGGAAAAGAAAGGAGTTACTTGCGAATTTTCTCTGAGGTTCTCGAGCGCGGCGTGAAAAGGGGCGTCTTCAACATTCCGAATAGTCAAATCCTTGAGAACGTCTTACCGCTGATGTGTTCGGCTTGGGCGCTCAAGCGATGGAACCTTAAAGGTGTCACTAGGGCCGAGTATACTGAGGCGCTAGCGCGCTTTGTGCTGCAGGGTATTGAGGCGACAGCTGGTGAAACCCGAAAGCGATTTGGATCGGCCGTGCGATAAACGTGGTTCTTTCCTGTCCTATATATGATCAATCCTCTTACGGAAACGTGCGGTGTTTCAGCGTTGAGCAGCCTTCCGTTGCTTCCGCGCTACGAGCTCGACCGAAATTCTACGCAAAGGCGCAGAATGAAGACTACAATTGGAGAATGTAGATCTGGTTCATACCCGTCCAATGCCGACGCGATTTCTGGAGGATAGCGAATGAAATCACTTCTGGTTGTGCTAACGGTGCTTGCATTTCCATCCTAGCCAACAGTGCGCTTGTAGCTATGTCGTGCAATTAAAACAATCACTAAAGACTCGTAGGGGCTTTACTATTCGGCTTCAGTTCGGCTCGCGGGTTGGCTCTTGGCTGCAGAAAAAAATGACAGCAACCTTGACAGCAGACGGGACGGAACGAGGCAACACGCAATGGACGCAGCAACACGTAAGTTGTTGTTTTCTGGACAGAGCAACACACCACAATACGTTTGCCCCGGCCTCTTAATCAGCGGGTCGGAGGTTCGAGCCCTGCACGGCTCATCAAATAAATCAAAACAGTTAGGGCCACGTTTATGCGTGGCCCTAACTCATTTTACGGAATTGACAGCAATCTTGACAGCAACCGACTTCCGCATTGATTATATTGCCAAAACTTTGTCAATTGCCTGCAGGGCGGCGCGGTGCGCCTCCGGCACTACATGCCCGTATATATCGGCGGTTATGCTGATTTGGCTGTGGCCCAGAATATCCGAGACCGTTTTGATTGGAACCCCTTGAGCTGAGAGGAGCGTGGCGCATCCGTGGCGAAGGTCGTGAAAGCGCCTCAGAGCCAATCCGGCATCAGCTAGAACTTTATGGTAGCTTCGAACGACGTTCCGGGCGTCGAGCGGAGCCCCAATCGTAGTCGTGAACACAAACCGATCTCTTGCCAATCCTGTCCGGCTGCAAGTCTTTCAGAACGTTGGCGGCTCCGATGGGCTCGTAGACTATTAGCCACGACATCGATTAGCGGCAACTCTCGACGACTACTCTTAGTCTTCAGTTCGTTGAGTACAAGCTTACGGTTGATGCGCTGAAGTTAATGACGCACGCGCAACAAGCCGGATTCCCAATCAACATCTTCCCATCGCAAGCCAAGAGCTTCACCCTGACGCAATCCCATCGCGAGCGCGACAGTGAATAGTGCTTCGAGCCGGTTTCCTTTGCACACGTTAGAAAAGCTTTCGTCTCCTCGATAGTCATCGGACGTATCATAGCCCTCGTGTCCGACGAGATGGATCCCGAATGCGACCACGAAGAGATGGAAGAGACATAGCCAAATTGAGAGAGAGCCGGACTTATTGAACAAAACATAAGGGCACTTCTGTTGTGTTCGTCGAGGACCTTCGTTTACAGCCACAACATCTAGCTCCAAAGCCCGTACTTTGTCGACAGTAAGAAAATGCCGTCGGGCCTTAGATTTCTCGCATATCGCAGGCTGCCCAGAAATAGTGGGCTGAGGTACAAGTCTTTAGCCTTCGCCTTGTGAAGCGTTCTTTTGCCAACACACGAAAATCAGGACTATCTTTTTCACAGTAATACTAACTAATGAGCCGACAAGCCGACGCGTCACTGATTAGGCGGAGCCGTCAGCGTGCCGTCGCCCGCATCCCAAGCCCATAGCCTACCACCGTGAGAAGCTGATGAGCGACGAACAGAAACACCACCGACCATAGCACCCGCGCCGCTGTTATTCCCACGACGAAGCCCAACACGACCCATACTCCAACCAACATGTCGATCTGGTCCAACGCGTAGAACACTACGCCCAAAACGCCGCGACTGGCTGCTCCCGGCGCTATCCCCAACTGACGTTTCAGCAGACTGTTCGGGAGCTCACTCAGCATTGCAGCCGCCCCCACCGCCAGCCCAAGCACTACTACCGCGGGGTTGCCGTAGTCGAGGACTTCCAGACTATGCCCGCCGCCAACGCAATGCAGCAATGCCTGAAGCCCGAAGCCTGCCGCTGTACCGAGGGCGACCGCTACCACGCCTCGCCACGTCTTGTTGGCCCCGAAGCGCTGTCTGCCGCGCAGCGTGGCTCCGGCATCGATAGGCCGCGCGAGCAAACGCAGCCAGCCGAACTTTATACACAAACCGTGGAAGGCGAGCCCGACCAGCAGCGGCGAGAGTACGTAACTCATTTTCAGAAATTCATCCATCCTTGTACTCGGCTGTTAATCGACGCCTAAGCCAAGACAAACATAGCGTTAAGTTCCACGAATTGGTCAAAGGATTATATTGGACAGATCAAAAATCGAATCCTTAGCACCTTGCTTTACTTACGGCCACCGCCCCTGCCGCGATTAGCCTTCGCCTTCGAGCGAGGCCGACCGGGCTTGCGATCAGCAACGAGCTTCAAATGCTTCTCATCAACTAGAAACATGTTCCCGAATTTCTGCGCGGGCAAGCGGCCCTCGCGGATCAAGACTTGAACGTGGGTCTGGTGAACAACTAGTCTCGCAGTTACCTCCGCAGTCGTCAGTGATCTCATTCGCAAGCGTCGCATCTGGTCATTCCTCTTACTTAATAATTAATAAGTTGGTGCTACCGCTTTTGATTGATTCGATAATGAACTGAGGAGTAAATTAGGCAGAACCAAAGGAATAAATCTCCCGGTAAGGTTCCTCATTCTCTATGGCAACGACTTCGCGCAAGGATGTCATTGACCTCCTTATTGATTGGAGCGGGTGATCAATTACTCGCCGCTTGCCGCTGTAAATTATGACGCCAGAGCGGTGGCCACAAGTAAAACAAATTTTTCAATCCGCACTTGAGCGTAACCCTGCGGAGCGGTCCGCATTTGTAGCCCAGGCCTGCGGTCACGATGCGGTTCTTCGCAGCGAAGTGGAATCGCTCATCTCTTCTCATGATCAAGCCGGGGATTCCATCGAAGCAGTGGCCGGTGAAGCTGCCACCGAGATGCTCGCCGATGACCGGGCAAATCGAATCGTAGGCAAAGAAATCGGCCATTACCAGGTCCTAAGCCGCATCGGACGCGGCGGAATGGGTGAAGTATTCCTTGCTGAGGACACGAAGTTGGGTCGAAGAGTTGCGCTAAAACTGCTGCGCAGCGAGTTCACCACGAACGAGAGCGGCTGGGCCGGTTCCGGCAGGAGGCGCGTGCTGCATCTGCGCTCAATCATCCGAATATCCTCACCATCCATGAAATCGGTCAAGAAGGCCCTCTGCACTTTATGGCTACCGAGTACGTAGATGGAGAGACTCTACGTCAGCACATTTCGAGTGCAGGTATGACTCTGGGCGAGACGCTGCGTGTGGCAGTTCAGGTGGCGAGCGGGCTGGCAGCGGCGCATCAAGCGGGAATAGTTCATCGAGACATCAAGCCTGAAAACATAATGGTCCGCGCTGATGGCTGTGAGAAAGACAGACAGTTCTCTAAACGTAGGAAGACTCGCAATTCTCTAACTCCACGCAGCCGTTTCTGGTGAACAATAAAAAGGTTGCGATGGCGGGCGTTGGTGATATAATCCGGCCAGTCGCGGCGGATTCTTAACTCCTGACTGCTCACCTCAGGGCTGCGGCGCACTTGTACGAATCCTTCATTTCAACGGCCTTATTAGTCGACACGCTTCACCGAGGTTTGACTAACGGTTAACCGCTCAGCATGCACGTAAGCCGCAGCATACCACGGCGGCAATCGCTGGGCTAAGATGAGGTTCGCCGGTCGATACCGGGCGGGCTATTGGCTTCTCAAATCGAGTTTGCGTTATCGCGCAAACTTCAGGAGGATCACAAATGCGACAGCTGAAGAGAAGTACGCTCACCTTGTTTCTGTTCTTCAGTGTTCTTGCGGTTGCTCACTCACAAACTGGGTCGACTATCTCCGGGACAGTAGCCGATTCTCAAGGCGCAATAGTTCCGGGGGCCACCATCACGCTGCTCGACACCGCAACGAACCAAGAGCGCAAACAGACTACCAATGACGCCGGGCAATATCTGTTCACGTCAGTCCAGCCCGGCGTCTACAGGATCACGGTCACTATGCAAAACTTCCGCCAGGCCGTGATAAACTCTCAAAAAATCGATGTTGGCAGGCAATACCTGGTCAACGTTACATTGGAGGCGGGAGCTATTACTGAGAGGGTTGAAGTGTCTGCTGGCACCGGAGCAGAGCTTCAGAAGCTCGATGCCACGGTAGGGAACGTGATAGGCGCCGATGCGCTTTCAAGGCTGCCGAGCTTGTCGCGCGATGCCACCGCCTTGCTCAACCTCCAGCCCATGGTTACGCCTGGTCGGAGTGAAGGGGAAGGAACTGGCGGTCAAGTTGCCGGCGCGAGAAGCGACCAGAACACCTTCATGGTGGACGGCGGAGACGCCACCAGCAACACTGAAGGCAACGGTGGATACAATAACGGCTTTGCAGGTACACCGAGAGCCGTTGTCCCCACGCCAGCCGAAAGCCTCGAAGAGTTCCGCGTCAATACCAACAACCCGAACGCGACCTTTGGGCGATCGGCCGGCGCCCAGGTGAACCTGGTGACCAAGCGCGGAACGAATGAATTCCATGGCTCCGCTTACTGGTATCACCAGAACGACAACCTGAATGCCAACACCTTCACTCGGAACCGGCTCGGCCAGAAGGATCCCGAGTTGAAGGACAACCGGTTCGGGCTGTCTCTGGGCGGTCCAATCTGGAAGGACAAGACATTCATCTTCGGGCATTACGAGGGGAGGCGCTTCCCACAGTCCGGAGACACCCTGCGTCTGGTGCCGACCGATACCTTCAAGGCAGGCATCCTGCGCTTCAAGAATGCCAGCGGCGTTATAGTGAGCTACAACCTTGGCACGTCGACGCTTTGCGGACCGGCGAACAATTCTCCGTGTGACCCGAGAAATAAGGGCATCAGCCCGGTGGTAAAGGCTCAGCTCGACCTCCTGCCTGCGGGTAACGATTCCTCCTCTGGGGATGGCCTTAACACGATTGGCTTCCGAGCTGCCGCGCCCTTCTCCCTCACAGAAGATTTTGGGGTCATGAGGTTAGACCATCACTTCTCCGACAAGTGGCAATTTATGGGCAGCTATCGCTACGGCCGTACAGCTCAACCCTCGCTGGCCCAGATCAACATAACTGGCGGGAGCCCGGTGCCTACCGCCAACAGGCCGCTTCAGCCTCGATATGTTGTCGGCGGTCTCACGGGATCAATCACTCCTCGTCTGACGACTGACTTCCGCTTCAACTGGCTTCGCCACTGGTGGGAGTGGGCCACCCAGAAACCGAGCCCTCTGGTATCCGGCACGTCTGCAGCGCTCGCGATTGCCGGCGAAGGCGTAAACAGCTTCATTGATGAACCGGTGAACATAGACACCCAAAACGCTCGCGGCCGCATCTGGAACGGAAGAGATTACACGTTCCAGGACAACACAACCTGGGCCAAAGGTGAGCACACTTATCAGTTTGGGGGCCGGTATACGCACCAGAACATAATCCACCAGCGCGATGATAAGGTAGTTGGTGGCCTTACCTCGCTGATTTATCAAGTCACTAAAGGCACGAACGTGCTCATCCCGGATGCGAACCGGCCGCCGACATGTGGCGCAGGTGTTAGTAGCAACTGTCTTCAGTCTGGGGATGTCACGCGTTGGAACACGCTTTATTCGGCGATGTTGGGTATCGTTGATAGGGCCACAGTGCTGGCTACACGAAACGGGCAGTTGGAGCTCAACGCTCCTGGGACCCCGCTCCGCGAGGAGGTCAAGGTAAATGCATTCGAGCTGTTCGCGAATGACATCTGGAGAATCAAGCCCTCTCTAACGTTGAGTTACGGCTTAACCTACAACGTTCAGTTACCTCCATTGGAGAAGGAGGGTAAACAAACCTTGATGGTTGACACTGGTAATGGCAACAAGGTCCTCAACGTTCGTGATTTCCTCAAAGCGCGCGAAGCGGCTGCTAATGCGGGCCAGGTGTACAACCCGGTGATCGGGTATCTGCCGGTCGGGGAGACGGGACGCAAGTATCCGTATGATCCTGATTGGAACAACCTCGGTCCGCGGATCGCTGCTGCGTGGAACCCCTCGTTCACAAGCGGATTCATGGGCAAGCTGTTTGGCGACCACAAGAGCGTATTGCGAGGCGGCTACGCGCTGAGCTACGACCGGATCAACGGAGTGGGCATCGTAATGATACCCATTCTTGGCGTTGGATACGGCCTGACGCTTACCTGCCAGGGTCCCAGTATCGGCGGTCAATGTCTTGGTGGCGGCGGGACGAATCCATCAACCGCCTTTCGTATCGGCGTGGATGGCAGCACGGTACCCTTGCCTACTATTCCTAGCGCGAAGTTGCCAATCACTCCTGGTGTGAACAGCAATCCTGAGTTTCTCTCCTTCCAGATCGATCCGAAGCGACAGGTCGGGTCTTCACATGGATGGGACGTCACCTTTCAGCGTGAGCTGCCCTGGAACATGCTGCTCGAAGTTGGCTATGTGGGGCGCGTGTCGCACGGTCTGTATCAAGGACTCGATCTGAACCAGGCTCCTTTCTTTATGAAGGACCCGAAGTCAGGCCAGACTTTTGCGCAGGCGTTCGATGCGGTCGCCTCTCAGCTAAGAGCTGGGAAAAGCCCCGCCTCGCAGGCGTGGTTTGAGAACATGCTGAAAGGCAGCGATTTCTGCGCGCCTGGTTGCACTGCTGGTGTAGTGAACGAGCTTGGCGGTTCAATCCAAAGCGGTGCGGTCTATGACGTGTGGAGGAGCATAAACGACAGCCTGATTACCGGTCCGGCAATCATCGACTCAATCGAGATGCTGTATATGATCAGCGACCTCGGGCGGTCGGATTATCACGCTGGGTTTGTGACCTTGACCAAGCGGATGAGCCATGGCCTCACGTTGGGGACTAACTACACCCTATCGAGGACGAGGGACATGATCGGGATCAATCAGAACACGCTCAACTCTGCTACTAATGCGTACAATCTGGAGTTTGATTTCGGCCCGGCCATTTTCGATCGTCGTCACACCTTGAACGCGTACTGGTATCATCAGTTACCGTTCGGGCGGGGCGGGCGCTGGTGGGACAAGTTGATCAGCGGGTGGTACACCTCTGGCATCTATACGTATGCCAGCGGGTTGCCGCTTGATTTCAACCAAGGCGTCTGTCAGGAATTTGGGCAGGGCATCTTTGGTAATTGCGACTCGATGGTTCCGACGAAGGGCAATTTCAACACATCTGTGCACAAGGGTGTTGTCGGCTCTGGCGGCGTTGGCACCAATGCCGGCGGGGGAGGCACGGGGCTCAACTACTTCAAGAATCCTGAGGAGGTCTACAACAGCTTCCGGCAGATTCGTATCAGCGAAGACACCAATCAGCACCGCGGAGCAATCCGCGGCTTGGGTCGTTGGAACATGGACCTGTCAATCGGAAAACAGACGACGATCACGGAGAGGGTGCACCTCCGCTTCTCTGCTGATTTCACCAACGTCTTCAACCGCGTCGAATTTTCGGATCTGTTCCTCGACTTCACGGATCCGGCCAGCTTCGGCGTTTTGAATAGTCAGTACAACCAGCCGCGTTTCATCCAGCTTGGATTCCGTGTAGACTGGTAAGCTGAACCGGCTGCAGCTAACAGGTGGGGAGCCCATCGGCTCCCCACGTCTCATTGCAGTAACCGGACGAGATAGTTGACTCGCGGTGCTTGCATGAAATGCTCCGCGGAGAAAGGGGGAATTGAAATGAAAAACGCTTTCTCTGCTCGCATTGCAACGGCGTCGACGACCTTAGCGGCGGCTGTTCTTGTTTTGGCAATCTCGACTCTACTCCTTGCCCAGCAATCCCCAACTAAATCGCCGTCCAGTTCGAGTTCGAAACCGACGTTCTATCCCCAACCCAGCGGAGCGGACGTCGACAGGATGGAGCGTGATAAGCACTTCAGCGATTTAGAGATGATAAAGGTGATCTCGAAGGAGAAAGCCAAACCCAACCAACGAGACAAAGAGATTGCATTGAAACAAGCTACCGAGGACTTCAAGCGTCTATTGGAAATCAATGAGCAACCACTTATCTCGCCTGGGATGGCGCTTGATTACAAGGATGTTTTTGAAAAAACAGCCGAAGTTGAAAGGCGGGCGACAAGACTCAAATCTAACCTCTTGCTTCCTGTAATCGTGGCTGAAAAGAAGAAAACGGCATCGAGCGAATTAGACCACGATCAAATCGCTAATCCTCTGTCTGACCTCAAGAAACTGATTACCAAGTTTGTCACAAATCCAGTCTTCTACAGTGACGGGTCGATTGATCCCACATTTCAAAAGCAGGCTGCTCGTGATCTTGACAGCATCATCGAGCTTAGCCGCAGGATCAGCAAGAGCGCAGAAAAGCTGGAGAAGAACAGCGCGAGTAAATAATGCGCTTTCCTGGGAAGATCCAGCGACCAGGAATACAAGCTCGTTTCCCTCGATTATAAGTTTTGTAGCTTAACTGAACTCGATCCAGAATCTTCCCTATATACGTGATGAAACGTCGACTCGTAGTCTTGATGATTTCCCTGCCGCCTCTGATTCTCGGTCAAACAGTGGACAAGAAGGAATCTTCCCGCAGCACAGTTCAAGCTATTCACGCTACTGACACCTGGGTGGATAAATCTCCCCACAAAGTCGGCTTCGTCGTAGTAAACGGAATCAGGCTTCACTACTTGGATTGGGGCGGCAAGAATGAGCCCTTACTCTTCCTTACTGGGATGGGCGACTCAGCGCACATCTTCGATGATTTAGCGCCAAAATTTACAGATAGCTTTCGCGTCCTGGGGTTGACAAGACGGGGGCAGGGCAAATCTGATAAACCCGAAAGTGGGTACGATACGGGAACGCTCGTTGAAGACATCAGGCAGTTCCTTGATTTGATGAAGATTAGGCGTGTCACTTTAGTTGGGCATTCACTTGCCGGAAATGAACTAACAAGATTTGCAGAGGTATACCCTGATCGTGTCGAAAGATTGGTTTATCTGGACGCGGCATACGATTATGCAGGATTGCCTGAAAAATTTAAGCAGGCTCCCTCACCGCCAGCAGCCTCAAAAGCAGATCGAGCCTCTTTTGAAAATGTTCACGAGTGGGTGATGAAAAACTGGTCTAAACCGTGGACGGACGCCTGGGAAGCAGACCTGCGTGATATTATCATCTTCGATCCGCAAGAAGGAGTCTACCAGAGAGCAACACCTGATGCGGTTTATGCAGCTATGCGCAAAGGGTCTGACGAATCTCATCCTGATTATACAAAAGTGAAAGCAGCGGCATTGAGCTTCTATGCTTTATATGATGTTGCCGCGATGTGTGAGGTTTTTCCTGATGAAGCGTCGCGAAAGAAAATGAAGGATTTTATCGAGCAGGTCCTGATCCCGCATCAAAGAGAGAATATTGCCCGGTTCAAAAGAGAGATGGTGCGGGGGCGGGTCATCGAAATGCCGAACACTGACCACTCTTGCTTCATCCAAAAACAGGACGAAGTGGTACGAGAGATGCGCGCATTCTTATTGGGCAAATCTGGTAAATAATATTGCTGCAACGCGTCTGAGCGCGGTACTTTGGCCCTGTCATTGCGTGCTCTGTATCACGGGCACGCGCCTCCTCAGGACGTAGTGGAAAGACAGTGCAATTTTCTTAACGAGATAGCACGCAACAGTACGTTATGGACGACCTTCATCAAACTGTGGATCAGGAGGGCGAGGGTTCAAAACCCTATTTCCACAACAATTCCGCGGCAACGCTTGAAGAGGTGCTCGATCATTACGACGCCATGTTCCGGCGGGCGGCTCGGCTGAATCCGCCGCCAACTTACCGCCGATTGTTTCGTCCAACGGCCTTGTCGTGGATCGGGGGTTCATCGCTGAGGATGAGCGCGCCGCGTTGCTGGCGTACCTCAGGAAGTTGTAGGACCGCTAAGACTGATTGTAGGTACCGGTCGGGCTACAATCAATTGTGCTCTCATGATATAAGAATAGACCGTGCGCGCTCGACCTGGACCGAAGGTGTCCTATGTGCTTCAGTGGCATTCATCTTTAAGTTGCGAGACAGCGATGTAAAGTTCATCGCTTGCGATATGCCGGAGGCCAACACACTAACCATCGGTTTGCTTTGGCAGCCATATAGCAAACAATAGTAAATCCTTTACAAATACACAAGAGTAATTTGTCATTCGGCGGTAGTCGCCGATTGCCTACGCAGACTCGAATTCTAAGATTTTCTTTTAAAAGAGATACTCATCGAGGCGGGAAACCACAAATAAAAGGCACGGTTCTTCGAGTACGATGGCCGACGATCTAACCTTGCGCTGAAGGCAAACTTTTAAAGAGTGGTTGAGGCGCGATTTCAGAGCGACTCACGCTTTGCGCAGGAATCCTGTAGCAGTCTCACTCGGCACGTATTCAACAGCATCGCAGTCACAAGGCTCAATTGTGTAGTAAAACTTTGCTACTATTGGCCTATATGTCTCCACCTCTTCCGCTGTCCAGCTTACGTGTGAAACTAGCCCATTTACCCAGGCAAGGTGATGTTTTTGGAGTGAGTCCGCGAGGCGTTGACCTGCCTGATGATGAGAAGCAGGGAGCGCCATGCTGGGCGGAGTCCCACGTTCTATGAAGACTTGCATTTGCCGCTCATGTTCGCGGGCGACCGCAGCTTCGGTTTCAGGGTCTGGGAAGGGGTCAATTCCTGTTAGTCGCTTCCATATTGCTTGAACCGCATGCTTCCGGAGTTGTTCAAGCGTAAGCTCCTTAGCATTCTCAGGTATAGCTATGTTCGCAATTTCTTGTACGTTTTTGAAATCATAGATGTCAAATTCCGAATCAACTTCAAGATCGTCGGAATCCCATTCAGAATCCACAAATACAGGCGAAACGAGCGCTTGCCCGCAACTGCGGCAGAAATGGGGCTCAACTTCTAGTACATTTCCAGTAACGCTCACTGGAATCCTCTTGATTTCAATGCCGCAATTCTGGCAATAACGCAGGCTCATACTAGGCCTACCATCTGAGATTACTAATTATTACGATATATGAGATAACAGAGGTTCCGTGGATCAAATGCGGTTACTTAGATGGTCAAGAAGCGGGGCGAAATGGCACGGTTCTTCATACGAGGGCCGGACCCTCTCTGAACTCTTTGCGACAATGACGAAACTCATTCAAACCGAGCAACTCTGCAATTAAAATCCTATTCGGATCTGTTGACGCGACAACTTCGCTCAAGGATCCTCGTCCGCACCTAAGGACCTGTAATAATTGCCAGTTGTAAGATCGGCTCTCTAGGCTAAACTACGATGGACCATCAAAATTCGTGTAGCAGGTCGTGATGCTTGACCAGGTTACGTCACCTGTCATGCTGGAGGTCCGGAAACGATTGCGGGTAGCTACACTACACATCATCGTCATCGTTCAATGTGGAGCGCGTCTCTGGGACTTTAAACAAGCTCGTGGATAGCGTTGCTCGTAATGTTGGGTGAAAACTACATTCGTTTCGGAATCTCGGTGTAATGCATCCCTGATAACAATGAAGAACCGAACCCTGCGTCGGGTTGGCTGGATACATTTCCTTCGCGGAGGCTAACATAATGAACCGCATTGCTCTCTTAGCGACGTTCATCCTCCTTCTTGCATCTCCCGCTTTCGCTGGTAAAGTCTTCGGAAATTTGAAAGAGGGCGGACGCTCGGTCGGAAGCGGAGTGGAGGTACAGATTACATGTAGTGGTCGTCCTTCGATAACCATCAAAACTGATGACTATGGGGCTTACAGCACTGACGTTCCGCCAGGAATGAGGTGCGAATTGAAAGTGAAGTATTCCAATCAGTGGACGGACCCTGCCTTTGTTGTCTCGTCCAATGATCCCGCACGATACGATTTCGAACTGGTAAATGAGAATGGGCGATATGTCTTGAAGAGGAGGTAGTAGTGACAAGCGGAACTAAGGACGGATGGGACAAAGCGCAAATTATTCTGTCGCCTGTGGGCGGTTTGCTTACCGCGGTGGCGGTGGCTCTGATTGGATTCCAGCTCAATGCTCGTCAGGCTGAAGACACCAAAGCCAAATTCTACGCTGATTTGATGGGCAAAAGAGAGGAAGCGGATACCTCCCTTCGCAAAGACATGTTTAACTCAGCGATCAAAACCTTCGCAGAGTCAAATCCCCAGACATTAGACAGGGAAGTGTTGGATCTGGAACTGCTAGCCTATAATTTTCACGAGTCGATCGATCTCGGCCCTCTCTTCAAGGACGTTTACAGACGAGTCGTAGAAGGTGATAGTTCGGGGCAGAAAAGGAAAAAGTATGAGGGTCGATTGGAACAACTTGCAAAGGATGTGATCGCCAGGCAACTTACCTCACTAGAGGCTGAGGGGAAGCTTGATGCCGACGTCTATTTTGAAAACAGCACCCCGGTAACCCTTGAGGGTGAGGTCAAGCCAGACGGGCTAGTTGTAATTGACACCTCGCTACCAAAACTGGAGCAGTCCACAAAAAGTGGGCAAGAATTGGAATTGATTGCTCCGCAGAGAGACTTTAAGCTGACCGCGCTTAGTGTGAATAGCGAGAGGAAAGAAATACGAGTGCTGTTGGAGGTGAGGAGCCCAGAGCAGCGGGACGCGACGGCTGTTGATTCGGTATTCTGTGTAGGATTTTGCGATTTACCTATGATCGACAATATTCGCCTGCCAGACGGCTATCGCTGTGCAATCGTGTTGCGCAGCTTCGAACAAGCGGTCGCGAGGATTACACTTGTTTATTTCCCGGCATCGCACGCGGCTCTTAAGGACAAGCCCTACTATAACGAAGTGATGCACGAGCTCATGGGCGTAAAAGAGAGTGCCAGGCTCAAGAAGCAGTAGCTTCACTCTGCTCGCTGTAGTAACCCCAAATCTCAGTACCCAGTAGCCTGGTGAGACGGTCAGAAGGGTGCGACCTTGTATGTCGCAGTGAACAGGACCTCGCCCAGCAGGCGCTGTGTCTTTAGAAGAAACTGAACCTGTTCATCGTCTGTTGGCACCATTGCTTAGGCTTCCCGTATCTCGCCCTCTCCGGAATGATATTCCTCGCTCCTCCTCTCGGATCAGCGACATCGCCGTTCCGCCGAGGAATCACGTGAATGTGCGCGTGTTCGATGGTTTGTCCTGCTGCGACGCCGTCGTTAACCGCGATGTTAAACCCATCCAACTTGTAGCGCTCTAGCAACAACTATACGAGCGTCGAGGGGAGTCCCAATCATAGTCGTGAACACCAACCCGGTCTCTTGCCAATCCTTTCCCGCTACAAGTCTTTTGCGAGCTGACGGCTCCGATGGGCTCGTAGACTGTTGGCCACGACATCCACTAAAGGCAAGTCTCGACGACTGCTCTTGGTCTTCACTTCCTTTAGCATTAGCTTACGATTGATGCGCTGAAGAGAATGACGCACGCAACACGACGGACTCCCAATCAACATCTTCCCACCGCAAGCCGAGAGCTTCACCCTGACGGTAATCCCATCGCGAGTACGACAGTGAATAATGCTTCAAGCCGGTTACCTGTGCACGCTATTTGAAACTCTTTCGTTTCCTCGATGGTCATGACGTATCTCTGGCTTTACGGTGCGAGGCGGATCGACTAGCGTGGCGACGTTTCGGCGACTAGTCCCCAGTTGTATGCCTGACCCAAAGCGCGACGTAGAACAACGCGAAGCTTGAAGGATTCGACCCGGAATTCAGACAAGTAACAAAGCAAGAGCATCCAGGACCTGACGGAGCAATCGAGATCGAGCTTCCCCTACGGGTCAACAACTGAATGCCCCACTTTTGATTGATTCTATTATGAACAGAGGAGTAAATTAGGCAGAACCAAAGGAATGAATCTCCCCGGGTTCCTCATTCTCTATGGCAACGCCTTCGCGCAAGCCTGTCACTGACCTCCTTATTGATTAGAGAGGAGGGTGATCAATTACTCGTTACTTGCCGCTTTAAATTATGACACCAGAGCGGTGGCAGCAAGTAAAACAGATTTTTCAAACCGCACTTGAGCGCAATCGGGCGGAGCGGTCCGCATTTGTAGCCCAAGCCTGCGGTCACGATGCGCTTCTCCGCAGCGAAGTAGAATCGCTCATCTCTTCTCACGATCAAGCCGGGGATTCCATTAAAGCAGTCGCCGCTGAAGCAGTCACCGAGATGCTCGCCGATGACCAGGCAGGTCGAATCGTAGGCAAACAAATCGGCCATTACCAAGTACTGAGCCGCATCGGGCGCGGCGGAATGGGTGAGGTATTCCTGGCCCACGATACGAGCCTCGGTCGAAAGGTCGCGCTCAAACTGTTGCGCGGCGACGTAACCAAAGATGAGGACCGCCTGCGGCGGTTCCGGCAGGAGGCGCGCTCAGCTTCGGCGCTCAATCATCCCAACATCCTAACCATTCATGAGATTGGGCAGGAAGACTCACTGCACTTCATCGCCACTGAATACGTTGAAGGAGAGACGCTGCGCGATCACATGACGGGCGCGCACATGACCGTGGGCGAGGTGTTGGATGTAGCAGTTCAGGTGGCGAGCGCACTGGCGGTAGCGCATCAGGCCGGAATTATCCATCGTGACATCAAGCCGGAGAATCTGATGCTGCGCACTGATGGCTTCTTGAAAGTCCTGGACTTTGGCCTGGCGAAACTCACCGAGTCAACCGCAGGCAGCGACAGCTTAGCACCGACACGGCAAAAGCTTGAGACGCAGCCCGGGGTAGTGATGGGTACGGCCAATTATATGTCGCCGGAGCAGGCGCGCGGACTCGAAGTCGATGCGCGCACGGACATTTGGAGCCTGGGGTGCGTGCTCTATGAAATGTTGGCTGGGCGGCAGCCGTTTGCAGGGCCCACGATGCTGGACGTGTTAAGCGCAATTCTGAATCGTGAGCCGGACATGCTCGAGCATCAAATGCCGGACGTTCCGCGGGAGTTGGAGCGCATCGTCAGTAAGACTATGCGCAAAGACGCCAGCGCACGTTACCAAACCGTATCGGACCTACTGATCGATCTCAAACAGCTCAAACGCGACCTTGAGGTGCAAGCGGAACTGCAGCGAATCCCGTCCGCGAGCATGGTCCGGGATCAGCGCGCCCTAAGTATCGGAGCCGGTGTCGCGACCCTGGGCGGTGAACGGCGATTGATAGTGCTGCCTTTCCGAATGCTCCGACCAGACGAAGAGACGGAATTTCTCGCGTTCAGCTTGCCCGATGCCATTAGTAGTTCCCTTGCGGGACTGAATTCGTTAGTGATCCGGTCAAGCCTGTCTGCATCACGGTTTGCGAACGCCGATCCGGATCTGCGGGTGATCGCTACCGAAGCGGCTGTCAATACGGTGCTGACGGGCACGTTGCTGAGAGCGGGCGATCAAGTTCGCTTGAGTGCGCAGTTAGTCGAAGCACCATCCGGGACGTTGATCTGGTCCCATACTGCTCAGGTAGACCTGGGGGACATATTCCAGGTACACGACGATCTTGTGAACCGCATTGTCGATTCACTCTCCGTGCCGCTTACGTCGAGAGAACGTGAGATGGTCGAGCGTGATGTTCCCGCCAACGCCATCGCTTACGAACTCTATCTGCGCGCGAACGAAGCTGCGCAGGACGTGCGGCAGATCTCGGACGCGCGCGTTCTCTACGAGCGGTCTGTGGAACTCGACCCTCAGTACGCACCAACCTGGGCGCGTCTGGGCCGCTGCTACTGGTGGCAAGCCAAGTGGAGCTCACACGCTGACCAGGACCTGGAACTAGCCGACCAGGCGTTTCAACGGGCCTTTCGGCTGAATCCGGACTTGCCGCTGGCCCACAATCTTTACGCTCGGTTCGAAGCCGATCGTGGCCGGGCAATCCTGGCCCTTCAGAGGCTGCTCCATCGGGTGAAGATCTCACGGCTGGACGCCGAGTTGTACGTTGGCTTGGTCCAAGCGTGTCGCTATGCGGGGCTGCTGCGAGCGTCGATTGCAGCTCACAGCCGTGCTGTTAGTTTGGACCCACAGGCAGGTTCCAGCGTTGCGTACACCTATTTCATGATATGTGATTACTCTCAAGTCATGTCAGCTCCGAAAGCGGATATCGGATACATTGAAGCCTGCACTCTGATGCTGATGAATCATATCCCGGAGGCTAGCGAAGTGATCTCGAAATCCTTGCCGGTTGTGAAGGGAACTTCCTATGCGGGAGGGCTTGAAATCCTTGCAGACATCATTGAGGGCAATCGCACTAAGAGCCTGGAATCGATCGAGAGGCGGCTCCAGAGAAAGTTCGTTGACCTCGAACACTGTTACCACCTCTCGCGACAAATGTCGTACCTGAGAGAAATGCGACGGGCACTTGATACTTTAAGCCTGATCACCGAGCGTGGCTTCTGCTGTTATCCAGCGCTAACTATCGATCCATGGTTTGAACCGTTGCGTGGGAACGAGGAGTTCCAGACTGTGGTGGCACAGGCTAAGGCTCTTCACGATAAGGCCCGGCGGGCCTTCATCGAAGCCGGTGGGGAGCAAACCCTGAGTATCGCAGCTGGTTAGGGAGTATCGCAGCTGGTTAGGGAGTTGGCATGTTGTAATCAGACCTATTGCTGATCGCAGGCAGCTGGACCTGCAGCACGGAGATGGCGGTACCAAAAGCAGTCAGATGCGAAAGATCGTGGGAAGGGGGACTCCATGGAACTGAACGGCGCGTGCGCGCTAGTCACTGGAGCAAGTCGCGGGATTGGCCGGGCTATCGCC
>DATFWY010000250.1:0-4791 GCA_035258805.1 Blastocatellia bacterium | reverse complement strand
AGAACTGGAAACGCTGTCCGCATACGACGGACTACGCGCTCGCCGTATGGGGGACACTTGGGTATCGTATCGGCGATCGAGCCGAATGACGCTTACGGACCTTACATCATTGAATTCGAGGACGGATTGCATTTTCGATATTTCCGTCAGGAGTTGGAACCAGTACTGGCTGGATCCCCCCACTTTTATCAACGTGCGCTTGGCAAGTTGTGTGCGCTTGTTCACTTGTTCGTGCGTAGAGCGGCATAATAGCAACAAAACGCCAGCCGAATGGGGCACGGACGAAAAATACAGTGTAACGACTGATCCAGGTTGTGGTGTTCTGTTTGATTCTGAGCCTGCCGTTATTCGGCATTTTGTCCCACTCTAAAAAGGAAATCTGAGGCAAATTCCAAAACTCTATTCAGAATCAATCGTGCTTGAGTCACCCGCTTAGCATGCCAGCACGCTAGGAATCAGGGACGGGCCATGCGAGTATTAGCCCCTCGAGTTGTGTAGGGTTGCATCGCCTGCACTAAAGCCAATCGAATTCGCGCATTTGTGAAGCAAATTCAACCAATTTGCCCATTAATAGGTAATTAAATGGGGATTGTTCCGGGAATTTGAAGTTCGAAACGCTGTAATGCTTGCGCTCTTCCGGCGGCCGTTATACAACCTGCGCTTACGTTCGAGCAGGGAGGGGTTCGCAGGTCCTCGCCGGGGCTGCCATTTTCCGATGAACGCTAACGTCTTCTCGCCAAACTGACGAAGTATTCTAAACACTGCGGCGTTCTTGGGGGAAATCGGTCGCGTCTTCACAGCAGCTGCTGGAGAATCTGAATAACCAGCACCAGTGCGGCTGCGAATTCGGATGAGAAATACTCTCGGTAATTCCATCAAACTGTCGATACCGAAATCGCTGCTGATACCAAGGTCAATCGCTATCGCTGACCAGCACTCGCTCCTTGAACAGCCATCTTCCGTCGCTTTGCTTCACGATCACGTCTCGGTAGGTACCCACTTCCTGTATGCTGGGCGTCCTATCCCCGGGTTTCTGCCAGGTGAGAACGAGATAGGTCCGCGTCTTTGCCTGAGTTGGGGTCAGCTGATCAAAGACAATGTTGATCATGTTGTGACGGGTTTTGGTCGCATCGACAACATTCTTTTGTCTTTCGATGCAGGCCTGTAGTAGTGCATCCCTGCCGGTTGCCTTAATCGCGGTACTCACGACTGCATCCGCGGTAAAGAGGTTCGCCCATCCCACGCAATCCTTCGAGTCCCATGCGTAAGCGTAGGCATATAGAAGTTTCTCTTGGATTGCGACCCGGTCCCGCAGATCGCTCCGATCCGCAGGATTTTGAGCGAATGTGCGATGTTGCCGCACACCGACTAAAGGGAATGCAATCATGAAGAACAGCACATAGCCACCCCAAATGAGGGACTTTCTGAGGTTCATCATTACCTCCGTTCGCAATTGAAAAATGATTTGCTGTCCTCGAAGCTGACTGTAGAGACCGCTGGCGACTGATCGACTCTAAAAGGCGCGCCCAGAGCCACAGACTTTAAAAACCATTGGTCTCGTTATCGACATTTTAGATCGGAGTTCGCTGGGAACAAGAATTTCCGTGCGACGCTATCCCAGTTGACGGCTGTGCACAACGAGAGAGAAGACAAGAGGCGGAAAAGGCATAAGACGCAAGAAGCAAAAAAGAATCGGTTATGAGCTCACCTCTTGTAGTTCTTTGTCTTTTTGTAAGCCTTGTGTTCCGTTCCCCCTTTGTTGTATAAGCCGCAATTAAGCACACAATCACAGGCCCAGTTGCCTCAACTAAACGCGGCTATGTTGCCTTTTCAAAATAACGAGGTGGCGAGCTATGTTTTGTTTCAAGAGAGTCCTTCTCCTTGCGGCCGGCGTCTGTTTGTCAAGCGCTTCGTCGTACTCGCAAACGTCGAGCACAGCTCTCTCGGGCACGGTCTATGATCCGAGTGGCGCCATAGTCGCCGGCGCCTCGGTGACCGCGGCGAACGATGCGACGGGCGTTGCCTTCAGGCAGACAACCAATGAATCCGGGCTCTATTCGTTTCGTCTGGAAGCGTTCAACGCTTTGAATCACACCAATTACCGCGGATTGAATAATGCCACCGTAGGATCGCTAAGTATCATTTCACCGAACTTCGGCACCGCGTGCTGCCAGAGCCTCGCGACATCGACCTCGACTGCAATTGTATCGAACGGCGAAGCGTATCGCGTCGTCCAGGCCGTTCTGAAAATAGGCTTCTAAAAAAACAAAACACCGTTGGAGGGTGGTAACTATGAATCGGGTTCTGATGTCTGCGATTCTCCTCGTGAGTACTGCTGCACGTCTAGGGGCGCAAGTCCAAACGGGCAGCATTCTGATCAAAGTCACGGATCAGCAGGGCGGAATCTTGCCCGGAGTGTCTGTTACCCTAACCAGCCCAGTATTGATCTCGGGCTCGATGACCGGAATCACGAACGAGGGCGGTATACAACGATTTCCTTCGCTGGTGCCGGGAACATACACCGTGAAGCTGGAGCTTCCCAGTTTCCAGACTGTCGTTCGTGAGAACGTGACTGTCGTTGTCGGTCAGACGATACCGCTTGATCTTCAATTGAAGGTCGCCACTCAGGCAGAAATCATAACGGTTAGTGAGGCGTCGCCGACGGTCGATACGACCAGCACCAACGTCAACGTCAATCTCGGTGAACAGTTGCTTCAAGCGACTCCCGGCGGGCGCGACATATGGGCGCTCCTCGAATCGAAGGTGCCCGGCTTGGTCATGAGCCGGCCGGACGTCGGCGGAACGTCGGGCGGCTTACAAGGTTCATACAGCGCGCGAGGTACGACGAGTGGACAGAATTCTCAGTTCCTTAACGGCGTGAATGTCGGCGATCCGGCTGCGATTGGCGCGGCTGGGTACTACTACGATTTCGATGCGTTCGAAGACATTCAAGTTTCAACCGGCGCGCACGATATCTCCGTGCCGACGGGCGGGGTTTTTCTGAACATGGTCACGAAAACCGGCGGCGACAAATGGTCCGGCAGGACGACTTTCACGTGGTTAGGCCAAGGAACGCAAAGCCGGAATGTCGATCCCAGTCTCTATAAGTACGGATTCACACCGGCCGGAAATACAAGTGATTTTGTTTCGGATGTCAATGTTAGCGCCGGCGGCCCGCTCGTTAAAGACAAGCTTCGCTTCTTCGGCTCGTTCCGCGATTGGCGGGTGCATCAAAATGTGCCAGTCGCAAACGCGCAGACCGTCCTGGACCAAACGAACATCACTTCGGGACTTGGCAACCTGACATGGCAGCTCAGTCCAAAGGACAAGATCACAGGCTTCTATTCGCGCCAGCGATACAACAAGCCGAACCGCCTATTGAATTCAGCAGCGGTGACAGTTAAGGATTCCACGTCCGATGAGGAGGACATGTTCGATGTCTATCAGGTGCTGTGGAACCGGATCTTCACGCCCAACTTCTATGTCGATGCGCGCTTCGGGCTCAATAAAATTCTCTTCCCGACGTACTTCAACGGCGGAAACCAGGAGTCCATCACCGATACATCCACCGGCATCATCTATGGTAACAACTCGAGCGAGGTCATCCGTCACCGGGACCGCTACCAGGCGAGCGCGACAGCCCAGTACTACATTCAGGCGCTTGGCGGTCGGCACGAATTCAAGTTCGGTTTCGATTATTCGCATGCGATTACGCGTAACGAAACGCATCGCGTTGACGACGTGACGTTGACCTATGACGGGAGCGGCGGAGGCTTCCGCCCTCTGAACGTAACGATGTTTGCGACTCCTCAAAAGGACGCAACAGCGTTGAATGTTACCGCTCTCTTCGCGCAGGACAGCTACAGCGTGAAACGGCTGACGTTGACGGCTGGCCTGCGGTGGGAAGGACTCGAGGGTTACCTGCCGGCGCAGTCCAGTCCCCCGTCCCGCTTCGCCGTAGCGGGAATCGGCGGATTTGCCGCGCAGCCACGGAGCTACAACAAAATTCGCGACGTGGTCCTTTGGCACACGGCCGGGCCGCGAGTCGGCGCGATCTACGCCTTGACGGGGAACGGAAAGACGGCGTTGAAGGCGTCCTATGGACGTTACTACTATGTCTTGTCCACGGGCGGAGGCGGCGTCAGCAACGTCAACCGCAACGCCAACTATAGTGAAAACTATACCTGGAACGATCTGAACGGCGATCACAAGTTTCAGATTGGCGAGCAGACCGGGACGCCCGTCGTGTCCGCGGCTTTCAACCCGATTACCGGTGAGATCCTCGCGTCAATCGATCCGAAGTTCCGCAGGCCATACACCGACGAGTATGCAGCGGGCTTCGACCGCGAAGTCACATCGAACGTGAGGTTGAGCGCCGTGTACACGTATCGGCGTGAGAAGTATCCTCAGGTCTCGCTGAATCCGGACAATCCCTATGCCACGACGCCGACAACAGTAGTTGATCCAGGACCGGATGGCGTAGTCGGCACCGCCGACGACAGTACCTATCAATTCTTCCAGAGGACATCCGCCGCTAACCGGGTCGTCATTACCAACGATCCAAAGCAGGTGCAAACCTACAAGGGTCTCGAAATCACGGCAACGAAGCGGATGTCGAGACGCTGGCAAATGCTTGCCGGATACACGCGCTCCAGGAATCGGCTCGACCACCTCAGCATCGCGGTGACGCCAAACCTTGCCACCCCCAGCTCGCCGAACTGGCTGATCAACTCGAGTGGCCTCATTACTAATACTGCAAATTCGGACCGGCCGAACCTGTTCAAGCTCACC
>DATFWY010000249.1:0-33307 GCA_035258805.1 Blastocatellia bacterium | reverse complement strand
AAAGACCTGCCACCGGAAACGACATCGAACATCGCAGGAGCGAGCTGGTTTCCATCCAGCGTCGTGCAGGACGCGCGAAGAACGCCGGCCTTCACCGCACAGTTCGATCGAGCGGCTCATTATGCTCATCGACAATATCAGTTATTGATAGGAGAGGAGTACGGCGTTCACTGGCGTGAGCAGTACGCCTTGAGTGACGCGGATGATGGTGGTGACGGGAGTGAGCCGTGGGACCGCGCGATCCTTCGAGATCTATTCCCGGCGCCGCGGAACCTCCAGCCATCAGAAAACCCGTTCCCGTCAAAGCACGCCTATGTCGATAACATGATGTTCATCGAGCCTTCAATTTACCTGAACGCGTTGTTGAGAGATTTCTATATTGCGGGGGGCCGGGTGCGTCGCGTCACGTTCGCAGAACCTCGTCAGCTAGCGAGTTTGGCCGAGCCGGTGATCATTAACTGCACGGGGTTGGGTGCTCGCGAGTTGTTTGGCGATCGCGAGCTGGAGCCAGTCAAGGGGCAATTAGCCGTGCTTCTGCCGCAGCCGGAAGTGAATTACGCGATGGTGGCCGATGGGCTCTACATGTTTCCGCGGCGAGATGGGATCATATTAGGTGGAACGTTTGAGCACGGAGTTGAGACGATGGAAGTGAACCGGGAAGCAGAGAAGAGGATAATCGCGGGTCACCAGCGGATATTTTCGGGGATGAAATAATCGACCAGCAATTGAGGATTAGCCCCCGATGCTCGGTCGAAATAGAATGTAATAGATGAGTAGCGAGGCGATAACACTAACCTACAACGAAATCAGCCTGCTGCTGTTTGCTCTGGCGGGTGGTACGGCAGCGCCGGTGCCCAACGCAGACACCTGCGAAGAGGCGTGTCCAATAATAGAGAGTGTCGAAGAGCTGCTTTGCGGCGGCACTATAGACTCTCACCAACAACTGGTGCGCCACCTGAACAACCATCTTCGAGAAGCGATGATTGACTGCGGGATGTTCGAGTTGATGGCGACTGCGCAACCGGGCGCGACTCAGGCGGTGCCAATTGAAGACACAGGGAAGCTTCAGCTGGTCAAAGAGAGATTGGCTCAATGGACGTGCGACATAAAACTCGAGAAGCCTGAGAGACAATTGTTATCCGGCTCTCTGTCGCGACTACCCAGATCATCGTGGATCACGATGACGCGGGCAATGTGGCGGTTGCGAAGAAAACTTAGATAGGCGTTGGGGATTGGCTTTGTCGATTGGTGCAGTCAATGAATTAAAACAAATTTTCCAACCTAACCCGTCCCCAACACCTAACCCCCATACCAACCCTACCTCGTCCGATCGGTCGGATCGTTAAACGGCTTCGTCTTGAACCCGAAGCGCAACAGCTCGATTGCCGCGTCAGAAGAGTTCTCAAATTGCCGCTGCTGACCTTGCGCAATCCAAATCGTCTTCCCGGGGTCCAGCTTACCTAATGTGTCTGTGCGTTTTCCTCCAATCGAGCTTATTTCTGGGCTTGTGAGAGGTGCTGACGCCGTGAGAGCAATTACCAAAGCGGGTTGCGAATCATTCGTCGAAACATCCATTGATTTCTTGGGCGCAATAACCAGTCGCTCAATAACGATCTGTTCGTTTTCAAATTGAACCTTGCGAAGGTTCTCGCCGGGCGCGACGGTCTCTCTGGGGAACTTACCCCTTAATGAATTCTGATTGACTGGTTGAGTCTTAAACTCGACGCGCAGGAAGTCGCTTGGAACATCGGTAGTATTCTCGACAGCGTGCACTTCTTTGACCGCATGATAAAGCCGGAAGGTACCGGCCTTTAACGCGGGACGCGTAATCGCTCCGTAAGGCAGATCGACATGTTTAAAGATGACAGGTCCAGAATCACTAAGGTAGACATACGCCGCCGGACGCTCGGTATGGTAATGCTCTCGTATCTTAACGCGTGGCCCGTAGTGAACGCGCATTACTCTGACCCAATCATTCTCGAACTCCATCTTATAAGCGTTCGGTGCAACTTTGAGTGGATCTTTCGATTGACCGGCTGAAGGACTCTGACCAAGCACCTCGCAAAGCGCGAGTGTGATTATTAGTACGATGTGACAAAAAACTTTCATTCGGTGCCTTCTTTCGTGGCCTGCCATGAAGAGTTCACTGGTGATTATAGCCATTAGGATTCATGTACCCAACTAAGTAATGCGCTAACGATTTGAATCACCGCAATAGTAGCGATAAGCTGACACGGCTCATATTTTGTTTCAGAAAGGACATCACTAAATGACTGCTCATGCACAGCAACCCTCACCAGCGCTCTTCTTTGATACCGTTATGGCGTATCAGCGAAGCGAAGCCGTTAAGGCCGCTGTCGAACTCGATTTATTCACTGCGATCGGTGAAGGAAATCGCACCGTCGCGCAGATCGCGTCGCGCTGCAAGGCTTCGGAGCGAGGCATCCGCATTCTATGCGACTTTGTGACAATGGTCGGCTTTCTCACCAAAGACGAAAATGGTTATGGGCTGACCCAGGACTCTGCTGTATTTCTAGATCGCCGCTCCCCGGCTTACATGGGTAGCGTCACAGAATTCCTCTTGTCTGATCCGCTTATCGATGAATTCAGAATATTGGCAGATTCAGTTCGGAAAGGCGGCACCGCAGTACCTGAAGAAGGAACGCTTGCCGTCGAGAACCCTATTTGGGTCAATTTCGCGCGAGCAATGGCTCCTATGATGCGGCCGGTCGCCGGGGCCATAGCTCAATTGATTGATCCGGATGCCAATCGCAAGATAAAAGTTCTGGACATTGCCGCGAGCCACGGCTTATTTGGCTTGGCTTTCGCCACGCGGAATCCGCATGCTGAGATCGTTGGCGTTGATTGGGCCAACGTGCTGGAGTTGAGCAAAGAGAACGCAAAACTCGCGGGCGTTTCAGACCGTCATAGCACGATTCCGGGCAGCGCTTTCGAAGTCGATTTCGGAACCGGCTACGATGTCGTGTTGCTTACAAATTTCCTGCATCACTTCGATGTTCCGACCAACGAAACGTTATTGCGCAAGGTCCACGCGGCCCTTGCGGACGGAGGACGCGCAGTCACTCTGGAGTTCGTCCCGAATGACGACCGTATCTCTCCTCCGGGTGTCGCTGGCTTTAGTCTGGTGATGCTGGCCGGAACTCCTTCGGGGGACGCTTACACGTTTGCTGAGTTTGATCGAATGTTTAAGAATGCGGGATTCTCGAAAAACGAGATCCATGAGATCCCCGCGGCGATTCAACAATTGATTGTGTCACAGAAGTAGGTTGAAGAGCGTGTTAAAAGATACCATCGGGCTTTAGCCGATGGAGTTTCAGGTTGACCTAACGTCGCCGAGAATTTTGATTAGGTTGATTCCATTGTCTTTAGGTCAAAATTGAAACTCCATCGGCTAAAGCCCGATGGTATCTTTGCGTGCGCGCCCGTTGTTAGGTTCAAACTGACCCTCCATCCGCTTAAAGCCCGATGGTATCTTTGGAGGCTCTTCCTTTTGTTAGTTGAAATTGAAACTCCAACGGCTGACGATCGATGATATCTTCACATCCAGCAGCCTACTACCGGCGCGCCGCCTTGGCAGCTCTTTCCGCCCTCGCCTTTGCCACCATCTCTTTGATCTCTTTCATCAAAGTCGGCCCGTGGTAGGGGATCCCATCCTTGATCGTCCATTCGATCCCGCCGGTATGCACAGCCTTGCCATCTTTGATCTCCTCCACACCGGTCGGATATAGCACCTTCAGATTCTCAAGCGGATTGCCGTTAACCACGATCAGATCGGCCGTGTAACCGGCGCGCACCCGGCCGAGCCTGTCTTCCTGGCCGAGTATCTTTGCATTGTTACCGGTTGCATGCTGAATGATCTTTAATGGATGGAAGCCCGCCTCCTGATGAAGCTCGAGCGTGCGAATCAAACCAAAGCCGTACATCTGGTAGATGAATCCCGAGTCTTCGCCCGCTCCGATTGTTCCACCCAACCGGTCGAACTCTCGCAGCGCCGCCATCCAGATCTGGTAATTCTCCTTCCAGAAGGTTTCATCTGTTGACGACCAGCCGATGAAATACGATCCGTGGTTCGCAGGATTCGGCCTGAAATAGTCTTCGAGTGTGGGATGGAGATAGTCGGCGAACCAGGGCTGGGTCTGCGCGCGTTGGAGATCGCGGCTTGCCTCATAAATATCGAGGGTCGGATCCCAGGCGACATTGGCGGCGACCATCGCGGTCAGAACTTTGGTCAATCTCTCGGGATTGGCCTCGCGCCAGAGATGACCGGCATAACGAAAGCGATCCACTTCATTGGAATAGTTGTATGGCGAAGGAAAGTTTTGGCGTCCGCTCTCGATTGCCGCGTCAGGTATTCCATACCAATGTTCAATCGATGTCGTACCATACTTGATATCGTCCCACGCGTTTGTTTCTTCGACTCCGGCGTGATGGGCTACGCGGAGCCCGAGTTTGTGAGCTTCGTCGAGCAGAGCCGCCATTATGTCGCGATCCACGCCAAGAATCTTGATTCCGTCGCAGCCCATCTGTTTTATTTCGCGCACTCGAGCGCGAGCTTCGTCAGAATTCTTCCGTGCACCAAACATCGGATAGACGAACAGCCTTGGTGCAGCGATCTCGCCTTTTGCGCTGCGGTCTCGCAGGGCAAGAGTCTTTGTCGTGTCGCTACCGACGTCGCGGACGGTTGTGATACCGCAAGCGAGCCAAAGCTTGAGACAGTAATCAACAGGTTGCGGGATGCCGCCCCTTTCGTCCTGCACGTGGCCATGGGCATTGATCAAGCCGGGTAGAACGTACTTTCCGGTAGCATCAATTTCGACATCGCCAGAGGGCCGGCGGGCGCGGCCTTCGCGTAGAGCGACTGGATCTAGCGAAACGATTTCAGCAATTGCGTTGCGCTCAAGGACGATGTCTTTTGGACCGGAAGCAGGCGTGCCGTTTCCGTCGACTACCATGGCATTTCGGATGACGAGTCGCGGATAGCGTTGACCGCTGGTGACCGATTGCCTTTGTGCTTGAGCTCCGAAGCCCATTTTGGTTGGTGCGGTCAGTAGCGCGACGGTCAGGAGTACCACAGTGAGCGATGCCATGCGAGCAAGCGGATTATTTAGCATAAGACTCCTGGGCTTCGAAGAATTTTGATGCGATCGCGAGTGATTGTGCGACGAAGGGGACGTCGTGGTCAATTGGTTGAGGAATTAAAGTGGGCCCTAGACAACTCAAGGCTCGACCCACCCTGCGGGCGCGTGAACGAAGGGCACGAAACCCGCCGGAGTTCGTCGATGCGAGCCTCCAACCGCCCTGCGTGGGTGGAGGCTTGCGTTACGCAACGCCGCACGCTTAGCTTCTCAATCATCGGCTTACTGCCAAGCGCGCATATGATTTCAAACCATTTCGAAGTAGCCATCATCGGAGGGGGTCCCGCAGGATCGGCGGCAGCGATTACCCTCTCAAGAGCGGGACGTCGCGTGCTCTTAATTGAGAAAAATGATCGCAGCGCATTCAAGGTCGGCGAATCTCTCCCGCCTGCGATTACACCGTTGCTTCGCGAACTCGGTGTGTTCGAGCGCTTCGAATCTGATCTACATCTTATTTCAACCGGAAATGAATCATCGTGGGGCGACACATCGCTGCAAAAAACAACGGTGCTTCGCCAACCGGGCCTCCAGGGATGGCACGTTGATCGAGCGCAGTTTGATGCGATGCTCCGAGATGTAGCTCAGGAATCTTCCGCACTTGTTCGTGAGGCGACACGCGTAACGCATTTCGAACGGGAGGGACGGAAATGGCGGCTTTCGCTTGTTGGTCCGGACGGTCCGTCGACGCCAAGTGCTGAATGGCTGATCGACTGTACCGGTCGGCGAAGCTGGTTTGCACGACGCGAAAAGATCAAACGCAGGGACTACGACAGTCTCACTGCATTCGTGATGCTTTTTAGCGAAGATCGGGATGCTGCTCAAAGAGATGAAGATTCGCTGACCTTAGTTGAATCGGTTGAAGAGGGCTGGTGGTACACCGCGCGGATTCCCGGCAGCCGTCGAGTTGTTGTTTATCTTACGGACATCGGAACGCGATCGGCGCGGATCGCTCGGCGTCGAGAGGGGTACGGTGAGCTGTTAGCTGAAACGCTACATATCCGGCGTCGTCTAGAAGTGTATTCGGGCGTCGAGGGTGCGCCTCTGATTACTCCCTCAAACAGTTCACGCCTCGACCGGATGACCGGTGCTGGATGGTTAGCCGCCGGAGATGCAGCAGCTTCATTCGACCCGCTTTCATCGCAGGGTGTTCTGACGGCTGCCTATTCGGGGATCAGGGCCGGCCGGTCGTTGGACTCACACTTGTCGGGAGATTTCGACGCATTAAGATCGTACGAACTAAAGATAGGGAGTCTCTACGACGGATATCTCGAGAATAGGGTCGAGTGTTACCGGTTCGAACAGCGTTGGCCGAAAAGTGAATTCTGGCGGAGACGGCGGAATTAGACGGCAGAAAGCAGAAGGCAGTAGGCAGAAAGCAGGAGGCAGACAGTAAGTCGCCTGCTATCTGCCTACTGCCTCCTGCTTTCTGCCTACTGCCTGAAGCTTTCTGCCTACTGCCTTCTGCCCTTTCGCCCTAGAGCACATTTTCCTGTTCACACACGATTACGACTGGCGGGCCGCCGCTAGAAATCTTAAACGCGTGAGCAACTGCCTCTTGCGTTCCCGGCGACGCAACGGAATCCTGCAGCGCCTGCATTGAAGGAAAATAGAGCTCCGCGATTCTATGGAACTGCGGTGTGCTGCCGTCCGGGGTCCCCACGACTTTTGAGGCGTTGAATTTAATCACCCCTTTGATCTTTTTAGACGCGAGCGGAACGTGCTCCTCAAGATATACTTTCTCGAATGCATCAAGATCGGTTGGACGTGGGTACATCACCATAACTTTGATCTCAGCCATTTTTCCTCCGTTTTCTTAGTACCGTAGACTGTCTAGTCTGCGGCTTGTGTATTATTGGCGATGACCGCGACATACTACGCGGTGTGGAATGCTTTGTCGCGTGGAACGTTCCAGGATTTGTTAGTTCACAAATTCGATTAGCAGGTCTGCTCTCCGGCTTAAATATCCTCGGCGATCACCGCAGACTAGACAGTCTACGGTACATCTAGTGCACCCGCTTCTCGTATCCGGCCCAATACTTCTCGCGAAGCTCCTTCTTCAGTATTTTTCCTGTGCCGCCTTTGGGAAGCGCCTCGAAAAACTCCACCGATTTTGGCACCTTGAATCCCGGCAGCTTCGTGCGGCAATGATCAATTATTTCCTGCTCGCTCAGAGATTCACCTGGTTTGACCACCACCAGGGCCTTTGGAACTTCACCCCACCGATCATCTGGGACGGCTACCACCGCGCATTCAAAAACCCCAGGGTGCGAATAGACAGCTTTCTCTACCTCGATCGAAGCGATGTTCTCACCGCCGGAGATAATAATGTCTTTCTTACGATCGACGATAAGGAAGTAGCCGTGCTCGTCTACCGTAGCCATATCGCCGGTATGGAACCAACCGCTTCGCATCACGTTTTCCGTTTCTTCGGGAAGCTTCCAGTAGCCCGCCATTACATTGTCCGCTCGCACCACCACTTCGCCGACGCTGACACCGTCGTGTGGCACGGGATTGTCATCCGGATCGAAGATATCGATTTCAACGCCTGGCATCGGGAAACCAGCCATCGCCTGCCGCTTCCAGCGGTCTTCATCGGGCTCGTCTTTCAAATGGTCTTTGATGAACGATTGGGTCAGCACGGGCACCGTCTCAGTCAAACCGTATCCGCCATATGCGCGGCAACCGAGCTTCTGTTCAACAAGACGGATCAAATCGACCGGCGCGGCTGCGCCGCCAATTGCAACGTAGTCGAGGCTTGATAAGTCGTACTCGCCAAGCGAAGGATGGTTGATTATCGCGTTGGCCATCGTCGGTACCATCGCGAAATTCGTTACGCGTTCCTTCTGTATCGTCTCGAGAACTTCCGTAGGATCGAATTTTTTTACGATGATATGTCGTGCGCCCATGCACGCGAGCGTATGCGGAGTGCCCCAGCCGTTTACGTGGAACAGTGGGATGGTATGAAGCTGAACTACCGTATCGTCGACCCCGAGACCTGCGATCACCTGCAACGCATGCATGTAAAGGTTACGATGCGTCATCATCACACCTTTAGGATTCGCGGTGGTGCCGGATGTGTAGAAGAGCTCGGCAAGATCATCGTCTTTGATGTCCGGAGGCGTGAAATCGGCCGCCGCGGCGGAGATCAAAGCCTCGTAGTCGTTGCCATCCCCCTTCGATTCGAGCGGAACATAGTGTTTGACTCCGACCGAGTTTCGAACCCCATCGACGATGGGTTGCATGTCGCGATTGTAAAAAACCGCTACCGATTCCGAGTCGTTTAATATGAATGCAATCTCAGCGGGGGTCAGACGAATGTTCAGCGGCAAGAGGACCGCGCCCATTTGCACTACGCCATAATAAGCTTCCAGCAATTCGTGACTGTTGTAGCCTAGCCAGGCAACACGTTCGCCGCGATTAATGCCCATTCGAACGAGTGCGTTCGAGAGTTGATTGGCTCGCTGCCCAAACTCGCGATATGTCAATCGCACGTCGCCGTCCACGATTCCGATTTTTTTGCCAAAATAGTTTTCAGCGCGCTGTTTGAATCTGATTGGTGTAAGCGTCAGGTTCATTCAGTGTCTCCTATCAGTGCTCGTAATCTGCGTCTCTGCGGCTTTGCGGCTTTGCGCCTTTGCGTTTAAGGAGGGCATTTCAAGGAGGCAGAATTGAAATGCCCTCCTTAAACGCAAAGGCGCAAAGCCGCAGAGACTCAGAGCACGCACCAAAATATAATTGCTCTTAACTAATACGCCTGTCTCGGTCTTTCCAATATCGTTCTTTCAGCAGTTTCTTCAATATCTTCCCAGTGCCACCCTTGGGCAACTCTCCTTCGATGAACTCAATCGAGCGCGGCACTTTGTAATTCGCGAGGCGTTCACGGCAGAAGTCCTGCAGTTCTTCGGCCTCGACTTGTTTTCCATCGCGCACAGTTACACATGCGTGAACCGCTTCTCCCCAGTCAGAGTCGGGAATAGGAATCACTGCTGCTTCTTTGATTGCCGGATGTGCGTACAGAACGGCCTCGACTTCGGTTGAGTAAACGTTCTCACCGCCGGTGACGATCATGTCCTTCTTACGATCTACCAGGTAGATGTAGCCGTCGTCATCAACTGTTGCCAGGTCGCCGGTATGAAGCCAGCCATCGCGTAACGTATCTCCCGTTTCTTCCGGCCGCTTCCAGTAACCGAGCATAATGTTTGGACCGCGGGCTATGATTTCTCCAACTTCTCCAGGGTGCACGTCGATTCCGTCTTCTTTGATAACCCTAACGTCAACGCCGTTGACTGGTTTCCCGCACGAGGTTAGACGCTTCGCGCTGTTATCATCGGTGACCAGATGGTCCTGGTGCGTTAGAACCGTCAGCAACGGAGAAGCTTCGGTCAGCCCATATCCCTGCCCAAACTCACAGTTCAAGACGCTCATCGCTCTTTTCAACAGATCGGGCGCAATCGGTGACGCGCCGTACGTCAGGTGTCGCAGCGAGGAAAGGTCATAGGAATCGATATTCGGTTGTTGTAAAACGAAGTTGAGCATCGTCGGCACTAGTAAGAGAAGCGACACGCGCTCTCGTGCGATCGTCTCGAGCACCTGCTTAGGATCAAAGCGCGGTATGAACGCCTGCGTTGCTCCTCGAGAAGTGTGTGAGAAAACGGCCGCTCCGTCAGCCAGATGAAACATCGGCGCCGCGTGCAGATAAATGTCCTCCGGCAAATAGTTGTAGACGCCCTCCGAATGCTTGATGTTCGAAAGCATGTTTTTGTGGGAGAGCATCACGCCTTTCGGTTCCGCGGTGGTGCCGGACGTGTAGAACAATCCAAGCAACTCGTCTTCTCTTATTTCTGGCCCTTCGTAATCCGGGGTGCCGCCATTGAGAAGCTCTTCATAGTTAAGATAGCCTTCCCGTTGTTCTTCGCTTATGAGAATGAAACGCTCGATTGAATGGAGTTCGGCGCGAATGGGTTCGATCAGCGAAACCAGCGCCGGATCTACTGCGATCGCTTTAGAGCCGGAATGATTAACGATGTATCTTATTTCTGGCGGCTGGAGACGGAAGTTTATCGGCACCACTACAGCACCAAGCTGCGGGATGCCGTAATAAAGCTCCAGAAATCGGTGACAATTGAACGAGAGTACTGAGATCCGGTCGGTTCTTGTAAGACCCAGGTCGGCCAGGGCGCTCGAGAGCCGGTTAACTCGCTCGTCGAGTTCTCGAAAACTCAGCCGTGCGTCGCCGCAAATCGCCGCAACCTTGTCAGGATAGTTCTCCAAGCTCTGCTTTAAGCCTTTTACAACGCTCATGTACAAAAACCTTTCGTTCAGCAGAACCCAGAGCGACCCGCCATCGTCATGATGTTCGACAAATATTCGACAGACTGAGTGTGTCGAATGCCCGTTTAAAGGTGCTCGGTACAATTGCACATCCTGGCTGACGTTGTAAAGGCAACGGTTTACGGGCGCGAAACATTGACCGGTGTGACAACGCCAGTTATAACAAAATAAGGTTTTATGTCGACGACCACGGCTCCAACGATAGAAAGAACGGATCAAGAAGCGTGGGAAGAGAAGGGCGGACGCGCCGGCTTCATTGACTACGCTGGCGTAGCCGTTGACTCGCTGCGCGCAAATAAGCTGCGGTCGTTCTTGACGCTCCTCGGTATCATTATCGGTATCACCTCGATTATTTCGGTAATCTCGATAATTCAAGGGCTCAACCACTACTGGAAAGAAAAGGTGTCGAATTTCGGACCGAATACCTTCGTGATCACGCAGTATCCCATCACGACTAATCTGGACAAGTTGTATGAGATGATCCGGCGCAACCCTGATATTCACTCGGATGCGGCGGAATCGATCAAAAGAGCTTGCAGTTCGTGTGAACTTGTTGGCGTCGAAACTCACAAACAGGTCAATATTCGCTTTGGACGGCAGTCGTTAAGGGAAATAGATATGTCCGGCATTACTCCGAACATCGTGGACATCGAGGGCTACGGGGTGGAGAGCGGACGAGCGCTTCAGGATTGGGATGAAGAGCATTCCCGGTTTGTCGCGTTCATCGGAGCTGATGTCGCAGAAAAGCTGTTTCTCGGGGTCGATCCTCTTGGCAAAACAATTCAGATCGACGACCACGGCTACGCGGTGGTCGGAATTGCCGAGAAAAAAGGTTCGGTGTTCGGATTTTCGCGAGACAATTTTGCGAGAATACCGCTATCAACTTTTCAGAAGATCTACGGCTCGCGACGGACTGTCAACATCTCAATAAGAGGTCGTGAAGGCCAGATGCAAAATGCCCAGGACCAATCCAGGCTGGTCATGAGGACGCTGCATCACCTGGATTACCATGAGGAAGATGATTTCGGCTTGATCACCTCAGAGGGTGTCAACGAATTGTTCAATAGCCTTACAAGCGTGATCTTTTCGGTATCGTTATTCGTTGTCGGAATTTCGCTTGTTGTTGGCGGCATCGTCATCATGAACATTATGCTGGTGTCTGTTGTCGAGCGCACCAAAGAAATCGGAATTCGGAAGGCAGTTGGCGCACGACAACAGGACCTAGTCAACCAGTTTCTTGTCGAATCGGTTGTGCTCTGCTGTGTTGGCGGCGCGGGCGGAATCATCTTCGCATGGTTAATCTCCTGGACGCTCTCGCAATTCACGCCGTTGCCATCATCGTTTCCGCTCTGGGCGCCGGCGGTGGCTATTGTGTTGTGCACGGTCATCGGAGTCTTCTTCGGAATCTATCCTGCAAGGCGTGCGGGTAAGCTGGATCCGATTGAGGCATTGAGAACGGAATGAACTTATCCGGGGTCCGAGAAAATACAGTCCTGGCGATGCAGACGCTGGCGACGCATAAGTTTCGTGCGGCGCTGACGATTCTCGGTGTGTTCATTGGAGTGCTGGTGATTGTTGCGATGGCCGCGGTGCTGAACGGCTTCCGACAGTCTGTTTTGGACAATGCCGAGAGCTTCGGCACGCGGAACGTCTATCTTTGGCGTTATCCGTTCATTATGACAAGCAAGCCGTCGGCTGAGATCCTGAACCGCAAGCCGCTTTCTCTCGAAGATGCACTGGCGATCCAGAAGGAAGTGGATGCGGCGGAGTACGTGTACGCCGGGATACCTTATGCGATCCCGCTGCCTGGCGAGGTGCCGCCGGCGCCGCCCGAAGTGCGATATCGCGACAAGGTTATGAATCGAACGCAGCTGATCGGGAACTTCCCGGTGGCCGAGCTTGTAATGAACGTTCCCGTCGCCGAAGGTCGTTATTTCAGTGAAGCGGAGAACCTGCATCGCGCCTATGTTGCGGTTCTCGCGTTCAATGTTGTCGAAGCGCTTTTCCCCGCCGAAGATCCGATCGGCAAAACAGTCAATGTTGGCGGTCAGGATTTCACCGTTGTCGGAACCGTCAAGAAACAGAAGGCCGGACCGTTCGGGTCCGAGAATCAGGAAGACAACGATATCTTCATTCCGTATTGGACCTTCCACAAGATGTTTCCTTCGAAGGACGACCACTTTATCATCGTGCGGATGCGGGAAGGTCGGATGTCCGAAGGGATCGCCGGATTGGAAGAGGTTCTTCGACGCCGCCGCAATGTTCCAATCGACAAGGACAACGATTTCGAGATCGGAACGCCGGATTCATTCATCTCCACTTTCGATGACATAGTCGGCGCGGTCTTTGGCGTGATGATGATTATCTCTTCGATAGCGTTCATGGTAGGTGGAGTGGGAGTGATGAACATCATGCTGGTTGCGGTTACCGAGCGCACTCGGGAGATCGGGATACGTAAAGCGGTTGGTGCGCGACGCGCCGATATAGTTTGGCAGTTCTTGACTGAAGCGGCGACGCTTACGGGTGTTGGAGGTCTGGCGGGACTTCTCTTTGGCTGGCTTTTATCGTGGTCGGTATCGGCATTGATTCCGGCGTTGGTGATGAAGATACCATTATGGGCGGCTGTGTTGTCGTTCTTAGGTTCTGTCAGTGTAGGCCTGGTGTTTGGAATGTGGCCGGCGTTGAAGGCGGCGTGGATGGACCCGATTACGGCGCTAAGACATGAATAGCCTGGAGTTTAACGTTCAGTGTTGAACGTTTAGAGTTTAGCGTTCGGCGTTGAGGTTCACTTTTAAATCTTCCTAATCCTTATTCTGCAGTGATCTCTGGATGTTCTTCTGAGTTCATCCGCAGATTACCAGATTACACAGAAAAATTTTAGAGCCCGCCCGGTAACGCCCAACGCTGAACGCTAAACGTATGTTCAGCGTTCAGTAGCTTGGAAACGCGTAATCCTTCAACATCTCGGCGCGTTCTTTTTCTTCCTCTCCCTTCATCGCCACGCAGTCGCGCATCGACACCATCCCGAGGAACTTTTCATCGTTGTCTTCGACGATCAAGTGATAAACGCCGTTTGCTTGCAAGATCCGTAAGGCCTCATCGATCTCAGCCTCACAGGTTACCTTTATCAGATTTGAGCTGGCGATTGACTGGACACTCACTTCTGACGGGCGATAGTTCTCAGCGACGACTTTGTCAGATATATCACTTTGCGATACGACGCCGATGATTTTACCCGAAAGGTTGCAAACGCCGGTTGCGCGGATTTGGCGGTCTTTCAGGTATCGGGCGGCCTCGGCTACCGTTGTCTGGTTCGAGATGCAGTAGACTTCTTTGCGATCCTTGATGATGTCACGAACGGTCTTTGGCATAACGACCTCCGGTAGGGTCAGGATTTCAATCGTGTTGCGAGAATGAGGTATAGCCATAATAGCGCGGTTGATGGAAGATCGGCTAGTGGAGAATCAACGGCAGCTGGTTCTTTTGCCGCTTCGCGGGCTTCGCGTCTTTGCGTGAAACCTGAGCGTTTTACAGACCAGCACAGGATTTACGCAAAGACGCTAACCCGCAAAAGTGGTAGAGATTTGTTCCTCAGTCTATTCCGTTTGAAGCCGGCCTTACTCAGCCGAACTGAGCCGCTGTCGAAGCCGTTCAAGTTCCGCATCGGTTCGGCGGATGGAGTCCTCCAGGCGCTGGCGCGACAATTCGAGCTGTTCCATCAGGCCGCTTATCCTGACCCTCTCGCCTTCGAGCCTGATTCGCAACGACTCGCGCAGCTCATCCATTGGTCGAACGGAACCGACGAAGGCGAGGGCTTGCCGAATGCCGTCCGGCGTTAAACGGTAATCAAGATCATCCAGTCGAGCCTGCAAGTCGATTTCCTGCATCTGAATCTCGAACAGCTTCGCCCATAGTGCCTCGGAGCGTTGTTCGACTCTCGCTAGAAGCTCACGATCGGTGACTGCTGATTGCGGTTTGAATGTGGCGCTGTCGCAGGCTTCCGGCACGCGGCTTTCTGGTGGCTGTGCGAACGCTTCGATCCCAGTCATAACTGTAAGAAGAATTCCAAAAAACAAAGTTTTGAATCGTAAGTTATTCATGGCTTGCCTTTCTCTGCGAGCTTATGCAATGGAAGTTTCATTGGCGATTTCTTCCACGATAGCTTTTGTTAGTACGTCGAACGCGATCAGCTGACATCCCTTACGCATCATCTCGCCCAAAACCTCTTTGCCTTTGTCGTCCACAAAGGTGACTTCTTTAAGTTCGACGATGACTCGGGACGAGTTCGCGGCGTCATTCCAACAACGTTCGAACTCCTGTGCCCAATCGCCGGCAATTGCGCCAGCGAGCCTTAAAGTCAGCGAGTCGTCCTTTCGTTCTTCAGTAATCATCAACATCTTCACATTCTCTTTTCATCTACTCAAAATTAAGCTCACTCGAAGCAGCTCTGGCCGCGGTGTATGCATCAAGCGGCGAGAGCAATATGATCAGAAGCCAGATCGGGATGATGGAGAGAACCGCCACAACGCTCGTCCCGAACCGGTTGGATCGGAATGGCGCGGTTCTAATGGACAGGCTCTTCGTCAGCGATCTGACCAGAATTTCCGAAAGCAACTGACTCGTCTCAAGCGACCTGGGAGTCGCGCTCACCTGGGCAGCCGTGTTGCGGTCTGTTGGTTCCTCACGATCCAACTGGCTGGCACCGCAGCTTCGGCAGAAGTTGTGGCGATCAAACAATAATGCGCCGCAACTATGGCATTGCCTCACGGCTTCTGTTTTTTGCTGAGCGAAAGACATCGTTCCAGCTCCCTTTCTTTCGAGTGACAGCCGTGTTAGTGCAACCCTCTTGCCACGAGCGGGCAATCGACTAATTGCCGTATTCACAATGTTTGACCTGAGCAGTCCAGTTATTGGCACTTCAGTGCCAATGTTGATATTTCGGCAGTGCCAAAATTTGGGCAGAAACGGAATGTTGTCAATTGTGGTTTGTAATTTCTGGTTTGCGGTTTCTGGTTTGTGTGCCTTGGTTATTTTCTATCTGTGTAATCTGCGGATAATGGTTTTGTTTCCTGCGATATCTGTGCACCGCCACGCTTCAAGTGCTTCAACACTGATCTATCCACAGATTACGCAGATTACACAGATGAAAGTTGGTCGAGTTTAAGCGGAGGGAGTATTACGTGTGATGCCGAGCTTCTTCATACGGGCTTGCAAAGTTGTTCGCTTTAAACCCAGCGTGGCGGCCGCGCCGTTGGGTCCGCTTACGACCCAATCTGTTTCGCGTAGAACGCGAAGAATATGTTCACGCTCAACCGATTCGAGGGAGCCAGATTCGGGGACAGCGCTCTCGAACCTTGGCATGCCGTGCTCACCCGTTTTTGTCTGAAGCTTCATTTCATTCAGAGGTATCTGAAGCTCCGTTCCAGACGAGAGGATGACCGCGCGCTCAATTACATTCTCCAGCTCCCGAATATTTCCTGGCCAATGATAGCGCTGGAGCGCCGCAACTGCCGGAGCCGGAAGGGTCTCGATTCGCTTCTTCAGCCGACGTGCGAATTTGCTTGCGAAGAACCGAATCAGGAGGGGGATGTCTTCCTGGCGCTCGCGGAGCGGCGGTATTGTGATCGGAAACACATTTAAACGGTAATAAAGATCATCTCTAAACTGGCGTTCTCCGACCATCTGTTCCAGGTTGCGGTTGGTTGCGGCAATTAACCGCACGTCCACACTTATCGTGCGGGTACTTCCAAGGCGCTCAAACTCTCTCTCCTGCAGGACTCGCAGAAGTTTAGGCTGAAGCTCCTGTGGAATCTCTCCAACTTCATCCAGAAACAACGTCGCTTTGTTGGCCAGTTCAAAGCGGCCCACGCGCTGTGCGATTGCGCCGGTGAACGCTCCTTTTTCATGGCCAAAGAGCTCGCTCTCGATCAGGCCCATCGGGATCGCGGCGCAGTTGATCTTTACGAGGGTGCGCTCGCGTCTCGAACTCAGGTAGTGAATCGCGCGCGCAATCATCTCCTTGCCGGTTCCCGTCTCGCCTTGAATCAAAACCGTCGAATCAGTCGGAGCCACGGTTTCTACCTGCTTGAGAATGCGCTTTAGAGCCGGGCTGGAACCAATGATCTGTTCAAAATCGTAAGCGGTGTTGATCTCCTCTTCCAGATAAAGTCTCTCTTCGGAGAGCTTGTTCTTGAGTGCTTCAATCTCACGGAATGCGATTGCGTTCTCGAGTACGAGAGCGATTTGATTTGCAATTTGGCAGAGCAATCCAACTTCATCTTCCGAGAATACGTTTTCTTCAAAACTCGCAACGCCCAGGGTGCCGAGCTTTTTGCCGTGCGCGATCAGCGGAATACAACCCCCTGACTTGAAGCCAGCCTCGCGTATCTGTTTGTTTATCCCGGCCTGAAAAGCTTTGCTAATCTGGTTCTCGAAGACGGGCTTTCCTGAAGTGAAAGCCAGACCCGCCATGCTTCCCTCCAGGGGTACCGGCTTTCCTTCCTCGACAAACGGCTGATCACTGGGGGTGTCGTAGATGTAGGTCCGGAGCTGGTTTGTTTCGGCTTCGTAAAGCGAAAGACCAATAAGATCGTGACGCAACGCTTCTCTGAGATAAGAAGAGATAACGTGCATGAGTTTGCGCAAATCAAGATTTGAAACAATCGCATTGTTTACGTTTAGCAATAGATTGAGTCGATCGCGGTCGCGTGCTATTTGTTTTTCAGCTGAGCGAACTGCTTCAAAGTTGAGAGCATTTTCAACCGCGAGGGCAACCTGGACCCCCACTTGCGACAGCATCTCAACATCGTCCGATGTGAAGGCAGCCTCTTGCCGGCTGGCAACTGTCAGCACGCCAAGCACTCGGTCTCGCGAAATAAGAGGCGTGGTACATCCCGACTTAATACCGTCGTCGAGCGCTCGTTTCATTGATTCGGACGGGAATTCGTCGTAATTGGGGTAATTGCGCATCACCGTTTTTCGACTGTGGATGGCAAGACCAGGCGGCGTGTTTTCCAACGACGCCCAGACGTCTTCCTTTCCAAACGTTATATCGCTGGCTCGATCGATCGCATATACCCGCATTCGGTCCGTTTCAGGATCGTAGAACGAAAGGTCCGCATAATCGTGATGCAGGATGTTACGAAGACAAGCAGAGATAGAGATGAAAAGATCGTGAAGCTCGAGATTAGATGCAATCCTGTTATTGATCTCCAATAGCAGTTCAATACGTTCGCGCTCGCGGGCAGCTTGTTTCTCAGCCTCGCGAGCCCGCTCGAAGTTGAGCGCGTTCTCGACAGCAATAGCAATCTGGCGGGCGATTTGAGAAATTAGTTCGACATCGGCTTCTGAGAAAGCGTTTTCCTGTAGGCTCACTAGCGCTATTGTGCCGAGCGCCGTGCCGTGCGAAACCAGCGGGGCGATGCATGTGGACCGGATGCCTTGAGCCGCGACCCTTCTCACGATTGGAGAGGTCGATGTTTGCAGTTCCTCTCGAGTGACGATAATGGTCTTTTGTGAAACTATCGCGCGTTCCGCAGGCGTACCCGCGATCGGAACTCGCTCGCCCTCCGAGAACGGGGGAATTATTGTTGTGGTCGGATCAAGAGCAAACACCCGCAACTCGCCGGCGTCTCGATCAAAGATGGTCATTACCATCCCATCGCAGGTAACTACTTTGCGTAACGAATCCGCAATCGCTTTGAATACCTGGCGCAGATCCAGGTTTGAGGTAACGCTGTTGGCCACGCCGAGCAGTAAATTGATTTCATCGAGGCTTTTGGCGAGGTCTTTTTCAGCCTTCCGCGCTTCTTCGTAATTCAGAGAATTCTCAACTGCGATCGCAATCTGATTTGCGATCTGGCACAGCACTTCTTTGTCCTCCTCGGAGAAGGCGCTTTCTTGCATCGAGGCGATGCCCAGGGTGCCCAGCTTCCGTCCGTGCGCAATGAGCGGAATGCTGCCGCCTGATCTGACGCCCGTCACCAATGCCTCTCGAGTGTACTGTGCGCTAAATCTCTCGGGGTCAGGTTTGTCGACGAATACAGGCTGACCGGTGGTGAAGGCGAGTCCTGCGGTTGTGCCTTCCATCGGTATAGGAGTGCCTGGAGCGAAGTTCGGCAACGGTTTTACGTACTCGAGCACGTGAGCCCGCAGTTCGCCGGCATCCGAATCATACAGGGCTACTCCGCTCATATCGTGTGGCACAACGCGTTTCAGGCTTTCGGATATGCTGTGAAGAAGATCGGTAAGGCCAAGGTGAGAGACAACAGCGTTGTTGATTTCGAGAAGGAGCTTCAGGCGATCGCGCTCACGGGCAAGCTGGCGTTCAGTCAATCGTTGATCGGACTCCAGATCATTGGACGGTGATCGCGTCACATTGTCCATCGTGACGAGGAGGATATCATTTGTGCTCGAACTGGCTCAATGGGTCGGTGTTGACGCCAGGGACGCGCATTTACGTCCGGTAATCCCACCAACTTGCGCGTTGGTGGGATTGTATGATTCGCTAAAATTTTGAACAGTTCCGATACGCCTAACTTTCCGCTCGCAGCCGCGCAATCAAATTCGACGCCTTCAGCAGGCTATCGAACGTTCCGGCATCGGTCCACCAGCCATCGATAACATCCCAGCTCAAATCACCTGATTCAATGTAAGCATTGTTAACATCCGTTATTTCAAGCTCACCCCTCCCGCTCGGCTTGAGTGTCTTGATTATCTCGAAAACACGGTTGTCGTACATATAAACGCCAATCACCGCATAGTTTGATTTTGGATCGCTGGGCTTCTCTTCAATACGAATCACACGTTCATCTTGAAATACAGGGACCCCAAAACGTTGCGGGTCCGAAACCTCACTCAGCAATATCTTCGCTCCGGTTCCCTGATGGCGAAACTTTCTTACAAAGCTGCCGATGCTCTTTTGCAGAATATTGTCCCCAAGAACGACGCATACTGGCCCGCCGTCCGCAAAATGCTCGGCTAAACTGAGCGCTGCCGCAATCCCACCTTCGCCCTCCTGATAAGCATAGTTGAGACGGTTAAGCCCGAACTCCGCCCCATTGCGAAGAAGCTTCAGGAAGTCCCCGGCGCTGTTGCCACCGGTAACTATCAGGATGTCGGTAATGCCCGCGTCGATCAGCGTTCGGACCGGATAATAAACCATCGGCTGATCGAAGACCGGCAGCAGGTGCTTGTTTGTTACACGGGTGAGCGGCGCAAGTCTGGTACCAAGTCCGCCCGCCAGGACGATGCCTTTCATTTGTTACCTCTATTCCAGAATCAAGACGCGCGATGAATCATATTCGACCCAATACGCTACATCAACAGAATCCCTGCGCTGAGCTTCTGCGGTCTTTGTTGGTGTGCTAGACTCGCGCCTTGGTTTCTGTCGCCGCCTTTCTTATTCACTGCACTCAACGGGAGAAGGAACGATGAAGCGAACCCAAATTCTGTTTGCTTGTCTAATTTGCCTCGGTGGATTGGATGCTCTCGCCCAGCAGCAACTGAAGCCCTCACCAAAGACCGTCGCGTGGGGCTACTACGATGCGAGCACTCCACCGGTTATCCGTATCAAATCCGGTGACACGATAGAGATCCAAACGCTGATCACATCGAGCCCGGCTCGACTCGAAGCCGCCGGAGTTCCTCCCGAACAAGTCGAGCAATCCCTACGCGACATCTACAAAGAGGTCACAAACAAAGGGCCTGGAGGTCACATTCTAACCGGACCCGTTTTTGTTGAGGGTGCCGAAGCCGGCGATGTTCTCGAAGTGCGGATCAGGAATATCAAGCTGGCAATACCATATGCCTATAACGCATTCAGCCCCGGGCGCGGATTCATCCCGGAAGATTTCCCATATCCAAAAATAAAGATCATACCCCTCGACGAAAAGCGAATGATCGGCCGATTTTCTGAGGGAATCGAGATTCCGCTAAAGCCTTTCTTCGGGAGTCTGGGCGTCGCCCCTCCGGAGGTCTCCGGCCGAATTAGTAGCGCTCCACCCTGGATTCACGCGGGAAATCTCGACAACAAGGAACTGGTCGCAGGCACAACGCTGTTCATTCCTGTTCATACCCGCGGAGCACTGTTCCTGGCCGGCGACGGACACGCCGGACAGGGAAACGGAGAAGTAGATATCACCGCGCTGGAGACTTCGCTTATCGGAACCTTTCAGTTGATTGTCCGCAAAGACATGCATTTGAAATGGCCGCGCGCTGAAACGCCTTCGCACTTCATCACCATGGGAATTCACGAAGACCTGACCGAAGCGACTAAGGGTGCGTTGCGCGAGATGATTGATTTCTTAGTACATGAAAAGCATCTGACGCGTGACGATGCTTACATGCTTTCGAGCGTGGCTGCGGACCTGGAAATTACACAGCTCGTCGACGGCAATAAGGGTGTACATGCAATGATCCCGAAAGCGATTTTTAAGAAGTGATTTCGTTCGTAGCGGACCTCACTGAAGTACTCCGCAATCCTCGGTGCACTTACCGTCTCTGACGTCGAGTTTCGGATCAAAGAGGAACCTCACCGCAGAGTCGCGGAGAGCGCAGATATTCGCAGAGAATACCGACAGCTTCCTGAAGTTGGGCTTATCAACAAGAAAGAGGTGAACAACGTGGCCGGATTACTTGAAGGGAAAACAGCAATAATAACCGGTGCAGGCCGTGGGATTGGCCGCGCTGCTGCCGAGATATTCGCGCAAGACGGAGCTCGCGTGGTCCTCAGTGATATCGATCCCGCACCTGCGGAACAGGCAGTCGCCGCAATCGTCGCTTCCGGAGGAAGCGCCCTAAGCGTGCCAGGCGATGTGACTGACCGCGCCTTTCCGGAATTGATCGTCAATGCCGCAATTGAAAAATTCGGCTCGATCGACATCCTCGTCAACAATGCCGGTTACACCTGGGATGCCGTCATTCATAAGATGACCGACGAGCAATGGGAGGCGATTCTTGCGGTCCATCTTACGGCACCCTTCCGGATTATCCGAGCGGCTTCTACTTTTTTGCGCGAGACGGCAAAACGGGAGAAATCTGAGCGCGGGAGTGCACAGGCTCGAAAGATAATCAACATTAGCTCGACTTCGGGTACTCGGGGTAATCCTGGGCAGGCGAATTACTCATCCGCAAAAGCCGGAGTGATCGGATTAACTAAGATGCTCGCCAAGGAGTGGGGCCAGTTCAACATCCAGGTAAATTGCGTGGCCTTCGGACGAATTGACACCCGACTGACACAGGCAAAAGAAAAGGGGGAAATGATTCATCGCGGCGACGCGGAGATCGCAATAGGGATTCCATCCGAACGACTCGATCGCACGACGCCGTTGATACCGATGGGGAGAGCAGGAACTCCCCAGGAAGCTGCTGGCGCAGTGTTGTTCTTCGCGTCGCCATTGTCCAACTATGTGTCGGGTCAGGTTCTCGAAGTAGCTGGAGGCTTATAACCACTGAGATCAAGAGTGTGGTGTGAACACATTTTGGAAGAGACGCCGGGAACCGCAAAGCAAGAGCCGCAATCGCGTCGAGCCATTAGCCGGAGGATTTCAGATGTCATTACTTCGTACGCCCGATGAACGGTTCGCAAATATCAATGATTTCCCATTCAAGCCGCATTACGTAGAGGTAAACGGCGCACGCGTACACTATGTTGATGAAGGGACTGGTGAGCCGATCCTGTGCTTGCACGGCGAGCCGACGTGGTCGTATCTCTACCGCAAGATGATTCCAATCCTCACGCAAAGCCATCGAGTCTTAGCGATGGATTTCATCGGTTTCGGGCGTTCGGATAAATACAGCGATCCGATCGAGTACACCTATGAGATGCACCGCAGCACGATTGTGGCGTTTATTGAGACGCTCGACCTTCGCGGGATCACCGCGGTTGTCCAGGATTGGGGTGGACTCTTAGGCCTGCGAGTGGCTACGCAGATGCATGAACGCTTTTCGCGATTGGTAATTATGAATACAGGACTACCGACGGGAGATGTGCCGGCTACGGAAGGGTTTTTGAAATGGAGAGCCTACGCGATGGCGACACCCGATCTGCCTTGCGGCACAATTGTTCGTCGAAGCGCTGTAAATCGCGACTCGATTACCGATGAAATCGTCGCGGCTTATGATGCACCGTTCCCCGACGCTACTTACAAAGCTGGCGCGCAGATGTTTCCGAGGCTGGTGCCGATCGAGCCAAATCAGCCGGGTGCGGCTGATATGCGCGAAGCTCGCGTAGCACTTTCGCAGTGGACAAAGCCGGCGCTGGTGATGTTTTCTGACGGCGATCCAGTGACGCGAGGGGGAGATCGGTTTTTTCGAAATCTGATCCCCTCGGCGAAAGACGAGCCTGAAATTATTATCGAGAACGCGGGTCATTTCTTGCAGGAAGAGAAGGGCGAAGAAATCGCGCATCACATCGAGAGCTTCATCAGACGCAGACCAATAAACTGAATGCCTTTAGCCAGGATACCAGTTCAGAGACTACAGAACCCCCATACCAACCACTGCCGAGCTAGTGCGAAAATCGTAAATCCCACCCACGCAATGAACGGACATTTCAGGTCCGACCTAATCATCCTGCGTAAATCTGCGTAATCTGCGGATGAGGTAGGTCGAACTTGAACCGAACAGACTCATCCGCAGATTACGCAGATTACGCAGAATAAGATTGACCCCGGAAATCCACGCACTGGTGTAGGCGATATTTAATAGCGATTAGTTTGCCAAACTTGGGTTTTTCGTTCTTAATCCTTTCGGAGAACGCTATGGCAGACACCCCCTCAGAGAAAACCTGGAACGCCACACTTTATGATGGCAAAAACGCTTTCGTATGGAAGCACGGCTCTGGAGTCGTCGAGTTGCTCGATCCGCAGCCGGGCGAACGAATACTCGATCTTGGTTGTGGAACCGGTCACCTGACCAATCAGATTGCGACGTCCGGAGCTACAGTGATCGGCGTAGACAAGTCGAAATCTATGATCGAGGAGGCGCGACGGCTTTATCCCAAGTTGCGCTTTGAGATCACCGATGCAACCGATCTTAATTTTGATGAGGAGTTTGACGCAGTGTTCTCAAACGCCGCGATTCACTGGATGAAAGATCAAACTGCTGTATCGCGCGGCATCTGGAATGCACTCAAACCCGGTGGCAGATTTGTTGGCGAGTTCGGCGGCAAGGGAAACATTCGTGCGATTCGCACCGCGCTTTCCGAGGCCGTCGAAGCGGCAGGGGAAACGATCAATTCGGAGCCATTCGCGCGTTACTATCCTTCTGTAGGTGAATACGCGACTTTGCTCGAAACGCAGGGATTTCGAGTAACATTTGCCAAGCACTTTGATCGAGCTACAAAACTCGACGAAGGTGAGAAGGGCCTAAGAAACTGGCTGTTCACATTTGCCGATAACGTCGTGGAGCCGTTTCCCGATAGCAAACGCGAAGATGTTATCGCGCAGGTGGAGCTCAAGCTTCGTCCGTTGTTGTTTAGAGAGGGCAGCTGGTTCGCCGATTACAGACGCTTGCGCATCGTTGCGGTCAAGGAATTGTTTGGCTAGTTGATAGGAGGAACTGTCTCTGCTTAATCTCCCCGTCCCTCACGGTCCTTGACCTGAGACCACAAAACATTGACTTCCATTATTACTCCTCCCGATCTTAATTTTCAGTTCTACTTGCTTAGTCGATTTGAGATGTGAATTCTGCCAATTGTTGAAAACAGAAATGCACGCGTGTATGTTCGTAGTTCGGCTTTTGGCGGACGTCTTGTGATAGGTCCTAGGGTCCTATCGGTGATATAGAAGAACGCAGGAGGTTCAAAACATGGCAACACGTAACGGCAGCGCGGTTTGGGAAGGAACTCTCAGAGAGGGAAAGGGAACGGTTCGGCTGGGCAGCGGAGCATTCGAAGGACCTTATTCATTTGCTTCGCGCTTTGAAGACGGAAAAGGCACAAATCCAGAAGAACTGATTGGCGCGGCGCACGCTGGTTGTTTTTCGATGGCTCTGTCAGCCGCCCTATCAAAAGCGGGACTTTCCCCAAAGCGAATCGAGACCACGGCGAAAGTACATCTCGGTCAGGTAGAGGGCGGTTTTGCAATTACTCAGATCGAGTTGGATACTACCGCGAATATCCCGGGCATTGATGAGAAGACTTTCCTGGACCATGCTGAAGGCGCGAAGAAGAACTGCCCGGTTTCGAAAGCGCTCGCAGGCACAGAGATTAAGCTGAATGCCAGACTGGTGACATAGGCACATAGGACAACATAGGTCCTATAGGTCCTATTTGTCCTATAAGTCCAATTTCGGATGCATTGTGTGCCAGGTGGTCGCTCGCTCGTACGCCAGAGCCACTCGCAATGGTGAGCCTTCATCGTACAAACCGCCGGTAAACAGGATCGATCGGGGCAAGCCGTCGATGAAACCACAAGGAACACACACCTGGGGATGTCCCGTGAGATTTGTCGCCAGCAGACTTGCCGTCCGCGACGTCGGAGATACAAAAACATCCCAATTCGACATTAGCTTGTCCATCTCATGCATCAGCAGAGTTCTGGCTCGCTGAGCACGGATGTATTCGACCGCCGGAATAAAACGCGACGTACGAAACGAGTTTGGCCAATCAAAGGGTGCCTGCCCCGAAAGCTGGTTAACTCGACCATCACGCGTGATGTCATCAAATGCCGTAGCCGCTTCGGCTGAAAGAATCGTGTTTAGTGATCCGGCAGAGAACTTGGGAAGCTCGATTGGTTCCAGCTTAGCGCCCGCGGTTCTCAAGACGTCGAGCGCCGTGTTGTATAGCGCTTTCTGATTTTCATTTGTTCCGCCTTCGAATTCTGACTTGAGAAAGCCGATTCGCAATTTTGAAAGCGGCGTCTCGGGGAGCCAGTTGAACGGTACGTCGCCCACCGTAACATCGCGTTGATCAGGACCATAGATCGCTGAAAGCACAGCAGCAAGATCTTCCACTCCGCGGCTGATCGGTCCAATCTTATCCATTGTCCAGCTTAAAGCCATCGCTCCATAACGGCTAACGCGACCGTAAGTCGGTCGCAAACCGGCGCAGCCGCATCGCGTGGAAGGCGATACTATCGACCCGAGCGTTTCGGTCCCGATTGAGAAACCAACCAGACCCGCTGCGGTCGCTGATGCTGGTCCCGCCGAGGAACCGCTTGATCCCTGCTGAGTTTCTTCGATCTGCCACGGATTGCGAGTCATCCCCGCGAACCAGCGGCCACCCTGCGCGAGCGCACCCATTGACAATTTCGCGACCAGAACTGCTCCGGCTTCCCGCAGCCTCTCAACAACAGTCGAGTCATAATCGATGACCTGATCACGAAAGGGTTCGGCGCCCCAGGTGGTCTTGATGCCTTTGGTAGCGAACAGGTCTTTGATGCCGCATGGAATGCCGTGCAAAGGGCCGCGATACTTTCCAGCTTTTAACTCACGATCGGCGTCAGCAGCTTGTTTTAAGGCGAGATCTTCGGTGAGCGTAACAACACATAGAAGCCTCGGGCCGTAGCGCTTCAATCGCGACAGGTACATTTTTGTGAGGTCGAGTGAGGAGACCTGCCTCGTGCGCACAAGCTCGGCGAGTTGTGTAGCCGAGAAAAATGCAACGTCCTCGAGTGAGTTGTATTTAGGAATCGCTTGTTTGGTCAGCTTGAACTTGACGGGCTTCCAATCAAATTTCTTTCCAGGCAGTGCGGGATGAAAGGCGGTCGCCGGTTCGGTATCGAGAGGGACTTCAATCTTTCGCAGGTTTTCATAGCTGCCCAGATTCTGGTTGACTCCGCGCAACGCCATTGTCTCCTGGGCGTCATTCAGCTCAATGCCAATGAGCTGTTCGGCGGCGTGGAGCATCTCTTTGGTGACGCGTTGAGTGGTTTGCTGCGATTGTTGCTGCTGGAGTTCAAGCGGCCTTGCCGCCAGTGGAACCTCGAGGAGAGGAGCAGCGAGTCCCGCTGTGGCAACCTGCTTAACAAATGCGCGACGATCTATGTTTGTTTTATTGCTACGGCGTTTGCCCATGATTTCTGCTCCTTCGGGAGTCTCTTGCAATCTCGCAAAAAGCAGAAGCGCCAGGACACAAAGCGTTTTCGATTTGTGCCTGGCGCTTGCGTGTTTTAGACCCTGTGAAGCGATCGCCTACTCCTTCCTTGCCTGTTGGGCTTTCGAACCTAGATCCTTCAAAAGCTCCTGGACCGCAGTCTCGATCTGCCTGTCGCGACCCGCAAGATTGTCTTCAGGTGAGTTTTCGACGAATATGTCCGGCTTGACTCCGTAGTTCTCCATATTCGTACGGTTCTTGTCGGCGAGATAAACTCCGACCCCCGGCGTCCGCACAGTTGACCCATCTATCAATGAGTAACTGCCCGTTCCGATCACTGCGCCGGTAGTTGGAGTCCCGATTACTTTCCCCAGCCCAAGAGCGCGGAAACCAGCCGGAAACATTTCCGAGTTCGACGCCGAACGCCAGTTCTGTACGACGACTTTGGGTCCAAAGAAACCGGCGAACGGACGCCCGGTCGCTTCGGTGCCGCGCGGTTGCCAGATCTGGTACTCGCGCTGCACTAGAATGGCCAGCAGCTCCTGCTCGATGTTGCCGCCTCCGTTCCATCGCTCGTCGATGATTACCGCTTCTTTGTTGTGGTTCTCGCGAAGCTCTTTCTCAAAACGGCGCAACGAAGGCTGATTCATCGCCTGGATGTGAAGATAGCCGATCCTCCCATTTGAGAGTTTGTCCACAAGCGCGCGGCGATCCTTCACCCATCGCTCGTAGCGCAGTTGAGAATAAGCCTGTCCATTGACCGGCTCGATGCGGTTCTTCCATGCGCCGTCTTCAGAAGGCTTGTTGTTGAAAGTCACCTCTACTTTGCGATTGAGCCGATGATTGAGCATCTCCCAATAGTTATCGCCGACTTTGACCGGCTTGCCGTTGATCGCTATAAGGTAGTCGCCGGCGCTAACTTTCACCCAGTCTTTATCGGCAGGACCTTCTTCGTAGACGTGAGTTACCTTGTATCGACCAGCGGCGTCATCGGCTTGCAGCTCGACGCCGAGATGCGCAGTTGAAACGCCAGCGCCTTCACGGCCTCGGGGCGGCGGTGCTGCGCCGGTGTGCGATGCATTCAGCTCTCCGATCATTTCGTTGATTATGTTCAGAAGCTCCTGCCGGTCGCCTACGAATTCAACCAGCGGCTGGTACTTCGCGCGGGCGCCGTCCCAATCCTTGCCGTGCATCGCCGAATCATAGAAACGATACTTCATCGTCCGCCACGCATCGTCAAACATCTCTGCCCACTCGCTGGACTTGTCGATCTTGACGCGGGCGGTGAAATTGACTCGACGTCGCGCGCTTTCTCGTCCTCCGGAAGAAGCGGCCGCCGCTGCGGGAAACCCTGCACCAGTTCCTGCGGCAGGAGCGAGCGAGACGGTGTAAATGGAACTGCCCTCTCTGAAGAAGAGCGTCCGGCCATCACGCGAGATGTTCAAGTTGTTGATGCCGCCGCCGAATCCCCCGAAACCACCGCGCCCTCCGCCGCCTTCTTCTCCACCAGGAGCTTCACCGGCTGTAATGCGGGTCAGTCGGCGGCCATCCTCCTGGATCGAATACACCACTGGTATATTTCTGATGCCCGCCGGTTCAGTAGTAACAAATACAATCGTTCGATTATCGGCGCCAATCGCGTAGTCGAAAACCGGGAACGGCATGCGGGTGATCTGGCGCGTTCTGCGTTTGAGTCCGGCCCAGTCGATGTTGACGTCGCGAGGCGGAGTGTTGCGTTGCGCGCCGCCCGGCCGTCGTCCCGCTTGATCGCCGCCTTGATCCAGTGCGTCAGCTCCGTCCGGACGATCTTCGGGGTCAGCCGGATCTCGTTCTTCACGTTCGAGACCAACCGCGTAGATCTGAGACGATCGCTGCTCGCCGAGCGTGTCTGTCCGAACAAACATAAGCTTGCGTCCGTCGTGAGTGAACTGAGGATTCCCTTCGTTGAACGAATCGAATGTAACCTTTCGTTCTTCTCCTCCGCCCGAGGAAATCAAATAAACGTCGGAGGTACGCACATAGTCGGGTTTCGAGAAAGCGATCCATTTTCCATCAGGCGACCAGACAGGTGCTCCGATGTTGCCGTACTTCGACGAAGAGAGCTCAACCGTCTGCTTCGAGTCGACCGAGTATTTGCGAAGCTTGCTGTCGGAGCCGGTGAATGCAATTTCTTTTGAATTCGGCGACCAGGCAAAAGAGAACTTCAGCGTATCCAGATCGGTAATCTTGACCGGTTCGCCGATTCCATCGGAGGTAATCAGGAAAAGTTCCTCTCGACCGCTGCGGTCGCTTATGAAGGCTATGAATCTGCCGTCGGGCGAATAGAGCGGCTCCTTGTCGCGTGCCGGCGAGTCGGTGATTTGACGAAGATCTCCTTCGTCGGTTGGCGCAGTGAAAATCTCACCGTGGATTGAAAAAACGATGCGGCGACCCGATGGCGCTACATCGTAGTCATCCGCCTGAGAATTGAAGTCCCGAACCTCGGCGAGGTTTTCCTGAGTCTCGGCCGCGATATCGAGTTTGATTGGCGCGGCTTTTCGGCTGCCGACGTCAAGCTTCCACACACCGAAATCGTGCTCAAAGAGGATCACCTTACCGTCGGCGCTCATGCCAGGGAAACGGACATCGCCGGTCTTGAACGAGGTAACTCGCTCTGGCTTGCCACCGCCCTCGGAGATCCGCCAAATGTTGGTGAGGCCGTTTCCTTCACGATCGCTGACGAAATAAATGAAACCATCGGTGCCCCACATCGGCCACGAATCTATTCCGTCGAAGTCCGACGTGAGATCGGTGAACTTTTTCGCTGCAATATCCATTACTGTGACGTCGGTGTTCATAGCGCCGCGATAATACTTGCGCCAATAGACCTGGCCTTTGCGATTGATCGCCAGCTTCTTGCCATCAGGCGAGTAAGAAGCGTTCACTCCCATATCCGAGCCAGCGTTCCTCTCCATTCCACCGTCTATCGATATGGTGTAGAGCTTGCCCATGAAGTCATCACCGCGATTGGATGAAAAGAGTACCTGTCGGGAGTCGGGGGTCCACCCGAGAACAGTATCGTCTGCGGAATGGAAAGTAAGCTGTTTCGGATTCCCGCCTTCGCTGGGGATGATAAACACGTCAAAATTGCCGTTGCGGTCCGAGGAAAACGCGATCCATTTTCCATCAGGGGAAAAACGGGGATATACATCGCGGGCTTTGTTGGCGGTAATGCGCTTTATGTTCTTGCCGTCTTCATCGGCAGTCCAGATATCGGCCAGGTAGGTAAAAACGATGCGGCCGTGATTGTAATGCGGGTATCGAACGAGTTTGGCCTCGCGGGCCGCTGCCGCCGGCGCCACGTAGAGCGCCACGAGGAAGGCGAGAGCGTAGAGTTTTTTCATAGGTTCTCCTTTTGAGCAGTGCGCCACGATTCTGAGCGGTCTAGAGTCCGTCTTTATGGTTTTCCAGGTTAGAGCTGGAATCCGAGCCTCCGTGGCGAACTGCAAGCATAGTCTAGATTGAATAGGTTGGCGAATTACAATGACGGTTTTGTGCGGCAGGGGGTTACAAGGAATCCGAGGTTTGCGCAAGGAATAGGACCTATGTGACCTATAGGACCTATGGTATTGCGCGAATTCAAAGTTGTACTGATATGCAAACCCGAGCTATCATGTCGCTGGTTTCAGCACTCAATCCAGAAACCGCGACTAATCAATCGATAATCAAATCGGAGGCAGCCTCATGAAGCCCGTTTCGCGAACGTTTCTTAGCTCCCTTGCGCTCATAGTGGCGTCATCTCTTTGGGCTTCGGCCCAATGGAATAAGAAACCGTACACCGAATGGTCTGAAAAGGAAGCCCTAAAAGTACTCAACGACTCGCCATGGGGCCAAACACAGGCGGTAACCGACACAAGTCAGATGACCGGACAAGCCCGCGCAAGCTCCGGCCAAAGCAGAGTGGCAGAAGTCTTCAACGTTAATATTAGAATTCGGTTTCTGTCGTCTAAACCAATTAGAGAGGCCATCAGTCATTTGATGGAGATGAAGAACCGAGAGAATGTAAGCCCACAAATGGCAGCTCAGCTCAAAGCCTTCGCAGCCGCCGATTTCCCCGATTATATTGTCGTTACGGTCTTAACCGAGTCAGATAAAGCAAGCGCATTGCTTCAGCAAACTCAAGCGGAATTCTACAAATTCACCACCAATGAGCTCAAAAACAACACTTATCTACAAGCCAGCGGTCAACGGGTATTCATCAAAGAGTATCAGCCACCCGGGAAAGATGGGCTCGGTGCGCGCTACATCTTCCCGCGATTAGTGGATGGTAAACCCTTCGTCACACCCGAGGCCAGCGACGTTCTTTTTTCTTCAGAACCTGCGGGCGCGACTAAGCTGAAGATGCGATACAAGATCAAAGATATGATGCTTGACGGTAAAATAGAAATTTGAAAACCCTGGTGCTGCAGGCTGCCTGTTTCCATTCACAAACGGAGTTACATCTGATTGCCTACAATTCAAACCGGTCGACTCAACACTTACTATGAGCTTCATGGTGACGGCGAACCGCTGTTGCTGATCCGTGGCCTCGGAAGCACATGCGACGGATTCAAGGCCCAGGTCGAAGGGTTGTCCCCGCATTTCCGCGTTATTTCATTCGACAACCGCTGCGTTGGCCGCACTGAGCAACCTCAGGAGCCCTTTACGATCGCCGACATGGCCGACGACGCCGCTGCGCTGCTTGACGCGTTGGGCATCGAAAGTGCTCACGTGTTTGGCGTCTCACTTGGTGGAATGGTTGCCCAGGAACTCGTGCTTCGGCATCCGGCAAAGGTCCGGAGACTCGTGCTTGCATGCACGCACGCGGGACCGCGCACCGCGACTCGATCTCCTGATTGGGCGGTTCAGATTTTCAATGAGTCGCGTGATATGCCTCGAGCTGCTGCGCTGAGGCATTCGATCCCCTTGTTGTTTTCAAAGAAGACCGTTGCAGAACGGCCCGAGTTTGTTGAGGAAACCCTGGCGGTGATGGAAAACAACAATCAACCCAAAACGTCGTATTTATTGCAGCTCGGCGCGGTGATGCAGCACGATACCGCGGACCGGTTGGGTCAGATAACTCATCCTACTCTGATAATGACCGGAACCGAAGATACGCTTGTCGATCCAGGTAACTCGCGCTTTATCGCGCGATCGATACCTGGCGCGAAACTGCTGGAGTTTGCGGAAAGCGGACACGTTTTCTTTACCGAGAAATCGGCGGAGGTCAACAAGGTGCTCATTGATTTTTTTAAAGAGGGCCACCAATGAGGCTGAGAGTGATGTTGTTGCTCGCCGCAATCCTGCTTCTTGGAGAATCTGCTTCTGCTCAGAAGCATGAATTTGCATTTACATCAGGCGGACTAAAGATCGGCGAGCGTGGATTTGATCTGCCGCAGCCCGGATTTCTCCGCTTCGGTACGGGGTTTACTTACGAGCTTGGTTACGCTCGGCGCTTCTTCGATGCGAAACTGGCTTCGCTCTACTTTGAAGTGCCACTTGCGGGAACGCCGCGCACCAAAGTAAAGACAACGAATGCGCTTTCACCGGACAGTTATTCATCGATCTTCTTCACACCCGGAATAAAGCTCAAGTTTCTTCCGGGCGGAAAGTACTCGCCTTTCGCAACGGTTGGGGTTGGGTTTTCGCATATGAGCGAGAGTGATACGACAGTCGATAACCAGCCGAACCCGAATCCCAATAGCGAGACCAATGGTGTCTTTGCTTTTGGATTTGGACTGGACGTGAAGGTGATATCGCGTTTGAGCATCAGGGGTGAAGTGCGCGACTTTTATGCCGAGCTCCCGCCCTTGAATGTCAGGGCGCTGAGTGATCGACAACACAACGCGTTGGTATCCGCTGGGGTGGTTTTGCGATTTTGAACGGACCGGCTTTTCAGATTGCTTAAGTCTTATAGGTCCTATAGGTCTTATAGGTCCTATTAATGGAGGATAGGTTATGAAACTCTCGAGACGTTTTCTGGTTGCAGGCGTACCCTTGATTGTATTTCTTTCTTCCCTAAGCGCTTCAGGTCAATGGGACAAGAAGCCGCCGGCTGAGTGGACTGAAAAAGACGCGATCAAGCTGCTCAATGATTCGCCGTGGGGACGTACTCAGACATTCACTAATCCAATGGAGCAATATAGAGGTCCGGTTACCGGAAGACAGGGGGTGGGGAATCAGCAAACAAACCTGCCACCAACCGCGCTTCATTTGAACTTCAGGGTACGCTTTCTCTCGTCGAAGCCGATTCGACAGGCGCTCAGTCGTTTACTTGAGCTGAAAGCGAAAGGCAAAGTCAGCAATGAAGTCGCGGAACAGTTAAAACAATTCGCTTCCGGAGAATTTTTAGAAATAATCGTCGTCGCCGTGTCGGCTGAGTCCGACGATACGGGTGCGAATGTAAACCAGGCGAATGCGCTTCTGAGCCAGGGCAGCACCGCCAAGTTCAAGAACAACACATTCCTTGAGATAAAAGGCGGGAAGCGAATGTTTATTCAGGAGTACCAGCCGCCGCGTCCGGACGGTTTCGGCGCTCGGTTCATCTTTCAACGAATCGTAGACGAGAAGCCGTTCATCACTCCTGAGAGCGATGAGATTCATTTTGTGGCGCCGCTTTCAGATGTTTATCGACTGGATCGGAGATTCAAGGTCAAGGAAATGGTGTACGAAGGTAAACTGGAATATTGAAGCAACGCTTGGCGTCTTAGCGGCTTCGCGCCTTTGCGAGTAATACGGGCTTCACTACGCCGGTGTATCGCAAAGG
>DATFWY010000248.1:0-33126 GCA_035258805.1 Blastocatellia bacterium | reverse complement strand
CTTAAAAACTCTGGGAGCTTAACTAATGGAGGCTGTTAACTCTTCCCACCATCAGCGGGGGCGTTCTGTCTCGATCAACCTGTGTCTGTACAACCCGATCTCCTCTGGATCAGCCGTTAGCTTCCCCGTCCACTGTTCGTTCTGAGGCTACGGATCCCTGCCAAGTTCCGTGATTAACGCTCCCCTAATAAGCCTCTTTTATGGTGAGGATATTAGAGAGGCCAAAAAAACTCAAGACTTTTCTTGTGAGTCTGAAGTTTACCCTTACTTGTGCTTTATGTGCAAGAGAAGAGTTAACAGAGAAGAGTTAACAGAGAAGAGTTAACGAGGTTAGAGAAAAGTTAACGAGCGAAGTACTGTAGTACTGTCCAGCCTGCATTGAGGTTTTTGTAATGTACCGTACAGTGTGCGAAAGCCGGGATTTTGTAATGTACCGTACAGTGTCCGAAGGTCAGGGTGTTCTGTGATGTACCGTACACTGCGCTTGCCGAGAATGTGCTTGGTGTCGTACGGGACAAGCGATGCAGACGTAAAGACGATCCGCAGACTAGACAGTCTACGGTGCGTCCTGCGTTACATTCTGCAGGGAAACAGATTGTTCGCTGGTCTCTGCGCTAGAGCCTGGTGCGGTTACTCGTGGTATTCGTTCTCTGTCGAACACTCATCCACTATGCATCAGTAACCGCGGACCGGCTGCCTCTGGTTTTACCACATGGTTACAAAAGATCTTGACTAATATCTATATCAAGTGATATATAGACGACACCATGCGACGTAAAACCGCCGAATCGTTTTTGCCGTTAAAGAGCAATTGGTTTCATATTCTTATCTCCCTGGTAGATTCCGAAAAACACGGCTACGGCATTATGCAAGACGTGCTCGAGCGTACCGACGGCAAGGTTCGTCTCTGGCCGGCAACTCTGTACGGGTCATTGAAGCGGCTCATTGAAAATGGATTGATCGTCGAATCCGGGGAGCGGCCGGCTCCTGAGTTCGATGACTCGCGACGCCGGTATTACAAGCTGACGCCATTCGGTGCGCGCGTCCTCAATCTCGAGAGCCAACGTCTCCGGGATCTTGTCGGGGTGCTTGAGACTAAGCGCCGGCAGGAGGCTCGTTCATGAAAACTTGGGTGATGGGCTGCAGCCGATTGTACCGCAGAGTCGCCCGCGCGTTCCCGCATGAATTCCGGATGGTCTGCGGCGACGGGCTCGAGCAGCTCGGAGCCGACATAGTACCCATGGTTTGGCGAGAGCAGGGAATCCTTGGCCCAGTGCGCTGTTTAGCGGATCTCGCTGTGCACTTAGTGATTGAGTACGTCTCGATTTGGACCGCCAAAGTAAAGGAGCTCACAATGACTAATGATTTGTTTGAAGGAACCTGGAAAGCCAGGAACGATCAATCACAATGGGACCCTAACTACACTCCAGAGCAGGCTTGCCTTCGGTTCGAGGCCACAGATACCGGTTACCTCCTGGTGGCGTACGGTATTAAGGATGGCCAGGCGGTCGCAGAGCGACCGACGCCTATCGTTCCGGATGGAAGGCGACGCCCGGTTGTCGACCTTAACGGCCGGCCGATTCCAGGTGTTCCTACTGGCGCGGTGGCTTTCGGAAGCCAGCCCGATCCGCACACTATAGAAGCGGGTGCAGAGGTCGATGGAAAGGTGCTGGGGAGGGGAATCTACAAGGTGGCGGAAGATGGCCAGACAATGACCGTCACGACTGAGGGTATGGGCCTCAAGGGACCGTTCAAGGTAGTCGCAGTCTTTGAGCGGGTCGTGCCCGATCCGTACAAACCGCAAGCATGACTCTCTATGGATTGGCTGGAATTCCAGGAATATAAAATCAATGCCAGGTCCGCTGGGTAGGTTGCGATCGTCACGTGTGCGATTTTTAAGCTTTGCAACACGACATGACTGGAATAAGTTCACTGGCGATCTCAAAGCTGTGACCTTGATCACATCTTTGCGTCGAACTGTGACCATCCCCATCCGCTCCTCTATCTGAGGCATCCAGGATCCGCCTTGCGACTTTTTCCTCAGTAAAGCTGTGGAATCCCACGCGGTTTATTGCCGCCAAGACCAGACTGACGCTCTTACTACTCAAGATCAGCAATTTGTTACCGGAATGTTTGTTGCCTCCAAAGTAAACTCCAGCAGGCCGGACTGATCGTTACGCACCTGTTGGACCTGTGGTGCAAACATCGAGTCGCTATATTGATGGAAAGGACGTGTGATGCTGGTCACAAGGATGAAGCGCGAAGAATGCAACCGGTTTTTGGCAAAGAACGGCTTGGCAAGATTGGCCTGCGAGATGGATGGCCAACCTTATGTTGTCCCAGTCTATCTTATTTCCGATGGCCGGTTCCTATTCGGATTTGCCACAATGGGATTCAAGATCGACTGTATGCGCGCCAATCCACGGGTCTGTGTTGAATTTGACGAGATTAAGAATCCCAATCAGTGGGTTAGCGTTGTTGTATTTGGTGACTACGAAGAATTGCCTGATATGCCGGAATATCGGGCGTCCCGCAATCATGCCCTTGACTTGTTAAAAAAACGCGCCATGTGGTGGGAACCTGCGTCTGTAGCGGTTGAGAATTCGAAACCTATTTCTCCGATCTTTTATCGAATCACAATTGACCGAATCACTGGACGCCGGGCAACGCCTTGAGCTTCTCATTCGAGTTACGCTGGTCCAACATCAAAAACGCTATGCCGTGAGGTCTGATCTCTGTACTTATTTTTGTGATTCCTTGGGACCGAATAAGTCTTCCTGACGATTGCGTCTTCGCCTCAAATGATTGGGCATCTAAGGAAGGTTACATACCGAGCAAAAGCTGCGGGCCACAGTATCGGTGACCGCCTGTGACATTCCTGGAACGCCTGCCAGTCCGTTGAATCGCAAAATCCACGCCGCGTTTCTCTCCTGGAGGAAGTACAATGTGGCGATTAGTCTCCGGTTGCCTTCAGCATAATGAACTGTGACTCGAATTCCGCTGAGTGACTCTCCGGCGAATTCTTCCTGGCCCGTCGTTACACAGGAGTTGCATAGCTCAAAATTCGCTATTTCTTTGCGCGCCAGATCCCGCAGGGAAACGCCGCGCAGATCTTCTCGCGTGATACGCAACAAGCCCTGGCTTCGACTCTCGCAAACGAATTCAGTCTTTTGTCGACCAACAGCATCGGTATACGTCTCGGCTCGCCAATTCCCAGTGAGTCTGATCTTGAAACCGTTTGCTTTGTCTATGTAATCACTTTGTGCCAGTGCCAATGGCCAGGCGCTGATGAAGAACCACAGAAAAGAACAAAACACTCGAAGCTTTGTTTGTTCTTGACGCGATGATTTCTTTTTCCTGCCCATCAACCAAAACCTCTCGGCGTACTCGGCTGATCGCCAACCGGACAATATCAATCTAGCACCGGCTAAAAATCAGAGACTATGACCATCGTCACACATCGCCGTGACTGTTATCACAAATCGTCAGGCATTCGGATTGCCTGAGAAAACCGCGAAGCGCAATGTAGGTCCGAGTCTCGTTTACGGCCACAGCTTATAGGTTAGGCTCCGTGGAATTGATAGGAACTGAAAAAGTAACAGAGTTCGAACAATGGCTGCGAATGGCTGAGTCGCTCCGAAACTGTCCGGACTGGCGTGGGGAAGACCTTCCGATTGAGATCATCCGTACACACATATCCGTGGTCTTGCTGGGAAAGCGCCGGGTGTTGAAGCTGAAGAAGCCCATTGATCTCGGGTTTTTAGATTACACAACGATTCAGAAGCGGCGGGAGGCTTGCCAGGCCGAAGTCGAGCTTAATAACAGGCTTTGCCAAGGCTACTACCTTGGTGTTCAAGCAATCAGTCGTATCGATGGAGAACTCCGGTTTTCCGACCAGGGACCTGTAGTCGAATACGGCGTCATGATGAAGCGGCTTCCGACTGACCAGATGTTGGACCGGCTAGTGGCGCGTGGAGAGGCCACTGAATCCATTATCGAACGCGTTACCGACCGCCTTATCAACTTTCACCGCACTGCTCGCCGAGGTGTTGAAGTCGACGCGTTTGGTTCGCCAGAGGTAATTTCCAGGAACTGGCAAGAGAACTTCGAGCAGACCGCTCCTTATATCGACAGGAGCATTGGTACTGAGGGCTATCAGTCGATTCGTGATTGGGTGACTCGATGGCTCGAAGAGCACCAGGCGTTCCTTCGAAGCCGGATTAATGAAGGGCGAATCTGTGATGGACACGGCGACATAAGAGCGGAAAGCATCTGTGTGACCGACGACCTCTGTATCTTCGACTGCGTCGAATTCAACGAGCGATTCAGATGCGGTGACATCGCCAATGAGGTCGCGTTCCTTGCGATGGACCTGGATGCCCGAGGTCGACCGGACCTTGGTTACTATTTCTCGGAGCAATATGAATTGCGGTCCACGGACAACACGCTATTAAGCATCCTGCCGTTTTATAAATGCTATCGCGCGTATGTTCGTGGCAAGGTGCAGAGTTTCCGTTTGGATGATCCGGATTTGACGGCGCTCGAACGTGAGGTGGCAGCGGTGCGAGCGCGGCGATACTTTGATCTTGCCGCGCGGTATGCATCGCCCCTTAGCAAGCCGTGTGTGATTGCGGTGACCGGACTGGCGGGCAGCGGCAAGACCTCACTTGCACGTGCTATCGGCAGTGAGCTCGGTCTGCCAGTGGTGTCATCGGATGCGGTTCGCAAAGAACTCTTTGAGATCACCGAGCGATATGGTTACGGCGTTGGACCCTACAGCTCAGACGCAAGCAGGCAGACTGATCAGACCATGATCGAGAGAGGCCGTGGCTTGTTGGTCCAGCAAGGAGGGGTCGTGCTCGAAGGTACGTTCCGGCGAAATGCGCACCGCCTTAGTGCTCGCGAAATGGCATTTAAATCCGGAGCTGAATGGAGAGTCATCGAGTGTTTACTTCCACCCCAGCTTGTACACGAGAGAATCGAACGCCGCGCGAGGTTGAATGAAGGCCTCTCGGATGCGACGTGGGAAACTTATCTTCGACAACGACGGGAGTTTGAGGCATTCGATGACCTCGATGGCCAGCGGCTGCAACTGGATACCAGCGCAGATCTGGGCGTTGTTGCACACCGGGCTACTGACTGGATAAGGGCAAACGATGGTTGAAACCGATAGCCGGCGTGATGATGCCGAGCTCGTTCCTGTCAGGAGTTTAGCATCCTAAGCATGACTGTTGCTTTTGGCGCTCACCCGAGATTCCTTCAGTTGAGCGCAGCTGCTGCAGTGCGAACCCGCTGTTTGCAGACGGGCGCGTTTGCGGATGATCAATCTGCTTTTCGCAATTGTGGCCTGCGACGAATCAATAGATGCCCGTGCCGCCCGGATCACTTCCTGCGAAGCCGTCAGTATCCTTTCAGATTTCCGCAAGTTCCCGGCTTGCATCTCTATCCTCCCCAGCCATCCTACTGAACAACACCGCTCGTAATCTGTGACCGCCATCACTCAGTCAATCTACCCTCGAGGTCAAGGGGTCGGGATCATGGAAACTGGGTAAAGTTCCGATTCAGTTGCGGGAAATCGCTCACGTCCTGGTATTCATTAGATTGCTTTTCTAAATTTTAAAGGTGATTGCGAAGCAAGCCGTAGGTATAGAGGTTGCCTGATCATCAGAAAGGCAAATCTTGTCCGGAGCATAACATGAGTACCGTAGGACAGCCCGCTAAAGGGCCCCACACTGATACCGACTGTTTGACGGCTGACTTAGGATTGAAATCAGAAATTGCTGAAACCCACAGTGGAGTGCGATACGGCAGAACCAGAGTGTTGATTGTAGGATTTTTTCTAGCCGGTATTGCCGCCATATCAGTTACTGCCTATCTCTGGCGCGGGCAATCAACTGAGTCGCCTCGAGTACTAACGGTGTCCGCCCCAACACAAAGTACTGAGACCATCCCGCAAGAACCAACGGCGCCAGGTCGGGATGAACCATCCTTCCTTGCCCAGATTTTTGGTTTGGAGAGATTATCCGCTGCTGAGAATCAACCTGAGAGTTGGTTGATGTACGGAACACGGGTGTCATTGAGGTTGCTATTAGCGGCCGTTCTGGCGGCGATGCTCGCGTTTCGGCCGCGTAAAAACATTAACGTGCTCCGACGCAATCCGTACGTCGCCGAAACCGAAATACTACTCGCGGTGGTAGCGGCCGCGTTGATGATGATAGTCGCGGATAACGCCGCGCGCGCCTTTGGTATCTTTGCAGCTGCATCGCTTGTAAGATTCCGCACGAACATCCGCGATCCAAAGGAAATCACTGTGTTGCTTATCAACCTGGCTATAGGACTGGCCACTGGTGTCGGAAGGTGGGAGCTGGCCGTCATTCTCGGAATATTCGTTTTATCGACTTTGTGGATACTTGAATATTTCGAATCACAGCAAGTCATACGTTCGATGCAGTTGAAAATCAGAACTCACAGCGTTGCCGATACAGATGAAGCGCTGAGAAGGATTTTTACAAGGCGCAACCTGAGTGCGGAGATTCGCGAGCTTAACCGCGAGGACCAGGAAGACCAACTGGGGCGAGTTGTATATCACGTAGCTGTAGGTCCGCACGTAAGCACTGATCAATTAAGCGAGGAAATCTTCTCTTCTGATCCCCTTAATATCGACACCGTGGAATGGCATCAGAAGAAGAACGTGTCGTACACATATCGATGAGCTGATATAACTCTTATGTCGATGAACGGTCGCGCCGTTACAAACTTAGCGCGAAAGTCGAGGAGCGAAGTGCTCAGGCGAAGTCGTACTACCGAAACTAACACTCTGAGAGGAAAGTCGATGGATTGGCGTATTTTTATTACTACATTTGGCGTGATCTTCCTCGCCGAGATGGGAGACAAAACTCAATTGGCTGCGATGACGATGTCGGCGGAGACCAAGCGACCCTGGATTGTACTGGTCAGCGCTTCGCTTGCCCTCGCCTGCGTATCGGCCATAGGCGTTCTCGTGGGAAGCCTTCTTAGCAACTATCTACCCCTTGAATGGATCAAGCGCGGGGCCGCCATTGCATTTATCGCGATCGGAACGCTGATTTTGCTTGGCAAATTTTGAATATTATCCCAAAACTGCGATAGTCCGTTTCGCAAAATAAATTAATGCCGATCTGATAGCGATAGGTATGCGTGGAATCATTGCGATGAGCATGTTAGCCAGTGCAGCGTTTGGTTCAGTAGCCGAATGGGTCCTTCGAAGATCACCCTGCCCGACTCTTGTTGTAAGACTCGAACACTCTGACAAGTGAGACCAATGAGGTTCCTGTGAGTGTTGCTCATCACAGTATGCTTCCCATAGTAACTGCCGATCGCGAAGTTGATCCAGCCAGACATCCCCATGCGTCGACTGCTATGGCGGTGGCCGAAGCATTCGTGGTTGATCCTAAGCGTGGGCTGGATTCTGCCGAGATCGCCTCGCGTCATTCAAAATATGGAGCAAACACTCTTCAGAGTATTCGGCCGCGTCCCGCCTGGCGGATGCTGCTCGAACAATTCTCCAATATCGTAATTGCTCTGCTGGCCTGCGCGGCAATCGTAGCTCTATTAACGAGCGACGTCGTGGACGCGATGGCCATCTTTGTCGTTCTTATCCTAAACGCGTTAATTGGTTTTGCGACCGAATGGCAGGCTGGTCGTGCGCTTGACGCATTGCGCCGCCAGGCACGGACGACCACAAGAATCCTGCGTGACCGCCATGAATCAACCGTGGACGCTGACGAATTAGTACCGGGGGACATCATTATTCTCAATTCGGGAGATCGGGTTCCCGCCGATGCTCGGATCATAGAGAGTGCGAGCGTTCGCGTTGAAGAATCGGCTTTGACCGGCGAGAGCACTACGGTTGACAAATCGCAAAACCCGGTTGCCCTCGACGCTCTGCTCGCCGAACGGTCCTCGATGCTGTATCTCGGGACTTCTATCGTTGCTGGACGCGCCGTGGCAATTATCACCGCTACGGGCGCTTGCACTGAGCTTGGTCGCATCGGAAAACTAGTTGCGGATTCGCCCGAACCATCGACGCCGCTCAAGCGCAAGCTCGACGAGCTGGGCCGCCGGCTTGTTTATCTTGTACTGGCGATCGGCGGAGTGGTGATGTTGGCGGGGTGGTTGCGAGGAGACAATCTGTGGCTAATGGTTGAGGTGGGAATCAGTCTTGCAGTTGCGGCCGTACCGGAAGCTTTGCCCGCAGTGACGACATTGATTCTTGCGCTCGGCGTTCTGCGTATGGCGCGGCAACGTGCAATTGTCCGAAGGCTCGCATCGGTCGAAACTCTGGGCAGCGCTACGATCATCTGCTCTGACAAAACGGGCACCCTCACTGAGAATCGCATGACCGTTCGCGAATATTACCTCTCAGACGGGGGACATATACAAATCAACGGGAACCCACGCTCAGTTTGTGACGATGATCTGCTTGCGCATGCCGCTCGCGTTGGAGTTCTGTGTAGTGAAGCGTCTTACAACTCAATGGCATCTGAAGTAAGTCGGGCCGTAGGAGATCCAACAGAGACCGCACTGCTTGTGGCTGCGGATGGATTAGGTTTGGACATCTCAGGATTGCGGGCCGACTACCCAAAGATAATTGAGATCCCTTTTGACCCGGCCATTAAAAGGATGATAACCGCGCACCGCATCAAAGATGGTACCTATCTGGCAATGATCAAAGGCGCACCTGCCGTTGTTCTCAAAGAATCGACCAGCTACATAACAAGAGGTGGCGAATTGGATCAGCTCGATGATGAACTGCGTGCCAGTTTTATGGAGGTGAATAATGAAATGGCGGGCCGAGCATTGCGTGTGTTGGGACTCGCCGAGAAGAGATTGGACGATATCGAAATCAGGATAGAAGCTGACGATGTATCCACGTATCGGTCGGATCGTGAAATGGAAAGCGGATACACATTCCTGGGTTTTGTTGGGATGATCGATCCGCCGAGACCCGAAGTGACTGGAGCAATTCAGGAAGCGCGCCGAGCCGGGATTCGCATTGTAATGCTTACTGGTGATCAGCTAAATACCGCTCGCGCCATCGCTCGCGAGCTGCATTTGAGCGATTCTGAACCAAAGGCTTTGCATGCGCGGGATCTCGAGAAAGTTGGTCAGGAGCGGATTGCTGAGCTCGCGCGGACGACGGATGTCTTTGCTCGCGTCTCTCCCGAAGACAAGCTGCGCATTGTGGAAGCGTTAAGGCAAGCGGGCGAAGTGGTGGCCGTAACTGGAGACGGAGTCAACGACGCACCTGCGCTAAAGCGAGCTCATATTGGCGTGGCAATGGGTCTTCGAGGGACGGAAGTGGCAAAAGAGGCTGCGGCTCTGGTTCTGGCGGACGACAATTTTTCGACGATCATAAAAGCGGTGGAAGGTGGGCGAACAATTTACACGAACATCATTAAGTTTATTCACCTCATGTTTTCGAAGAACCTTGGTGCCGTACTGGCTATCTTTATTGCGATAGTTATCGGGCTGCCCCTGCCGTTACTACCGCTACAGATCCTATGGATCAATTTAGTCACCGATACTTTTCCCGCTCTTGCGCTCGCTTTGGAACCAAGCGCAGCGGATGTTATGAAGCGCCCTCCGCGTCTACCAAATACTAAGCTCTTGTCTCGACCATTTTTCTTGTTGATAGCGTGGCAGGGCGCAATGCTTGCGGTAATCATCTTAGTTGCTTACCTATGGGCGGTTCAGACTTATGGCGAAGGAGCCCATTCACGCACCATCGTTTTGATGTCACTGGTCGTGGTGCAGCTCGGACATATGTTCAATTGTCGATCGAGGGTCCAGTCGGCATTAGAAGGGCTATTTCGCAATCCGTTCATCTGGGGTGCGATCGCAATCGTAATGTGCCTGCAGTTGCTCGCGGTCTATCTGGCTCCGCTTTCGCGCGTGCTCAATGTAACACGACTTACAACATTTGACTGGCTCATCGTCGGCGCATCATTCATCGCCCCGATAATAGTTGTTGAGCTGACAAAAATGCTTAACAAAAGACTGGATTACGCACAAAAAAATACCCAGAAACCAGAAACCAAGAACCAGAGACCGATGACTCTGAACACCGGTCTCTGAAATCTGAACTGGAATACTCAGCGTTTGGTTTTTGCGACCATCCGTTCACTCCGCGCGCCCGGATAAATGGCGACCTTTATACCACCGTCATTTGACGTTTGCTTACTCTCGCCAATACCCAGAGTCTTTATTCGTGAATCATCAATTTTGAACTTCTGTGCAAGATAATGGCGAACAACCATCGCCCGCGCTTGTGCAATTTTCAGTTTGTTTTGCGCCTCTCCTCCTGTTGAACCGGTTTCGGCAACCACCACCGCAAGCCCGTAAGGGTTGCTCTCAAGGAAAGTCCCTACCTGGTTCAATCGTTCTTCGTTACTCAGTTTCGCGGAGTTCGGTTTGTTGAAGAGTTCTTTTCCGTCAAACGTAAACTGCCTGGCTGGAGCGCGGCCCGCAAGCCTGTCAATGGCATGCGCAGTCAGTTGTGACGAGTCGTAGTAACCTCGGTTCTTGAAAAACCCTCTCAGGAAGAAGTTATGTTTCAGCGCTTCCATATTTTCCTGGAACGAGGTCGCGCCAGCCTTTGCTTCCGCCACCGTAGAGTTTAAATTCCGATATATTGACTGATCGTTAACCAGCGCGCCCATTGTCCCTTTGCCACTGTTGATCTTCCCAGTGATTGACTTCAGATCACCACTCGCGTCATTAATGTTATCTATTGCGATCTTTGACGAGTCAACGGCCTCTTTTGTCGTTGTAATCAACTCGTCCATGTTCCTTGCCAACCCGCTGTAATCGAACGGCTCCCGGGTCTGGATGAAATCTCCCTCCTGTACCGTTTCGGCTTCCGGCGAACCGAAGGAAATCGAAGCATACCTTGCACCGACCAGGCCTTCGGTCTCGATCGATGCTACCGAGTCTTTTTTGATAACTTCTCGCGTTGAGTGCTGAAGTTCCATTTCCACTGTTATCTTGTCATCCGGTTGTGCCGGGAGAACTATGTGCTGCACCGTACCCACCCGTACACCTCCAACGCGCACTGGCGCTCCTTCGTCAAGTCCCGCGACATTCTCGAAGGGAGCCTTGATATGGAAAGTTCGAGTGAACAAGAATTGTCTGTCTCCTATCCAGAAGACAATAACCGTAAAGACAAGCAGCGCACTTAAGGAGTGTCCCAATAACCAATTACTCAAAGATGGTGCCAAAGTAAGATAAACGGGAATTGAGGTTGCCGGATTTTTTGAAAGGATCGCTTTATCGTGGGCGCTCGACCTGTACATTAGCCGGACGCTGCTGATCGTATCACGCTAATACATGTTCAGGAAAAGGAGGGATCACGCTGGCTGCCAAGTTTTCTCGTGAACTTAGAGGGCTTTGGATTTTTCGGTCGCCCTACTCAGGAGGGCGACCGCTCGACGTAAGTAACGACGGAGCCCAACATCTCGACTTCGTCCCAGGTTCGTGTATCTCGAAGTAGGGAACGTTGACTGCTGGCACTAGACCGCGGCCTTCGAGTCGGAACCTGTCGAACTCATCACGATTGCGAACATCAAGTACGAAGAAATTGTCGCATCCTGGGGGTCGTTCGAGCAGGTCTTCGCTTGTCCAGGCTTCGCTGTCTAATCGGTCGGCCATTTTGGACTCCGTCTTTGTCAGGTATTACTTTGGCTGACGGACAATCCGGAGATACGGCTTAGGCGCCTTCCATCCTTCTGGATACTTTTTCCTGGCGTCATCGTCCGAAACCGTGGTCAGGATTATCACATCGTCACCCTGTTTCCAGTTCACCGGTGTAGCCACCTGGTGCTTAGCGGTGAGCTGAATCGAATCGAGGACCCGCAGCACTTCATCGAAGTTGCGTCCGGTACTCATCGGGTAACTGAGCATCAGCTTTATCTTCTTGTCAGGGCCGATAACAAACACGGTGCGCACGGTGGCATTCGTTGCCGCGGTTCGGCCTTCGGACGTGCTGCCTGCATCGGCCGGTAGCATGTCGTAAAGCTTAGCGACTTTGAGTTCCGGGTCTCCGATCATTGGATAGTTCACCTTGTGTCCCTGAGTCTCCTCGATGTCCCCTGCCCATTTGGTGTGGCTACTAACCGGGTCCACGCTGAGCCCTATAATTTTGCAATTGCGTTTGTCGAACTCCGGCTGCAGCCCGGCCATGTAACCGAGTTCCGTGGTGCAAACGGGGGTGAAATCCTTAGGGTGGGAAAATAGAATAGCCCAACCGTCACCGATCCATTCATGGAAATTGACCGTCCCTTGGGAGGTTTCGGCGGTGAAATTGGGTGCTTCATCATTGATGCGTAACGACATGTATTGGCTCCTTTCGCTTCAAAAGTAATCTTCAATCAATGCTGTATGCTCGGCGCACTGTGCATACTCTACGACAAAGGCCCTCAAAACTTAAGTTCATGGAATCAAAAGCCACGAACTGAAGGGACACTTGAAGACTTCACGATTTTGAGATTTTTCGCAACCAGTTTTGTGAAATCTCATAATCTGATGAACTCCCTTTGAACCTGACGTCGCTGCCCCCATTAATCCAGGTACGTTGGCATCGCGCCTGAAGTCTCTGGGTATTGATAATAGGAACTCCATGTTCGAAAAGGTAACGTAGACAAGATCAGTATTCTCCTTTACGCCTACCAGCGCAGGCTTGTCGAGTAATTCGCTTGTATAGGATCGAGATTCCGGCTATTGGCGCGCTAGATTACGATCTTTGTACTCGCTCGGCTATCCAAAACGTACCTGAAGAAAGGCTCGAGCAGATCCGTTAAGTTTATTCTATAGGACCACTTGTCGTGCCTTTTTTACGTTGATAATCGAGCAACGCTACCAATTCAAGTCTGAGTTCCCGCAGTCGTTCAGTTTCCTTTGTAGACTGCTCGCATAACTTTTCAGAGAACGCTATCAACATCATTGATCTAAATTGGAGGAGATTAGAGCTATCTCTTGAATCGTGCACGATCTCCAGCAAATGCCGCTTGTAATAATCATTTCTGGATATCGAAAAATCAGGCGCGACCTCAGTTTCTTGCTTTGATTCAAAGATATCGGTGAGGTTCAAGCTATTCGAGACGGACCGTCTGTCCGATTGCCTATTCACTGAGGAGTTTATGCTCATTTGTTGTTCGGTTTCGCTCCATGTTGGCCGCCGGAAATCGCAAGCGCCTTCACCTTGCGCAGAAAATTGTTCTCATAGGATTTCCGACCTGTGGCTTCCGCATTCAGGACCTCTGCTGCTCCTGCCGGCCCGCCGACAGTCAGTTCGGAGATGCCATTACCAGTGCAGACCGTATTCGTGGCGGTTTTTCGGCGTGGATCCAAAGTGACGTCTGCGATGCCAATCCCCTCCTTGTCGCCCATTGATTGCCGGACGCTTCCATCGGAATCGACTATCGCTGACAGACCCGGGAAAAGCCCTTTGATCTCGTTGGGTGGAGGCTTGTATGACCGCCCCACTTTGTTCACCATCGCAACGGGTATACCTAGTTTCCTGGCGTACCATGAGGCCAGGCGTGTCCCTGGTGGTGTGGGCAGACCACCGCCTCCGGACATGTCTGGTGATGAATGCGGCATCAGGATCAGGTCGGCAGATTGTTGGAGCATCTGTGACGCGATGAAGCAGTAGTAATTCTCGGCGCAAATGCCAACGCCAATCTTGCCGATTGCCGTATTGATGATGTGAGACCCGACATCTCCGCGGAAGAAATACGCCTCTGGGCCGGCGGGCACTTGCTTCCTGACGCGACCAGCTTCCTCACCCTGAGGTGTTGTCAGAACAAACGTGTCGTAGAAGTCTGCCTCATCGGCCTCGAGGAAACTTGTGCCCAGCCAGACACCAAGACGGCCCGACGTGGATTTTAACCAACGGACTGTCTTGCCACTGCTAGGTTCGGCGGAGTCCCAGGTGTCGAAATAAAGATACGAACCAGTTGGCATCAATTCAGGGAAGAGTATGAGACGCGCTCCATCTCCAGCTGCTTTCTCTGCAAACGCTGTGGCACGTTTCAGATTGCCGTCGATATCATGATCGGCCGACTGCATCTGGACCACTGCAATTCGCAACGACATGGCTGCGGTCGAGAGGGGGTACATCCAACGGTCGCCAAAATGAGTGGTATGCGCACTACTCTGAATTCCTGGTGCAAATGTTTTCATTGCACCGATGAAGAGACAAACAGCAGGAGCTATAAGCCATCGTCCTTTCATTTTAAGTACCGCAATTTGCCTTAACGTTAGAAGCCACGTGAGCTGGAGTCAAGTGCTACAAATCGTGTTTGCTACCAAAAATCCTGAGCGATACGAGATTGAAAAGACTCAATAGCCGCGCTAAGATCGTGGAATCACGCTACCGTGCAAAAGGTCACTTGTAACATATTCAGCAGGAGGTGACCTACTATGCCAAGGACCAAAGAACTCAACATTCAGCTGGAGGATCGGCCTGGTACTCTTGGAAAGATCTGCCAGTCGCTTGCCGATCGCGGCGTAAATATTCTCGCTTTTCAAGCCACAACCATGGGAGGCAAGGGTCAGGTCCGACTCGTCGTGGACAATCCCGCCACGGCTAAGACCACCATTGAGGCTCAGGGAATGAAGTGCACCGAAGCCGAAATTGCGCAGGTTAGTCTCCCGAACCGGCCTGGCGAGGTGGCTCGAGCGGCGTCTCAATTGGCCAATGCCAACATAAACATCGAGTACGGCTACACCGGAGTAGACAAAACGGGCAACGCTACGTTCTTCTTCGGCGTGACGGATGTAAGCCGTGCGGTGGAGATCCTGGATCGCACCGCTTCCGGCGCCGCACGAGGATAGTGAGACTCTAGCCCCTAGTGGGAACTGAATCAGAATAGTCCTTTAATCGATGGTGGCGTGAATAAGGTGAGGTGTGCCATATATCGAAGAGGATCTTCAACATTCGTTTGCTTTAAATCGACGGCCCGGGCCTGAATCATTGCTCGCGCGCTTAACAATACTGGCTATCATGCTCCTGATCGCCGGAGGCAAGACGCGGGCGCAGTCGCCAGCATCTGAAGCGAAAGATAAGTCATGTCGCGCTCACCCGCTACTGGTTGGCCGCTGCTTTACTGTTCGCGGCAGGCTATCGATATATAACGGAGCTCCCGCACGACGGCTCTGGAGGGTTGGGACAAAAAGAGTACTAGGTATTTCAGAGCAACGCTTTTCTGTAGCGGGTTACCGTAATATTCCAGAGGACATTGAAAACAGATTAAATCAGGATGTTGCGCTCTTTGGTGATTTTGTGGTTTGTCCGTTTACTCGCTCGAAACCTGGAGAAATGCAGCTCGTATGCATTAATGAAGCTAGAAATCTGGTTGTGAAAAAAAGAGAAGAGACAGGAAAGTGAGATTCAAGGCGTTTGGTGTTCGCAATGGGGCCCTCGAGACGCTGACTTCTAGGAGTGGATAAGCAATGAACGACCTTAATACAACGCGAGATCTGTTCATCTATACCCGGTGGGCTGATGCGACTGTATGGACTGCCGTCCTGCAGGAAGCTGCCGTTTCGGCCGATGAGCGCGTTCGTGATTATCTGTTCCACGTTCACACGGTGCAGGGATTATTCCTTGCTTTGTGGCGCGGTGAGCCGTTGCAGCCGCCCCCTGAAGAGTATAAAGCACTCAACTCCTTACTCGCATTGGCCCGAAATACTCACAAAGATATCACCGTGTTTCTTGAAGGTCTCGATGAGGCGTCGCTGAGCCAAAACATACAACTGCCGTGGGCGAGTCGCTTCACTGAGCTGACGGGGAAGGAGCCAGCGCCAATTACACTGGCTGAAACGCTTCTGCAAGTTGTTAACCACAGTACGTATCATCGGGGCCAGGTCAATTCACGATTGCGAGAGGTCGGAGGAACGCCACCGATGACAGATTTCATTGCGTGGGTTGGGCTCGGCAAGCCGGAACCCGCCTGGCCGGAGTCCCAGTCACCATAGCTAAGTGAGACGGGACCGCAGTCTAATTATGATTAGCAGGTCGGTGTGCTTTGCCTTACCTGTGTAATCGGCCATTAGAGAAGAGTGACAACTCAAGTCGTGTGCTCAGTTCTTTCCCTTTCGCGTCTTTAACTCCTTTAGTTCCTGCTCGCGGTCCAGAAATGTCACGCCGTTTGTAATCCATGACGATCCAGGTTCATCCTTTAAGTAGTGACCAAACCACTCCAGGATGCGCCTGTGGTAGTCGATCTGGTTCGCTTTATTCCGCAACCCGTGGTCCTCGCCGGCGTAGACAAGCAGCACCACATCCTTTTTTGCGCGACGGGCGATGTTGTACAGCTCTACGCCTTGATGCCAGAAGACCGTGCCGTCACTATCGCCAACTTCAATCATCAGCGGCGTCTTCATGTTCTGCACATTGAAGACTGCTGAGTTACGGACGTAAGCTTGCAGGTCCTCCCAAAGCGGCACCTCCATACGCTGCTGCCCAGTCTCAATGTGATCCGTTTCCGCGATGCCCGAACTCCAATGGTGATTCCCGTAGTTGCTAATCAGGTCGGTGATCGGCGCGCCAGCGACTGCGGCAGCAAACACGTCCGTGTGTGTCGCAAGGTACGTAGTGTCGAAGCCGCCCCACGAATGTCCAATTACGCCGACCTTTCTCGGATCAACCAAACCCATCTGAACGACTTTCTTCACCGCCGGCGTAACGCATTCGACGACCGACACGCCCGGCTCCCGAGGCCGGAAGGAGATATCAGGCTGGAACAAGAAGTATCCATGCTGCGTGAATGCCGCCGAGTTGTAGTAGTCGCGCTCTGAAGGGGAGCTATATCGATGTAGGCCGTCGGAGAGTCGTTCGTATATGTAGACGATCATTGGATACTTCTTGCCGGGCTCATAGCCCGCTGGGTAGAAGAGGGCACCCTGTAATCGCTCGCCGCGATCGCTCTTGTACTCCACGAGCTCTGCGCGACCCCAGGCGTAATTACTTTGGAAGGGGTTTGTCTTAGTGACCTGCTTCGCTTCCTTTAGATCAGCGTTGGACACAAAAATATCCGGCGAATCGTCATACGCTTCGACCACGTAGGCGTATAGGTCAACGTTCTTAGCCTTTGCCAGGCGCTGGACGCCCTTGTCGAGCCAGACAAGATGTTCGTCGACCGTCGTGCCTTCGCCGCCCTGCCGGAGCCGCGCGTAGCCCGACTTCTTGGCCCAGATGCTGAAGAGGCTGAGATACACAGGCTTGTCTATGTCAATCCACTGTTCATCTGGATCCAACCGCGTGTAACGGTGCCGCACCTGCGCGGCTGCACCATCGGTTAGGCGCGTGGCCTTTGATCCGTCCGGCGCAATCTTCCAAAGATCGAATTTGTCATAGAGAATCACGGACTCATCATTCTTCGTCCATCCTGCAACGCCGAAGGCAGGCTTTTGCTTGACAGTGAAATCCGACTCGCGGTCTACGAATGACGTCGTCGCGCTTTTGGTTATATTGACGACAGCGCGCGTAGCGACGTTTACAGTCCAATAATGATCATCCTGAACGTAAAGGAGGTAGCGACCGCCCGGGCTCGCCTGCACGTAATAATCCTCAGTGAGCCGTTCTTTGATCTTCGTGCGTTCGCCGGACGCTAGGTCGATGAGATAGAGATCGGCAGCGGGTCTCCCAATTGTCCGGTCCATAGCATAGGCACTCCAATTGGTCGCGAAAGCCAGCTTTTGATTCTTGATTGGCGTTACCTGTTCGGCGAGTTCCTTACCGAGCTGCACAAACTGGCCCAGCTCGATGTGCCATGCAGCGAGAAAGTTCCTTTGACGATCATTTTTGGCGCTGAGCTTTTGCCTGGGCATCACGTCGATATCACGTGCGTGCCAGACGTCTACAGCCGCCGGCTCGTCCTCATCCTTTACTGCATCATTCGTCCCATCCTTTATTATTGGTGCTTTTGGTGCGGAACCCTTGCCGTTACCATCGACCGCCACCGCGCCCTTCTTTGCCTCCGCCGGCTTTTCAGTCCATGTTGCTACCCCCAGGAAAACGATGTTGCCGTCATCCGACCACGACGGCTTGCGGAAGGAAACGGTGCGCATACCTGATGGAAACTTCGAGTCCGCCATTGGGTCATACATCCGTCTGTTTTCAGACGCCTCCGTCAACTGCTTCCATCCGAGTACGAGGTGCGTCGGTGCGTCATGGCGTTCGTCGGTCTTCGATCTCAGGACCGCAAGATCGGCGCTGTCCTTTCGCCAGGCCAACCCGGTGTAAGTAGATGCGGAGGAGTCGAGCACACGCAGCGCACCAGTCGATGGGTCGAAGAGCTGAACGCCATTGCCGGTTTTGTCCTCAGCGCTGATCGTGAGCGCAAGCAGCCGGCCACGATTGGCAAGGTTTTGCCAGGCAAATTCGGACACATTTCCAAACGTTGTATCGCGCCCGGTGGCCAGATCACGCACGATCAGTGTTGCTCCTGGAGTCTCGTCGGCCTCACTGCTTGGGGATACATCCGGCGTCTCCTTCTTTTCGGGTGAATAGCGGCACATAGCCAAATAAGCGCCGTTCTGGCTGAAAGCGAACGATTCAATACCGTCGATGGTCGTTTGCTCGCCGGTGGTCAGGTTGACCACGCCAAGCTTCCGATGAATGGCCTTCTTGTCTTTTCTGAGTTTCTCTTCCTGCGCTTCAGAGTAGCCGATGCTGTAGGCCACCCACCGGGAATCGTTGGAGAACACTGGCTGCGCGCCGAAGGCGGCGACTTTTGTTGTTCCATCGTTTATGTTGGTGATGCGCAGCTCATTACTTCGGTTTGAGCGGTTGATACCGTAGGCCAGCCACTTTCCATCCGGCGACAAGCCGCCGCGGCTCCCGACGGTGAGAAGTGTTTCCCACCGTCCGTAGTCGGCAGGCGGTACCGGTGCTTTCGTCTGCGCCTCAATGTTGATCATCAGGCTTGCGGTAATCATTAGGCTAATGCCTAAGTGAACTGAGGTGACAATTCGTCGCATAGGTACCTTCCGAGTAGTAGTTATTTAGATACAGAATAGAACCGGGAGAATTGTGCACCGAATGTCGAACCGCGGCAAGAACTCCGTGCAACTGGGCTTTCGCATAGGCTGCTGATTGCGCAGATGCGAGGTCTCGCCAATGGACATCGATTTTTGGTTCGGGGGCAAGCTTGAAATTAGAGATAAGGAGACGAAGCGAGCTAATGAGGGCAGGGACGTTCACAGATCTTTTGTAGCTACAAGAAAACCGCAAACAACCCAGAAGGGATGTTTGCGGGTTCATAAGGGGATTCAAAAAAGATTGTGTAACTCGTATTACGGCTTAGTACTGGTTTTGGGTCTCTAGTCCTCAGGTCCGGCACTTCCCAGGAACAAAGCATGCTCCGTGTGCAAAGGATGAGGGCCGTCCCGGATGTTTACACGTTGAAGCCGGGATGCGTAACGAAATTGTTGTTGATGATGTTGTTGGCGCGCTGTGTCGCCTGCGTCCGCATGGCGGTCGAAGTTTGGGTGCCTTCGAAAGCGAACCATGCTAACCAGCACACTTGCCACCTCCAGGCGCCGTTATAACCCCAGCTGGAATCATTGTTCCCGCTGTCGTGGCCTTTGCCATCAGCGTGACGCGATTCGTGGATTATCGTTCCGGCACGTAAGCTAACGCCCTGGTTGTAAAAGAAAGGAAGATAGAGCCGGGTCAAATCGTCGGTGAAGGGACCCCATTGTGTATAAGCAATAGCGCCCGGACAAGAGCTCGGACTGCACGATGAAGTTCCGCAGCGAGCATCGAGCTCATCGATTGCGTTTCGCGCAAATCGGCATCCCCATTCCAGAATGTTCCCACTGTAGGACTCACTCGGGAAGTGAGGCGAGGAATAAGTCAAACACCAGATGCCTGAAAGCGCACGAGAGAGGGGCTGCGTTTTGTCGCATACATTGTCATAACCGAAGCCCTCGTCCCAATCGTCCTTATCAAAATCGAAGGCATCCCAGGCCCAGTCGATAAATGCCTGCCAACACATTCTAGGACCGTAAAGATTGTCACCCGAAGTATCGAGGTTAGGTACTGAGTAAGTACATGAAGCCATGACTCATTTCTCCTTTCTGGTACAACAAACAGACCTTGGTGCGGTATATAGGGATCCTGACTTAGGAGGTGTGAACCCACGCTCTTTGCCATCTTCACGTTCAGGTTCAGCGAAGACCTCCTGAATTCGCGCCTGGCGAATTTCGAGCATCCAATGTTCTTCCTTAGACAATAGCTCTCGGACCTTATCCTTCATTCCCAGTTCACTGGCGACCTTTACGGCCTCGATCAGGATTGGTCGAGCAGGTTTTTCAGAAACTATTCTTAAAATGTAATCAGAGACCTCGGGATGACGTCGGGCCACTTTTTGGAGCGCATGAACTGCCATCGTAGACACCAGCATCTCCATGTCCCGCTCAGTTTCACAGCCCAGGTCTTCTCTGGCGTCCGGGAGAGGTTGCAATGCAACGCGCACAAGGAATTCGGCGGCCTTTTCATTTCCTGCGTCGCCGAGGACGTAAAGGAGATTCCAACGTAAAGCCGAGTCTCCGGATTTCATACTCCGAAAGACTCGAGTCAACGTTTCGAGCAGGTCTTCGCTGCAGCGACGTAGAATTTCGACCACCTGAGTGTAAGCGAACTCTCCTTCTTTATCCGCAGTGTTCAGATAGCGTACGGCTTGGCCCAAGAGCCAGCCAGTGGGCGAAAGATCAAATGGTCGACTATCCAGATGAAGATCCAGACTATCGCCACCGCCCTTCGATGTTTCATTTTGACAAGGCATACAAAACCTCCTGATTCAATGGCATAACAAATTGCTGTTTGAGCGATTACATAGCTCCTATTTTGAGAGTATTCCGATTGTTGGAATGGAGTTGTGTGGTTCTCCTGGTAGAGGGTTGGAGGCGTTCCGTTATCAGTCCTCGAGGTGGGCTGAAATCAATTCAAAACAATCTGAGGATGTCATAACTCTATTGTCAGCAGCTTTACGCAAATTGCCGATCAGGTTTCTGAACCTCTGTTTTCGCTTTTGCATAACGGAGGTCCCTTTCTCTTTCCATGACTAATAGACGAGTACTCGAAGGAAACCAATTCAAATTGTTCTGAGCAGTGTAAAGGGCAGGGATCGGCTCGCGTATCGAATCAACTATTCGCAGCACGCCATCGACGACGCCGCAGATTTATTGTTCAAACGTTCATTCCCATCTAACGGTGGACCTGAATGAGGGACCGCCCCCGCCCCCACGCGATTCGTATGCTTATCTTGGCGGAGGGTTCGGCAGGCACGAGTACATAATCTATTACGACTTCGTACGACACCTCCTAAGGCGCTGCTGGGATCGAGTCGGTGAACATCGATCTCGAATTGTTGATGTTGAGAATCTGGAGCAAACAACGGTAGATGCTTTATCACAAGGAGGAACTAACATCTCTGAAGCTCTCTCCTTGGAAGACAATCGGAGGGATGTCATTGTTGAGTGGTTACAAGAGATCGGAAAAGCGTGGCTGAATAGTCAGTGCCAAGACCTTAACGGACGCATTCCGGCTAACGTTATAGAGAGTGAACGCCGCCGAATTCCGTTGCTGATTTCAGCAAAGGATGTGCTCTTCGATGATTGTCCCTACTGTCGGATCCTGGCTGAGGGAGCTGGAGAACAATTCGCACAGGGATTCTGGCATTTTGATGGCTCCCACATAGACTCTTTGTTTGAGTTCTCCACTTATCTAACTCGTGAGGAGTGGGAGACAGAGCAGCGTCGCTGGCAAGAATACACCGAAGAGTTTGAACGCCGATGGGCAAGAGACCATCCAGCGAAGGACGCAGATCGCGTCAAGCCGGGCGATGACGACATACCCTACTGAAAGAATTGTTTAAAGCGCAAGAACGAACCATCGCTCTAACCCAATGGGCGTTCTTGCGCTTTATTTCACGGACCTTCTAACGACCCGATTATTGGTTCGTGATCGTGGCGGTCGTGCCGTCGAACTTCGTGATGGTAATCGTAAACGGTTCGTTGTACGACTTCGCGCGATCCTGCAAGACGCTGAGCGCGACCTGTTCTCCCAGAAGTATTGACCAGTACGTCGAGCTGCGGAAGTGTATGCCAGCGTGAATGCCGTGACCGAACGATACATTGTAAGCTAGCTTATTCAGCTCGCCGTTGATATCCAAACCGTCCTTATCCGTGCCGTTGTAAATGTTCAACGACAGTCCATCAGTGCTTGGTTCATAGACATCTCGGCCAGCCGCGACCAATAGGGGCCGGATCTTCTGGCTGCCATTAAAGAAGAACTTCAGGATAGTGATGCAGGCGCCGCCAACAGTGCCATGCCCTGTTGGATAGCAAGGATGCGTCGGTGAACCCTCAGGAAACGGCTGTGGTAGCAGATAGCTGCCATAGTTCGACTGGATTAGTGGCAATGCGGCCGAGTTCAGGACATCGGGATGTAGTGCAGCGGCCGCCTGAGGCATTGGACTGACATTGGTCTTCCGAGCGTGCACTAGTGCGCCATATTCCTCTGGTCGCATTCGCAGGTCTTTGATCCATTTGTGAAACCAGGCGGCTTTGAGTGCGCGAGTGGCCAACTCAGCGATCGTTGCCGCGGCGTCGGGTCCACCGAGAGTTCCAAAACCCTTCTGCGTCATGGATCCGATGTACGGATTGCCGGGATTAGGGGCTGCGCCCAGTCCTGCCAGGACGAGAAATGCTACAAAGTAACCTTGATAAAGCACGTCCACGTGCGTATACGCGGCAAGGTCACGACCATTGCGTAAGTATCGGAAGGTCGGATCAAATGCTAACGATCTTCCTGCGTCCCCACCATTTTGAACGAGCTGATACTCGCTCACTGACGTCATATAGTTGCTCCCACCTGCGCTCAGGGGAAGGAACGTTTGATACTTCTGATCGAGAAGCTGGGCACCGTAGAACGTCGGTTGAATCATGAACTGTGAAATGTAAGGCCCTCGGACGTTACCGTCGCCCGGAACAAACTGCCCTCGGAAAAGATTCTGCGGCGTCACCGGATAAGGGAATTGATTGTTGGCGGAGCTGTCGAGGAATGAAAGATTATTAAGGTCAGCAACCGCCTGCGCCGCGAGCGGATTAGTCGCGTATTCTGTGAAGGGCACGTCGGCCAAGAGAGCCCCCCAGTAATGCTCAACCTGTTCGGCGGCGGTTTGAGCGCTCGTAACGCTTGGCGCTGGTGGGATGACAGTGCAATGTGAGTCAAGACCTTCCAAGTCAAATGCCAGGGCTCCCTGGGGGCCATTTAATTTCGAGTTACCACCGCCACCGGGACTCCCAACAAGAATGTGTGCGAAATCCGTCGCATTACCGGTTGCGAACGCATTTTTCAGACTGAGCAAAGCGGCTGCGTTCGGTACACCGAGGCTGTCGTGCGACAGTGCCTTGCTGTAACTTCCGCTGAAATCTGTGAACCTGGCCGCATCGCCATTGTCTGGCTGAGGTCCAACGTTGATCCTCTCGGCGATGGCCGTCTTCTTCCGATAATTGAAGCAATCGTTCATCCGGTTCTTAGAAATGTTGTTTCCACTCGCCTCCGCCTCCGCGACTGTATTTGCATCGCCAAGAAATGGCTCAAGCGAAACCGCCGAAGCCACGGCCGCGATAGTTGCAGCCGATTTTACAAAATTCCTTCGACTTAGAGCGGTCTTATTCCTGGGTGATTGGGGTTCTTGGTTTTCTTGTGATTCCTGGTTTTTCATATACAGTTCTCCTCAAAACTTTCAGGTAAAAAGAAAGCGGGGCGAACACAGTAACTCGACGATTTGTCGTCGACCGTTTGTATCACAACCTGTGACTTCAAATAAAGATACAATTGCGGTGAAATCCTGGCGTATCACCGCAATTGCGTAAGGAATACCGATCTTGGAATTGATCAAGGAACAAACAAAGCCAATTGCTCGTCGACGCACACGGCGCAGTCATTCGGTCCGCCGAAATAGGTTGTAAGCTGCTCCGGTATTATTCCCGGTGTTGCCGGGCCGTGGTAGCGTATGACAAGCAGGACCAGGGCTCCCTGGGGATTTGTAAGACCATCTCCCGAACATGGACCGGCAAATCCCGGACAAATAACTTCGCCTGAGTATGGCCCGCCGACACCGAGCCACGCGCTTATGTCCAGATTTCCACCTGACGAGATTTTACCCGCAGCGTTGACCACGATATCAGGAAGGTCAAACTCACACTGGTATGCGTCGTCCGGACTCGTACACTGGGTTTCAGGATGATTAAAAATTACCCACCACATGCTATAAACACCAGCGTCAGCCACGGTTGTATGCACGTTCACGGTGATTCCGTTTCTGTTCCTTACGAGCGTTGCATTTGCGCCTGGAACTTCAGGTCCTAGCACGAATCCGTCGGGCGTTGCGTTGACAGGTGATGTCTGGTGGAGCGCACGGTCGGCCGCAACGTGGATATCAAGCGGTGCGACGACGCACATCATGAACAATGCGACGCAAGAGAGTGAAAGTAGACGCCTATTCATAGGTTCTCCTTTGTTTAACGGGTTTGATTTACGACGTCGAAATTTGCGCCTTGTTGAAACAGCGATTTGCGACAGATTCGATACTGTCCACCCGGAGTCTTAAAACCGTGGACGCGTCCCTTTGAAAGCCAGCGTCGAATACTTGGTTCTCCGACCTTGAGAAGCGTTGCGGCCTCAGCGGAAGTAACCAGTCCAGCAGACGAAAGACAGACAGGACAACTAGCGACGCTGGTGGAACGCTTTACCACTCGTGTTCTCTCGAAAGCCACTATCTGAATCCTTCTTCCCATCTCGACTCGTGTTTTGCTAGAATGCGCGAACCTCGCGGTCGTTTCGTTGTTTCTATTCCTTTACCCGCAGGCCGGCCTGAACGAAATGCGAAACGATCCTGAAATTATCCTGACGGACGCTAAGTCTTTATGGCCGTACGGCTTCACAGTAAGTATGTGCTCGGCGAATTTGAGCTTGACGCAGACAAATACCTGCTAATCCACAACAACTCGAGCTTGCATTTGCCCGAGCTTCCTTTCCAGGTTTTGCTTTATCTGGTTGACAACCGCGAGCGCTACGTCGGCCGGCACGAGTTGCTGGAAAAGTTTTGGCAAGGAAGCAATGGGTACGAAGAGACGCTGACGAAGTGTATTAGCACTATTCGCACGCAGTTGAACGATCCGGCGAATGCCCCGCGCTATATTGAAACCAGAAAAAAGGTCGGCTATCGCTACATCGGACCATTCGAACAGGCACCCGCCAACTCTACCTCGAGCGAAGCGCCCTATGTTGCAGTAGAGCAGGTCCGCGGCATCAGCGTTTCTATAGAGGAACACGATGAGAGGCCTCTTGATCAGGCACTTGTGCGAGCGAAGCCACTTTCCACGGGTGTGCGAAGTGTTTGGCGTACAAAACCGGCAGTGGTCGCGTTAGCCAGTCTTCTTATGCTGTTAGTCATGACCATTGTTTGGTTAGCGCTTCGTTCGCGCTCGGACGGTCACGTTGTTGGAGGGCCGAATGCCCCAATGCATTCAATTGCAGTTTTGCCCCTCAAGAATCTCACCGGAAATCCTGCGAATGATTATTTCAGCGACGGCATGGCGGAAAGTCTGATTACCTCGCTTTCAAAGGTCGAGGGACTGAGGGTGATCTCACGCAGTTCGGTTTTTCGCTTTAAGGACAGAGATGTTTCACCTCAGGAAATAGGAACTCAGCTGAGCGTAGCGTCTGTTCTTGAGGGGAATGTGCGCATTACTGGCAACTCTGTGCACGTTGCCGTCCGGCTGGTCAGCGTAGATGACGGACGAGTGCTCTGGGTTAGCGATGAAAAAGATCACGCGCTGGGCGATGTGTTCGTTATCCAGGACGAAATCGCGCGCAATGTGGCCTCAGGATTAAGGCTGCAATTAAGTGGCAACAGCGTCGAACAACTCGCGCATCGCTACACACAAAATGTCGAAGCGTACCAGCTCTATTTGCAGGGCCGTTTTTATATGAATAATTACGGTAGCAATGATGACCTGCTTAAGGCCGAACGATATTTCGACAGCGCCATTGAGAAGGACCCCGGTTATGCTCTTGCCTATGCCGGTCTCGCGGACACTTATACGACAATGGCAATGGACTGGAGGGACCCGCGTGCTGTGTTTCCAAAAGCGCTGGAATATGCGCAGAAAGCACTTGAATTGGACGATACGCTAGGTGAAGCACACTTCGCCCGTGGAGCGATTGAATATTATTACCAATGGGATTGGCTTGATGCGCAAAGGGAATTAGACCGAGCGCTGGAACTCGATGCGAAATCCGTGGAAGGCAATGCCTGTTATTTGCATTCACGTGAAACGTTGGGTAAAACGAACGAAGCTCTGGCCCAGGTTCAACATGCTCTTGATAAGAATCCGTTGTCGACGTTTATCAGTTCGGAGCTAGGTTGCGCGTCGTACTACGCGCATCGATACAATCAGGCAATCGAACTCTCACGCGAAACACTGAAGACAGATCCTGGTTATGTTTTAGCGAAATACAACGTTGCGCGCGGTTTAGGTCAGCTGCGATTGCCTGACCAGGCTATTGCCGAATTGAACACGTCTATAGCAGCCTGGGGTCGAACTACGATGCTCCTTTCGGAGTTGGCGTACAATTACGCCGCTTCCGGGAAAAAGGCGGAAGCTCGAAAGCTACTCGATGAAATGCAGAAGCGAAGCGCCAACGAGTACGTAGATCCCTATCCCCTGGCCTGGGTTTATGTCGCTCTATCAGATATTGACAAGGCGTTTGAATCATTGAACCGCGCCTACGCTGTTCGTTCGTCATGGATGCCGTGGGTGAATGTCGAGCCTAAATTCGATCCGCTCCATTCAGATTCACGGTTTCAGGAGTTGTTACGCCGGGTTCATATAGGCTAGCTCACTTCGGCGCCCGGACAATAAGCCGGTGAAAGCCAATTCGCGTTCGCGGCACACAGTCCTCATTTAGACTCTGATTCACTCCCCCAGTGTCATCAGCCAGATATCCGCTTCCGTAGTGAGGCGACAGAAACAGATCACTCGATTATCTCTCGAAAAAGAAACCAATGAGGAGCGAGCATAGAAAAGAAAGAAGGGTCAAGAGCCGCCGGCGGCCAGAAATTCTAAGACCCGATTGATTGGAGGTTGGCTCCGATTTTTATCCATAATCTTTTCCTAACAGACCCCTCATTGGTATGATTTGCGCCGCAACGAAATGATCGGCGAGACGGAGGTGTGAGAACCTTCCGCATCGATGTCGCCAACGCAAACAATGGTCCCGAACGCTCTCAGCCGTCTTTGGAATTTTTCTTGAAAATGGGCCGGGAAACTCTTACATAAATCTCGCGGAATTCTTCTAAGGTTATGTCGTTGTCGAGTGGTCATTTGTATGAGTTCGAGCCCTTTGTGCTTGACTCGAGAAGTCGAATCCTGCTCAAAGGCGGCGCCACCGTGCGCCTGACGCCGAGGGCTTTCGATACCCTGCTGGTGCTCGTACAAAATGCGTCGCAGGTAGTTGATAAAGAGCAGTTGATGAAGGAGGTGTGGCCCGACATCTTCGTCGAGGAGGGGAGTCTGTCGCGCAACATTTACGAGGTGAGAAAGGCACTCGGCGACGACCCTGCTGAGCCGCGCTACATCGAAACTATTCCCAAGCGCGGTTACAGGTTCGTTGCCCCGGTGAAAATGTCTGGGTCTGAAACCAGGCCGACCGGTACGCCAGATGTGGAGGGCGAAACCACCGTTATTGAAAAACACACGTTTGCCCGTGTAGTAAGTGAAGAGATGGAAGGCAAGGACTTGCCTGTACATTCCGTGACTGCATCTCCGGTCACCGAGGTGACCGCGTTTGTTCCTGCGGGCATCAAAGATCGCCGAAAGCAAATCAAGCAAGCGGTTGTGGTCGTCGGTTTCCTGTTAGTCGCCGCAGCAATCGGGGTGTTTCTTTACCTAAAGTATGTGCACGTAACTCAAGCGACCGCGAAACGCGCAAAGAGCACGCTGGTGAGGTTGACCAACAACACCGCCCAGGATACGGCACCTTCCTGGTCCTCCGACGGGAGGAAAATCGCTTTCGCCAGCAATCGAGACGGCAAGAGAGAGATCTACGTGATGGATGTCGACGGCTCCAATGTGAAACGACTCACCAACAATCTTTCTGAAGACGATTTTCCGAGGTGGTCGCCCGATGGTCGCAAGATACTCTTCAGTAGTGATCGGGACGGCAACTGGGAAATTTATGTAATGGACGCCGACGGCTCGAACCAGACACGGCTCACCAGGAATAGTGTAGATGATCGTGCTGGCACATGGTCCCCTGACGGAAATCGAATCGCGTTTGCCAGTAATCGCGATAACAGCAACCCGTATAACTTTGACATCTATGTGATGAATGCCGATGGCTCGAACGCGAAGAGAATCGTCGATGATCCCGAATACGATTCGGACCCGAGTTGGTCGCCCGATGGGCAGAAGATCCTCTTCGTCACTGGAAGGAATAACAACTTCGATATCTATGAAATGAACGCAGATGGCACTGGGCAGAGGAACCTCACTGCCGACAGTAACAGACCAGATATATGGCCTGTCTGGTCACCCGACGGCAACAACATCGCATTCGTCAGGAACATGGAAGGCAAGGAACAGATCTATGTCATGGATGCCGATGGCGGAAACCTTATTCGTGTGACGAACAACTCAGCCACCAATTCAACGCCGACGTGGTCACCGGACGGCTCGAAGCTGGTTTTCCCTACGGATCGGGATGGGAACTGGGAGATCTATGAGATGAGCGTTGAGGGCGAGTTGACACGGCTTACCGATGATTCGGCGGATGACTTGTTCCCCGACTGGTCCCCCGACGCTAGCAAGATCGCATTCTCGAGCAATCGCGATGGCAAACAACACATTTACATAATGAATGCCGATGGTAGCGCGTTATCGCAAATAACCAATTCATCCTCGGAAGACACAGAACCGGCCTGGTCGCCGGACGGCAAACGCATCGCCTTCACGCGCTCGCTCGAAGGGAACCAGAAAATCTATGTGATGAATGCCGACGGCAGCAGTCAGCAGGGGCTGGGAGATGCTGGGACTGACAACTCTCCCAAATGGTCGCCCGACGGAAGGATCCTCTTCACCAGTAACCGGGATGGCCGGAAAGAAATTTACGTTATGGACGCGGACGGCTCGAACGTCACGAGGTTGACAACAACAGGTGCAAGTCAGGCTGTAGCGTCGCCAGATGGAAAGAGAGTCGCATTCGTGAGCCTCGGTACCGAGGAAATAGCTGGCCACATCCCGCTTCAGGTATTTGTTATGGATGCAGATGGCAGCAACGTCAGGATGATAACCAGGAGTCAGCACTCCAAATTCGAGCTGTGCTGGTCGCCCGACGGCGCAGCCATCGTCTTTACCGTTGAGAAAATGGGAGTGAAGGCAAATGTCTTCGAGGTGGATTCGGAAAGTGGCATGGTGAGGCGGTTAACTGCGGGGCCGAAGTTCGATTCGCGGCCGGCATACTCCCCCGACGGTACAAAGCTCGCGTTTAATAGTAACCGCGATGGCAACTCTGAGATTTATGTGATGAGGCTTCGCTAAGTGCGATCGCGGCATTAAAGAAATGATCCGCACCTTAGGTAACATGCCTTGTTGTTTACTGTGGTATTCCCATTCGCCGCAACAGGGCCTGGAAACGCGGATCTGGACGAAGGGTTTGGAACTGTGGCTCAACCTTCAACCATATTAGTTGAGGGTCACGCGATTCATAAGCCTTTGTCAGCCAGACAAAGGCCTGGTCTTTGTTTCCTACTCCTGCATAAGCGAGCGCGATGACAGACGGCGAAAAATAACGCGCTTTCCACATTGCCTCCAACTCGTTGATTATTTCCTGCGCTTGTCTTCGGCTGCCGTTAACACCATAAACATATCCGAGGGCGGAAAGTACCCCGGGATCGCGCCCGAAAGCGGATAATGCGCCTTGGCATTCTTCGACGGCGCGACCATATTCACCGTTACGTTCGTAGATTTGTCCCAGTAAGAAGGTAGGCGCCAGAATGTTCGGGTCTATTTCCTGGGTCTTGCGATACGCCTTGATTGCCTCTTCATAGTTCGTCTGGTAATAAAACATCGTAGACAGATCGAGATTTATTACCGGCGAAACGGGAGCGAGTTCTCTCGCGCGCTTTATCTCCGAAAACGCATCGTCCAACTCTCCCACAACCCAAAAGTAGAAGCCATATAACTCGTGGGCGTCGGCGTAATTTGGATTGAGTTCGATGGCGCGCTTGAGTTCCTTCTCCGCAATCGGCCAGTCCCATTCATATAGCAATTTGATGCCCCCCAACGCGGTGTGAGCCTCTGGCAGTGAATCGGCAAGGTCCACCGCCTTCTGCGCAGTCCGTCTTGCTTCTGTCCAGGTCTCTGCCGGGGGGACTATTCCGTAAGCTCCCTGCACGTTGTAAGCGACGCTCAGGCCGGTGTACGCCAGCGCATAGTCCGGGTCCAGGGCGATCGCCTGTTTAAAATACTCGATAGCTTTCTTTAGACCATCCTCGCTGAACTTGTTCCAGAAGAAGCGCCCCTGCAGATAAAGATTATATGCCTCGATATTATCGGTGTAGCGTTTCGTAATCTGTTGCTTCTGCTCCCCCGATAGCTCTAAAGCCAAAGCTTCTGCTACCCGCCTGGAGATAGAATCCTGCACCGAAAAGATGTTGGTAAACTTTTCGTCAAACTTATCGGCCCACAGAGGCAGACCGTCACTCACTCTTACAAGCTGCACGGTTACTCGGAGATTGTCACCCGATCGCTGCACTTTCCCCTCCAGCAACAAGTCCACATTCTGCTCACGGCCAATAGCAAGAGGATCCTGTTCAACGTCGCGGTATTTGAGAATGGAGCCTGTTGACCTGACGATGAGCTGTTTTATGTTACTTAGCTTTGTTATCGTGGCATCAGCCATCCCCAACTCGAGTGCTTCATCGCGGTTCTCCGCCAGCAATGGCTTGAACGGTAGCACTGCGATTGATTTTAATTCTGGAGCGGGCGCAGGCCGGTTAATCCACAAAAGGAATCCTGCGACTGCCAGCCCAACCACAACAACTAACGCTATTGCCACTTGTACACGGGTCTTGCTCGAGATCTTTGCTGCTGGGGCTTTGGCTAGTTCATGCTCCTCGCCTTCTTCACTCTCTTCTATAGTCACACTTGACGTTGTTCGCTCTCGTACGACAAGCGACGCACTCTCACTTGATACCTCTTTCACGGTTGCGACGAATCGATAGCCGCGACGAGGAACTGTCTCTATGAAGGGGCCGTCTTCGAGCGCCTTGCGAAGCACCGAGACGGTCACCTTTAAGTTGCCTTCCTCCACAAAGCTGTCCGCCCACACTCGATTCATCAATTGGTCTTTTTCGACGATATGGCCGCTGCTTTCGACAAGCACCAGCAGCACGTCGAATGCCTTCGGCGCGAGCGCGACCGGTTGACCACCGCGCAGCAGGACCCGCTCCGCGGTATCTAGCCGGTAAGGTCCGAACTCGTATATCCGCTTTGCTAGCGTGTTCATAGGTCCCTTAACAACTTTTTGACCGATTCTTAACCGCTTCTAAAGGACTTCCAAAGCCTTCAGAGGGTAAGGTCTGCGGCGAAGTCAGGAGGAAAATGCGGCCTTCAGTACAGCCTGGTTGAAGCCGCGCTCATTCTAATGCTCACCCAGCAGGATGGGCAATAGCCGGCGTGGAATACGGTCTGTGCCAGAAGTCGTTCAACGGCGCGTTACGAATCTGATCACTCGATAAACGAAAGGAGAATCAAACAATGCCAAGACAATTGCCGAAATCAATCAAACTAGTAAGTGCAGCGCTTCTGATAGGCATCACGCTCACATTGCCCAATGCTAAGGCTGACTCAACAAGGCTGCCGCCGGGCATCTATGCAACCACGATAACCGCATCGGATGTTCCTCCATATTTTCCACCCGAAGTTATCGAGATACTCGTGGGTGAATGGCGAACCGAGTTTACCGACGGTGGCACTTATATCGTGACCAAAGACGGTGAAATCGTGGTCGTGGGGCGTTACAACTCCAATCAATCTCGCCTCATAATGACCGACTTGCAGGGTGTATACGCCTGTACTGATGTCCCCGGGGTAGCAACGGGCGTTTACAGATGGAGTCTCGAGAACAATGAATTGGTGTTGGTTCCTGTCAACGACCGCTGTGATGGTCGTCCGGTGGTGTTAACAGCACATGCATTGCACAAGCTATAAAGCGCGAAGCATCCCCGCGGCGGCGAGTAATCGCGAATAAGTACAGCGCAGTCTTAGTTGTTACCCAGGTATGTCCAGCGGAAACGCGAGGCGAGACAAGCGAGTGAGAAGCTCCCAAAGAGGCGGTTCTGATTCACTAAGTTCTTTGTTCCTGGGTCAGTCTTGAGTTCGCTCGGTAGGGAGGTCGAGATGAAAAAGGTAAGACGAACGACCCTCACCATCCAGACCGAGCGACTCGTTGTCATGAGCCCCAGCCGTTGTCTCTATGGTCTATGCGCTGATTGCGGCGATGAAGTTCGTCTGCTTACGGTTGACCAGGCTTCGATTTTGGCTCGCGTCAACTCGCGGCAGATATATCACCTGGTAGAAGCGGGAGAGCTTCACTTCATCGATTCTGAATGCGGCCTTTTAGTCTGCTTCAAGTCCCTGAACGGCTCGAAACTAACGTTATACTAGAGCCGTCTCGTTGCCGATTCTTGCAACAACGATTCCTGAAGGAACACTCTTTGAGATCAGCTGGTTAGTTCTAACTTGTGGATAAGATCAATACTCTTATACATCCGGAGTCGCCCTGGGAAGCGAACAAAGTCGTGCCTTTCGTACCAGCTGACTAGGCTTTCGGTCCTGGCGTCGAGCACCAATCCTCGCACGCCGGTCCTCTTGGATATCTCGCTAACTCTCGCCTGCGCGTCCATCAGCAGGTACTCGCCGTATCCGTTACCTTGAAAGGCCAGATCAACTCCGAGTTGTCCTAGCAAAATTACTGGGATGTCTCGCTTGATCCGCGGTCTGTCC
>DATFWY010000247.1:0-47583 GCA_035258805.1 Blastocatellia bacterium | reverse complement strand
ATTCATCAGAGACGAGCTGATCACATCTCTTGCGACTCGCTATCCGATTGACTTAAGTGGTCGCCATACATTGATCGGAGACTCCTCCGGCGGACATTTCGCCCTTCGAGCCCTCTACGATCCATCCAGTCCGTTCAAGCGCTACGTAATTATCAGTCCAAGCTTCGGCGCAGCTGAAGGTGCGATCCAGAAAACCGAGGCCGAATACGCTGCCGCCCACGACGATCTGGATGCCGATGTGTTCATTTGCTGCGGGCGCGTGGAGGTCGATCAACAACCGATCAACGCAATGTGCCGGTTCGGGAGCGCTGTTACCTGGACCGCCGAGCAGTTTGCGATTCGCCAGTGGCCGAGCGCCTGGATCGACTGGGATATTATGAATAACGAGGACCACGCCTCGATTCAGCTCCGGGCAGTTGCCGCTGGTCTCAGGTCTGTGCATCGGCTACGGCCGGGCTTGGACGATTCAGAGATCAAGAAGGCGCAGGCGGCAATGCTGGAGGCGATGAGAAAATCGGCCCCGGGTGGCGATCCAGAAGTTGGCTGAGGCGCTATGAGAGATGTTTCATCGTTGCTGCCAAAGTAAAAGATGACGATTCAGGAGAAAGATAAAGAACGATAGTAGACGGTCACCAATATGGACAAGATTGAACCCACATTCGCTTATGAAATCGATGATTACGAATACATTGGTCGCGGGCCAGGCAGCACCGGCTGGAGTCGGTCCTCATCGATAGCGTATCGATGTGTGAAGTGCGGAACTTTGATGCCGGCCGATTACGACGATTACTTTAATTGCAACTGTGGAGCAATGCGCCTGGACATTGATTATGGCAGGTTCGGATCAACATTTGGGGATAACAACATATTGGTATATCGAAAGCGGCACGTAAACGCGTAGCACTGACGTGGAAGGCTGACTGTGTGAAAAAGACGTTCGCAGTTCGGCCTTAAGGCGGAAGTTGGTAATTTCCGCGAAATCACGATACGAACTTCCGCCTGAAGGCCGAACTACGAACTTTTCATACAACCTCGTGGCCGTGTGGATTTCAAGAGCGGCCGAGGCCTTAATTCACGCACCTCCGTCACGAGACTTACAACAACGTATCGGTCTGTGCGCTGCTCGGTAATCGTGAGCAGGCGATCAAATGGTGAGATTACCGGCGACGACTGTCTTCCTTGCGATCCCTGATTGAGAAAGCAACACCCAATTTCAACTGCGAATTGCTAAATCGCATCTCCGATGGCAGGCAAAGAGAAAACCAAAGATAATTACCGCCATGAAGCCACCTCAAATTGTAAATAGCCTCTTTCTCCTGGCTTTTGCAATGGGAATCTTTGCGCTGCCCTATGACCAGGCGACCGAGATTGACCGCTTTATGGAAACCTTACACGAACGCGGTCAGTTCAACGGTGGCATCATTGTGGCGATCGCTGGAAAACCGATCTACCGGAGGGCGTTCGGCTACGCTAACGTTCAATCGCATACGACATTCACTCCGGCGACGATTTCAAATATCGGATCCGTTGCCAAGCAGTTTACGGCGATGACAGTAATGATGCTGGCTCAGCAAAATAAAATTAAGTATGACGACGCAGTCTCAAAATACATTCCCGAACTCGCCGAGACTCTGAACGGAATTATTTTAAGACATCTGCTAAATCACACGTCGGGGATTCCTGACGTTGGCGATCTGGGAATCGATCATCCGAAGCTTACAAACGATGAAGTATTGAAAAGGCTTTCGAAGCCGGGTTTTCTGGTCTCAAGCCCCGGTGAGAAATACAGATACAGTAATCCTAACTACGTTCTGCTGGCCGTTGTAGCAGAGAGAGTTTCTGGCAGGCGCTTTGCTGATTTCTTGTCTGAGAAAATTCTCAAACCGCTTGGGATGGTTAACACGTTCGTGCATGACGGCTCGCGGAGCGACCCAATCGTTACCGCAACTGCCTATGACCAGTTTGGAAATCTTGCTAATGACGATGCGCTGATAACAGGCAGTGGTGGGATGTATTCGACGCTCGACGATTTACTGAAATGGGATCAGGCATTGTACACGGAACGATTGATTAGCCAGTCAACGCTTGCCGAAGCTTTCACGCCGGGCCATGTGAAGGAAGGCGCAACTACCTACGGATTCGGCTGGAATTTGGGGGAGCAGGAAGGCCACAAGTATGTTTGGCATCAGGGCGCTACTGGAGGCTTCAGAGCGTTGATTGAACGGCGACTGAGGGAAAAGATTACTGTGATCATTCTAACCAACAAAGGCAACAGCAAACGCCTGGAGATAAATGACGCGATCCTGAATATTCTCAGCGGCAAGCCATATGTTTTTCCGAAACGGTCGATTGCAGAAGCGATGTACGAAGTGATCAGCAAAGAAGGCTTTCAGGCTGCTATTAAAACTTATAGTTCTTTACGCGCTGCCAACGACAGCACCTATGATTTTGCCGAATCGGAATTGAACGCGTTGGGATATCAGCTCCTCTACGGGAATCATAAGACAAGCGAGGCAATTGAGATTTTCAAATTGAATACGGATGCTTACCCAAAGTCGTCAAATGCGTACGACAGTCTGGCAGAGGCTCATCAAGCGAGCGGCAATAAGGACTTGGCGATTAAGAACTATCAGACAGCAGTTGAGCTTGACCCGACAAACCTTCACGCGGTCAATATGCTGAAGAAACTCCGGTAGGCAGATGGGCAGTATGAATGAAATTGAATCCTACGACCTTCGCATCCGCAAAGCGGTCCCGCAAATCAAGATTGAAAGTATTACGCTGAATCGCGACGGCTTGATGAACGATGTTGTCATTGTGAATGGCGAGGTAGTCTTCCGCTTTCCGAAACACGAATACAGCTTCAAACATCTGAAAAACGAAACGAGAATCTTACGGCTACTCCGAAATTACATCTCGCTTGAAATTCCGTCGCCTCTTTATGAAATCGACGACGCCCTGTCTTACCGTTTTATTCCGGGAGAGGCTCTGCGCCGTGACATGCTGATGAGGTTGTCTGAAGATGACCAACAAGCTATCGCTGATCAGTTAGCTCAGTTCTTCAAAGAACTGCATGGGATTCCGATTGATGAAATCTCAGATTTTGAGATCCCGATGGCCGACGCGTTGATGGGATATGACGGTTGGGTGAATGCATATCAGCGAATCCGAGATAAAGTTTTCCCTCTCTTGCTGCCGCACGCGCGTGACTGGGTGGAGCAACATTTTGAGTTTCACTTAGCAGATAAGAATAACTTTGAATATGAACTTAAAATGGTCGATACCGACGTTCCTGCGTACCACATACTATTCGACAGGATTAAAAGACGGATCAACGGAATCATTGACTTTGGTTGCGCTGGTTTGGGTGATCCTGCGATTGATTTTGGCGTCATCATTTATGATTACGGCGAATCGTTCCTGGAGCAGTTCTATAATGTGTATCCAGAGGCCGAGACATATTTGAAGCGGGCACGGTTTTATGCCGGAGCGCATGAAGTACGATGGCTGTTAACGGGAATTGAAAGGAACGAACCCTTCTGGTTTGCCGTTCATATTGGGAGCGCGAAAGATATGAAATACAATGCCGGCTAAAGATGAAGTATATTGTCTGGCTGAAAGTGTTATGGTGAAAAACAGGCTGCTGGTTTGTGGTGTCTAGTCCTGGTTTGGGTTCCATCCGCGTAATCTGCGTAGTCTGAGGCTAAGCGTTCTTTTAAATCAGAAAGGAAACAGAAGAGCCTATCCGCAGATGACGCAGATTTACGCAGATTCAAACATCAAGGGAGTGCATTAATTTATGTGGAGAACTGACACCCCATGGTTTGACATCGCAGTCGTGATGAGTATTTTCGCGGTCGGCAACATCCTGTTCGGTCATTTCGAGGAGCACAAACCAAAGATGCGGCGCGTGCTAAAGGTAGTACTTATCGTCGGCGTCACTGCGATGTTGTCATCAATGGGGCTACGGTGGATTGCGTACGGTCTTCTTGGGGTGCTGGCGTTGGCGGCGGTCTATGTGCATGCGTGGTGGTTACCGAGCCACGGGATCAATGGACTGACCGGGGAGCCGAAAGCGAAGTATTACGAACTGCTCGGTGTGAGTCCCAGAGCGCACGGCAAAGCTGAATAGCGGAGTTATCGTTCCCACGTGTCGAACCAGCGGTCACAGCCCAGACTTAGAAAACTGCACAGCGACGAACTGAAGTTATGTTGATTGGAGGAACCTAATGAATTGGTTTGAAGCATTGACCGGTTTCTCTGAAGAGTCCCCAAAGCAAGTTCGTGCGAATCTAAGCGTCGAGGGAGTCACGTTGAAATCTCGCGTTAACGGGAAGGAATGGATATGCGGCGGATTGGAAACTCCGTCATTGGCCGAACTCAGACAACGTGTCCGATCGAGTGCATATCAAGTCGGGAGATTGTCGGTTCGCGAAGTTGTTGCGAACGTCCAAAGTCTGCATACCGACGAGTCGAATGCCGATGCGCTCTTTCAGGTCGCTTCTCAGTTCAATCTGCTTGAAATGGTGTCTCCGAGAGTGACGCCCGAGAGTGGTGTTGGAATTTATGAGAATGATCATACCCAGGGACCCGCGTGTGCCATTGCTGCTGGTGCTGGGACGATTTATCGAAACTACTTTGCGGTCGTGAATGGGCAAATCGGCCAATCGGCAAAAACCCAAATCGATTGCATTGCGGATCTCGGACAAGCGTTGGGAAATTCCGAGGGCCGCCTGTGGGAAATGAGAGACGGTTACACTTTGGCATCGCAGACCGGACTGGAGGAGATTTCGGGCCGACTTCGAGGCTTAAATGAGAGTGAGGTGGATGGCCTGAGACAGATGCTGCGAATCGGTATTCAAAGGGATACACAAGTGACGCTAGATGACTGCAGGCACCTCGTCTCACAAGCCTATTGTTCTGCTTTGCCCGTTTCATATTGCCAGCATCCGTCAAGTCTCTGGGCGGAATTCGCCCCGCTTGTTCTGGAGGCAGCCTATGAAGCGACGATGTGTGCCGCGATCTTGAATTCGAAAAGGAATAGGAACAACAGACTGTACCTTACTCTTCTTGGCGGCGGCGCGTTTGGCAACGAACCTGATTGGATCATTGCAGCAATCCGGCGTGCGTTGAACCTTTACAGCGTCGTTGATCTAGAGGTGGCAATAGTGAGTTACGGTTCGTCTAATCCAGATGTTCAGGACCTTGTTCATGAGACAAACAGCTAACATGCGTGATTCAAAGTTTCATTTTGACGAGAGAAAGAGCCGTGCCTTGCTCGCTCTCGCGATAGTTTTGGCCGCTGCGCAACCAAATCGTTCACAGCAATCGCGGCAATCGCCGACTCCGCTGCAAGCCAACACAACTCTGGCTCGAATCACCAGCAGGCTCGAAGGTGACTTTCCGGCGCTGATGAAAGCAGCCGACGTGCCTGGTTTGTCGATCGCTTTGGTGCAAGATGGAAAGGTGGCCTGGGTTCGCGCCTTCGGCGTGAAGGATTCGAAATCAAAGGCTCCGGTCACCGATGAGACCGTCTTCGAAGCCGCCTCACTGAGCAAGCCTGTCTTCGCGTACGCGGTGCTGAAACTCGTTGATGCCGGTCAGATAGATCTGGATAAGCCTCTGAATCAGTATTTGCCCGGAGACTACGATGTAGGCCCGGATCCGCGTCTCTCTCAGGTAACGCCGAGACGAGTGCTATTCACACCGCAGGTTTTCCAAACTGGCGAGGCCAGGACGTCAAACTGAAGATCTACTTCACCCCAGGCGAGAAGTTCAGCTATTCAGGCGAGGGCTTCGTATATCTATCGAAGGTCATTGAACACGTAACCGGTGAGAAGTTGAATGATTTCATGAAGCGAATGGTATTTGATCCGCTCGCAATGAAGAGCAGCAGTTATGTTTGGCAGGAGAGATATGAGTCCTTGAAGACCTCTCGACATAACACGCTCGGTGAGGTTTCGCCACAGATCAAAGCGACGCCAAATGCCGCTGCTAGTCTGCACACCACAGCGCAGGACTATGCTCGCTTCATTGCGGCTGTTATGAGCGGCAGCGGATTAAAGCCGGAAACTGCGAAAAGTATGTTGACTCCACAGATCAGAGTGGACGAAGGAGGATCGAACACCACAGTGCGTCCAGCGGATAAGCTCTCATCGACTATCGCGTGGGGCTTGGGCGTTGGGTTACAGACGACTGCGGACGGGCTTTCATTTTGGCATTGGGGTGATAACGGTGATGCGAAGGCATATTTCATAGCGTACCCTCGGCAAAAACTTGGGTTTGTTATGTTTGCCAACGGATCGAATGGCCTTTCGTTCTTACCTGAGCTGGTTGACGAAGCGATCGGCGGCCAGCAGCCGGCGATCGCTTGGATCAAGTACGAGTCTTACAAATCGCCTCGAAGGATGTTGCTAAAGAATATTCAGACTAAAGGTGCGGAGGCAGCGCTGCTCGAATATCGTGCGTGGCGAAAGGGTCGCACAGGGGACGAGCTGCTGAACGAGCAACAGATGAACCGGTTTGGTTACGAACTACTTTATCAACTTCGTCGACCAAAGGACGCCATCGAGGTGTTTAAGCTGAACGTTGAAGACTACCCGCAATCATCGAATACTTATGACAGTCTCGGCGAAGCATATATGGTCGATGACAACAAAGAAATGGCGATTAAGAACTACGAGCGGTCGATTGAACTGAATCCAAAGAACACCGACGGAATTGAGAGGCTGAAGAAGCTTCGCGAGGGTCAGAAACAGTAATTAGTTTATGAACGTGCCAGGAGCGGAGCAGCGCGTTTTCTATGACCGCCAACTCTTGCTGGGGGAGAAGCGGAATGCATTGCTGGAACTCTGGGAGGTGCAGCAATACGGAATTGACAGCTATGGCGATCCCGATTATGTCTCAATCTATGGTATGCGGCCTTCCGAGTGGTACGCCAAGGGCATACGAGTGCTCGGCCGAACCGCAGTCGAGTGCACTCGCGACAAGCTCGCAGACGCGATCGGCAAAGAAGTTGCCGCCACCGCCGCAACGGCCCCAGTGACAGCGCCGCCGTTGGTGATCGATCCGTTCGCTGGTTCCGGCAACACTTTGTATTGGCTATCGCGGCACCTTCCTCGGGCGCGTACTCGGGGCTTCGAGCTCGATGACTCGGTATTTCAAATCACTCAGCAGAATGTCAAAACTCTCGGCTTGCCGATCGAGATCGAGAACACCGACTATCAGAGCGGGTTGACCGCAGAACCAATTGGTGCAGATCAATTACTCATAACATTCATCGCACCGCCGTGGGGGGATGCGCTCGAGAAAGCCGCAGGGCTCGACTTGCGCCGTACCGTGCCGCCAATCATAGAGATAGTCGACCTCCTGCTTCAACGCTTTCAAGCGAATCGGTTGCTCTTCGCTGTTCAAGTTTACGAGACTGTCAATCCAATCTCGCTAGCCGAATTGAAGAAGCGCTTCGACTGGTCTGACCTGCAAGTCTATGACCTGAACGCGCCGAGTCAGAATCATGGTATTCTCGTCGGGACCAAAGGATGGAGTCCATGAACAGAACAAGAGGTCGGAGACTTACTATCTACCTATCACTTGTGTTCATCGCCTGGTTCGAGACAAGCGCCGGTTACGCGCAGAGATCAAATTCGTCTTACAACCCCTTGATTCCCAAGACCTGGGACGAACAAGCGTTGACAAGTTTGGAAGTTCCCCTTGCCGAAGCACGCTACAGCCCTAAACATATTTCGGCTGACGTCTATTACCGTATCCCTGTGCGTCCCATCTACAAGAGTTTTCCCAAGTATCACCCTGATAAAGAACCGCCCGGTTATCGCGAACGACTTAAGCAAGTGGATCCGGTCGTTCTATGGGATGATGGGGCGCATCGCCCGCGGCTCGAAACTGAGAACGATTGGATCAAGGCCGGTGAAATCGTCTTCAACGCGCCTGTTCTATTTACTCCACAGACGTCGAGTGCCGAAGAAACGCGTGGATTTATCGCTAAGACAGGCGACTTGTATGACAAAAGCGGCATCAGCCCGTTTGCAACCTACGTCATTCGCGAGCGAGGTAAGCTTGAAGTCGGGGAGGTGTCGTGCGCGGAATGCCATAGCCGCGTAATGCCAGACGGGACGACGATCGCGGGCGCACAGGGCAACCGGCCGATAGAGCAAATCGCGGTTCTTGGCCTCGCGGACGATGCGGCGAAGGCTAAAGACAAAGATAAGTTCCTCGCCAATGCACGTCAGTCAGAGCGAGGGAATTTTGCGGCCCCTTGGTTGCAGCCAGACCCCAACGTCCGGCTCGAGCAATTGTCTGCGGCTGAGATCGAGGCGCTTCATTTCGCGGTTCCGGCCGGCGTTTTCTCCCGACAGGGCACGAGTCCTTTTTCCCCGGCGAAGCTTCCCGATTTAATTGGAATCAAGGAGCGGCGTTATCTGGATGCAAGTGGGTTGGTGCAGCATCGTGGCATTGGGGATCTGATGCGTTATGCGGCTCTCAATCAGGGGATGGATATGCTGGCGCGCTTTGGCGATTTCATCCCGGCAGGTACTGATGACGTTCGGCAGTCGCCCAGTGTGTTTGCACAGTTTGCGCAGGCTCGTTACAGCGATGAACAACTCTATACGCTGGCGCTCTACATTTATTCACTCAAGCCTCCGCTGAATCCCAATCGGCGGACATCCATGTCCGAGCGCGGTGAGAAGATATTCGAGCGCGAAGGCTGCGCGGTTTGTCATTCGCCGCCGCTCTATACCAATAACAAACTAATTCCTGCCGATGGGTTCAAAGTGCCTAAAGATCACTTCGGGAGATTCGATATTCTATCGTTGCCGATCGGCACCGACTCGACGTTGACGATGACCACGCGGCGAGGGACGGGGTACTACAAGGTTCCCTCGCTCAGAGGCGTTTGGTATCGCGGACCGTTTGAGCATAACGGTTCGGTGGCAACGCTTGAAGATTGGTTCGATGTTCGTCGTCTTCGGGATGATTATGTGCCCACCGGATGGAAAGGTTATGGCGTGAAGACGCGAGCGGTGAAGGGACACGAATTTGGCTTGCAGCTTTCGGCTGAGGACCGGCTGGCGCTAATAGCTTTTCTAAAGACATTGTGAAGATCGTTTTTACCGGCGTTCGCAATCCCGTTGTTGCGGAATCAGGAGATACTCATGAAAACTGATCGCCAACCACCAAAGGATATTGATGAGTACATCGCGCAATGTTCGCCGGAAGTTCGGCCCATTCTGGAGAGGATTCGCGCTACCGTCAGAAAAGCGGCACCGAAGGCGAAGGAGCGAATCAGTTATCGAATGCCGGCCTTCAGCCTTGACGGTGACATCGTGTATTTTGCCGCCTTCAAACAACATATCGGCCTCTTTCCTCCCGTTCCTCGCGGCGACGCGCAGCTTATAAAGGATGCCTCCGTTTACTCGGGACCGAAAGGAAATCTTCGGTTTCCGCTCGACCAGCGCATCCCGTATGGTTTGATCAGCCGGATTGTGAAGGCTCAGGTGCAGGAGAACCTGAAACGGTCGGAGGCGCGCCGAGCAACGAAGAAGCGTCGCTCTGCGGTAAAGGGATCAAGCGTGAGCAAACTAGCAAAAACCCGCTAGAGCTCCATGGCTAAGAAGGTCAAGATACCAGGTGTCCAGATCCGCGATATCACCCGAGGCCATAAACAGGATCAGATCATGAATACACAAACTTTAATTGCTTCTTTAGAGTCAGCTCCTGAGATTATTGTTGGCCTCATTCGCGAGGTTCCTCCTCAGCTTTTAAAGCGTCGGCCCAGCCCAAACAAATGGTCCGCTCACGAGCATGCTTGTCACCTGGCTACCGCGGATACAGTTTTCCTCTCACGATTGGAGTTGATGCTCTCTGATCCAGCACCTTACATAAAATACATGGCGCCGTCGCAAGAGGAAGAAGCTGGTTCGCTATTAATGATTGATTTGGACGAAGCACTCGATCAGTACGTGCGCGAACGTGCGCGCCTCGTTAGGCGGTTGAAAGAGCTGTCAGCAGAGGATTGGAAACGGACGGCTGAGCATGAAGAGTACACTAGTTATTCGGTAACACTGATGTTCCGGCAACTGCTAACGCACGAGATGCTTCACGCATACAGGATAGAAGAACTAATGCTGAAGAAGGACTGGGAGTAAGCTTTATTTCGCCAATTCGGTATCGGGTCGCAGTCAGATCTAGGGATCGGTCTATTGTGTAACGGTGTAAAATTGAATCTAGCGGACTGCCCCTTTTGTCAGCTCGGCCCAACAACCACCCCAGGGCGTCAACTCTGTGAGGACAATATGGAAGAATCGATCCGCAACTTTTCAACTGAGGTTGGCCGATTTGCCTTGGCTCGAGACTGGCCCGCAGTCCATAGCATGCTTGCGTCATGGCTGCGATCAAGTAGCACACCTGACGACGTTCGCGAGTTCTTCGAAAACGAATATCGCGCTACGCTCGACGCTAACGGAATCGGCGACCTGCATTACCCGGAGCATCCTGACCCGGACGTCGGAGGAAACTCATTTACCAACGCCACATCGCTGCGGGAACCGATCTCGTGGGAAGGCGGGCGTATCCGGCCAGTCGCTCCCGAAGTGACCGACGAGAATATGAAATTTTGGGCGAGGATGCAGCTCCAATGTTCGGATGAACAGATGGAACAGCTCCGGTTCGACTATTTCGCCGAAGTCTGGATGGCTGTAGTCGAGACAGCGGAGGGGTTGCGCGTAGGGTACTGGAGTCAAGGCGCATATTAGAAGCACCTGTATATGCCGAGCAGCAACTCAGTCGTAACGTTTTCATTGGTGATCGCGTTGTCGATCCCAATCGTAATGAGGCTCAGACTCCTGAGGCGACTGCCGAAGTATATCGGGTACGTGCCAACGACAGCTCACGGACCATTGTGTCGATTCGAAAGCTTCAACTCGAGCACGAATTTGGCGGCCAATGTGAACCGCTTCTTGTCGCTGAATTCGACTATGGAAAGGATGGTCTGCGCGGAGCCAAGCTGGTCAAGCTCGGGTTCATCTCACACCGCTTCGAAGGCGAACAGCTTCGCGTCGAGGCCGATGCGGTCAACTTAGACCTGGGCAGGCTGGAGCGGCGAGACTTCGTCGAAGACTCGTTGTGCCGATCGATGCCACCGACGGTAGGTGTGGAATTGGACCGGAAGACATTTATATCGATCGCCGGATCGCAAGACATTGTGATGCACATCGGCGAACGGATGATCCGGCTCGAGCGTAAACATGTCCAGGCTTTGCATGCGCTTGCGCTCGAATTGGATTTATGAAGAGCACGACACTTGATGGCATCGAGCCGCTCCTCGCTGTTCTGCGAGAGTATTCGGCGTTAAATGAAATACGACCGGCAGCCTTCCATCTCAATGGCAAAGACTTCATTCATTTTCATGAAGAACTGGAAGGCATCTTCGCAGATGTGCGGCTTTCAAAAGGCCGGATTCGAATGCCAGTCTCGACGCAACAAGAACAGGCCGAGTTCTTGGAGAGAATAGAAGACACTCTCTCATCGCTCACATCACATTCCCAGAGCAAGCGAATCGCGAAACATCATGCAAAGTAAGCACGCTTTGAAAAGGGCGTGAGATGCAGCAGATAAAAAAAGATTTTGATCGTATTGCGCTTCTGTCGGAGAGCGAGCGCGAAGTTGGCGGACTTTACGACCGTTTCCTCCTACAGTTTATTCCTGCCGATTGTGACCGAGTTCTGGAGGTTGGTTGCGGCACCGGAATCTTCACGAGACTTCTGGCCACACAGGCTAATCACGTTACCGCAATAGACATGTCCGCCGAAATGATCCGCGTTGCGCGCCATCGCTCAACTGAATGTCCGAACATCGAATATACGATCGGCAATTTTTTGGAATTGAATCTTCCCCGCAGCCATTTCGATTGCGCTGTGATGATCGCGACGTTACATCACCTGCCAACTGATCTGGTGCTGGGAAAGATAAAACAGACACTTAAACCAGGTGGCGCGCTTGTTCTACACGATCTACTGACATCGAGGGGCGCAGTCGCAAGGAGCGCTGATGTTATCAGATTCCCCGTGAGCGTCGGAACCAGGTGGGTTCGAACAGGGAGGCTGCGGGAAAAACGGGAACTTAGGAGGGCCTGGGCAGCGCACGGAAAAGAGGAGCGATATCTGGGAAAGCAAGAAGTGCTGGCGATGAGGGATCAATACTTGCCGGGCGGGTACGTGAAATATCATTTCCTTTGGCGGTATACGCTTGTTTGGCGCAAGCAAGACACATTATAACAATCGTTCAATCGGCTACAATTTGCTCAAAGGACGAAGAAGCAGCTGCCGGTTCTGAGTTGGAGGTAGAGATCCTATGGCCTTACCGGCCCTTACAAGACAACTTATCGAGACCAAACTGAAGAAATACTGCGAAAAACGTGTTCCGGAAGAAGCTAGATCCGAGATCCGGCTGAGTTTTAAGATTCGGGGCAATTCCGTTACGTTGACCGAGGAGCGGCCTCTATTTTATGGATCCATCAGAATGGGTGGGGATACCAATCGCAAAGTTTCGTTTCGATCCTACGACATCAAAATGGACGCTATACTGCGCAGATCGTAACGGGCGGTGGCACGAATATATGGAATCAGATCCCGAAGAGAAAATTGAAAAATTACTTCGGCATGTTGATGAAGACGTAACGGGAATATTTTGGGGTTGATCCTAACCCCAGGTTGAAGCGTCCGACATATTCCTAAACTCGGCCAAATGTTGGCATCGTTTCCAAGCGGCGATCCAGCGGGAACAGGCTGTTAGAGTTCTATGACACTATCTCTTGAATTAACCTCATGACCTGGGAATTGAAGCATTCGGTTATTGCCAACGCCAGCCTCCAAATGGTTTGGGCGTGGCACTCCAATGTTGACAATTGGGCTCGCTTCGAAGGCGATGCAGTTGAGTCCATCACTCTAGACGGACCGTTTCAAGCCGGGACCCGGATCACCACGAAAATGCCCGGACAGGAACCGAGGATCTCGACGTTAACGGAGGTAGAGCCGCCTGGCCGCAGCGTGATCCAAATGGAATTGCCTGAGGCAGTGTTACGGTTCGCGTGGACGTTTGAGGAATTGTCAGACAGCCAGACACGGATGACTCAGCACATAACATTGGAGGGGCCAAATGCTGAGGCATACGTTGCGACGATGGAAGAGTTTTTTGCGCCAAACATTGGAAAGGGCATGGCGAGAATCGCCGAGGAGATTGCGAGACAAGCATATGAGCGAGAATAAGACTGTAATCACGCACATATCCTGGGGGCAGATGGAAGTAACCGCCAACGGCCGGGCTTACAGGTTCAAGGATTGTAAGGTGTGGCCCGGTGGCGCGAAGGCGTGGGATTGGAACCTTACTGGTACGCGTCATCAACCTGGTACACAACCCGCGGACATACAAGAAATCCTCGATCAAGGGATCGATGTAATGATTCTCTCTCGTGGTATGCAACTAATGTTACAGACCTGTCCCGAGACAGAGGAAATGCTTCGATCTCGCGGAATTGAGTATCAAATCGAGGAGACAACGCAGGCAGTGGGAATATTCAACGAGTTGACGCGGCAAGGGAGAAAGGCAGGAGGGATATTTCACTCGACCTGTTAGCAAAGAAGACGTGCTGCCAGGTCCGGTTGCCTAACAGGTGTCGCTATGAATCAATGAGTACGACTGATGCGGTGCGAAGTATTTAGGTGGGTGAACATTTGTTCTTACTTATTTTCAAAGCGGTGTTAAAGAGGCTCGCACTGTTTTTCCCATTGTTCATTGCTATTGGGTTGTTTGTCATACTCTGGCTTGGAGGACATCTCTGCGCAGCGAATCATCCGTAGTGGGTCCGCTTCCTGCGGATCTGGTTGGTGAGCCCGTCCTCATTACCAGTAGGTCAGGATCGCAACTCCGAGGGTCGTTTATATCGGGCCAGCCGGGTGCGGGTACCTTTTTCTGCGTCACAGCCTGCACGGGTCCCGGCTCGATATGTTGGATCGGGCGAGGTTTCTTGCTCGCGCGAACTTCAATGTGCTTCTAATGGACTTCCAGGCAGAGTCCAGGTGAACGGGTCACCTTCGGCCACCTCGAAAGCCTCGACGCTCAAGCCGCAGTTCGCTACGTCCGCGAACGGCTTCCTCGAGAAAGAGTGGGGGTAGATGGCACCTCGTTGGGTGGCGCAGCGACCATCCTGTCGGATCCGCCGCTCGAGCTGGACGCTGTCGTGCTTGAATCACTTTATCCGACGTTTGAACAGGCAGTGGCGGACCGCCTTGAACTGAGCGCAGGTTGGTGGGCGCCGGCTTGACACCGGTTTTCACGATGCAGCTTAGGCCACGCCTCGGATTCGGAACAGACAAATTACAGCCGATCACATGCATAGGTCGAATCTCCGCACCGAAGCTAATTATCGCTGGGACTCGGGACCGGCACACGCCCTTGGCGGAGTCCCGGGCGCTTTTCGGCGCGGCGACCGAACCCAAAGAGTTTTGGGCGGTCGAAGGTGCGGCGCACCAGGACTTGTCTGCCTTTGCGCCGAATGAGTATGAGCGTCGTGTGGTTAGCTTCCTTTCTGCGCACCTTCGCTTCTGAGACTGATCTAAGCGCGCGTGGCATTGAGTCTGCGTAATCTGTGTAATCTGTGGATAAGATCGTTATGCCGCTCGGATGTGCTCAGGGAAACTATTAATCCAAGACGGAATTAAGCACGTAACTGCAGGAGACGATCGATGGACGATGCCTTAAGAGTGCTTGTCGAGATGCACAAGAGTGAGTTTAACTATTATTTCCAACCGCCCCCGTACAACTTAAAAGAGCCAATTCGACGCATCGAGTTTTGGTCGGATATTGTCGAAGGCGTCGACTAACGACGAGATGGGCGAGCGCGCAGCGGATCGCTCTTTGCTAGTCCGTCTTGCAGCTTAGTGTGTCAGCGCAGGGCTGATGGCGAAAATCTGTGTGCTGGAACCAATCTAACTGATGGATACGATCTATACCTTTGAATACCTACGCTCGCTCTTCAATGAGATGGCAGCGTCCTACGACCGCGTGAACTATCTTACGTCCTTCGGCTTTTCGCACCGGTTCCGTCGTCAGTTTATCGAGAGAGCGGGTCTAGAGGAAGGCTTCACTGTGGTTGACTTGATGTGTGGCCGCGGCGAATGCTGGCCGTTCATTCTCAGTGGGATCGGAAACGGAGGGAAGCTGTTAGCGCTCGACATGTCGCCTGGGATGCTCGACGGTGCAAGGCGACGGTTGACGCGTTATTCACAGGGTGACATCACGGTCATCGAAGGCAACGCGCTTGCGACCGGTTTTGAAGATGGGTCGGTTGACCGTGTGCTAGTGGCCTTCGGGCTCAAGACACTTGCCGAGGAGTATCGACAAGGCCTGGCAAGCGAGCTGTATCGGGTGTTGCGACCGGGTGGACTGGTTTCGGCGATCGAGATGTCCGAGCCGCGTGGGTGGCACCTGCGGCCGGTGTTCATGTGGTACCTAAAGAGTGTGGTTCCGATAATTGGTCAGTTGCTGCTCGGGAATCCGGCGAACTATCGAATGCTTGGCGTATACACGGAACGGTTTCAGGGATGCGAACCCGTCGTGGAAGCGATGCGAGCCGCGGGTTTCGATGCAGACTTAGTCTCGTATTTTAACGGATGTGCTACAGGAGTCGTCGCACGAAAGCCGGTCTCGCGAGAAGCTGATAGCTCGTCTCTTCGGTTGGCCGCGAGCGGGCAGTGCTAGTCCTGTTACACCACCCTACGCTTAGCAGACAAGGCGGAATCAAGCTACTCTCAGCTTTCGACGCAGGGCCTCCCACCTTACTACTTCGTGAACGTACCCACAGTGATCGTTTGATTACCGCTCGCATCTATTGCCAACACCTCGAACTGCTGCGCGCCTGTTTTTAGCGATGCTACGAACTCCGGTGGAACCGTCACCTGCCTCGCCGAGCCTGGTAGCGTCACCTGAAACGGATCGACAATGACTTGGTAGCCGACGATTGTAATCGGTTCGTTTGGGAAACCGGGCGGAGGACCCGTGACACCGGTCCAACTGATGATGAGAGAATTGCCGTTTAACTGCGAAGAGACAGCGGGGCCCGCGGGAATGGCGTGTGAAAGCGTGGCTCTGCTCGTCAATCGTCGACCGTCGACCGTCAGACCACTGAACGTGTATCTCCCTTCCGGGAACAGCGCCAATAGATGTGCCAAGGGGACTTCGTCGAGCGACGGCTCAGCGCCCTCAAAGAACAACTCTGTGAGGCCGAGTTCTGCGTAGCCCGCTTTGCCTTCTACTTCGAAGATCGAGGTTCCGCCTGGGTCAGTGATCGTGAGCGTCTTCCAGTGTTCTGCGTCGAGGGATACGTGAACACCCAGATCGTTGTCTGTGGAGTTATACTCGAAGAAGATCTTCGCGATCTCGAACCTATCAGCAGCCACAGTCGGGCCAGCGATCCACACAACCGCGAACAGCCCGGCCAAGAAAACAGACAACTTGCGTATGTTCCTGGTCATTGCAAAACCCTTTCTATTGTGAAGAGATTTAGGCTCTTAAGTGAGGTGATTTAGCCTATTCACGCGCGTCCTGAGCAGAAAATACGGCCGGCGTATAGGTGACGTTTTTAGAACAAGTGCGAGGTGACGTTTTTCGAACAAATGCAATTTGCAGCGATAGCAAAGCAGCGAAGAGCTAATGATACGCTCCGGTAAGGTGAGTTTCAATTGTGCTTATCACCACCAAAATGCTCTCGGAATAATTGCCGGCAGAAGAAATCTTTTCAACGAGGAGCCAATGAAGCCGCGCGTTCCGAATCTGAGAGGCTTGGATTAAAGAAAGGATTGGGACTTTCCGCTACCGGACTTTGAATGTGTTCTCGCTGATGACCTCAGCGAGGTCTCCGATGCCGTTCAACACGATAATCTTCAAACGAGCCTTCTTCGTCGTGGGCAGCTCTTCGGGAACTATCCAGGCGAACTCCGTTGCTGCCCCGTCCAATTCGTTCGAGATGGGCGCGAAAGTTTCCCCGTTATCCAGCGACAGAAATACCTGCTGAGCCAGGATCGGTACTCGTGAATCAGCCTGCCAGAGTACGTCTACCTCACGACCTCTTTTAAATTTACCGAAACTCGGAGATAGAAGTTGAACTTTCGGCGAGGTCTCTCCGGCGACACGTGTTGCAATGAAGCTCCCGGTCCTCGCAGCCTTTGGCTCCGGGTCTTTTGAATCTTGAATGAAGTGAAAGAAATCGACCTTGCCCGAAACCTTGTCATCGGTTTCGAATGTACCTTTAAAGACTAACAGTCCCACCTCGCGACCAACATTCCCAATCTTAAACTCGACAGCACCAGAGAAGTCCAACTGATTGGCAACGAGCTGCGACCATTTTGCTTCTGTCGGTTGAGCGGGTTCGATTAGGCTGGATCGGGTATCAAGCAGCAGGAAGGAGCCTCGTCCAGCGTCCTGTACATCGAAGCGAAGTGAATGTTTCGACATGTCGGTGAACTCTACGTCCACCTTCCATCGCCCTAGCGCGTTCGGAGCACTCGTAGCCTGCGCGCGCGCTCCAGCGATACAGATCGTCTGAGCGGCAACGACCAGGATCAGTGCTAAGCCCGCTTTCATACTCACCTCCTCGGCTAAATGACTTCCATAACCAGGTATCAGAGATCATTCTGGCCAGGCTAGTTGGGGCGACTGCTTTGGCTTCGAGCTTCAGTCTGTGCTGAATCTGCGGTTGAGGATATCATGCCCGGCCCACAATGGGTAGCGTCCTGCCGGGTGTCGTCAGCAGCTGCGGTAAATTGCTGAGGAAAAACACGATCCGGAAACTGTTTCACCGTGGACTTGGGGGACGTCACTGAATAAATTATGATGCGTTTTGCAACATAAACCAAAAAGAACGAGGAGCGACTATGACCGCCTTTGATAATGCATCGAAGTTCTTTGCTGCTTGTGAAGCGCCTAAGGGATGGGATGGATGTAAAGAGTATGTTGCGGAAGGAGCAACGTTCACTGCGCAGTCCGAACCGCTGGCGTCGGTAAGTACCATACAGGAATATTGCGATTGGATGTTGGGCATTGGCACGGTAACCGCTCCTGGAGCAACATATGAGCTTCATTCCGCTTCGTACGATGAAGCGACGAGAACCGCGGTCTTCTTTGCAACCTACCATGCGCGTCATACGGGCGATGGCGGGCCTGTGGCTCCTACCAATAAAGAAACTCATAGCCACTACGTTTATGTGCTCACGATGAACGAAGAGAACAAAGTTGCGAGAATGACCAAGGTATGGAATGCGTCGTGGGCGCTGAAGGAACTGGGCTGGATGTAGCTGTAGGGGCGAAGGGAAGGTTAAGGGTTTAAGATCTTCGTGATCCGGTATGCCATTCCGGCAACTCGACGCGGCGCACCTGCTGACGCTAGTGTTCGGTGGATGTTGGTGGATGGCGCGCTTTCGTCCCGATCACCAGTTCATACATAAAGGCGCCAGACGGATCGTTCGTTGGTGACTAAGCGTATATCTATGACTTTCTGCTTCCGGGTCACCTGCGTTTCAGCATTCGCTTGAGTAATAAGCCGTTGTATGCATGAATTTATTATGAGTGCCGATATTAAAAGTGCGCTCGGTTACAGAGGTATTACGATGTATTTCACGAATGCTTTCCGTGCTCGTCAAGCCTTCTTGTTTTTCATTCTTGCAGTATTCTTATCCACTGCGGTCCTCGCAGAAGACCGAACTGCGGTAATAACAAAACCGACAGCTGAGGCGGCGCAGGTGTCGGGAATAGATGTGAGGCTGGAGCAGGTGTCAGGTACTGCGGTACTGACGACGAGGACCGATGAGAAAGGCAACTTTACTTTTAGCAATGTAGCTCCAGGTAGTTACAAACTGCGGATAGGTTGCGATACAACCGGCCAGGGAGTGCCCGGAAGTGCTCAGAAGTGCCATGCAGAAGTCCGAATCGTGATAACCGAAAGGAGCACGGGTGTAGTAACCGGCACGATCCGAAAAGAGAGCTAAGAAGTAACACCTCCAAGCGGCACGGCCTTCAGAACTGCCGCAAGCAGGGGATGGCGGAGTTTCAATTTATCCCTCAGTATCGTTTCTACTAATAAGTGTTTTCATTAAGAGGATGCAAGCGCTGTTGCCCACCGAATTACCTGGATGATTGAATGGCCCGTAACAATTGATGCCGGAGCCAAAAGAATCGAACTTCCGCAGATTGCGCAGATGACGCAGAACGATGAGATCAAAGCGACAGAAGGCCCTGGCAACTGGCTCAACCGTTTACATTCGTGTACCTGAGCGAGCGGACGGTGATGAGTTCATCGATCTGAACCGGGCAAGCATTCGATTCTATCGAGGCTTGGCGTCCCCGATCTTAACTCCACAACGGTTTGCAGACTTTCTAACCAGATGCCAGCGCGATGACTTTGAAGGCTTCCTGGTTTGCGAGAACGACGGCGATGCCATCGTTGGCTCGATCAACCTTAGTCAGATCTTCCGAGGCGGGTTTCAGAGCGCCTACATCGGTTACCAGGTAGGCGCTCCTTTTGCAAGACAGGGCTATATGGCGGAGGCATTGCATTTGGTCTTGAGATACGCCTTCGACACGATGAAACTGCATAGAATAGAGGCAAACATACAGCCCAGCAATGTAGCTTCAATAGCACTGGTGAAGCGGGTAGGCTTTTCGAAAGAGGGATATTCAAGAAGGTATCTGAAGATTTGCGGACGCTGGCGAGATCACGAGAGGTGGGCGATCGTTGCGGAAGACTTTCGGAGAAAGAAGAGGCGGTGACGCGATGCTGAAGGAGCATGTCGACAGGTGGAGGTGCGGTGAATTTACTGCTGACAGATCCACATGGTTGATGAGAACAAACAGAACCCTCTTAAGCTCCGCGGAATATTCTTGGATTACGGACAGAACGAGGAGTTTCCCATATCCGAATCACCACAACACTTTTCTCAAAGGCTTTATCGAACAGAGATATTCCACACGCATTCGAGATTTATGAAGGTGCAGATCACGGTAGTAAGATTCGAGAGCGGCTGGAGACGCGAGTATCCCAGTTCTTCTCGGATAGGTTGGATTACACGAACCCGACGTCACGGTTCAGCCACCTTCAACATCGGTATAATCTGAGCCTGCCACAATGGGCATTCCTTCTTGACCGTTTTTCTATCGTCGGATATACATAGGATAAACGCGGAATAAGGAGTTATTATGATGTCGAAGGTCACAAAATGGGGCAACAGTCAGGGCCTACGCCTGCCCAAGCACGTATTGGAAAGCGCGGATATTGTTGTTGGAGATGATGTAGAAGTCATTCCTGAAGAAGGTCAGATAATTATAAGGAAAGTATCAAAAAGAAAATTCGATCTGGCAGAGATGGTTTCCAGAATGCCTCGAAATTATAGACCTCGCGAAGAATCTTTCGGCAAGGCAGTAGGCAAGGAAGAATGGTAGATGACAAAGTATATTCCCCAAAAAGGAGATTACGTTGCTTTGTCATTCGATCCGCAATCTGGTCACGAGCAAAAAGGACGGCGACCTGCACTGGTTATCAGTAACTACTTGTTCAATAAGCACACGGGTTTGGCGATTGTTTGCCCAATAACGAACACAAATCGGAACATACCATTTCATTTGCCGGTCCCGTCGTCAGCATCGCTGACAGGCTTCGTAATGGTTGATCAAGTCAAATCGATTGACTATTCGGCAAGAAAAACAAAGTTTATTGGAAAAGCAGACTACGAGCTTGTGGAAGATGTTCTAGAAGTTTTAGACGTGTGCATCAAATAACGTTCTACATTCGGTGATACCGGACATTGATCGATTGAGGTGAAATTATTTAGGCCAGACACTACATAGACGGAAATTCATAGCGCCCATGAAAACGAAATTCTCTGCTCGCAAAACAATCGCGGACTCGCCTCAAGCAGTCGACGAGTTCATGCGAACTCTCGAACACCCACCCAAAAAGCTCATCGAAGCCATCCGAAATTCGATCCTCGGTGCGGACCGATCAATCACTGAAGGCATAAAATGGAATTCGCCGAGTTTTCGTACGAGTGAGCACTTTGCAACGATGAACCTGCGAGAGAAGAAGGGTATTGGCGTCATCCTTCATCGCGGCGCAAAAAAGCGAGACCTGCCATCGGGAGGCATAATCATTGAGGATCCTTCAAAGGTGTTAAAGTGGCTGGGAAAGGATCGAGCAATGATTGTGTTTGATAGCCTTGGGGACTTCAGTCGAAGGAATGATGCTTTTGAGCGCATTATTCAGCAGTGGATCCGGTTTGTTTGAGCGCAAGACCTAAGCGGGTTGAAGACTTTCCTTATGACAGTTCGGCTCAAGCTAGCCGCCGGCTTCCTGGATCACTTAACAAAGAAAACGGAGGAACGCTGAATGATTAAACTGTCCGCGCTCGCGGCATGCTTATTAGTGCTGCTTTCGCCCGCGATTGAATCGCTGGGAATGGATTCCACTAAGGCAATTGTTTCGGCGGCTCAGGTAAACGGCACGTGGAAAAACTCACGGAACGAATTCAAGATCCTCGCCCTGGGCAAGAAGCGTCTCAAGGTCGCGTTTTATGGAACGCATGAATATCGGACCGCTGGCGGCCCGGGGGCAAATACCGGCGAGTTAAGTGGCGTTGCGACCATTGAAGGTACAATCGCGACGTTGAAGGAGCCTGAGGCGCCCGAGGGCTGTACGATCACCATGAATTTCAAGGCGGGAAAAATGGAGGTGCTCCAGGATGGCGAATGCGGCTTTGGTGCCGGCGTATTGGCGGACGGGAGCTATCGGCGAGTCAGCAATCGAAAACCGAACTTCACTCAGGAATGATCAAAGGTAAGCGCGGCTTGGGGAATATCGTTTCGGCGACAATCGATTTTCTATGTTCGGTTTAATACATAGAACGACGAGTTCCTACGCTGTTTTCTATCACACCAGCAGCTTGAACGGTTGTTCCTGAACCTTAGAGCTGAGCCTCACTCGGTCTGCATACAACTCACCCAGTCCAATACCCAATCTAATATTTCAGATCGGCTTTTTTTGGTCGATTGGAGCGAAGCGTATTATGAGAAACCTAATTTTGACTGTGGTTACTATACTAAGCATCGGCGCTACTAGTGTCGCGTCCGCGCACAGACAAGAGACTGTAAAATCTGAGGCTGTCAAAAGTGAAACTTTCACTCTGCGCGCGGGCAAACAGAAGAGAGTAGCTAGAGGCGAACTCACCATCAAATTCGTCAACGTGATTGAAGATTCTCGCTGCCCAGTTGGCGTGAACTGCATCCAGGCGGGCAATGCAAAAATTCAGGTCAAGGTCACTGATCGGCGCGGTCAAACGAAGACGATGGAGTTGAACACTAATAAAGAGCCCAAGGGAGACCAGCTTGGGCCTTATGCGATCAATCTTGTTAATCTTGAACCTCAGCCGATGAAAGAGGGCAAACCCGCGCGATCACGCTACACCGCAAGATTCTCTATTCAGCGACTCCGCAGCTAGAGACTCACGAAGCTGTATATTGATCAGCGTTCGGGTCCCGAGATTTTAGAGGGTTTGACCGATAACTCGAATGGTACTTCGGGCCGTGACCCGTTCAGCGCATTTCGAGACTAGTAATCATCTATTCCTGCACCCACGGTTGCGCCGTTAATCCGGTAGCTCGACCGTCACACTGGTCTGATACCTTGGTCAGGGTAAGTTTTTTGCCATCCAATTTCCATTTGTACTTGCCTGTTTGCGCCTTGTCACAGGCCATCGGGCCTTTCTCATCCGTTACTTCCAGCTCATCTCCTTTAACTTTGTAAGCTCCTTCCACAACGACTTCACCATTCGAAGTGACCGTGACCTTACCGCTCTCATCAAATTTGAGAGACCATTTGCTACCCGCTGCTGTACTGGAGTAGGTGCCTTTCTTGAACTCCTGGGCCGACACTGCTGTGGCCAGGATGAATGACAGGATCAGGCACCCTATGAGCTTGTTTACGAAGTCACATCTATACGTCATGATTTCTCTCCTTATTGCCACGGCTTTAACGTCCCCCTTGAGGTAAGCGGGCGCGTGGCGGCTAATATTTGTGGAGCCCTTATAATATGCAACCCAGTCGCTCGAAGAAAAGGTTTCGCGAATCATTTAGGACTCGATGGTGTTTGGAATGTCTAAGGTCGTCGGAGGTGCTGCGGAAAGTTATGGGTGTATCGCGCGTGAGATGCCAAATTTCGATGGATCCGCTGGTGAGTATTGAGTTAGGTGCCAATCGAGGTCTCGGTTATAATCCGTTTCGGTGAGCTTATGAAGAATATGTATACGGCTGTTATTAAGCGAGATGGCGAGTGGTGGGTTGGGTGGATAGAAGAGATTCCAGGAGTAAATTGCCAAGAAGCTTCTCGTGATGAGCTGTTGGATAGTCTCAAATTGACTCTACAAGAAGCGCTCGAATTCAATAAGCAGGATGCCATCGCTGCAGCTGGAGGGAACTGTCAGGAAGAGTCAATCGCCGTATGAAGCGGCGTGAACTAATTCAGCACCTCCGCGCTCACGCGTGTGAGCTACTTAGAGAAGGCAGCCGTCATTCGTGGTGGCATAATCCGGCACTCAACAAAAGGTCAGCGGTACTTCATAGAGTTGTTTAGACTGCTGCCGATGTGAGCTGATGGTAGGATTCGTTCCAGGCCCACTCTCGATGAACATATTAGAATCAATTTAGGATCAACGCGACCGCAGCGTTGAGAGAGTTGTGGTGTATTGGAGGATAGATGATGCGGTACCATGGAACATATGCTTTTACTCGCGTCTTCCTTGTATTAGCAATTGTTTGCTCCTTAAGTGCGATCCTGCCCGCAGCTGCCGCATCTCCATGCTCCATCGCCGTTGTTTCCGTCCTCGGCACCTGGAAAGGCGAGTCAATCTGTGTGGGGAACCGTCCCGCTTGCAAAAATGAGATCGTCGTTTACCGATTTGAAGGTGTGCCCGGCAAATCCGGTGTCGTTTTGCTCTTTGCGGACAAGATCATCGATGGTCAACGGGTCCCGATGGGTAAGCTGGAGTTTCAGTACAACGAGGCGAAAGGGGAACTGTCGTGTGAGTTCACGAAGAATCAGACTCACGGGCTGTGGGAGTTCACGGTCAAAGGTGATGCTTTGGAAGGGACTCTGGTGCTCTTGCCAGGGACGGAACCAGGCCGGCGTGTAAAGGTGAAGCGGGTATCTGAATCAGAAGTACCTAAGGCCCCAGGTAAAGAAGAGTACGAAGGATCATAGCGCAATCTATTGGGGTTTTAGACAGTCAACATAAAGAGGTATCCATATGAAAATAGCAATAGTTACCTTTGACGGCTTTAACGAAATTGATTCGATCCTTGCCGCTCACATTCTGAATCGTGTTGAGAAACCGGATTGGAAAGCAGAAATCACTGCCCCAACCGCGACTGTTACCTCAATGAATGGCGTGGTCATCTCAACGCAACAACCTTTGGAGTTTCTATCGGAGGCCGATGCCGTTGTCTTTGGCAGCGGTCGCAGAACCATGCAGATCATTGAAGACCCGTCGATGATGTCGAGAATCAAAGTATCGCCAGAGCATCAGCTTGTCGCTTCGCAGTGTTCAGGGGCAATGGTGCTGGAGCGTCTTGGATTACTCAAGAACATACCCGCTTGTACGGATTCCTGGACGAGGCCTGCCTTGGAAGCATGCGGAGTAAAGGTATTGGACCGCCCATTCTATGCGGAAGGTAACGTCGCAACCGCGGGAGGATGTCTCTCGGCGCAATACCTTTCGACGTGGATCATCTGGAGATTGATTGGAAAGGAAGCAGCATTAGAGGCATTAAATTACGTTGTGCCAGTAGGAGAGCAAAGCGAATACATTACGCGAGCGATTGAAGCTGTATCAGCATACATAATCACGAACAAAGGCAGCGATGAAACTGCGGCGGCGTGACGAACCTCTTCGCTCGAGTCGCGCCAAGAGAGTTCCGTTCAGTCATCAGCCCTGCATCCCTGTGGTTCGTTAAGGATTGCGAACGAACCAACTATTCGAAAATCTATCCACAGATTACGCAGAGAGCTCAAAAATTCTAAAGATGCCAGATAGACGCGGTGACGCAGAGCTTAAAAACTTAGACCGGAACATTCCGCTGTTTTTTTGAGCCGACAAGCACACGCACGATAGGGGTCACCGGAAAACATGAAAAACGAGATGCATCACAGCGCAAAGCTGCTCTTCGTATGCGGAAAGATGGCAGCCGGTAAGTCGACACTAGCGAGGGAACTCGCTCAGCGGGAGAACGCTGTGTTGCTGGTTCAGGATGAGTTTCTTGAGCGGCTTTTCCCCAGGGAGATCGTCGACATTCCCAGCTTCGTAGAGTACTCGACTCGCGTAAGGGAGGTTCTGGCGCCGCTCATTCACTCGCTCCTGTCCAGGGGCATTTCGGTTGTGCTCGACTTCCCAGGCAATACCAGGAATCAGCGCGCTTGGTTTCGCCATTTGTTTGAAAGTGCCGATGCGGAACATGAGCTTCATTTCATCGACGCTTCGGACGATTTGTGCAAACGTCAGCTCAAGGAACGAAGTAACGAGTATCCTGCCGAAACCGCGTGGACCACGGAAGCCGAATTCGATGCAATAACCTCGTATTTTGATCCTCCCACGGTTGAAGAGCGCTTCAACGTCATTCGGCATCAACGCGAATAGTCGGGCATTTTCCTCTGACAAATCTAAAAACTGTGAGGAACCTTGCTCGGATTAGAAGCGTAATACGTGTCGGATTTCAGCCGATGTTGCTAGACTGAGGCTGCCATGCGTGGTTCAGAAATATCGATCTTCCTCATCTTGATTGATCAAGCCTTCGATCACAAATCCTGGCACGGGACAAACCTCAGGGGATCTATCAGAGGCTTAAGTAGCGCTGAAGCCAGCTGGAGACCTTCCCCTGGCAGACACAACATCTGGGAAATCGTAGTGCACGCAGCCTACTGGAAGTATGTCGTCCGAAGGCGGCTACTATCGGAGAAGAGAGGATCGTTTCCGCTTAAAGGCTCGAACTGGTTTGTTCGCGAGGGCGATTCGGATGAGGCGGCCTGGAAGTCAGACGTGGATCTTCTGCATGAGACACATAAGAGCCTGCGCGAGGCAGTATCGCGGCTAAGTAGTAAAGAATTAGGATACAAACCAGCAGCGAGTAAAGTGAGCAACCTGGAGTTGGTCACAGGCATCGCAGCGCACGACTTGTACCACGCGGGACAGATACAGCTATTGAAGCGGCTGCATACAATCACACTCGACAAGTAATGGTACCAAGATTTGCGAGCTTTGCGGTTCTTGGCGTCTTTGCACGACCATTAACTTGAGGACGGACAAGCAACGGGGTTCGCGCAGAGACGCAAAGGACCGCAACGCTCGCGAAGTTAAAAAAGCCGGAGTCACATAACATGCAGAAGAACTCATTGAGAACCTGGATTAGCCTCGGGATCATTATCGGAGCAGGCTGCGTTGCTTTCATAACTTCGATTCACAGCTTACACGCTCAAATCGCTAATGATTGGACAGAACCATTTCCTCCGTTCAAAATCGGCGGGAATCTCTACTATGTCGGCAGTGAGGGTCTCGCCAACTATCTCATCACGTCACCGGAAGGGCACATCCTTATCAACAGCGATCTTGAAGACAACGTTCCTCTCATACAGGCCAGCGTTGAAAAGCTCGGATTCAAATTTACCGACATTAAGATTCTCCTCATCAGCCATGCACACTGGGATCACAACGCTGCCAGCGACTCAATCAAGAAGCTGACTGGCGCGAAGTATGTGGTCATGGATGCGGATGTGCCTGTGGTCGAATCTGGCGGCAAGACGGACTTTCAGTACGGCAGTGTTACAACCGCTTTGTATAAGCCGACAAAAGTGGATCGCGTGCTGCACGATGGCGATGAAGTGAAATTAGGAGGCGCGGTCCTCGTCGCGCATCTCACCCCAGGACACACAAAGGGCTGCACTACGTGGACGATGAAGGTGGTAGAGGGTGGTAAGACCTACGATGTTGTGATTGTTGGGAGTCCCAACGTGAATCCCGGCTACCGGTTGGTGAACAACACAGCCTATCCGCAGATCGCGTCGGATTATGAAAAGATGTTCAGGGTATTGAAAGCCTTACCCTGCGATATCTTCCTGGGTGCGCATGGCAGCTATTTTGATCTCGAAACTAAGTACGCGCGCTTTCAGCAAAGCGGTGTCGCAGCTTTCGTCGATCGCGATGGGTACACAAAGTTTGTGTCGGAGAAGGATTTTCGAGAGCATAGAGACGGTTATGGAAGATGGCCTTCCACATCGTTTTCTTCTGGTGCTCGCAAGGAAGAACTGAGCAGCGCATGGCGGGACCAGTGTGGCGAGTGGTAAGCAGGAAGAGACCGGGGGACGAAGGGCACGTAGCGCTATGGTCGGTTGAAAGCGTAACGAGCTCTTCTCTGCGTATTGTTTGAAGAACTATAAGCAGATGACACAGATTACACAGATAAGTCTGAAAATGTTTGGCGCCGTAACATACGAGCTCAGAGTTCCAACCAGTGCGGAAGAGTGGCAAGCCCATCACCGCATCCGGCGCGAGGTGCTGTTCGAGAATCGTGGGCAGTTTGGAGAGTATGACGAAAATCACCCCGATGAGCATCGTGAAGGTAATCATCCCTTGTTGCTAATTCATAATGGTGAACCGATCGGTGTAATTCGAGTGGACATTAGTGGCACTCAAGCGATCTTTCGTCGGGTCGCAATTCGGGAAGACCTCCAACGCTCAGGTCATGGTCGAATGTTGTTAGCTCTCGCCGAGTCTTTCGCACAATCAAAGGGATGTAATCATATCAGTTCGGAAGTCGCGCCCGATGCCGTTGGCTTTTATCAACGTTGCGGGTATGAGCTTGTTCAAGGTGTGGCAATAGCAGGAACAGCTTCGATGCAGAAAAATCTAGTATGAGCACCGTGGTCGTTTCTTGATATTCATTTTTACAACAGGATGGGACAGTCCGATCTAGCTCAAATACTGTTTTGGGCTCGTTAACATCTGTTTGATCACCGCTGTCACTTGTGACAAAGATTTCATATGAATCGAGTGAAAGCATTTGCGCTCTCTACCACGCTTCTAGCAATAGCCTATGCTGGATGTACAGCAACCAACCAATCGAAATCCTCCCAGCAGGGAGCATCCTCGAGTTCTTCGCAAGAACTAAGCTCTTCAGAACCAGTTACACCTCAGCCGCAGACTTTTAATGAAGATGAACCGGAAGAGTACAAGTCAGTTTACGATCTATTCACCAAAGAAGAGCGTTTAGTCTACAAAGGCTTTAAGCTAACGAAGCTAACAAAAAATGTGAGATTTGAAGGCATTGAACAACCAATGCCTGTTGCTTATACGTTGCTTACAGAACGCAAAAAGGTTATACGCAAGTTCTTTGATAATCTCTGTCCCCTTAATGCAACCGAATTCGGGTTGTTCCCGTTCGTGAGAGGTGGAGGCGGACAGATAATCATCGCAGAAACTGCCCCGAGACAAGGCCATTTCTGGATTATCAGTTTGGACCCTGAATTTAGAATTCTATTCGACAGCGCAGATTATACTGCTTCGAGAGAAGAGCCCAGTATAGTCGATATTGATAAGGATGGTACGTATGAAGTTATCATTGGCTCATTAGATTTTTAACGTCAAATCCTACGCGATGCTGAATACGCCACAGCCATCGCTTATTTTCAAATATGACCGCCACGCAGGAAAGTACATTATCGCGAATCATATCCTTCAGGCGTATTCGTTACGAGGACTTGATAAAGAGATCAAAAACTTAAAGCCTGAAGTCGGTTCGGATCCTGCAAGTAACGAGGGATACTTCCGCAGCAGGGTTGATATACTGCTCCGTTTAATTTATGCAGGCAAGCAAAAAGAAGGATGGACTTTTTTTGATCGAGAGTATCGGCTGCCTGATAAGCAGGAAGTAAAAACAAAAATAAAAGCGGTGCTGAGAAAGCAGGGCGCATATAGAAGGATCTATCCGAGATCCGTGGTCTGACACAACGAGTTCAGGCGTTCGCGCATTGGCGCAACATTGTTCCGATGAGAGAGGGAGGAATTAGGCCAATCGGAGAACGTACACTTCGCGCTGAGTTTGGTTTACCAGAATGAAGGTGAACTGGACTGACGCAGCACGAATTCAGTTACGCGACATCCACACATTTCTTTCTCGTTCTCCCCCCCAGTATGCAACGAAAATGGTTGATAGACTTACTCGGCGATCTCAACAGATCGCGACATTCCCTCGCTCAGGTCGCGTCGTGCCTGAGGCAAATGACGTGAATATCAGGGAAATATTGAGGGTCCGTATCGCATTATCTATCACGTGCTCGGCGACGAGATAGACGTGGTTGCTGTCGTACACGGTGCCAGCCAATGGCCGGAACAAGAATAGACAACACCAAAGCAGTTCTTCCGATCCAACAGACCGGGTGAAGCTCCCATTAATTCACGGGTTCTTGCCTGCTCGATCCACGCACCTCCATTTTGATTCGCACGATCGTTTCCAGTGACACCACATTATCTCGTAGGTTCTTCGCTGCACTTGACAATTGAAACCAATCTTACTATCAAAAAAATATGAATAGAGGACTTTTCGTGGCTGCTTGGAAAAAAGTCCTTGCAGGCAAACCTCCGCTGCTGTCCGTTGAGATTACCCGTGAGTGTCCTTTAAATTGTCCCGGCTGCTATGCGTACGATGACAACCACCTGGGCGGGCTCGTTACACTACGACAGGTCAACGACTCGCGTAATGATCAACTCGTCGAAGGCATCCTTAAACTCGTTAAACAACAACGACCCTTGCAAGTCTCGATCGTAGGCGGTGAGCCGCTGGTCAGACATCGCGGGCTGAGCCAAATTCTTCCTGAGCTATCCAGAATGGGTGTCTTTACGCTGGTAGTAACCAGCGCAGTAATTCCAATCCCACCCGAATGGAAGTCAATCCCGCGAGTGCGGATTGCAGTATCGATCGATGGTCTGCGTGAAGATCACGACAAACGGCGTCAACCCGCAACCTATGACCGAATTCTCAAAAACATCGAGAGACTTAAAGTTGATGTCAGCTGGGTAGTCACCGCGCAACAGATGCAGCGCCCGGGTTACCTCGATGAATACCTGGCATTCTGGACAGCTCGGCCCGAAGTCGACCGCATCTGGTTTAGCACCTACACGCCACAAGTCGGCGAACAGAGCGAGGAGATACTGACCTTAGAACAGAGACAGGAACTCGCGCGGATCTTGCCGGAGCTAAAGCGAAAGTATCCGGCGTTGCTTTTGATCGATGGAATGGAAGAAGCGATTATGACTCCGCCGAGCAAGCCTGAAGAATGCGTATTCTCCAAAATGTCTACCAACTACACGGCGGACTTGAAGACACGGATTGAGCCGTGCTTCTTCGGTGGAAATCCTGATTGTGTTCAATGCGGGTGTGCGATCAGCACCAGTCTGCACTGGGTGGGCAAACGGAAGCTCGTCGGGCCTTTGAAGATCAATCACGTGATGAGAGCTTCGATAGGAATTGGGACGATGGTAAATCGGTTACGTCCCAGCACGCTCGAAGGCGTACGCTGGGGCAAGAACGGCGCCGAGGGCAAGTAAGGAGGCTAAGGCATTCAAGAAACTCAGATCAATTTAGGCGGCCTTAATTTAAACCTCATACACGAGGGTACTGGTTACCGGTTTTACTTCTCCACGGATTTCCGGATTCATCGCAGCTCTGGAGGAACCAGATACCGCGCCTTGTGAACGCAGGTCTGTGGGTGATAGCGCCAGACCTGCGAGGCTTCGGTAACTCAGACAAACCGTCCGCGACGGAGGCGTACGCGCTGCCGGTAATTCTTGGAGATGTCATTGGCATGCTTGACCAGCTGAATGCTCCGCGGGCACATGTCATCGGGCACGACTGGGGTGCCGCAGTTGCGTGGGCACTCGCCGCGATGTATCCAGATCGCGTCGAGCGATTAGTTGCGCTATCAGTCGGACATCCCGCGACGTTTTTCAAGGCGGGTCTGGAGCAACGCGAGAAATCCTGGTACATGCTGCTGTTTCAGTTTCGCGGCATCGCAGAGGAGTTTCTCACAAAAGACGACTGGAAGCTCTTTAGGGGTTGGGTTCGCCACCACCCGGAGACTGGAAAGTGGATCGAGGACCTTGGCCGGCCCGGAGCGCTGACTGCGGGGTTGAACTGGTACCGCGCCAACGTTGCGCCGGAAATGGCGGTGCCCGAGCGCTGGGCATTGCCGAATGTGATGGCGCCTACGCTCGGGGTCTGGAGCAGCGGGGACGCCTATCTCACCGAATCGCAGATGCTGCTTTCTCAACAATGTGTTTCCGGATCGTGGACCTATGAACGAATAGAAGGCGCAAGCCACTGGATGCAGCTCGATCGGCCGGAATATGTAAGTGAACTTCTTGTGCGTTTCCTCACAGAGTGATCGGCAATGTAAACTCTTCCATCTGCGTAATCTGCGTCATCTGCGGATGAAGAAGGCGCATCGAGGTTAAACGTCTTCCAAGCACCACTCATCCGCAGATTACGCATAAGAGATGACTCATCAGAAGGCACAGACTCAGAAACCGCAAAAGGAACTTCACAATCCTCGGCAAGAATGAAGACTAGACGCATTCACGGGATAAGAAAGGAGATCGATCAATGAAACGGAAACTCTTGATTTGCTTCTCGATGATTGCGATTGCCTCGGCTACTACCGCTCAAACCTTGAACACTAAAGCCTCCAAAGCCGAAGAAGACAAAGAAGTTCTGCTGAAACTGACTGATGAGCTAACCACCGCCAAGATGAAACGAGACTTGGCGTTGCTAGGTCGACTCTTGGCTGATGATTACATCTTCACCAATCCCGCTGGTTTATTTGCTAACAAGGCTGAGTATCTTGATGGGGCTAAAGCGGATACCGCGGTCTATGAATCGGTTAAGAACTATGACAAGGTCGCAAAGGTCTACGGCGATGCCGGAGTCGTTGCCGGTTTAACCACCGTGAAGGGTAGCTATGACGGGCATGAAATCGGGGGCCAGTTTCGGTTCACCAATATGTTCGTGAAACGGCAGGACAATTGGCAATGCATAGCGATTCACTTGACTCGAATTGCAACGCAATGAGGGCTCCTTCATAAAAATGCAGTAGCAAGTCGAATATACTGAGTGCATACGGTAAGGAGGTCTGCATGGTGAAAGGTCTCTGTATCGGCGCCTTAATCACACTCATCCCGGCGCCAACAACACGGGCTCAAGCCACGAGTGATAAAGAAACCAAAGCTCCTCAGATCGTGGAGCGTATACTTATTCGTGGGAATCGCCGCATTACGGAATCAGAGATCAAGTCCTCGCTCAGCACGCATAAACGTGGTGTCTACCAGCCGCAAAAACTAGATCGTGACGTGCGGGCTCTTTATGCAACTGGACATTTCGAAGACGTGAAGGTTTACGTAGAGAACGGACTACGCGGAGGCAAGATTGTCACATTCGAGGTCTCTGATAGGCCGCTTATTTTCGACATTGAGTATGAAGGAATAGATTCAACTCAACAGGAAGAAGTACAGCAGGAATGGAGAAAGCAGAAAGTTGATGTGTCTAAGGACTCAGAATACAATTCTGCAACAATCAAGGTCGCTGCAAAGATAATGCAGGAGTTGATTACAAAAAAAGAAAACAAGACCGTGAAAGTAAATCCTATAGTTACGCGGCTAACTGTCACAGACGTTTTGGTCGTTTTTAGAGTAGAATCAGGCAGTCAGTAAAAGCCGATATATTGAGAGTCAGAACTGACCGCAATGATTACGCTCAGGTGCACACAGAAACTTCTCAAGCGTTTGAGAGCTCCGAGCAACAACGAGACGCAACCACCGACCAGTGTTCTCGGCGATTGGTACGCCAACCTCATCTACACCCGTCCTCAGCAGTTAGTAATGTGCATGAATGAGCGATCGTTGCTTATGGTCCTGCTTACCGCTCGCCATGGCACAACTCTTACAGCCAGATTTCGGCAGTCGGTACTCGCTTTACTATATCGGCTTAAGGTCCCACTAAGTTTTATCGAAGCGGAAGCTTCTGCAATGCAGGATATACGGATAGGCAGGACTGCAAGTCGTCACGTCGTCGGGTGCATGGTCGAGGCCGCCAAAACTCTGGAGTACAAGTTGAGGAGCGGGGAGTTCCAAACTTTCGAAGATGTTGAAGACGAATTCTGTGAGTTTCTTTATGAATCCGTAAAGTATCGCTATCCCCGAGAGCTTGCGTTGGACCTGTTTTCCTTAGCTTCATCATCCGGCGAAGGGAATCTGCGGATAAATTGAGAAGAGTGCTTTATGCAGGCGGATTCGCAAATTGATTGACCATACTTTGAATTCACCAGAGTCTCAATTTTGAAACAACTTTCTCCGACACAACTGGAACTGGTTTCGTCGCTGTCGAAGCGGCTCGGGGCGATTCAGGGAGTCGCCGCCGTCGTGCTTGGCGGATCGCACGCCCGTGGACGTGCTCGGCCGGGTTCGGACATCGATCTCGGTGTTCTCTATTCGGAAGCAAATCCGTTCTCCATCCAGAGCGTTCGAGATCTGGCTGAGGATGTAAACGACACAGCAGGACCGGTTGCGACTGGTTTTTACGAGTGGGGACCGTGGGTTAATGGAGGTGCATGGCTAACCATCGGCGGGCAGCGCGTCGACTTTGTTTATCGCAACCTCGAACACCTGGAGCGGGTCATCGCTGATTCAGAAGCAGGCCGTTATGAGCTTCACTACGCCCAGCAGCCGCCGTTCGGGTTCTTTAGCGCAACCTACCTCGGCGAGGTCGCCACGTGTGTGCCACTGTTCGATCCCGAATCGCGGATGGATTTGTTGAAGCGGCGAGTGGCGAACTATCCCGAAGCGTTACGTCGAGCGGTGGTTCAGGATTATCTGTGGATGGCTGAACTAGGGCTCACCGCGTTCGCCGGCAAGTTCGCTAAGCGCTCCGATTCGTACGGGACAGCCGCTTGCCTCACCGGCGTGGTAAACCAATTGATCCTAGCCCTGTTCGCATTGAATCGTAGATATCCAATGAATGACAAAACTGCTTTGGAGGAGATTGCAGAGTTCGAGCGAGCGCCGCGCGAGTTCGGGCCACGCGTGCAGAAGACGCTCGCGCGACTGGGGGACTCATCTGAGGAACTTGGTGGTGCACTGGAGAGCATAACGCAATTACATCGGGAGGCGGTTGAATTGTCGGAAGGCTTATACCAGCCGCGTTTTACTCTGCCAAAGTAGCGATGTACCGTAGACTGTCCAGTCTGCGGATGGGTGATTTCGGGAGAGACGCTTTACAGTCCGCAGATTGTTAAGGCTGCGATACGGTAATTTCATGCGTCACGCTTTAAAGTCCGCAGACTAGACAGTCTACGGTACGTCTACAGCACCTTAACGAGGTATTGATGATGAGTAATGATCGAAAACAAGGAAGAGGAGAGAAAACCTCTATCGCCCCATGGCTCTCTGTTCGAAACGGCTCCGCGGCGGTCGAGTTCTACAAAGCCGCGTTCGGTGCTGAAGAGCTGTTTCGCATGGATAGCGAGACTGGAGAGGTTGTCGCTCGATTAGGCGTGGACGGATCCGAGTTCTGGCTTGGGGACGAATCGCCGGAGCACGGCAACTTCAGCCCTGAATCGCTTGGTGGCAGCACCTGTCGAATGGTTATGGTCGTCGACGATCCGGATTCGGCATTCGATCGTGCCGTGGCAGCCGGAGCTAAAATCGTTTGGAACGTTACCGAGGAATACGGATGGCGTGTTGGACGAGTTGTCGATCCGTTTGGTCATCACTGGGAGATCGGCAAGCCTCTCTCATAATACGCAATCTTAGCCGGAGGTAGACCAGTGCCAGACATACACCATCTAATCGACATTGCTGTTCCGCCCGAGACAGTATACCCACTGGTTTCAACTGCTAATGGTTTAACTCAATGGTGGGCTGAAGACATCGAAGAAACCGGGTCAAGCGGCGTGATCCAACTCGGTTTCTTCAATCGTTCGACGGTGTATCGACTTGAACTGGTCAAAGCCGAAGAAGGGAAGCGGGCTCTCTGGTATTGCGGCACGGGCAAGGAGTGGCAGGGCACACGGATAGAATTCCAGCTGACCGCGGCCTCGCCGGGAACACGCTTGCGTTTCGCTCATACTGGCTGGCGCGAAGCCACTGACTACTTCAGGAACTGCAATACCACCTGGGGAGTGTTGATGTTCCATCTCAAAGCCGCCGCGGAGGGACTAGGCCACGGCCCGCTGTTCTCAAGAGACGAAATGGAGTACTGATTCGAACCGAGTTGTGGACTTGCTGACCTCGTAACACAAAAGGCACCAACAATGAAGCAGCAAAAAGAGACAACCGATGCTCAAATTTCACGCAGGACCTTTGTAACTAGTGGTGCGAGTACGATGTTCGCTATGAGTTATCTGCACGGCATCGTTCTGGATGGAGCATCCGCTGAAGCACAGTTGAGTCGAAGTTCGGCAGCGAAGGTATACGTCTGTCCGCCGTGTGGGTTACCTTGTGACAAGCTCACCTATGACAAGCCCGGTGACTGTCCAAGCTGCGGAATGAAGTTAGTGCCGGTAGGCCCTGCTGACGACAGTCCACCTGCTGTTGCCGTTCTTCTTTACAATGGAGTCGAAATCATCGACATCGCTGGTCCCTGGGAGGTGTTTGGGGCGGCAGGCTTTTTAGTTCACACTGTCGCAGAGAAACTGGAGCCCCTTACACTCGTTTTCGGGCAGAAAGTCTTGCCGGACTACACCTTTGACAACAGCCCCAAAGCGGACATCCTGTTGGTGCCCGGCGGCGGTTACGAACCCTCAATGAAGAACCAGCGGCTGATCGACTGGATCAAAGCCAAGTCAAACGATGCCCGTTTCGTTATGTCGGTTTGCACCGGCGCTTTCCTTCTTGGGAAAGCAGGCCTGCTGGATGGTCAGAGAGCGACGTGCACTTATGGAATGGTCGAGGAACTCTCGGCTTTTCCTAACACGAAAGTTGTTTATGACGCGCGCTATGTGGATAGTGGCAAGATTATCACCACTGCAGGATTAACGTCGGGAATTGATGGCGCCATTCACCTCGTCTCCAAAATGTTAGGCAAGGGTGAAGCGCAGTCAGTTGCTCTGAACGTCGAATATCACTGGGACTCGGAATCAAGCTGGGCCCGCGGTGCAATGGCAGACAAGTATCTCCCGGATGGATTGGCTTATGCAAAGCCGAGGATCAAGGGGGTGCAGGCACAAATGATTTCAACTGAAGGCGATTCAGAACATTGGGAAACAAAGCTTCTTGTGTCTGAACCCAGCTCACCAACCGAAATTATTAGTCTTCTGCGAGAACGTATTCCTGCTAGCGGAGTAGGCGGAATGGTCCGCCGTATTTCCCATTTGCGCGGTGCTCCCACGTTGAGCCAGCAAACAAACAAGTCGCAGATCAAATGGAAGTTCATTGATGAAGATGGAAACGGTTGGAGCGGCATGGGCCTGGTCGAGCCGGCTGCTGACGCCAAGGAAAAGTTCGTCGTGACTTTGAAACTGACGAGGGATTCGAAACCCCGCAGTGCGAGATAATGATGGCGATGTCGGAATCCCAGAAGAAGGCCAAGACTGACGAAATTGTTGTATTCAAGATTCTCCGCGATTCGGCTTGCGCAGAATGCGGTGAAGAACTTGGCAAGGGTCGATGTCTCCGCCTGGAAAATGAGCGACCGCTTTGTCTTAACTGCGCCGATCTGGGACATCTGGTTTTTCTGCCGCGCGGCGACGCAGCTTTGACGCGCCGAGCCAGCCGGTATTCGTCACTGAAGGCGGTCATAGTCCGATTTAGCCGGACACGAAAGCGCTATGAGCGTCAAGGACTTCTGGTTGAAGAAGCGGCACTTGCCCGAGCCGAGGAGGAGTGTCTCGCCGACGCCGAAGCTCGCGAGCGCGCTCGTGTGCGGCGAGCTGAACGCGATGCAATCGTTGACGAACGCTACCGAAGCGAGTTTGCTTGTCACATTCGAGAGCTTTACCCCGGTTGTCCAGAGTCGGAATCAATAGATATCGCGGAACATGCTTGCCAGAAGTATTCGGGACGCGTTGGGCGCAGCGCCGAGGCCAAACGTTTTGATGAGGAGATGATTGCACTCGCCGTGCGGGCACATGTGCGGCACGAACATACTAAGTACGACAGTTTACTGAACGCAGGCTGGTCGAGACAGGAAGCGCGTGCGCGAGTCAGTTTGCGGGTCGAGCAGGTTCTCAAGGATTGGTCGCTGGAATCCGCGATTGAGGAGCCTCGCCATCAAGACACCAAGCCTCGAAGTCACTAAGTTGCACCAGTCTGAAAAGTGTCCTAATGATCCTCAGGCCTGGAGAGCTATTTCGGCGTTTCCGCATCCTTGAAAAAGCGGGTGAAGGCGGGATGGGCCTGGTCTATCGGGCTCACGACACCGGGCTTGGCCGCGACGTCGCGCTGAAATTTGTTACCCAGGCCGGAGGATACAGCGCCGAATTCAGCGAGCGCCTCAGACGCGAAGCCATGTCCCTCGCTGCGCTGAATCATCCTAACATCGTAACGATTCATGATTTCGATGAAGCTGATGGCGTCCCTTTCCTTGTGCTCGAATGGATCGCGGGCGCATCTCTAGACGATGTCTCGTTCAAACGCCCGACCTCGATCCAGCAGTTCAATCGCATTGCGTTTGCTGTGGCGGAAGCGCTCGCCGCGGCGCATGATCGTGGAATTATCCATCGCGACGTGAAGCCATCAAACGTCCTGGTGTCGAACAAAGGTCAGGTAAAAGTTGTGGATTTCGGGCTCGCAAAGTTCCGCGATGCCGATCGAGACGCGATCCTAACCGCGGGGACGGTCGGAACCGTCGCCTATATGTCGCCAGAACAAGCGAGGGGGGCCGACCTCGGCCCAGCTTCAGATATCTTTTTCATTCGGTATTCTTGCTTACGAACTATTGACCGGCGAACTTCCCTTCAAAGGAAATGGTCTTGTCACAGTGCTCACCGCAATCGTTAACGGGTGCCACGTTCCCATCTCGGATCTTCGAAGAGATCTTCCGGTCGAACTCGCGGCTGTCGTAGAGCGTTGTCTGGAGACGGAACCGGAGAGACGCTTCCAGGGAGGCAGACAACTGACCGATGCGCTCCGGCGAGTTGAGGTCGGTTTAGGTTCTTCCGACGTAGAGCAGGTAACTACGAAGGTCTTTTCTGTGCCGAGCAGCTCCGTTGCTCGAGAGCAGGCCATTCGATTCTGCGAGACTGCTGACGGGATGCGTATTGCATATTCCACAATTGGAACCGGTCCGCTGCTGGTTCGTGTGCTGGGCTTTTTCACGCATCTTGAAATTGAGTGGGAGTGGCCCGATCTCAGGCATCTCTGGGAACGTCTGGCTGAGCGTTATACCGTGATCCGCTACGACGGACGGGGAATCGGCTTATCGGATCGGTTTACGGGCGAATTTAGTGAGGAGACTCGGCAACTCGACCTCGATGCCGTGCTCACTGCTGTCGGGGCAGAGGGGCAACTCTGTTTGGCATTTCTGAGGGTGGATGGACGGCGGCGACTTATTCCAATAATCATCCTGAACGCATCAGCCGCCTTGTTCTCTACGGAGCTTATTGTCGTGGCGCCCAGGCAAAGCCTGGTTACGATCCCGAAGAAGACCGGGCCATCATAACACTGATCCGTAAAGGGTGGGGACGAGATACACCGGCCTTTCGACAGGTCATTACCAGCCAATTCTTTCGACCCGACGCTGACCCGAGACTGATCACCCACTTTAATGACATGCAGCGCGCTTCTGCTGATCCCGACACTGCGGCCCGATATCAAGAATCTTGTCATAGGAGAGGTGACGGCCGGGATCTCTACCGACAGGTCAAAGTTCCGACGCTTGTTGTGCAATGCCGAGAAGATATGGCGGTTCCGACTGAAGAAGGGCGGTTGCTGGCGTCGATCATTCAGGGAGCGCGCCTGGTGATGCTTCCAGCTGGTGGACATTATTTTCCAACCGATAGTGAGGTAGTTATGAAAGTCGTCGGAGCTATTGATCGGTTTATGGAAGAAGGAAAAAGAAAGTAGTTTCGGGGATGTTGAGACTGCTAAAGAAAGCTGGCGTGCATTGAACGTCTTCACATAAGGTCACGCAAATTCGCGAGGTATACACGCGATGAGCGAAAGCGGATATATTTTCTCCAACGCCTGGGAATTGGCCGAGCGAAGGCTCGAAGCGCTTGAACAGGAGCACGACCCGACCACAAAGCGTCGCGCCCTCGTGACCGGTCTCCAGTCAGGATGGCGCTGCCTCGACGTAGGCGCCGGTCGCGGCTCGATCGTCCGCTGGCTTTCGGACGTCGTCGGTTCTTCAGGTCACGTCTCAGCGGTAGATATCGACACGCGATTCCTTCACGAACTCTCTCGCAGCAATGTCGAAGTTCATAGACTCGACGTTGTCAATGACGCTCTCCCAATAGCTCAGTTCGATTTCGTTCATACCAGACTCTTACTGATGTATCTACCGGCGCGAAACGAGGTCTTGCAAAAGCTCGTATCGGCATTGCGTCCGGGTGGCTGGATCCTCTGTGAGGAGCACGATATCTTTCCGATCATCGGCGCTGCGACGGGGATTTACAAAGATGCCTGGCTTTCGTTCGCCCGTGGAATGGTGGCAGCCGGCGTCAATCCGACATGGGTGAGAACTTTACCTTCTTCGCTCGAACAACTCGGTCTCCTAAACATAATGACGGACGTTCGGGTGCCATTCTTCCGCGGAGGGTCGCACGAGGCGCAGTTCTGGAAGCTCACCTGGATGCAAAGCAAGGATAAGGTTGTTGCGTCGGGGGCTTCGCGCGACGTTATCGACTCTGCCCTCGTGCTCTTCGATGATCCAACCGTTTGGCTTCACGGTCCGGCGATGGTCGGCGTTTCTGCGCAGGCGCAAGGATGATGTGGTATCTCACACGGCCCGACCCATTTTTAGGTTGAAGTTGACACTCCATCGGCTGAAGCGGATGGTATCTGCGAAAGATTGTTGTATTATCAACAGCGCCGAAAACGCATACAAGTTGGTTATTCAATAAACGATTAGGAGAACACCAAGTGCTAAACGCAATTCTCTCTATCACAACGGTCCTCGCTTTTATGATCAGCCCGTCTCAGTCAGATCGTCCAAAGCCCGACGTCGGAAACGGCCGCGTTGCATGGTTCGATATCACGACGACTGATCTTGCGAAATCCAAGGAGTTCTACGGCAAACTCTTCGATTGGAAATTCTCGCCAGTCCAGGGAACTGATCGGGCAGTAGAGATTGTTTCGGGCGGGACGGCGATTGGAACGATTCGAGACGCAGACGGGAAGATCAGCCCGTTCAACGGAGTCATCTACGTTCAGGTGGCTGACGTTCAGGCGAGTTGCAAAAAGGCAAAGGAACTGGGAGGAACGGTTGCACCAGGCTTTCCGTTCAATCTGCCAGACGGCAGAGGGGCCATAGGACTTGTCCTCGATCCTTCAGGTCATCCGATGGGTATGTACTCGAGAACGCCAATCGCATCAAAATGAAGCGACAGTTCATGGGATTTATGAGTGGGCACTCAAGCGACCTCTGAATTCCGCCAGAGATATTAATGGGCTGCGCAGGTATGTCATCATTGGCCAATTCGCATCGCTTTTGGTCTTCCTGTTCGGACTAACATCAATGATATTGTTTCTTGACCCCTCACTTATCAGGGTGCCTAATGATCAGGCTGAGTCATACCGAGGCAATTGGGTATGGTTACTTACCGGGATCTTCTTCATCGCATTTTGCGCTGTGTGCATATTTACGATCGGGAGATGGTTCCGTCGATTGATCTGGATCTACAACAACGTGAAGCCCCAATCTATGCGGCTCTTAATCACTATCAACAGTGACTCAGATCGGACCGGCTATTACGCTGTCTTTAGTGGCGCACAGGCAGAAATTGAAGAGCCGCTCTGGAAAGTGGCAATATACAATCCAAGATGGGACGTTAAGAACCTCACAGAACGGCAGGTTTCGGCCAAGGTGTACTGCGACCCCAAGTCGCTCAAGCCGGCGGTTCTGGAAACAGACTATGGATTGCTTTGGAGCATGGCTGGTAGCGGGGCAGTAGAGCAGCTTGGTTAAATCCTAACCTCGTCCAAACAGAGGAGGAGAGAATGAATCCATCTCCGAAGCCAGTTTCCGACCTGGAAGAACGAGTACCGCCACGTCTGCTCGATGTATTGATTCGCGCCAGCTTAATCGGTGGACTGGCGGTTCTGTGCTACAAAGTCTTCTACCCCTTCCTAAACCTTATGGTCTGGTCGACCATCCTGGCAGTAACGATGTATCCCCTGCACAAGGCGCTCTCCCGCAGGGTCAGCGGAAAGAAATGGCTCGCCTCCACCATACTGGTTGTCATCGGCATTTTGTTGATCGTCATCCCGACCGCATTACTATTGAATTCGTTCGCGGATACCGTTCGCAATTTCATCGCAGGGGTGCAAAACAACACTCTGAAAGTACCTGCACCGAACGAAGGGATTGAGAAAGTTCCGATCGTCGGCCACAAGGTATTTGACGCCTGGTCGAAAGCCAGCGCCGATCTTCCTGCATTCGTTCAAAGCATGCAACCGAAGATCGGGGAATTGGCGCGAGGGGCACTCGGTGTCGTCGCAAGCGTGGGAACCGGCCTCTTGCTGTTCCTGGGCTCGTTCATCATCGCCAGCATCGTGATGGCGTATGGCGAGTCAGGTGCTCGCGCGACTCGCTCAATTTTCGATCGGGTTGCAGGTCCGAATCGAGGTGAGGCACTCACAAAACTCTGCACGGCAACTATCCGGACTGTTGCGCTAGGGGTTATTGGCGTTGCCTTTATTCAGGCTATTTTCATTGGATTGGCTCTATTGATCGCCCGCGTTCCCGCGGCGGGCATTCTATCGATCATTGCGTTTGTCCTGGGCATTGCTCAGGTTCCCGCGCTGGTCGTTACGCTTCCGGCAATCGCTTACATTTGGTTGAGCGGAGATTACGGCAGCGGAGCGGCGATCACTTTTACCATAATCCTCTTACTGGCTGGACTGACCGACAATGTATTAAAACCGCTGATGCTTGGCCGTGGAGTTGACGTTCCGATGCCAGTGATATTGTTCGGCGCATTGGGTGGGATGGCGAGCGGTGGGATTCTGGGAATGTTTGTTGGAGCCACAGCCTTGGCGCTTGGATATAACATCTTTATGCATTGGGTCGCTACCAATCCGGAAGCTGATCAGGCGTCAACAGAGGACGAAAAGGCCAAATCGGCCAGTCCCGATCCAAAGACTTAGAACAACTCAGAGGGTTCCCTCCTTCTGACTTAGATCAAGGTAGTGCATCGAGCTGGACAATTCCGTATAGACTCGCATCCTGGTTGTAGCGGAGTGCTTCTAAGAAGCAGTGGGGGAACAGCTATGACATTTGGCACAACAATAAGCAAGCTGTGGGTAGAAGCGATTCCTACCGAGCGTGGCCCATCGTTCACAGGCCGCACCTTCAGTCGATTGCACATGTTCGGTAATGCTAGCGGCGTCACATTTGGCGGCGAGATTTGGGCCACGTCAGATCCCGCCGTAGAGTCGCATGCTCATGAATCCGATGAAATGTTGTATGTCCTGAGCGGTGCTATTGAAATCAACGGACTAAGGAAACGAATGAAATGGTTTTCGTCCCACGAGGCAGCGCGTACCGAGCCCGTGTGCTATCTGATACGGGGAGTCACATCTTGAGAATTGAAATGCCAAATGCCTCCAGCGAGGCGCCTGTGCCGGAGTATGATGTGAAGACTTGGTATGGACCATTAACAGAGGACGGAATGCCTTGCCTTGGTGACGCTCATGGCGATGCAAGAAACGAATAAATTCGTTACTACGTGAAAGACGCAAATGTCGAGGACTCGTCTACGTAGTAACGAATTTATTCGTTCTTTGCGTACTTCAGAATATGCAAATACAGAATGAATTTCCTTGGTTCCAGCTCTCGATTCTACTTGTAGTCGGAGCCGTAGCTGCCGGCGTTGCGTTCTGGCTAGTTGATCACCGCACAGCGGTACCTAACTCGGAAATAATAATCGCGATACTCCTTGCTGCGTTCTTCGTTTGCTTTAGCTGGGCGCTGATCAGGTTTCTTCGATGGCGGGATCGGAGACTCGGTGTGTCCGTGAAGGGGCAAAACTATCAAGAGGAGTTGGCCGGAACTATCTACGGTCTGATCCCTGGCGCTGCATACCGAGTCATTCAGTCGTTCACCGACTATTATGGGAACAACTTTCAGCAAGGAGAGTTGCTTCACTTCAGAGAACGACACTTCTTGCCATATCACGGAGGGCATACGATTGTTTTCGAGGGGAAGCCGCTGTACCTGCAGGAAAACGAGAACGAGGAGCTTATAGCGAACTTTTCGGATTACATTGAACGAATTGAGCGGTGAATATTGATGGAAAACCGAGAACCCCAGACACGGGAGAAATTCAACCAGCTCCTGACTGACGAGGAGCTAGGGCAACTGCAGCTTACGACGCTCCAGTACTATCTCCACGAAAGCAACCCGGTCAACGGACTGATCCGCGACAAGACCGACGGCAAAGCGCCGTCGAGCATTGCTGCTGTCGGTTTGGCGCTGGCCAGCATTCCAGTATGCGTCGAACGGGGCGTGTTCTCTCGTGAGTTTGCTCCGGAGGTCGTGCTCAAACGACTGCGCTTCTTTCGCGACAGCCCGCAAGGTCCGGAGCCAGATGCGACTGGATACAAAGGCCTCTACTATCACTTCCTCGACATGAAGGCCGGCCGGCGCATCTGGAACTGCGAGCTCTCCACAATTGATTCGGCATTCCTGTTTGCCGGAATGATCACCTGCGCTGCCTATTTCGATGCTGATACAGAGGAGGAGGCTGAATTACGCAGGCTGGTCGACGAGCTCTATTGCCGCGCCGATTGGAAGTGGGCGACGAATGGTAATGCTGCGATCTCACACGGCTGGCGGCCGGAAACTGGTTTCATACCTCACTATTGGACGGGTTACGATGAGGCGCTGCTGGTGTATCTGCTTGCCCTCGGCTCACCGACCTTCTCTCTACCGCCTGAGAGTTATGCCGCTTACTGCTCGACCTACCGATGGGAGAAGATCTATGGTCGCGAGTTCCTTTACTCGGGGCCACTCTTCACCCACCAGCTCTCACACCTTTGGATCGATTTCCGTGGGCTGCGGGATGCGTTCATGCGCGAACACGATAGCGACTATTTCGAGAACAGCTGCAGCGCGACCTATATTCAGCAGGAATATGCCAAACGCAACCCGCGCCAATTCGAAGGCTATGGTGAATTCTGCTGGGGGATTACGGCGACCGACGGGCCCGCGTGGGAAAAACGGACGGTCAAGGGGGTCGAGCGAGAGTTCTATGATTACTATGCGCGCGGAGTGCCATTTGGTCCAGACGATGGCACGTTGGCGCCGTGGGTGGCAGTTGCATCACTGCCGTTTGCGCCAGAGATTGTGATTCCTACCATCCGCGAGATGGCCAGCCTCAATCTGGGAATGACAAAGCGGTACGGCTTCAAGCCCTCGTTCAATCGAACTTACGAAGTGCCGGACAGCCCTACTGGCTGGTGGGTGACGCCGTATCACTTTGGGATTGACCAGGGGCCAGTGGCGCTTATGATCGAGAACTACCGCACCGGTCTGATCTGGAACATCATGCGGCGCTCGCCTTATATCGTTGCGGGATTACATCGCGCAGGCTTCAAGGGCGGGTGGCTGTGAGAGCTTTGACTACGCACAACATCGTTTACTGGTATCCACGATCGGGGAATCGGACCGACGGAATTCTACCAGAACTGATTCAGCCAAAGAGATACAGCCGGCGCACGAAAACGGATCGCTCACTACGCGCGCCGGCGTAAATTAGCCTACTTCTTCAACCCTCTAATATAAGCAACCAGGCCTTTGCAGGTCGCTGCGCCCAGACTCTTTTCATAACCGGGCATCTTGCCTTTGCCCTTTGAAATGACTGCGAGGAGCTGGTCGTCGCTCATGCCTTGCACCTCTGCCCCACGCAGGTCTTTCAACTTCAGTTTCTTGCCTGTCGCAGTTTGCCCGCCGCCATCGGCGCCGTGACAGCTTGCGCATTTTGCTTTGTAGGTCGCGGCCGCATCTGCCGCTGCGACAGAAGTACCGGCGCTGCTGCGGGTGCAAACAAGAGCGGCGATGGATGCTATAGCGATGATCGCAAAAACTTTCTTAGTCACCTCAATTTTTCTTTGCATGGTCTGCGGATCCTTCCTTTCGATAATTGGATGTGACAGCGACGACGCAAACGTCGCTACAAACGGCAACGTTACTGTAGGCTGCCGACCTTTGCGGCAGCGTCCTTCTGAGGCTGCTCAATTCTGCGAGATCCGAACCAACTCCGCAACTCCGTTTTAGTCCGCCCGGCCGAAATAGACTCGCAACGAAGTGTATGGCAGATGTGCCTGATAGAACTGATTGTTCGCGAACTGCTCTTTGTAATCGATGTACTGATAGCCCGCGATCCAGTCTATGTTCCTGTGCACCTTTACCGAGACCTTCACCTCAGGTGACGTGAGCTGGTAGGGATAGGAATTTATGAATATCAGCGGCGTTGTTAAGCGGTCTCCCTGTCCCTGATCGTTGTGAAAACGATATGCGGCGTAAACGTTCACTCGTTTGTGAGCTTGCCAGTAGGCGGTGATAAACGCGAAGTGGTCCCTCATGAAATACTGAGCCGGTATTACGTTTACTACCCCGTTCGCGGTATTGAATTGAACGATTATGTCGCTGTTCACATGGAAATAAGTGTAACCTCCGGTCAAATTCAGCGTTTCGCTTACAGTCCAATCCGCCGAGCCGCTGAAGATTCGAGTGTCGATCTCCGCGCCAAAGTTCCGTTCGTTTATCACCGTTGGGTTGCTGTTGTCTTTAGTGATCAGCGACGCGTTGAAGCTGAGCCTCTGGTTGGGACGCACAATGCTTCTCGCGCGAACGTTGGTGTAGTCGTAATTGGCGGTACGAACGAAGACATTGTCGCTTTCGCCATGCTCGAGGTCGAAATAGAGAGTCCACATTTTGACCGGCTTCGCCTTGAGCCCGAATATGAAAGCGTTTGTCTGGTTATCAAACTTGTCCGGTTCAACTACTGGCGGGGGCTGGCCTATCGTCACAGATCGGCTCAGCAGCTCAATGTGCCTGTCTGTGTAGCGGTAGCCGAGATGGAAAGAAAGACGTTTATTGAGGTCGACGTCGCCTTCAAGCAGGTTCAAGAACCGACGATATTTTGTGGTTTCGAACTCCTGCTTGTTGGTCACCACAACTGGCGTCGACGATACCGGAATCTGGGTTACCTGGTTGAAGAAGTCTCCTCCGTTTATCCGGAAGGTTTGCACCCGGAAACTGTCGGAGATCCTCAGCCACGGCGTCACAATGACGGTCGCGCCTATATCGCCCAGCGCGTTGGGTCGCTTGGCATTTCCCAGTATCGAGATCGCGTCTGATTTGACTTTTTGGTTTGAAGAGTTTGTACCGGTTAGATTATCGAAAAAGGTGGACTCGGCGGTGCCGCTCGCGTAGATGTACCGGCCCGTGATGTCGACTCGCTTTGCCAGGAAAGTATGCAGACTAAAGCGCGTGAACGGTAATTTTCCGCGCGTCGGAACGTCGCGTTGATAGGTGTCGATCACAGTGGTGTTGGTCGTATTGTTTCCCGGCTGTTGCTGGTCGATGAAATAGGTGGTGTCCTCTTTGTAGAAGCGCCATCCCTGCAGGAACGAGATGTCGAAGAGCCACAGCTTCGAATCGAACCCAACGCGATAGTCATGCGCAGCAAACCTTATTGGCGCGAGCACCGGGAACTCATCGCTCGAGTATCGACTGGTGGTTACTGAAGGTCCACTATTGAAATCAAGCGAATATCCCAGATTCAGCCGGAACTTCTCATGGGCCGGCCAAAGGGTCAGATCGAAATCGCCCTGCTTGAATTGAGTGTTGAATGTGTGCTCGCTGTTTGGAATGCCCGCGGGAGCGGCGAAATTTGTAAGGCTGTTGAAGTAGTCGATTCGCCGATAGACCGCATTGAACTTGTATAGGTCGGTCTTGGTCGCACTCGCCCGCACGAAACGGTTGGGATCATTGCTCCAGCCAAAGGTGTTGATCATCAACTCATCGAACAAAAACCCTTCCGCACCGGTAGACCTCATCATCAAGCTGGCGTCAAAAATCCTGAAGCCCGGATCGTAGTTTTGGTCGCTTCGGAACTTATTGCCGTTGCCGTTTATGCCAATCCCTCGAACTCCGAACTCAACGCTTGAAAAGACTTCGTAAGGTCCCCAGTTTGTATTCTGGGCTGTCGGCTCCTGAGAGCCGGTGGCCTGCTGTGATGTAGTCTGACTCGAGTCAGCCTTCTTATCGGCAGG
>DATFWY010000246.1:0-59054 GCA_035258805.1 Blastocatellia bacterium | reverse complement strand
GAAACCAAATTGCCGAGCCTAACGTATTGAAGGTGAAGGGCGAGCAGAGGGATTTGAACCCTCGACCTCCTGATCCACAGTCAGGCGCTCTAACCAACTGAGCTATGCTCGCCATACAATCATTGCAATAACTTATAACGTTTTGAGTCCACGATTCGCAAGTTTGACAACTACAATTTCACAACTACCGGCCTTCATCTTGCGATTGACTGGTCAAGCCTGTCCATCGCTTATAGCGGCGGACGTGACCAGCCGTCCTCGTAGCTTACCCGATGATAGCAGGAGGGAGGCTTTTGAGCAGAGGTAGACCTCCTTTCGTCATTGACCTGTTGTTACTTGCAACCGCCATGATCGTGCCGGCGGATCGACTCTCTCAATGGGCATCTGTGTCTCGACGTCGGTACGGGTCGGTTTTAGCGTCGAGCTGATGCGTCGTTTGTTCGGTAACGCTGGGCGGCGGGAAGCGGACGTCATTGTGAAGAGGAAGCTCACCAGGCCGCGCTATCGGCGGTACTGCCGATTGGGTCGCCCCCTGCGTCAGGTTCCGCGCGTATCTTGCGCTTACGATTTCGGCGACTCCTTTTCCAAGCATCGCGAACGCGGGGATGAGCAGCCAGAACCACCAGAGGCGACCCGCAGGTGCGAAAAGGAAGGCACTAAAAGAAACCAGTATGAAACCAACTCCCATGAATGCTTTGGTTATTCCATTTGCGATGGTGGCGGGCCCTTCATCTTCGTGGTGGCGGTTGCGGTGTCGACGTCTGGATGAAGGAGCCTCGGGAAGGCGACCGGTCAACGCTTGAGGCACAAGGGTCAAGTTGCTTCCGCAGGAACGGCAGAACTTCGTACGGGGCGGCAGTTCTATGCTAGTTACCATTTTGACAGTTTTTTCTTCGGCGTTTTGCGTGGCGCATATTGGGCAATACATTGGGTCACCTCGTTTCGTTTCCCGAAGCATAAGCGCTTTGCGGGACACATTCAACGATCTGCGTAATCTGCGGATGAAGATCTCCTGAGGCCTAAGAACTATCCGCAGATTACGCAGATTGCGCAGATGACAGATGACTCTGAACCCTGAACGCCGAACTCTGAACGTGGGACCGGAACCCAGAGCGTTCAACCTCAAGATTGACAAATACACTTCACGCGACTACAAAAAAGTCTAATGTAACCAGCCACATTGATTCAGATAGGCTAGATTGTTTCTGAATGGCTCTTTCTCCGGCCCTTTGTTTGAAGGCAGCTCAGGTAAGAAGGTTCTCGATACAGAATCTCAGTAAAGGCATAAGATGAATCAGAGCCTCGACAAACGCATAGATGAACTAGTCGAGGCAGCGCTGCTCCGCGAGCCTCAGGAACGCGACGCTTTTCTCTTGGCAGAGTGCGGTCAGAATCCAGAACTCCTGGCGCAGGTTCAGCAACGCCTCAGCGCGAGCGACTCCAACCCAAAGGACGTTCCAACTCAAACACTCGACTCGAAATTTGATTATGGCCCAGCGGTTGATCTCGGATCAGGAAGCGATGTGTCGTGGGTCGGACGATCAATCGGCAACTATCACATCACCGGCCACTTGGGTCGGGGCGGGATGGGTGAGGTTTATCTCGCTCGTGACACACGGCTCGGGCGTGAAGTCGCTCTGAAATTCCTGCCCCGAGAAGCGATCAACGACCAATCTCGCCTGCGACGTTTTTTCCAGGAGGCCCGCGCCGCATCGACGCTGAATCACCCAAACATCGTCACCATCTATGAAGTCGGTGAGCTCGACGGCGTTCCGTTCATCGCTAACGAGTTTATTCGAGGTCGAACATTGCGACACATGATGAAACAGCGACTGGAGATCGAGCTGAGTCTCCGAATCGGAACTCAGGCCGCGAGGGCGCTTGCGGTTGCACACAGCTCTGGCATCGTTCACCGGGACATAAAGCCCGAGAACATCATGGTGCGTGATGATGGTTACGTGAAGATTCTCGACTTTGGTCTTGCAAGGTTGGCTAGTGCTGCCGCTGCTGATGTCGACTCTAATGCCGGAACCTATGTGCAGACCTCCACGGGCATCGTCGTCGGCACCTTGGCGTATATGTCTCCTGAGCAGGCCCAGGGAGATGTTGTTGAATCCGCAACTGACATTTTCTCTCTGGGCATCGTCTTGTTTGAGCTGGCGACAGGCCAACATCCATTTCGCAGCGACTCCAGAGTTGGCTTGTTGAACGCTATCGTAACCCAGCATCCGGTACCCCCGTCGCGGTTGAACCCTGAAACGGCCGGAACCTTCGAAACCACAATTCTGCGAATGCTCGAAAAGGCGCCCCAGAATAGACCCAGCGCCAGCGAAGTAGAAGAGGTTCTGACGGCGTTTCAACTCGGCACAAGCGGGCTCACTCAGGGGATAAAGATCATAAAAGCACCGACACTCACTGTCGGGAGAGAACTTGAGCTATCACAACTACAATCCTGCTTCGACCGAGCAAGCGAAGGAAAAGGTCAGATATTTTGTGTTGCCGGAGAACCCGGGATTGGAAAGACGACATTGATCGAGGATTTCCTTGCTCCACTGCGCGCGGAGGGAAATGTCGGGATCGCGCGGGGAAGATGTTCGGAGCGATTGGCCGGCACTGAAGCCTATCTGCCGTTTATCGAAGCAGTCGAGAGTTTGTTAAATGAACCCGGCAATACGCGAGCTGGCTTGATCAGAATGCTCGCCCCGACCTGGTACGGGCAGGTTGTTTCGCTTTCCCCCGATCACTCATCCGATGTCGCGGTGCTTGCAGATATAAAGTCGGCCTCTCAGGAACGACTGAAGCGCGAGATGGCCAACCTGCTCGACGAATCAAGCCGGACTAGACCGCTAGTCCTCTTTTTCGACGATCTTCACTGGGCCGATGACTCGACTACTTCAATGCTGGCCTATCTGGCGAACAAGTTCGATGGAATGCGCCTTATGATCATAGCGGCATATCGACCGTCGGACTTGATGCTCAACAAGCATCCCTTCCTTCAAGTAAAACTAGATTTGCAGACGCGAGGGCTTTGCAGCGAGATTCAACTCGGTTTCCTGAGTCTTGGAGAAGTAGCTCACTACATCAGCCGGCAGTTTTCTGTTAACCGCTTTCCAGAAGGACTGGCGAATTTGATCTATGCGAAGACTGAAGGAAGCCCCTTGTTTATGGCTGATCTGGTCCGCTACCTGCGCGACCAGGAAATCATAACGGAGAACAACGGGGAGTGGATTCTGGCGCGCGAGATGTCAGCGATTGAATCGGAGCTTCCGGAGTCGGTGCGCAGCATGATTCAGAGAAAGATAGACCAGCTCGATGAAGAAGATCGTCGCTTGCTTGTAGCCGCAAGCGTTCAGGGCTACAACTTCCACTCGAGCGTCGTATCGAAAGCGAGCGGAGTGGAGTCGTCACAGGTCGAAGACCGTCTTGAGAATCTTGAGCGCGTACATTCATTCGTGCGATTGATTGATGAACACGAGTTTCCAGATCGAACCGTAACGCTTCGATATCAATTTGTGCACGTGCTCTACCAGAACGCATTGTACTCGACGCTCAAGCCGACAAGACGCGCTTCGCTCAGCGCTGGAGTGGCGAATGCCCTGTTGAGCTTCTACCGCGAGAAAGCTTCGATGGTGGCGCTCGATTTAGCGTACCTGTTTGAAACTGCAAGAGAGTTCAATCGAGCTGCTGACTTTTTCGTGGTTGCCGCTCAAAACGCTCTGCAAGTATTCGCCCATCCTGAGGCCCAGGCTTTGGCTCAACGGGGCTTGAAAGCCATAGATGGCGTACCGGAATCGAATGAACGGAACCGCAAGGAGCTGATGCTTCAAGGAATGCTTGCTTCAGCAGCTACGGCAAATCAGACCGCGGCTTCCCCGATCGCTCTCGAAGCCTATAATCGTGCCCGCGATCTTTGTGTTCTTCTGGGCGAGGATCGAATGTTGTTCAACGTGCGCTTCGGGTTGTTCTGGAGCCACATGGCGAGAGGCGAATCAGCAGACGCGAAGGCCGAGGCAGACGCCTTGCTTGAATTGGCGCGAAAAGTACAAGACGAAGCGTTATTAGTTGAGGCGCATCATCTCGCAGGAGTCGTCGCAAGCCACGCCGGCAATTTTGTCGAGGCGCGGAACCATCTCGAACGCTCGGTAACCGGGTATCAAGCGCACCAGAAACATTCAACTGCGTTCCTTCTCTCGGCCGGAGAAGGTCTGGTCACTCGAGCCACACTCGCGCACACGCTTCGACTTCTCGGTTATCCCGATCAATCCAGGCGGTTAGCTGACGAGACGCGGCGGCTTGCGGTCAAAAGCAGCTATCCATTAAGCCGGGGAATCGTTCTCATGGCTTCCGCGTCGCTCTGCAGAGACTTCGGAGGGCCAAACGCGCTTCTCGAACTGGCTGAAGAACTTATTGCGGTAGCAAACGACTTTCAAACCGGACAGGCCCCGTGGGGAACACTGCTTCGCGGCTGGGCAAGAGCGGAATTAGGGGACGACGATGGCATCAATGAGATGCGCAACAGTCTGATCGAGCAAGCCAAAACAGGATCGCGGATGCTGGGACCAAGCTACAGGCTCCTGTTCGCAGGCACATTGATAAAGGCGGGCATCATCGATGAGGCTGAGGAAACCATGAAGCAGGTTTTGGAACTTGCGAAGAGAATTAAAGAGGGTGTTTCGCTTGCGGAGATGTATCGAGTGATGGGTGAGTTAATGGTGGCAAAATCGGAAGCGGAGTCCCGATCGGTTGGCGCTGTCCTTGAACTCGATACTCTGATGCAGGCGGAGAACTGGTTTCACCGCGCAATCGAAACTGCTCGGCAACAAAACGCAAAGCTTTGGGAGTTGCTTTCGGCGACTAGTATGAGTCGCCTCTACATGAAACAGAACCGGAAGGATGACGCTCGACGCGTATTGGCGGGCGTTTACCAATGGTTTTCTGAGGGCTTCAACACAGAATCGTTGAGAGAGGCAAGATCGCTGCTCGACGAGTTGGAGTGATCTTGCTGAGATAACCGATGGAGGCTCGATGAGCACTGCTGCCAGGATCCCGATTCGATGGACAGATGAATTTCTGGACACGATGCGCCAGACAACTGACCCTCTTGCCGATGATGCGGTCAACGAACTGTTCAACACCGGCGAGGTAGATGCTGTCGAAGCCTTGATGAACCATTTGATCCGCGATGATCAACTCGTTCCCGAGCGATTGCCCGAGAATATCCAGAACTATTTGAAGACCACCGCTTCTCTTCCCGATTGGGCGGACACCACAAAAATCGCGATTGCCGAACGGTTGTTTGCTCGTTGCGGTCCGTCGATCTGCGCTTCGCTTATGGTTGCTTCGCTTCCAAGCGCGTATGCTGCGGCAAAAGGTGTACAGGTTCTTCAGATGACCGCGCGGCTCAAGACCGATCCTACAAGACGGATTGGTGAAACCGCGCAGATGATTATCGATGTGCTGGTCCCTGGCGGACTGGGTGAAGGAGGGAAAGGAGTACGCGCTGCCCAAAAGGTCCGGCTGATGCACGCGGCGGTGCGGAATCTTATTTCCCGAAGCGGACGTTGGAATGCTGACTGGGGCCAACCAATCAATCAGGAAGATCTGGCGGGCACGCTGATGACGTTCAGCCGGATCGTCCTCAGTTCTCTCGATAAACTAAAAGTCCGAGTCGAGTCTGAGGAAGCTGAAGCATACCTGCACGCCTGGAACGTAGTCGGCCACATAATGGGAATCCGCGACGAATTGCTTCCCGACAATCTGGCGCAAGCCGACGAACTCACTCAGATAATCGCGCGACGCCAGCAGCAAGCCAGCGAAGCAGGTCAGGAGATGACCCGGGCGCTGATCAATATGCTGGAAGCGCAGATGCCGGGAACCGTTTTTAAAGGAATGCCGGACACAATGATCCGGTACCTTGTTGGTGATGACGTCGCTAATATGATCGGCGTCACGAAGGAAGACTGGACGGAACATTTGATAGGACCTGTTGGCGATCTGTTTGGGATTCTCGAAAAGGACCACAAGTCAACGATAATGAGCAAGGTTGCAGCGAGGTTCTCGATGGAGTTTGTGGAAAGCGTGGCCTGGCTTTACCGCGGGGGCAACAGGGCTACTTTTCGGATTCCAGATACGTTGCGTGAGCAGTGGGGATTGAAGCGCACGCCAATCCGGGGTCTGGAGCAGAAGCTCACGGGTGATCTTACAGTGCACCCCTTTGGGAAGCTCGATAGCGATCGGCGGCGCCGGTTGATCCTTGGGCTTCTGATCTCGACCGGGCTGCTGTTTGCCGCCGCTGCAGCGTCAACTAACTCTCTGATTAATGATGCAGCGCCCTGGGGTCTGCTTTCGTTTGAACTTGGCGGGAGTGTTGAGGCTACGATAGCCGTGGTCAACTCCTGGCATGATGGGCACAGGATTCGGGCTGGCTTCGCGTTGGGATTCGATTTTCTGTTTATGGTTTCGTTGACGAACTTGCTTGCGCTTGCTTCTGTACAGGCGGCTTCTCGTTTGCGGACGCCAAATTCGGCTCTAGCCAAGATGGGATCCGTGCTGGCGTGGGGCCAGTGGCTGGCAGGGGTTCTGTGGATTTCACAGAACTTGTTATTGGTAACGATGCTTACCGGACCGGTGACATCCCCGAGACCGGAGATAGTTTATTGGTGTGGGGCGATCAAGTTTTCTTTGCTTGGTCTTGCGCTGGTGTATGTGTTGTTTATGAGGCTTCGCGGTAACGCGAAGGTGAGCAGCTAAAGAGCGCGACGCACTACAACCGAAGCCTCCACCCACCCTGTTGTGGGTGGAGGGACGACTGAGAGCTAAAGCGGCTCGCGACACACCAAAGCTCCACCGACCCCGTGTGGGTGGAGCTACGACTGACCAGCTAAAGAACGCGGCGCGCGACACACCAAAGCCTCCGCCGACCCCGTGTGGGTGGAGCTACGACTGACCAGCTAAAGAACGCGGGCGCACAACACACCAAAGCCTCCACCCACCCCGTGTGGGTGGAGCCACGACTGAAAGCTAAACGGCGCGCGAAACACCAAAGCCTCCACCCCTCCCCCGTGTCGGTGGAGCTACGACTCAGCAGCTAAAGAGCGACGGCGCACGACACACCAAAGACTCCACCCACCCCCGTGTCGGTGGAGCTACGACCGAGCGGCTACCAACGAACCGCAAAAAGCTGACATCGATACTGTGTCGATAGAGCTACGACTTAGTAGCTACGGTACGCCGTCGAATTGCTCCCATATCGTAATCACCGAACGTACCAACATAATAGCTATTGCAAAAAATAGGCTTCATCCCGTGAGCGAACGCCAGGTTATTCATGTACCCTAATGCAACTTCCTCAGGAGACTCATTAAACCTGCAGCCGAGGGTAGCGTGGAGGTGATCTGGAAGCAGCGCCAATCGGGAGAGTTTATGGCCCTTATCACGCGCCGCCTTGAAAAACATATCCCGCGTGATACTGAGTTGTTTTTCTCGGACCTCTCGCCATCTCGCCTCGTGTACTAAAGCCAGATGAAGGCAGTAGACATAACGGCCATGTGAGCTGAACTGCTCAGCCGACAGATCGACATCCGGGAAGACAAACTGAAAATCCTTGAACCGAGCCTCAACACGAGGATCAGCCATTGGATGATGCCCGAGTTGCGAAGCAACATATTCCTCTATTACTTCACGGCTGGCTTCACCGATTGAGCTGAGAGAAAAATTTCGTCGAAACGCCTTCGGTGCCGATCGTTGCAAGATATGCTGGAGCCGGCCTTTGACTGATTTGACTATTTCGGGAGGCGTTGCCGTCGGCTTGGTGCTGAGCAGAAAAAATAGGACGGTGTTTTGCTGATCGTGGTCTAGTACTCGAACTCCGTCTCGTTCAACCGCCTCTGACAATTGCGATAACCAAGCCTTAATTGGAGGAAGCTCGACGGAGCAAAACAACGCTAATGACCAGCGAAGTTGATATGCGGGTTTGCAGTTGGAACTCGTATATAACGGCTTCATCGTTTAGTTCGCGTCCACCGATCCAGAATGCGAATGTGCGCACTGGTTGTAGTAGATGATCGATAGAAAAATGCTTTTGCGGGCCTGTGGTCATACTGTACTTTGAGTCGAGTGGATTTTCAAAACGGAACTGCAAAAAAGAAGAAGATCCGCCACCGATCCGTTGTCGGGTCCTGCGCGGTATTTTGATCGTGTGTAGCTAGTCAGTCGTAGCTCTACCGACACAGGCTCGATGGAGGCTTGTCGGCAATCGGCGTGTGTAGCTAGTCAGTCGTAGCTCCACCGACACAGGGTCGGTGGAGGCTCGTCGGCAAGTGGCGTGGGTAGCTAGTCGGTCGTAGCTCCACCGACACAGGGAGACTGTGCGAAAAGTCCAAATCCAACCCACGGAAGAGACTGTGCGTGAGTCCAAATCCCACCCACGACAGGGTCGGTGGAGGCTTGTCGGCAAGTGGCGTGTGTAGCTAGTCAGTCGTTGCTCCACCCACACAGGGTGGGTGGAGGCGTTGGTGTGTTGTCCGTTGCGCTTCTTAGCTGTTCAGCCGTTGCTCCACCCTGTTGTGGGTGGAGGTTCAAGCACGCGTACTTGGTGCTTAAATCGGGGCAAACTGATTCGACAGGCGGCTCAGCTCTCACGTGCCACAACCACATTTGCGTTGAGTCGCTTCGAAAGTCCTTCCGCGCCCCAATTCATTATTACGTTGTGATTCCACTTGAATAGAGGCCGCGCGATCGGCGCCAGAAGATTCATCCACCACTTGGTGGTCTGCACATTCCATTCGTAACGAGCCACAGTAACCGGACCTCTTGTGGAGAAGTGCCAGATCCCGTTCCCATCCAAATCCCCCGAAGAAACACCCGCCAGCACCGACAACGGCTCGACCTTCGTGGCACGCATGTCAAAAGTCAATTTGTAGGGCAGGCGGCTCTGCCAGGTATAACGGCTGACACTCCCGACCCCGTTCTCATCACCCGAGGACAGCTTGTCGACGCTTAGCACACCTCTCCACCAACTCGGCCAGTTTTCAGAGTGATACAACTCATCCCAGACATTCTCAGGCGCCGAACTGATCTCCCAGATTGTGACGAAGCTATAATCAGACACGGCGCCTCCGTAGCTGTTAAGTCTGTTGCTTGATCTCAACCGGTGGATAGATCAGCGTGTCCGTCCCAACTGAGTACACGACGTGGTCCGGTGGACGTGATATAGCGAGTCTTCCCGCAGTACAGATGGTGTTCACGCTAATCGTCGTCTCAGTGCGTCGTATGCTCCACGCTGGATGTTGAATGTTCACGCGATGCAATGAGCCGTCTTTATCCGAAAGAGCGAGGAAGTAACGATCCAATAAGAACTGCGCCGTCGTGTCTGCCGATGTTGGGAATGGGTCACCGGAAGGCTGAAAGCTCGCAACAAAGTTTGCGGCGGACATATCGGACTGTGTTCGTCGAGATGCGAAGTAGAACCCTCCGTCTTGTTCAACAAGCGCAATATTCGCTCGGAGAAATGGCACCCCAAAAAGTTTTTGCCCAAGCCAATCAGCAATCGCATCCGAGCAATCAATCGAAATGAAGTAGACTCCGCGATCGTCTCCGAGTTTCACATAGGTCCTCAGGTTGATTTCGCAGAAATGCTCCAACCCAGGTATCGGTTCGATGTCGCGAAAATGTGCTCCCTGGACCCGCATAGGAACCAACGAGACCCAGGCACGCCCATCTTGCGTATCAAGTTCGAGCTGCGATGGCACTACAGACCGTACTTCTTCGGTTGGCATAGACCAGCTCGCGAAGAACAGATCTCGCCATCCCTGGAATCCAACCCACGGTGGCGAGCTGGGCCACAAATGTTGTTTGGCGTCTGCCAAAATTTGTTCAGCGCGTTCAAAGATAGAGGTCATTAATTGCTCCGTGTTTGACGTTTGTTAGATGAGCCTTTAAAAAGATTTTAGGGCCCCACACCTGATGAACGTCGACATTCTACTCCTGAGGTCTGTGCAGTCAACAGTGATGGGGGTTGGGGATTGGGGGCTGGGGATTGGGGGCTGGGGGTTGGGGATGTGAGATTCGATTGAGACTCCAGAATTGCTCCGTAACTTTTCGGAGAGTATACGCGTCAGTTTCAATAGTGATGTAAGCTAGCGAATAATGGGTAGGAGAGCGATGGCGACCTCTGAAGCAATAATCGAAGCGAAGTCCATCGAAAAATTTTACGAGCAGCCGGACAAGCGCAAGATACAGGTCATCTCGCCGATAGACCTGACGGTAGAGAGCGATCAAATCGTCGCCCTTTTGGGTCCATCTGGATCAGGCAAGTCGACCCTGCTACGAATGCTCACCGGACTGGCCACACCCTCAGGCGGGCAGGTCCTGTGGCACGGAGCTCCGCTGGATGGCCAAAAGCCAAACGTCGCGATTGTATTTCAGAGTTTTGCGCTCTTTCCCTGGCTCACCGTTATTCAAAACGTCGAGTCGCCGCTCAAAGCAAAAGGCGTTGAACCTGCCCAGCGGCGCAGCCGCGCTCTAAAGATACTCGATACTGTTGGTCTTGATGGTTTTGAAACAGCCTACCCGAAGGAGTTGTCAGGCGGAATGAAACAACGGGTAGGCTTCGCGCGCGCACTGGTGGTTGAGCCGGAAGTATTGTTCATGGACGAGCCGTTCTCCGCGCTTGACGTTCTGACCGCTGAGAATCTCAGGGGCGAGCTGATGGAGTTGTGGCTTGAAAAGCGGATGCCGACGCGGGCGATCTTCCTGGTGACTCACAACATTGAAGAAGCTGTCTTGCTTGCGGACCGCATCATCGTGATAGGCCGCAATCCTGCAACGATACGTGCTGATTTTGAAGTGGAACTCTCAAGGCCACGTGAACGAAAGTCCGATCGCTTTGTTGGACTAGTGGACTACATTTACAAAGTGCTCACCGAGCCTACGCTCGAACACCCTCTTCCTCCTTCCGATGCTACAAAGGGAAAAACGTCCACCAGATATCAACGGCTCCCGCACGCGCGTCCGGGCGGAATTGCAGGGTTGGTTGAGCTACTAATCGATCGCGGCGGCGGCGATGATCTTTATCAATTGGCCAATGAGCTGGCGATGGAAGTGGATGACCTATTGCCCATAGTAGAGGCTGGCGTGTTATTCAATTTCATTCGCGTGCTTGAAGGCGATGTTGAGATCACCGCCCACGGCCTAGAGTTCGCCGAAGCCGATATTCTTACGCGGAAGATAATCTTTCGAAATGCGGCTCTGGAACACGTTCCATTGCTCAAACAGATTGAGCATGCGCTCCGCAGAAAGTCGGACCGCGCCCTTCCCGACGACTTTTTTCAGGATATTCTGGATGAGCACTTCAGTGAAGAGGAAGCCCGGCGTCAACTGGATACGGCGATTCTGTGGGGCAGGTATGGAGAGATATTCGATTACGACGCCGATGCGGGACGGTTGGTGCTTACCGAAACGGAGTCGGAGGGCGACTCGAACCCATCCTGATCAACAATTTGTCTAGATCTCCCCGCTTTTCAATGAAGACTACACTACTAACCAAAGCGATAGTACCTGAACGTACGTGGTCGCGGCTGACCGATGTGTTTATCTTCGCCGCAGCGTTGTCGCTGTTCTACGGGGTCATCTCGATTGCGCGCACGTGGTTGGGTCCAATAACTGCCGAAGCTGAAATATCACGCAACCCGTCGTCGCTTCCCTATTACGCGGCGTTTTCACTTCTCCGAATCGTGGTCGCGTACATACTCAGCCTTTCCTTTACGCTGGTCTACGGGTACGTTGCGGCGTATAGCAAGAAGGCGGAACGTGTGATGATTCCGCTTCTGGATATTTTGCAGTCGATACCGGTTCTAAGCTTTCTCCCTGGCGTCATGCTGGCAATGGTTGCGTTTTTTCCTGGCCGTCAACTTGGTGTTGAGATGGGATCAATCTTACTGATTTTCACCGGACAGGTCTGGAACATGGCGTTTAGCTTCTACTCGTCGATCAAGAGCATTCCGCGTGAGTTGCGTGAAGCGGCGCAAGTCTACGGCTTTAACTGGTGGCAAAGATTCGTTCAGCTTGAATTGCCATATGCTGCGATCGGACTGGTCTGGAACTCGATGATGTCGGTTGCAGGCGGTTGGTTCTTTCTAATGGCTTGCGAGATGTTCGTCTTAGGCAACCGGGATTTCCGGTTACCGGGCCTTGGAAGTTATCTTCAAACGGCCGCAAGCGCGGGAGATGTTCCGGCGATCATCTGGGGGTTGGTCGCGATGATAAGCGTCATCGTGTTGCTCGACCAACTGGTGTGGCGTCCGGTGATCGCGTGGGCCGACAAGTTCAAAATCGAACAGGTTGAGAGCGGGAGCGCTCCGCACTCGCTTGTGTTGAGTGTACTGCAACGTTCGAGGTCGATTGCTTACCTGGGGCGAATGACGGTCGAACCTCTGAACGAGCGTCTCAATCGGCTGTTCGTTAGCGGACGGGCTTCGCGAGGCGTGAGCAATCGCCGCGCTGAATGGATCAAATGGATCGTTCGCATGACTGGCGTGGCGATCGTCGCGGGTGTTTCTTACGGGATCTTTGAGGCTGCGTCCGTTGTTGCCGGATTAACTTCGCAGGAGATGGTGATGGTTCTTCATGGTGCGGGCGCGACGTTCCTGCGGGTTACGGTTGCTTTGATGTTGGGCGCTTTATGGACAATTCCCGTGGGTGTGGCGATCGGGTTCAGTCCCAGGCTAGCTGGTATCGCACAGCCGCTTGCGCAGATCGCGGCTTCAGTACCAGCGACTGCACTTTTTCCGGTAGTCCTGCTCGTGCTTATCAGAGCCGGCGGCGGAATGGGAGTCGCGTCTGTAGCGCTGATGTTATTGGGCACACAATGGTACATTTTGTTCAACGTTATAGCCGGGGCGATGGCTATACCAACTGACTTAAAGGAAGCCGCCAGCGTGTATCGCTTCAATGGAGTTGATCGATGGCTGCTACTGATACTTCCGGGAATCTTCCCCTATTTGATCACCGGTTTGGTTACCGCAGCCGGCGGCGCATGGAACGCGAGCATAGTAGCCGAGTATTTTCACTTCAAAGGACAAATACTTTCGACTGTCGGGCTCGGAGCAACAATCAGTCAGGCCACGGACACCGGGAATTTCGATCAATTACTCGCCGCGACTATCGTGATGGCGGCGATGGTGGTGTCGGTTAATCGTTTGGTTTGGCGAAGACTGTACCGGCTTGCGGAAACACGCTTCAAACTGGAATCGTGAGATGAACAGAGTCCTGGTTCTATGATTCTAATGATTGAGATACGAAAATGAATGACTTAGAGATGATAGGGCGTTTACTAATGTCTGCGTTGCTCGGAACGTTGGTGGGTATCGAACGACAATGGCGTCATAAGAACGCCGGGTTGAAGACAAACGCGTTGGTGTCGATAGGAGCCACTGCATTTGGGCTGATCGCGCTTGGTAGCTTCGGCCCAGGCGGCAACCCAACACAGATCGCTGCGAGTGTTGTGACAGGAATCGGTTTTATTGGCGCTGGTGTGATTATGCATCGTGGTGCGAGCGTACAAGGAATCAACACCGCAGCAACGCTTTGGGCTGCGGCTGGAATGGGGCTTGCGATAGGGCAGGGAGCCTATCACCTCGCAGTCTTTGTCTTTGGCACGGTGATCATAGTCCAGTTTTGCCTGAGGTGGGCGACAGATTATATAAACCGGCGATCGGGCGTGACATACGGATCGACGGGTTTCGAACTAGCGATTCGTTTTAAAAAATCCGGTGTTGAGGATGTCCGACGACTGTGGGACGACTTTAGGGCAGAACCGGGGATACGGGTGACGCGCTATGTTGAGGAGCGCGATGACCAGGTCGAAACAGTGGAAGCTTCCTTTGACGTGGCGCCGGATCGTGTTCATGAGGCAGCGCTGCTGAGTCAGAAATTCTCTCAGGTTCCCGGTGTAATTCAACTCCGATTAGAGCAGACGCCCCCGGAGAACGTCTGAATGTGTAATGGAGTCAGCCCTGTAAGGGTGGCCCTCCGTGGCTGGATGAAGGCAAGAATACTTTTCGCTTTGACACGTTTGGCGATGAGGCCTTCTGGGGAGATGCGCTCAAGCTCCATCAGGCCATTGCGGGCAGCGCAAACGGAGGCGTGGGTAATGGCGTCAGCCAAAAAGCGGCGCTCGACCTTGGCCTCAAGGTGGACGTCGACGCCCTTCCCAAATCGGTTGAGAAAGGCTTGCAACGCAGAACTGATGTACTTAAATGCCTGGTCGGATAGCCAACCAGCTAAGTAACGGAAGCTACAAGGATTCAAAAGTTTCAATGAGGTTTTTGTATGTCTGGTTTGATTGAAGCAAGAGGACTTTTGTCACCGTGGTGACGGTCGGAATGCGAATTCTGTTTGGATTCCAAACACCTGTACTCCTCTGGAGCTCAGTCTTTAACTTCCAGGCGAGTAAGGGATCTCTTCAGGAACTGGCAATAGCGCTCGGCGGCTTGTTCAAATGCGAGACGCTCCGGCTTACTCAGCTTTACCAGCAGATTCGCGTGGATCGTCACCTCATTTTTATTGAATGTTCGCTGCCAGCCGCCAATCACCTGCCCATTCAGAACGACGATGTGAGCAAAGAGAACATTATCGCGCTCGCCTATCTTTCCTTTGAGCGCAGGGTCAAACGAGGCGCGACGATCTTTATAAGCAATCAGGTATTCATCGTAGTTTGGCAACAGATGGACAATTGGCGTTTTTATTCTCTGTCTTTGCTCAAGTGCTCCAAAGCAGTAAGTGTTGCCGTCAACAATTTCCTGGTTGAGGCTGGGGCGCGCCATTTCAAGGCCGGCTTTCGCATCGGCGATAGTTAATCCCGACCACCACACGAAGTCTCGCAAGAGCGCCGGCCCATGTCCTGTAAAGTAGCGCTTCGTTAGTTCAGCAAGCGCTTCATCTCTTTCGAGTGCTTTGCGGTGCTGCACGCGCTCGTCCAGCAGCGCATAAGTGAACTGCTTTCCTCGCAGCGCGCCGCTGCAGATAACCGCATCCAATTCGGCTCTGATTATGAGGTACGCCAGGCGCAACCCGTTCGCATCTATCTTCGCACGAGTCAGAGCCTTTCCAAGCTCATCGCGTGTCAGTTGCTTACCGCCTCGCAACGCTCTCGAGATGACCGCGTTGCTCCGCTTGAACACGGTTTGGTCAAGCTCCATTTTCCTGAAATAGTATGCGCTTACTGCATTGACGCGCGGGGCAGTGAGTTTGAGCATCCACTTTATGTCTTCGGGCATTACAAAATGCCATGTGGGTCTCATAACATGCGTGCGAAGAATTCTGCCTTTGTTGAATAGTTCATCAATGCTGTCGTCGTGGAGGATCCCTTTGACTCGCTGACCGATTGCCCATTTGGCGCCGGCATAATCCTGAGACTGAATCGCAGTCAGCCATCGGACAACATCCTCAATCTTCTCGAATGGCTCTCCGATGAGTCGCTGGTTGCGCAGGCGCTGAAGAGAGATAGCGGATAGGTCAACCAACATGCTTAGTCTCGATTCAAGTCTATTCTATTCTCCTAAGCCAGCAAGGCTCTCTCAGTTCTGGATCGTTCAGGTGCTGCCTACACCGAGAAGACCGAGGCCTCCCGTTATTATTCAGAGAGAAGTGTTATAAGACCGCACACCATATGCCTATCGAACCTGAGAACGTTTGAAGGCCCACCGCCTCACGCCTTCAGCCATAGGAAATTTACAAAATCTTAAGAGACATTTCACTCGGCGTTTCGCTGTCAGGTGATATTTTTTCGAACCAACTTCCAGAAAGGAGCTAATACTAGATGATTCGAGTATGCGGCATGGCCCTCGCCGTTCTCGCCCTAACAGTTTCCAGCGTCCGTGGCGCGACACCAGGAATTACGTTGATCGGAAAAGGCACGGTTGCAGCAACTGAACGCGACAAATTGGGACTTAAGGGAAATATCTGCCAGGCAGGTGTTCCAACAAATTGCGTTTCAAAGACAATTTTTGGAGGTTTCGGTTCGGCGCTCGCCTTCACCGGTGTCAAGGACACTTTTATCGCCGTACCGGATCGAGGGCCATTCGACGGGTTGACTGACGTCCCGTACCTGGATCGCTTTCATTTTTTAAAGATTACAACGGACGTCGGCGCTCCATTCCCGAACATAACCACCACACTGCTGGATACGCGTTTGCTAAAGAACAAGGCCGGCCAGACATTTGTTGGGGCGGCCGGCGCGTTTGACATTCGTCTCGATCCAGAAGGAGTAAGAGCGGGCCCAAACGGGACGTTCTTTGTCTCGGATGAATATGGTCCGTCTGTTATCGAGTTTGATTCCCAGGGAAACTTTGTGCGCCGCGTCAGGGTACCTTCAAAGTTTTTCATCTCGCATCCCAGCGCTGACCCAACTCAGGAGCTACTCGGAAACACGTCCGGGCGACAGGCTAATCGAGGTATGGAGGGTCTTGCGATCAGCCCCGACGGCATGACTTTGTTCGGGATCATGCAAAATGCTTTGCTTCAGGACAGCGGTCTCAACCCAGGAACAACCGATCGGCTTGGTCTGAACAACCGAATACTCCAAATGGATCTGTTGACGGGGGTGACCCGCGAATATGTGTATGTATTGGGTGCGATAAACCGCGGGCAAGGCGTGAGCGAAATCCTCGCGATCAACAGTCATGAATTTCTGGTTATCGAACGAGATAACAGGTCAAACCTGCAAATTCCTCCGCAAGCGCCGACTCGGAAGAGTATTTACAAGATCGATATTGCGGGCGCGACGGATGTTTCGGGTATTGCGAGTCTTCCCGCAGGTTTGTTACCGGCCGGAGTTGTTCCGGTCACTAAGACTTTGTTCATCAATCTGCTTGATCCGGACTTCAATCTGGCGCCTACGATCGCAGAAAAAATTGAAGGGCTCGCGTGGGGCCCGGATTTGCCGGATGGCAGACACGTCCTTTACGTGGTGAGCGATAACGATCTAAGCCCTACCCTCGCAACGCAAATATACTCGTTTGCGATAATCCCTTCCCTCCTTGACTTTGAATCTCAGTCCATCCCGGGGCCTATCCTGCCTTAGCATCTGTCCAGCTGCGAGCGCGTCTTCGGGCGCGCTCGCACGCCTCGTTTGCCTGGACTGTGGGACGACCTATGACAGTTATCAATCAAATCAGCCGCGTCAGCTTTATGATATGAGTATTACATTCAACGCATCAGGCTCCACGTACGAAGCTGGTAGTATGGTCTACACGATTCTCACCGCTGAGAGCGATGAGTTAATTGAGTTAGTCAACAAATACATCGCTGAGGGATGGGAACCGCTTGGAGGAATTGCCGCTTCGAATGACAGTCCCTGGTTCTCGCAGGCGATGATCCGGCCCAGACAAAGTGAACCTTAATCGATCACTCTACTGAAATCTGGCGGTTGAGCCTCTTCCTGTTGCTAAGGAGCAACAACCGCGATCGCTTCAACCTCAATCAAGAACTCTTCTCTGGCTAGTCTTTTCACTTCTACGAGTGTGCTTGCTGGAGGCTCATCGGTGTTGACGTATCCGTTTCGTACCTCTCGCAATGTTTGTATCTGCTTCATGTCAACAACGTAATAATTAAGTTTGACCACGTTCTTGAAGGTTGCACCAGCGGCTTCAAGCGCCTTCTTCAAATTCTCAAAGACTTGCGTCGTTTGTGCGCGGAAGTCGTCCTTACCAACTAAGTTCCCGCTTTGGTCAAGAGCAACCTGGCCGGCGATGTATATCGTGCGCCCGCCGATAGCGACTACTGCGTGAGTGTAGCCTGTTGGTTTAGCAAGCGTAGGCGGATTCACGAACACGACAAACTTTCTTACTGCTCTAGTTCGTTTGGTTGTTTGGGCGCTGGTCGTTTGAGCATGCGTATCAACCGCGAACAACAATATAAGGATTGATAGAAAGTACAATCTCTCAAACTTGAACATAACTTCACCTCCATCAGAGAACCGAACGTAATCACACCTGAAACGTGGAATCACGAAATGTCCTCGGAAACTGCGATGTTGATCGAGACAAGGTGTCGAGCGAACGCAGCCCCGTAATCTCATTAATCGTCGTTGAGGACTGTTGATTGTTTTCATGTCGGTTGTCAATCAACAAGAGAGTTTTAACTAATATTTAAGACCCACGTAAATTTGCCGCAGTTCTCCAAAAGTAAAATTTCAGATTCCAGTGACACAAAAGAAAGATAGACCGTCCCGTTTCACGACAGTGGTGTGGGTTACTGGATGTAGTGGACGAAAAAAATACGCAAAACCAAAGAAGAGATGGAGGCAAGATGATAAAGCACGGTGTAAGAAGTCTAATGAGACACAGCAGAGCAGTTTCAGCTTATGCGATTGCGACGGTGTTCGCCTTCGGTAGCCTGGCCGTCGGTGCTCAAAACAGTCTCACCCAGGGATCTTTTAAGTTTGATCCGCTCCCTTCCTCGGCGGCCTGTACTGCTGGCGGCAACGCAAACCAGCCGTTCTTGTTGCCAGATGGATTCACTCAACACATTGTTGCGAGTCAACCCGACTTCCCCGATCTACCGGATATGAACACGCTGAACGAAACAGGTCCATCCGCCGGGCGGTTCCTTTATCGTACACACGAGATCTCACCTAATGCCGCGGTTTCGGTTACGGATCTTCAGACTGGCGAGACGCACATATTAGCTCAGCGTGCGGACTGGGAGCGCTTTGATGGCATCGCCTGGACACCCTGGGGAACGATTTTGGCGGGAGAGGAGGTAGGCGCGCAGGGGGTTGCCGATCCTAACGTGCCTCAAGCACAAGCGGGTCTGGTTTACGAAATTGATCCTCTGACTGGCGCTGCAGTTGCGCGTCCGGCGCTTGGTTCGAAGTCTCACGAAGGAATACGTTTTGATCCGCAGGGGAACGCGTATGGAATAAGCGAAAGTGGTCCTGGATTTATCTTTCGCTTTGTCCCCGATCGTCAACATGATCTTTCAGCTGGACAGCTATTCGCGCTGAAGATAACGATGTCAACCGGGGATCGGACTGGCGAAGCGGAATGGGTCCCGCTGGATAGAACTGCGGTCCAGGTAAATGCAAACACGGCGGCGTCGGCGGTAGGTGCGACGGGGTACACCCGACCTGAGGATGTTGAGATCGCGACTTCGACCGGCAACAATCAAGGCGGCTCGAATACACTTTATGTTGCCATTACGGGAGAAAATCGTGTGCTTGCAATTGACCTTCGCGAACCGCAAGGGAGGAATGGTCATGACACAGCATTCGTCTATGACTATGTAAAAGCAGGACTCAATGTTTCGACTGATTTTACTCTTCCCGATAACCTGGCGCTTGACAAGAATGGCAATCTTTACATTGCCGAAGATCCGGCCACGGCACCCGCAACTCATCTCGGGGATGATATCTGGGTAGCGACGCCGAACCGTCAGGGCTCGAACAGTCCCGCAGAAACGGTCGTACGATTCGCCAGTCTTACGGACTGCAGTGCCGAACCTACGGGCATTTACTTCGACAAGAGCGGTACGATTCTCTTTGTTAACGCACAGCACCGCGGAGGCGATGGACTCGATAAGTGCGTAGCAATTGTGCCTACTCAATAGCAGGATTCGACTCGCTTCGGCAAAGTGTTTCGGTTTGCTAGCTTGTGACGTCGAGTTAGCGTGAGAAGACCTCCACCAACCGTGCGTGATTGTGTGAAAACGACCGTTCGTAGTTCGGCCTTAGGCGGAAGTTCGTAATTCTGAAGAAATCAAGTGTATAAACTTCCGCCTAAAGGCCGAACTACGAACTTGTCACACAGTCTCCGTGCATTGGTGGAGGTCTTTTATCTAAACCCCGGCGAGGTTCCTCGCTACTGCAACAAAGCTCCGGCCCATCCCAATGAGACATGCCGATATATTACTGCACGACACTTTGGTGGGATTACTTGTCGCGGGTGGCCTTCGTCTGAATGCGGAATCAGTCGCGCTGCCCGTACAACTCTCGAGTTGTTCCTTCGGTCACAGAGCTGAAAGTCGAATGTTGTGCGGTCGGTTCTTTGACCAGGAGACGCTGTGAGTGCATGTCTCGTGTAATCCGCCTACGTTTTACGCGCGAGCGCGTTTCTTTGGTCAGATCTGTGCACCAGGCCGCAGTGCATGAAATGCCTAACCCGATCAACAAAACTAAAAGACCAACTGCGCTTACGATCAAAACCTTTGGCGCATTAGTTAACCAGCTTATAAGCAAAAAGGTCAGGATTATCGACAGTCCCACTACCGACGTGAGCACGCCATCACGGATCTGATTCAACCGTTGTTCGCGTCTCGATGCGAGCCTTTCTTCCGGAGATGTCAAGAAGTCCTGAACCGCGGGCAGGATTTCGTAGACGACTCGGCGCAAATCCCGAGAGTGCTCGAACTCTGCAATCTTGTCGGCAATCGCCCGACCAATCTCCTCGCGAGCGCTGGCTGCCGAACTCGTAATCTCGTCGGGATGATCCAGTAGCGAACGCACAGCGTTGAGTGAAGTGCCGCAACCCCGGCAGAATTGGTTTTGGCTCGCATCTTCGATTCCGCAGCTTGGGCAAAACATGGACTACCTCTCAGAGTCTTACGGTTGAACGTTGTCACCGGGTTCCGTCAAATGAGTTCCCGGACCGACCTGTATTTCGCAAGTTTGTTTATTTCCAGTCGAACTCGCTTAGACGCTTGCGGATGTACTGCTGCTCAACTTGATTTGTCGTTAGTCCGAGCGCCTTATTGTAAGCAATAGTCGCCTCCTCGACCCGATCCAATCGGCGCAGCAAGTCTGCGCGCGCGGCGTGGAAAAGATAATAATGATCAAGCTTTCCGTTCGCGCCCGCTTCTTCCATTAAACGCAACCCCCGCTCCGGCCCCTCGCTCATTGCAACCGCTGCGGCATGATTCAAAGCTACTACGGGCGATGAGTTCATTCGCATCAGTTCCCTGTAGAGCAGCGCGATTTGGTGCCAATCTGTTTGATCTGCAGATGTAGCTTCGGCATGCAATGCGGCGATAGCAGCTTGAAGCTGGTAACTTCCAACACGATGGAACCCCAAAGCAGTTTCCAGCAATCTTGAGCCTTCGTCGATTTCTACACGATCCCACTTCAATCGGTCTTGTTCGTCCAGCGTCACAAACTGACCATTCTGATCAATTCTCGATTCCCTTCGCGAATCCTGCAACAGCATCAACGCCAGGAGACCCAGATTTTCAGGTTCCTCTGGCGACAGCTCGCAAAGCAGGCGTCCGAGACGAATTGCTTCGACGCAGAGCTCTTTTCTTGTCAGGCTCTCGCCGGCTGTCGCCGAGTAGCCTTCATTGAAGATCAAATAAATGACCGCCTGGACTGCTGCAAGCCGCTGAGTCAGTGAGTCTGAAGATGGGATTTCATATGGAATACCCGCGACACGAATCTTGTTCTTGGCTCGTACCAACCTCTGAGCTAAGGTGGGCTCGGGTACCAGAAAAGCGTGGGCGATCTCTCCAGTTGTGAGTCCGCCAAGGGTGCGCAGCGTCAAAGCGACCTGGGCTTCGATGTTCAGGGAGGGATGACAACACGTAAAAATCAAACGCAGCCTGTCATCGGGATATTCCGTGGATTCGCCGCGCAGATCCTGTTCATCGTAAGGATGCAATCTCTCGACTTCGTATTCCAGGTCGGCTTGCTTGTCGGTCCGGGTTTTCTCCCGGCGGAGCACATCGAGCAGCTTTCGATGGGCAACGGTTGTGAGCCATGCGCCTGGTTTGCGGGGTGTGCCTTGGGTTTCCCAGGTACCAGCGCCTACGGCAAAAGCTTCCTGCAAAGACTCTTCGGCTAACTCAAATGAACCGGATATTCGAATGAGAGTGGCGATGATTCGTCCGTACTCTTCTCGAAAGACTCGCTCCAGTGTCTCGCTTGCCCGAGGCATAGAGCGAGCGTTGCATAACCACCGCACTAATGCAAAGGGAGTGGGGGGGCAGGGATTGGGATTTGGGGGTTGGGTAAGGGTTGGGTATGGGATTGGGGTTAGATTCTACTTTAGCGTTCACCGTTCAGTGTTCAGAGTTCAGAGTAAGCGTAGCGTTTGGGGTTCAGTGATCAGCTAAAATTGCGCTAATTGCTGTGAGTCAACCGCCAACTCTGAGCTCTGAACGCTAAACGATGAACGCTAAAACGCTGAATGCTAAACGACGAACGCTAAACGCTGAACCCTGAACGCAGGACCCTAACCCCTAACCTCAACCTCTAACTCCCAACCGCCACTTCTACGCCTTCGCCTCCGCTTGTGTTTCTACCAGCGCGCGGACCTCGATGGTACCGGTTCGGGCTGACGGAATCCGCGCGGCGATTGCAGTCGCCTCATCGAGATTCTTGGCCTCGATCATGAAATAACCGCCGAGTTGCTCGTGCGTTTCGGCGAATGGACCGTCGGTTACTAATTGCTTATCGTCGCGGACACGAACGCTTGTTGCTGTGGATGTAGGTTGCAGCTGTGAACCGTTAAGAAATTGTCCACGAGATAGGAGTTGCTCCCTCAGTTGCCTGAATTCGCCGTAAATCTGCTGGCGATCAGGCTCTGCAATTTCATTCCAACGCTTCTCGTCGTGATAAATCAACAACATGTATTTCATTGTGCTCTCCTGTGATCGTAATAAATTCGCCTTCAACCATGCGACGGATGAGTTTCTCAAAATCGACATTGAGGCAACTTTTTTTGAAAGCAGAAATTTCTTACTGTTTCTTTCGTACATAGCGAGCCTCGCTGTAGACCTCGAAATTCTTTCCTGGCTCTGCCAGCTCGAATACTTCCACAAACTCATCGGGTCCGAGGATCTTGTAGGTCTCACGAGCGCGCCAACCAGCCGGTATATTCTCGATGCTTTCGGTGTCAAAAACCAAGGTCTTACCGTCGGCACTTAAGCTGGTCTGAACATACTGATTCACAAAGCCTTCTACGTGAACTTGTCTCAGCACGAATTTTCTTCTTGTTTTATCGAAGCTAAGTAATCCCCAATCCTCATGAATCTCTCCCTTGGGATTCTTTGGTTGTGGTTCATAAACGCTGCGGTTCTGTGCGTAAAGGAATCTACCGTTTAGTACAAGCTTATATTCGCGGTACGTTTTTGATACACCGGGCTGGCCCTTTCCCATCTCCTCCCAGCTTGCTACAAAGTATTTGAGAGGTTCCCAAACATCCTGCTGGCTACCGCTTTGAGCAACGACAGAGCACGGCAGCAAAAGTAAGGCTGCATGATCTTTCGGCTCTTCATAGGCTTCTCCTCCCCATAAGTATGTATCAACTTATCTTATTAAACATGCAGAGGTCACGTTTTAGGTCGTCCGCTGAACGGTCGGAATTTCCGGTACCCCGGGAAAACAGAATCAAGCCATTTAATTGGCTATGATCGCGAGCGCTTAATTGACCGCTTCATTCCAGTGAACCATAGGGGGTATCATTTCTATGTTCGAATTTGTTCGAATCTGAAATCATCAGGACAAAACCGATGGTAGAAAACGCCAGGCAGAGTTACAGAACTACGAGTGATATTCTCGAGGCGCTTCGGGAGGCTCGTACTCGAACGCTCGATCTCGTCGCTGATCTCGATGAACACCAAATGATGGGACCGCGTCTTCGAATCGTCAATCCGCTGAGATGGGAGATTGGTCACGTCGCATTCTTCCAGGAGTTCTGGAACCTCCGACACTTTCGCGGAAGGCAGCCCATCCTTGCCAACAGCGATGCGCTCTATGATTCAGCGAAGGTTGCTCATGATACGCGATGGGATCTGCCGTTGCCCTCATTGTCCGATACGCTGTTATTTATGCAGCAGGTGTTGGATCAGGTGGTCGATCTAAACCAGTCATCAACCGACAAAGCGATCGAGGGTTACGACCAGAAGTATTTCCTGGAACTTGCGCTGTTTCACGAACAGATGCACGCCGAGGCCATAACCTACACGCGACAGACTCTGGGTTATAGCGCTCCCAAATTTCTTGCTAAAGCAATGCTGTCTATAGACGAGAGCAAAAGCGCACCTGTGAAAGGCGACGCAAGCATATCTGGCGGAAGCTTCATGCTCGGCAGCAAAGAAGGCTCCGGATTTGTTTTCGATAACGAGCAATCACAGCATGAGGTCCATGTAAAGCCTTTCGAGATTTCGAGGACGGCTGTAACGCAGGGAGAGTTCGCTGCATTTGTGGAGGACGAAGGATATCGGCGCCCTGACTTTTGGAGTAAAAACGGCTGGTTGTGGAGAGAGAGCCAAAATGCTGAGCACCCTGTGTACTGGGAACGCGAACCAAATGGGTCGTGGCTTCGCCGTCAGTTCGATCAATCGGTAAAGCTCGAGGAGCGGAAGGCAATGCTTCACGTCAATTGGTTCGAAGCTGAGGCATATTGCCGTTGGGCCGGTCGGCGATTGCCAACCGAGGCCGAGTGGGAAATGGCAGCTAGTTGCGAATCAGCCGATGGCTCGGGGGTTAATGATCGCAAGAGAAAGTATCCGTGGGGAGATCCGATTCCTTCGCCCGATCGCGCCAATCTGGATTGGCGCGGAATGGGTTGCATCGAGGTGGATGAGCTTCCGCTGAGTGATAGTGCCTTCGGTTGTCGTCAAATGATCGGTAACTGCTGGGAATGGACTTCGACAGATTTCTATGGATATCCCGGCTTCAGGCCAGGCCCGTACAAAGAGTATTCGGAACCGTGGTTCGGAGATCACAAAGTATTGCGCGGTGGCTGCTGGGCAACCCGCTCATCGATGATTCGTAACGCGTATCGCAACTTTTACACTCCGGATAGGCGCGACGTTTGGGGTGGTTTTCGAACTTGTGCGATATGAGCCTTTCAGGCGTTGAACGCTTAGCGTTCAACGTTCAACATACAGAAGCTCACCGTTCCTTTTTAGTTTTCTGCGTAATCTGCGGATGTGCGGCTTTAAAGGTTGATGCGCGGATTACACAGAGTACAAATATTTTGTTGCACGAACTCTGACTCCTGAACGTCAAACGTCGAACGTTTAACGTTGAGCGGTAATCGTTCGTTAAAACGTTTGCTTAATGTACATCGGGATCATTACTCCTGCGCCGCCCGGTTCGCGTTATGGAAATCGAGTCACCGCTATTCGGTGGTCAAAGATATTAAGACAGCAAGGCCATAGGGTTGTAATCCGCGAATCGTACCTCGGTGAACCTTTCGACTTGCTCGTAGCGCTTCACGCAAGGCGTAGTTTCGAGTCGACCAAAAGATTCCAGCGCGAGCGACCTGCCTGCCCGGTAATCGTTGCCTTAACGGGAACTGATTTATATCGCGATCTCGCCAGTAGCAAGAACGCGCAGCATTCGCTCGACATCGCTACTCGAATAGTAGTGCTTCAACCACGCGCGCTCGACGAGCTCCGCAACGGATGGAGCGAAAAGGCTCGGGTAATCTACCAATCGGTTTCGCTGCCACCCAGGCAGAAGCGCTCTCCGAAATCATCATGGTTCGAAGTCTGTGTCGTCGGACATCTGAGACCTGTAAAGGATCCGTTTCGAGCGGCAGTGGCCGCGAGGCTTCTACCGCGAACATCGCGTATTCGAGTTACGAATCTTGGCGCCGCCATGAACACGCGGGAAAGAGACAGGGCTCAGCGAGAAATGAATTTGAACCAAAGGTACAGATGGCTTGGAGAAGTCTCTCGCTCTCGGGTTCAGCAGACATTGTCGAGAAGCCAGTTGTTCGTGATCTCATCGAGGATGGAAGGCGGAGCGAATGCGCTCGGCGAAGCTATCGTGGCAGGTCTACCGGTTCTCGCATCGAAGATATCCGGGTCGATCGGGATTCTCGGCGATGACTATCCGGGCTATTTTGACGTGGGCGATACCGAGGGACTAGCCCGCCTTATGCTCCAATGCGAGACGGATCCTGAATTGCTTTCGAAAATAACAAGGCTCTGCTCAGAATTGATTCCTCTGTTCGATCCGGATCGCGAGCAGGGTTCGTGGGCTCGTTTAGTCGATGAGTTGATGTAGCGTAGACGGTGGGGGTTAGGAATTGGGGATTAGGGGTTGGGAGGATTGCCGATTTGCGAACCCGGCAGTCCTCCCAACCCCCAACCCCTAACTCCCAACCCCACATTCTACGCTACGTCGTCCTGGCCTGATTCGCTCAGGGAAAGGCGATAGCCGACACCAACCATACTCTGTATCTGCACTCGAAAAGGTATCAGCGTTCGCCTCAACCGATGAATATGAACTCTCAGACTCAGTGAGTTATACGGAGCTTCGTTGCCCCAGGCCGAACGCCATATCTCCTGCGAAGTTATAACTCGTTCAACATTCCTGGCGAGTCGCGAGAATATCAAGAACTCCTTGAGTGGCAAGGAGACGGCCTTTCCCGCACAGCTTACGTAGAAGTTATCGTGCTCTACTCGAAGGTAACCGTCATCATAGATATTCAGAGCTTGATCGTCGCCTGGTTTGCGATGATCCACTATTAAACCTTGTTCTGATGCCATATATGATTCCAATTCGAGGTTTTGTCAGCTGGGCCAAATGATGTAACGCAGCATACAGAAAAAGATTCGGGATCGCCGCCTCTGCATTTCAGCGATCCCGAATCGAAGTAATGCTAGAAGTTCACGCGTAAGGCGAACTGAATCTGACGATTCGTTCCCAACCCTACCGTTCGTTCGACCGTACGGTTGACTACTCCGAACGCCGCCCCGGCAAGCGCCTGGGTGAAAGGCTGGCCGGGCTGCAATGAGGGACCCGCACCAAATGTGTTCGGCAACTGAGCGGGTGGATTGCTGAAGTTCGTGATGTTGAAGATATTGAATATCTCCGTCCGGAACTCGATGTTTATCGATTCCTTGATCGGAAACTTCTTGGCTAGGATGAGGTCTTCCTGGACAAATTTTGTCCCGTGAATCGAGTTGCGTTCCAGATTACCAAACGTGCCGGGCTTTGGAATTGCAAACGCGGCCGGGTTGAGAATATTCCGGTCTTTGTTGAGGAACGGGCTGACTCCCGGGAGCAGGTCAGGGCGCCTGACATTCCGCGAGTTGCCGCCGCCTGGCGTGTTGATTACCGCGGTACGGCCAGCAGCAGCATTGCCGAAGAAGTTTCCTGCCGCGTCGACGTACAGGATGTCGGGTCGCGTGATCTGCACCGGAATCGGCACTCCGCTTCGGGCGTTCAAAATTGTTCCGACTTCCCAACCCCGAAGCAGCACCCTGCTAACACCCGACAGGCCCTTGCCCCAGGGAAGTTCGTAGATCGCGCTCAGGTTGAAGGTGTGCCGCACGTCGAAGTTGTTGTAACCCTCATCGTAATCGAACGCATCGGTTGTTCGTGCCAGGTTGCCGGCAGTTAGAGCTTCGTTTGAACCGGCGGTATTGCCCCGGCTCTGGCCAAAAGTGTATTGCGAGTTGAGTGTGAGGCCAGTGTTGAATCGCCTGCCCAGAGTCATCTGGAAGGCATTGTAGTTGTCATGTCCGCCGCTCCGTTTGTAATCGATCTCGGCGAAGGGATTCAGCACCGTAGGATTTTGCCCGGCGCCATTTTCGGTCACGATCGAGAATTCGCGAATGACGATGGCGGCGTTTGCCGGATTGACATTCGTCCTGACGGCGACAATCTGATTAGTGACGCTTCGCAGGAAAAGGTTTCGTCCCTGACTCCCGACATAGGCGAGCGTCAGGACCATCTTGTAGGGCAGCTCCTGCTGGAATGAACCGGAGTACGAAAAGATCCGCTCGGGAACTCGGTAATTCTCCTGATCGTACGCGCGCGGTTGGAAGTTGCGATTGTTGGGATTTGCTCGGAAGTTGGCAACGATAGCGTCAATATTGGCCGGGAATGCGTTGGTTACATTACTCAGTGTCGACGCGATTCGGTCTGATTCAATTGGCTGGACCTGATCCTCCACCTGTCCCGGACCGTAGTTGATACCAAAGCCGCCGCGTATAACCGTCCTGCCTCCGCCAAAGAATCCGGCAGAATTCGGTTTTGGTGACCAGGCAAATGAGATGCGAGGTGCGAAGTTTGTCTTTACAGCCTTGTAGACGGTTGTGTCTCGATCAAGAATCACGCCTTTGTTGACATCAAAGACGACCTGGCGGTCTTTATCCTCGCGCAGGGGCGTGTAGTACTCGTAACGCAAGCCGAAGTTCAAGGTGAAATTCGGTTTGATCTTCCATTCATCCTGCGCATAACCGATGTAGTACTCCTCCTTGGCCAATCGGTTGCCGAATTCGCCTTCATTAAACGGTTGCGAGCTCACGTCGCCATTGAATTGCACGGTGGCTGCTGTGTTCGCCAGGAAGTTAGTAAGGTTCGAGTAGGAGTAGGTTGTCCCACCCAGGCGATCTGTCCACATGCGGACAAATCGTATCTCACCGCCAAATTTCAGCGAGTGGTTGCCGTGCACCCATCCGAGACTATCAATCAACCCGATTGTATATGGAGTGTAGGGCGCGCCGCGGCCGTTCGTCGCCGAGTTCAGCCGGAACAGTCCCCCCGGAATTGAAAGACCAGCGGAATTACCCTGGCCGGGTATGTTTTGGAGAGCGACGCTACCCGATAGATTCAAGGTTACCGCGGATAGATCGATTCCGCCCACAATCGGTGCGCTTCCGACGACTCGAGTGTACGCAGAATTGTAACCTAACTTAAACTCGTTGACTTTGCTCGCGCCTATCAATGTTTGCCACGCAAAGACTCCATTCGCAGGCCGGTATTTATAAATTGCGCGAGCTCCAGAGACATTCTGCGGCTGATCGTTGTCGCCCTGATCGCGGAAGAACCGCAGATACATACTGTTTTTATCGGTGGCTTTGTAATCGAATCGGATCGATCCGGCGTTCTCGTTGACGGGGTTGCTGCCGACCAACTGACCGATATCGAAGTCCGGACTGCTAACCGGATTTGTGACGATTCGGGTTCCGCCAGCGGCCAGGAACGCCTGCTCGCACAGCGTTCGAATCGTACCGTTAACAGCAGATGCGCATCGCGAGAGCTTCGGCACGCCCTCCACAATGTTGATTCCGGATCTGAGCCGGTAGCCTTCGTAGCTTCCGAAGAAGAACAGCTTGTTCGGAATGATAGGTCCGCCGACGCTCACACCAAACTGGTTTAGTCTCAACGGCGATTTGAAATCACGATCAAACCAGTTGCGCGCATCGAGCTTCTCGTTGCGCAGATACTCAAAGACCGAGCCGTGAAACTGATTGCTGCCAGATTTGGTAACAACGTTCACCTGCCCGCCGGTGCCTGTTCCGTATTCCGCGGGGTAGCTGTTCGAGTCGACTCGAAACTCTTGTACGTTCTCCAGCGATGCCTGCAAACGGAAAGGCGAAGCAATTTCACCATTCAGATTTCCCGGCGAAGCATCGATGATTGCCGAGCCCTCGACACCATCATAGCGAACGGCGTTTTGCTCAACTGCACGGCCGCTAAAACGAATGTCGCCAAACGTACCCGAGCCGCTATTGAGCGAACCAGGCGCCTGCAGATAAAGCTGCGAGAGCTGTCGCCCGTTTATCGGCAGCCCTTCTACCTCGCGCTCGTTTACGTTTGCTCCGATTCTCGCTGATGTTGTATCGAGACCAGCTTCTTCGGCCGCAATGACGGTTACTGTTTCGCTTGTGCCTGCGGGCTTGATTTCAATATCAGTAGTTAATGCCTGACCGACCAGCAACTGGATCCCACTGACTTCAGCATCTTTGAATCCTTGAGCCGTTACTTTGATTGTGTAGACTGAGGGTTTCAGGTTTGTGACAAGGTAGGTTCCGTCTTCACCGGTTGTTACGCTTCGTTCTTCGCCAGTTCGCTCATTCTTCACAAGTATTACGGCGCCTTGGATTATTGCTTTGCTCTGATCGCGGACGGTTCCCAGCATTCGAGCCATGTCGGCTTGGCTGAGTACGGCCGCGGGAAGAAGTAAATGAGTCAGAATCGTCAGCGCCAGCATCGATCTCAGTGATCGACGCACATCACGGGGTTTTGGTCGAGCCATCAGTGCCTCCTTCGTGTGTTAGGGGGATTTAGTGGATTCCAATCCATTCGCTATGTTGAGACCCAGAGACGCAGCCAAACATCGATTGATGTCTGGCCCCGTCTCCAGGCGGTCACAAGAAAGGTGATTGAATAGCGCAGTGTAGCAGCCCATGTTTAAGCCACAGTGAAATCAAAGTTAAATCTTTGTGAATCAGTCGCGAGCATCAGCGTGCGCACCTGTCCACTAGAATTAGGTCGGATTGTTGAGCGTTACGGAAAGATTCAGTGTCTGAGAGCAGAACGGTCGTGACGTTGGTTACCTGCTAGTCGTAATGTTCAATGTCGGAGAGCAGAACGGTCGGTACGTTGGTAGCTGCTAGTCGTAATGTGCAGGCTTTCTGACAGGAGCTTCAGCATGAGCTCTTCGAGCGGATCGGGTTTGGTTCGCGTCTCTCCGAGTGATTCCATTATCGAAATGTATTCGAGGACCTCTGCAATCTCAGAGTCGGAAAGTGATTCGGCCTTTTGCATCAGAAGCTGTCTATTGTTCATATCTCGTCTCCACAAAGTTCGAGGCTTATTCAGCTACTGTGTCATCTGCAGATGAATCAATGACAGCAGTTCAATTCGAAGTCCCGGACGTTGCTGCCTAAGCAAACGCACTTTCCTGGCCTTCGCGCCCGCGTCGTGATGATTTGGACCGGTCAACTCGACGTATAGATCGAACAGCGGCAGATAAAAATCAGGCGTAAAACTGTCGACAAAATTACCTTCATCATCCCATTCAACTGCAAAGGTGCGATGCTTGTACTGCCATAGGATTCCGTGTTGATCCAAAGTTCGCGCAAATGCTTCTTCCCAGGTGTAGACAAAATCGACCGGTGCCTCTGAATTCAAATCCCGATCGGAGCGCCATTTGATCTGGTCTTCTAATAGGTCGCGCAACAAGTTGCCGTCTTGCGCTACCTCAGTGAGTCTTAGCGTTCCGCTTTCGAGCTCTCCTATATGCGTAGCATTCATAATGACCTCCCTTCCTGCGAGCATCGGGTGACCCTGTCACGTGTTTCTGCCTCAGGAGGTTCAATTCACAGAAGTTCTGATTGGGCTGACTTTCAATATGCAAAAAGGAGGATTCTCGTGGTATTGAATCTTGGTTTGGATCTTCGAGCCATTGCACAGCTCTGCTTACCTCGCACGTCGCTTTGCTTCAGCGCACAATTCATCCAGCCTCTTTCGCAACTGCAGGTAGTTCCTCATTACTTTCTCAAGTTCGCGTTGTCGTTCGATTCGCTTAGCTTTGCTGGCGCTGGTCGTTTCCAGGAGCGATTTATTGTATTCGCGAATCGCTCTCTTGGCGGCTTGGGCCTGCATCTCAACCTGCCTTTCGAGTGCCCGCGTGAGGTCGTTCGGCTGCTCCCTTTGTCCGCGCATAACATTTCCTTAAAGCTTTCTCAGTTTGGCGCCAATTTAGAATAAAGGAGGTGGGTTAGATCGTTGTGGCAATGCCCTTAAGTTTATATGAATTCCGGTATTTTGAGGTGCCGCCCAATAGCAGGTTTAACAAAGATTTAAAGAGTTGGAAATACTTTAGTAATGCGATTCTCCTAAACTTAAATTGTTGACGGCGCAGGAGCTACAAAGATGGCCCCAGAAAGTATTGTGCAAATGTCAAAGAAGTTGGATAAGCGAGCGGTCCGCCTTAGGCGCAAAGCAGAGAATCGAGCTTTGGTCATTCGACGCGTGGTTCGGGAGTTTCGCGACGCAAACCTGACCGTTGGAGCTTTGGACCCGATATGGCAAACAGAAAAACACCGCGAGATCGAGCTCGCGGTTGGAAGATACAACGAAGTACACAAGGCTCTCAGACGGATTAACAAGAAATCCTGAATCCTAGGGCGCATTCGTCCCATAGAAGTCTCAGCAAATCGAGCAAATCATTGCCTTACCACAAGGCTGGAAGACTCGCTATTTCGGGTTCTAGTCTTTAGAGCCAACCGCGTTTCACCGACGCTTCTAATTCTCAATGGTATTTTTGGAGGAGGAGAGATATGAACAGTCTGCGAGAGTACGCGTTTCAAGCGTGGGTGCAGGAAAAAGAACGCCGAAAACAGGCCGACCGGAAGAAACGCAAACGGCGAGCAAAGAAGATCGAAGAAGATATCGAGGATCTTCTTCCGCGTGATATCGAGAACCTTCGATTCGACCGTAATCTTGACGACGCTCGCTGGGAAGCGACGGTGACCGTCACCGATGCAGATGAGTCGACGCTGCTCTTCACCTATGATAGTGACGGCGACCTAGTGTTGATCGGCCAGTGTCGGACCTGCCATGAAGATACGATAAGTTGCGCAATCGGCAGCGCCGCGGAACTTGGCGAAATTCTCGAGAACTTCACGCCTTCCAGTTCGCACGAATGCACTCGGAGATGACGGCGAAGCCGCAAATTGTAACGCAATCTTGACCCTCCGCTGGACAGCCAATAAGTCATGAGGTCGCACGAAAAAGCTTTGTGACTGCGAGCTAGGAAGCTTACTCTGCTCCTTTCCAGGCGCGCGCACTCTTCAACAGCCAAAATGAAGCGCTGATTGACAATGCTTTCAGCGACGTGCTAAAAGCTTCTCTCTATTAATAACTTTAGTATCGGACCGGCAGCACTTCTTTTTAAGCAGCCAGAGCCGTCTTTCACAGTTAAAAGGAACGGCGATCGTCTGTGCATATCTTGGGTAAGCCATGGGAGACGAGACTAAGGATACATCTCAGAGCGACGAACAGCGCGATCGTGACAAGACGGCGATAGATCAAAAGGATAAACCCGCCGCTCAACAAGTTTCATCAGTCGATACAGTGGGAGCCGATGTGCCGGAGAAGGCTCAAGCCCTGCCTCCGGAGGCTGGATCTGTAGCTCCCGCCGAAGAAGCTGAGAAGAAAGCCAAGACAGCGCTTCCTTCCGACGAAAAAGTGAAGACTGAAGCAAAGGCAGAAGCGGCGCTGCCTGGTGTCGAAAAGCCGTCATTGACTCCCACCGTTGAAGGAGCGTCGGAAACCAAACCTGAGGCGCCGGGGAAACCCGCTCGATCAGAAACTGCGCCGCCAAAAGCACCGCCGAAGGCTCCTGCAGCTGAGGGAGGCGCTCCTCCAAAAGCGCCTCCGGCTGCCGGTCACAAACCCGCTCCACCGCCAAAAAAGGGACCAACTATCACCGTTGATATCACGGGCGATGCCCTTATTGACCGAATAAAGGAGCGCTTCGGCGGGGCGATCACCGAAGCTGTCGCAACCCTGGGCCAACAGATAATTCGTGTGAAGAAAGAGTCATATCTCGAGTTGTGCCGCTTTTTGCACGACGATGAAGAGGCGCAGTTCAATATGTGCTGCGATCTCACCGCGCTCCACTGGCCGGATAGAGCGCAGGAAGAGTTCGATGTTGTTATACTTCTATATTCGGTACCGAAGAATCGTAGGCTACGTGTAAAAACGGCGATCGCCGACGGTGAGGCTTGTCAGAGCGTTACCGGGATCTGGTCTGGAGCGGACTGGATGGAGCGTGAGGCCTTCGACATGTTCGGGATCAAGTTTGAGGGTCATCCGGACCTCCGGCGGATACTTCTTCCTCAGGACTGGCCGGGTTATCCGCTTAGGAAAGAATATCCGGTCGAGTATCGCGATAACGAATGGACAGACAAGCACCTCGATTATCGCGAGATCGACTACAACACCGATCTGATCGATGTGAAGTACGGTGAACGAAGATAAATGTTTGGCAGTGATTTGATTTACTGCCGAACGCGAAATCAGAGACATGCAAGATCAGCAGATAGCAGCAGGTCACGAAACACTCTTCGATGCAGAGGAGATGGTCCTGAACATGGGTCCACAGCACCCGTCCACGCACGGAGTGCTGCGCGTGATCCTGAAGCTGGACGGCGAAACCGTTGTCGGGCTCGACTGCGATATCGGCTTTTTGCATCGAGGCGTTGAAAAAATCGGTGAGCACGATACCTACGCTATGATCACGCCTTATTGGGATCGGCTCGATTACGTTGCGGCCGTATCCAATGACCTTTGCTACGTCGAAGGGGTTGAAAAGATGCTTCAGGTCGAGGTGCCGAAGCGGGCCGAGTACCTGAGAGTTATACTCACCGAGCTCCAGCGCATCGCATCACATCTTTTGTGGTTAGGCACTCACGCGATGGATATCGGCGCGGTCACCGTTCTTCTGTACTGCTTCCGTGAACGCGAAGAGATATTAAAGATATTCGAAGATTTCATTGGCGCGCGCTTGACCGCGCATGCGTTCCGAATCGGGGGCTTATGGTGGGACGCTTATCCGGAATTTGAAGCGCGAGTTCGCGATTTTCTGAAGATACTTCCGTCCAGAATTGATGAGTACGAGACCCTTCTTAATGCCAACCGAATCTGGTTGCAGCGGACAGTCGGCATCGGCGTCCTTCCAGCGGATGAAGCCATCAATCTCAGCTTGACCGGTCCGGCGCTGCGCGGTTCAGGCGTGAAGTACGACGTTCGCAAGGCGCAGCCCTATTCAGCCTATCCCGATTTCAATTTTGAAGTACCTGTCGGCGAGAACGGTGATACATACGACCGCTACCTGGTTCGCATGGAAGAGATGAAGCAGTCAGCGATAATCATTGAGCAAGCTCTGGACGGATTGCCTGAAGGCCCGGTTATGGCCAAGGTGCCCAAGATCATAAAGCCACCGGTTGGTGAGGTGTATCACTCGGTCGAGGGTCCGAAGGGCGAACTGGGTGTGTACATGGTGAGCGACGGAACCGGCAAACCTTATCGGATGCGAATCCGTCCGCCGTCTTATATCAATCTGCAGTCACTCAAGCGAATGGCGATAGGCCACCTTGTGGCTGATGTCGTGGCGATCATTGGGACGTTGGATATTGTGCTTGGGGAAGTTGATAGATGATGTGCGTGATGAGTGAGACGTGATGCGTGATACGTTTTGGTCGCGCCGAGTCAGTAATAAAGAAGACTCAGTAACGAACGAGATTTATGCAAGCTATCTTAGCCACCTTGCTTTTGGTTGCCCCTGATTGGGTCGTCAGTCTGACTCGCGAAAGACGGCCGAACGCGTTCTGGGCGGAATATATAGTCTGGCCTGCAATCCAGATTCTGATCGTACTGTTCATTGTTCTCACGCTCGTCGCTTATCTCGTTTATCTCGAGCGCAAGGTCTCAGCATTCATGCAAGCCAGGCTCGGTCCGATGCGCGTCGGACCATGGGGATTGCTTCAGCCCGCAGCCGATGGACTGAAACTGCTCCTTAAAGAGGACATCATTCCGCTCAAGGCGGACAAAGCCGTCTTCATCATCGCTCCGATCGTGTCAGTTGTCGCCGCACTGGTTGTCCTTGCGGTCATTCCGTGGGGAGCTTCCTGGGCAACGATCGCAAATGTAAACATCGGACTTCTGTTCATACTGGCGGTCTCCTCGGTGGGCGTGCTCGGCCTGGTGCTGGCGGGTTGGGGGTCCAACTCAAAGTACTCGCTGTTAGGGGCGCTCCGTTCGTCAGCTCAGATGGTGAGTTACGAAATCGGGATGGGCCTTTCGATAATTGGAGCACTGATGTTTGCGCGAACGCTTTCGATGTCCGGAATTATTGATGCCCAGCGAGCCGACGGCGTTTGGTACATATTTTTTCAGCCGCTCGGATTTCTCATTTATGCGATCAGTGCGTTAGGTGAGACAAACCGCGCTCCGTTTGATTTGCCTGAAGCAGAATCGGAACTGGTGGCCGGTTATCATACCGAGTACTCCGGCTTCAGATGGGCTCTGTTTTTCATGGCCGAATATTCCGCAATGATCGTCACATCTGCCGTTGCGGTAACGGTTTTCCTTGGCGGTTGGATGTTTCCGGGTATCACCGGGACATCGTTCTTTGGTTTGGGCCCAATCTCTAACCCGAGTTTGCATACGATCGCCAGCATAATAGTATTCGCCGCAAAAGTGATGGCGTTGATTTATGCCTACATGTGGTTCCGTTGGACCTGGCCGCGTTACCGCTACGATCAATTGATGGAGCTCGGTTGGAAGTGGATGATTCCTGCTGGTCTGGCAAACATCGTCCTGACCGGAATCTGGTACGTCTTAGCGCTACCGAAAGCCCAGGGCGGTCTGTTTGGCTTTATGCGCGAGGTCAATAAGCGTCTGATTCCAACCGGTTCCGGGATTTTTTATTTTATCGTGACTGCGTTTGTCATTACGATTCCGATTATTTGGGGATTGCTCGTCACAATCAATCGAAGGTCGCGCGATTTCAATCTGCACGAACAGCGCCAGCTTCAGATGCAACTTCGGCGAGAACGCCTGGAGAAGATGTTGCAGGAGCAACCGCGGCCAGCGGAAACAGTCGGATCATAGGATGTTTTTCTAAACAGGTAATTTTATGCCAGCAGCAACAACACCAGCAGCAAGACGGACGATCGGCCAGCTGATCAGACGGCTTCTGCTGCTCGACCTTTTCAAAGGCTTGATGGTTACCTTCAGGTACAACGCGAGAGCTTTGTACGAACCTCGCGACGGCGGAAATCCCAATCAAGCTATCTACACCGAGCAGTACCCGCTCGAGCCGGCGCGGGTATCCGAGAGGTTTCGCGGCGCTCCCAGGTTGAATCTGGATCCGGAGACCGGAGGCACACTCTGTATAGCCTGCGATCTTTGCGCGCTCGCGTGTCCGGTGGATTGTATCGAAGTAGGTTCCATACGACGCGAGGTTCGCGAAGGCGAGAAGGTGAATAAGAAGAAGGTTCTGACCACCTTCACTTTCGACACATCTCGCTGCATGTTTTGCAATTTGTGCTCGGAAGCATGTCCAACGGATTGCCTGGAGCTCACGCAGAGCTTCGAACTTGCGGTGTACCATCGCTCAGGGTTCAGATGGGACCGCGAAATGCTCGAAAAGGGAATCAATTACGTTCGATATTCGAAATAGGGGCTGGGAGTTGGTGGTTAGGATCTGTACCTGACCCCCATCCCCTGACCCCCAACCCCCACTTATGCAATTACATGGTTGGGAAGCGGCGCTGTTCTATGTTCTGGCGATCATGACTCTGTTCATGGCCGTGTTCGTTGTAACGGCGCGCGTTGCGGTCCACTCGGCTCTCTTTCTGATCTCCACACTGGTGAACGTCGCGTTGTTGTTCATTCTGTTGCGCGCGGAGTTCGTAGCCGGCGTGCAGATACTGGTGTACGTTGGCGGTGTAATGGTTTTGTTTTTGTTCGTGATCATGCTTGTACAGACTAGAGCTGAGGAAGAAGCGCGAGTCAGGCTTTACACGGGGCAGACCTGGCCGGCGGTGATCATCGCGCTGTTGTTGGCGATGTCGTTTTACTTTGCGATGAGCCCGGCACAAGTTGCTTTCCGTCCGGCCGAAACCGCGACGGCGGCCGCTGAGCCGCCGGACAGTTCCGAGCGAGCGACCGCCGGTGCCGGCTTGAACATATCAAAGGACACTCAGGAAGTCGGCGATCAGCTTTATCGTCAGGCGGCGCTGCCGTTTGAAGTCGCGTCGTTGCTGTTGCTGGTGGCTATGGTGGGCGCGGTGCTGCTCGCGCGCGGCACGAAACAAGAGAAGTTGTATGACGATGTAGTTGGCGATTGAGGATTTGAGATTGCCGATTTGAGAGTGCCTTCAGATTGCAGGATTCGAGATTGCACGATTCGAGATTGCCGATTTTGAAATCTGCAATTAGCAATTTGAAATAGTTTGGAATTTGCAATTTGCAATTTGAAGTCTGTTAACGACGTCCGATTTCCAATGCGCCTTAGCGGATTCGCTGAGACACATAAATTGGAAATTGCAAATTTCAAATTTGCAAATTTCAGATTGCAAATTGCAAATTGGCAAGCTGCAATCGCAAATCAGAAGTCGCAAATCGGGAATCGACAATTCTTTAGGGGGACGCTGTGATCGGGATCATTACCGGCGCGCTTGCGTACTTGGCTCCTGTACTACTATTGCAAGCTGAGCCTTCTTTTGCGAAGCGGTTCGAACCGACACTCATAAACTTTTTGATGCTCAGCTTCCTGCTGTTTGTTGTGGGCGTCGCCGGGGTACTGTCGAGACGCAACATCATCATCATCTTCATGTCGATTGAGCTCATTTTGAACGCCGTGAACTTGAACCTTATCGCGTTCTCTCGCTATCTCGAGATCAATAAGGAAGCGCTCACTGCAAAGGGATTGGTGGTAAATCCGCTCGCGGGACCGGTCTTCACGATATTCATCATCGTGGTTGCCGCCGCGGAGGCGGCGGTCGGGCTCGGAATCGTTATCGCAATGTTTCGGAACCGCGAAACCGTGGCGATCGATGAAATCGATTTGTTGAAATGGTAAATGCTAAACGCTGAACGCTGAAGCGTTCGGCCTTTAACGTCAGCGTTTAATTATATGCTCAAACTCGTCTGGCTAATTCCGGTTCTGCCGCTGCTGGGATTTCTGTTTAACTTCCTGCTAGGTCGAGGGCTCCAACTCAGCGAGCGAACCGTGTCAATCGTCGCTTGCGGCGTGATTCTCGGCTCGATGCTGCTCACTTTCGGAGCCTTCTACGAATATCACTGGAGCTTTAATCCCGCAAACGAAGACAATCCTTACATAACCAGCAGAGATGGGTTTCCGAATTCGTTTACCTGGCTTCCCGGAGGCCCGGCGCACACCAGCCTTGGTAAAGATGCAGGCAAGCTCGCCAACTTTAATATCGAGTGGAGCTATCAAATAGACCAGCTGTCGTTAGTGATGATGTTTGTCGTCACATTCGTCGGCTTCTGGATTCACGTCTTTGCGACCGGTTACATGCACGGTGATAAGGGTTACTACCGATTTTTCGCTTACCTGAACCTGTTTATGTTCATGATGTTGCTGCTCGTAATGGGCTCCAATTTCATGATCATGTTTATCGGTTGGGAAGGCGTCGGGCTGTGTTCATATCTGTTGATCGGTTATTACTTCACAAGACAAGAAGCAGCGGATGCTTCGAAGAAAGCGTTTGTCGTCAACCGCATCGGTGACTTTGGGATGGTGTTGGCCATCTGCGGAGTTTTTGCCACCTTCGGCACGTTGCAATTTCATGATGTGGCAACTGCTGCTGCAGCGTATCAGACCGAACATCTCTGGCAATTCGGACTGATGTCCTGGCTTGCGTTAGGTTTGTTTATTGGGGCCACCGGCAAGAGCGCGCAGATACCGCTTTACATATGGCTGCCAGACGCGATGGCGGGCCCCACTCCGGTTTCTGCACTGATACACGCCGCGACAATGGTCACCGCGGGCGTGTTTATGGTTACGCGAACGAACTTTATCTTCCAGCGTTCGGTGACGATGATGATGATCGTGGCGCTGGTGGGATGTTTAACCGCGTTTGTTGCGGCTACGATCGGCATTACTCAGACTGATATCAAGAAGGTCCTGGCATACTCCACCGTCTCACAGCTCGGCTATATGTTTATGGGCGCAGGCGTCGGCGCATTCATCGGAGCAATCTTCCACGTGTTCACGCACGCCTTCTTCAAAGCCCTCCTGTTCCTTGGATCCGGTTCCGTGATTCACGGCATGCATCACGAACAGGAGATGCCCAGGATGGGCGGACTGCAAAAGTATTTGCCGACCACATACAAGACGATGCTGATGGGGTGGCTTGCGATCTGCGGCATCATCCCATTCGCGGGCTTTTTCTCAAAAGACGAAATCCTGTGGAAGACGTTCTCTACCAGCGTGTTTGGCGGCAGCAAGATCCTGTGGGTGGTCGGATTCATCACCGCTGGGATCACCGCGTTCTACATGACGCGGTTGATGGCGCTCACGTTTTGGGGTGAAGAACGATTCCGCAAGATTCATGCCGGCGGTGAAGCTGATGAAGCCTACGCATCGGCGCACGACAAAGGTCTTGCAGATCACGACGCGGCAGTTGCGGATCCGGGTGATCGTCCGATGCATCAACCCGGCGAGCACGTAGGAGCTCACGACAAATCGGATTCTCTCGACGCCCATGGAGTCTCTCACGCTCATTTCGAACCGCACGAATCACCACGCAGCATGACGTTGCCGCTCCTGGTGCTTGCGGTAGGTTCGGTGGTGGTTGGATGGGTGGGAATTCCGCACGCGCTGACCGGCGGAGCGAATTTGAACTTTTTCGAGCGCTGGTTGGAACCGGTCATCGCAAAAGTGCATGAGCCGCCTCGCTTAGAGGCTCTAGGCCACTCCTCTGCTGGAGTTACTTCTGCGACGGCCGCGACCGCTGAATCAGCACACGCAGGTGCACACGAAGCTACCGATCCGATGGAATATGTGCTGATATTGCTTTCGCTCGCAATTGCGGTCGGAGGCATTCTCCTCGGCCGTTTGTTCTATCTAAAGCGACCCGATCTTCCAAGAGTCTGGGCGCAGAAGCTGCGTCCGCTGTACACGCTGAGCTTCAACAAGTGGTATTGGGACTGGCTGCTCGATGTCAAAGGAGTACAGGCTGGCAAAGCAGTCAACGACGCGCTCTGGAAGGTTGATGCTGCGGTAGTAGATGGCGGAGTGAATGGCGCAGGTTGGCTCACCAGGTTTTGGGCGAAGGTCACCGGGTGGTGGGACAAGTGGGTTATCGATCTTGCGGTCAACGCTACAGGGTTTGTCACCAAAGTCGGCTCATACGTGTTGCGGACTTTGCAAACAGGGTTCTGGCAGAACTATGCACTGCTGTTCGCACTGGGGTTGTTCGTTATTTTGGTTTATTACGTTTACCCGGCGATTTCGACCACGATTAAAGGTTTTACTGGTAGATAAAAGGTTTGTAGTACTCTGTTTGTAGTACGAAATTGCGCACTGCAGGCGGTACTACAATCCACAGATTAGGAGACTTTGGCTATGGGCCCTGGTCGTATTCAGTTTTTTGGCATCGGCATTCTGTCATGGGTGACATGGCTTCCTGCCGTTGGCGCAATCATTCTCTTATTCTTCAACCGCGCCAAAAACAACAGCATCCGCGGTTTCGCGAACATGTGGATCGCCCTCTGTTTTTTGATTTCGATCCCGCTGCTGACCGGACTAGGTGGGAGCCGGCCGGGCTACGATCGAGCTTATGGCGGATTACAGTTCATTGAAGACCATGAGTGGATTCCATTGATCGGAGCACGATACCAGCTTGGGGTCGATGGTCTCTCGCTCGTCCTGGTGTTGCTCACGACGCTTTTGGGCGTGATCTCAGTTGTCTGCTCCTGGGCATATATCCGAGAGAAAGGTCGCGAGAAAGAGTATTACATAATGATGCTCTTGCTTCAGACCGGAATGCTCGGAGCATTCGTCTCTGCGGATCTGTTCCTGTTCTTTATTTTCTGGGAAGTGATGCTCGTTCCGATGTATTTCCTGATCGGAATCTGGGGCGGAAAGAATCGACTTTACTCAGCCATCAAATTCTTTCTGTATACGCTGGTAGGTTCGGTGGTGATGCTACTGGCAGTACTTAAGCTCTTCTTCATTTTTCCTGATGTTGTTACGAAACAACGTGCAGCGGTCGAGGCGACCGCTCACCAGCTAGCCGCAAGCAGCGTCGCAGATCCGAGCCGGCAGGGACAAGTCAATAGCGAGATGTTGAATCTCGCTCTCGATGCAATGAAGCGAGTTGACGGGATCGATCCGGCTACAAAACGGCCGTTGCCCGCCGGTTACGTCCGCAGTTCCTTCAACATCGCTGCGCTTACGGCAATCGGTCCTCACATCAAGGAGGTGTTTGGACTTGGTGTTGTAATCTACCTGTTTATCGGCTTTGCGCTGTCGTTTGCGATCAAAGTGCCGATGTTTCCGTTCCATACCTGGTTGCCCGACGCTCACTATGACGCACCCACAGCCGGTTCGGTAATACTTGCGGGCATATTGCTGAAGATGGGCACCTATGGATTCATGCGTTTCTCGCTGCCGATGTTTCCGGATGCCGCTAAGGATCCGACCGTACGCCAGGTGATGGTTGTGCTCGCGATCATTGGCATCATCTACGGCGCACTGGTAGCAATGGCCCAAAAAGATGTGAAGAAGTTGGTCGCCTATTCGTCGGTATCACACCTCGGGTTTGTAATGCTGGGTCTATTTGCATTCAATCCAAACGGGATAAACGGCGCGGTGATGCAGATGATCAATCACGGCATCTCAACCGGCGCACTGTTTATGCTCGCAGGTATTCTCTACGAAAGACGTCACACGTATGAGATAGCCGAGTTTGGTGGGCTCGCTTCGGTGATGCCCAAGTTCTCGACGATATTCTTGATCGTAACTCTGTCATCACTCGGGTTGCCGTTGATGAACAACTTCATCGGCGAGTTCTTGACGATCCGGGGAGCCTTCGAAGCAAAGGTGTGGTGGGGCGCGTTTGCGGCGGTCGGCATCATCCTGGGCGCGGCTTATATGTTATGGCTTTACCAGCGAGTGTTTTTTGGAGCGGTAACGAATAGCAGTAACGAGGGTCTGGAGGATCTGGATATGCGCGAGACCTGGCAGTTCGCGCCATTAATTTTCCTGATCTTCTGGATCGGCATTTATCCGAAGCCGCTGTTGTCGTACATCGAGCCACAGACCAATATTGTCGTAGCACAGGTACAACCCGACTTTTTCAAAACGACTATGCAAGCTCCACAAGTCGCGGAGGAACATCCGAGATGAGAGTTTCTTGTTAGCCGGTGTCATCTGAGAAATCTGCGTAATCTGCGGATGAGTCGTTTGCAAAGTGCTGCAAAGCTGATCCACAGATTACGCAGAAAGTAAGACCAATCAGAAACCAGGGACCAAATAGAAACCAAAAACCAATAAACCGTCTTTATGCTACAAGCGACTGATTTTCAAGCAATTGCGCGCCAATCAGCGCAGTTCATCATGCCTGAGGGCATCCTCACGCTGTTCGCCTGTGCCGCGCTCGTCCTCGATGTTATGCTCCCTCGCGTCCAGAAGCGCGTCGTGGCGTGGGTTTCCCTTGCCGGCACAGGTTTCGCGTTAATCTCACTTTGGATCTTATACAGCGGGATCGTCAGTAAAGGAGCGTCGCGCACCGCTTTCTTTGAGATGATCGTGCTCGACAACTACGCGGTGGTGTTCAAGTCGATGTTCCTGATCGGAGCGGCGCTTTCGATACTGCTATCGATCAAGTATCTGGATGTCGAGGGAGAACAGCGCGGCGAGTACTATGCCCTGATACTCTTCTCAGTTGTGGGCATGATGTTCATGGCATCGGGCGTGGACCTCCTGTCGCTGTTTATCTCGCTCGAGTTGATGGCTATTTCAGTCTACATACTTGTTGGTTATTTCCGTCGCGACAGAAGATCAAACGAAGCATCGATGAAGTACTTTCTTCTCGGCGCGTTTTCGTCAGGCGTGTTGCTGTACGGAATTTCGATGGTTTATGGCCTGACAGGTTCCACTAATCTGGCAAGCATTGCGACAGCGTTACCTAAAATAATGTCTGTCGAGGTAATCAAGAACAGTAACGGTACTGATACGATTATCGATCAGCGGTATCTGTTGTTGATGTCGATGGTCCTAATGGCGGCCGGAATGTTCTTTAAGGTCGCGGCTGTTCCATTTCACATGTGGGCGCCCGACGCGTACGAGGGTGCTCCAACTTCGATAACCGCGTTCATGTCCGTAGGCGTAAAGGCCGCAAGCTTCGCGATGTTTGGACGTATATTCCTTTATGGTCTACCGGACATTCGCGCTACCATCGCCGGCGATCCTACGCGGAACATTGTCGGACTGCCAGGGTGGGCAGTTTTGTTAGGAATAGTGTCGGCAATCACAATCGTCTGGGGCAATCTTGGCGCGCTCACTCAGCCTAATACAAAACGATTACTCGCGTATTCATCAATTTCACATGCGGGCTACACGCTGTTGGGATTGCTCGCCGGCAATGAAACTGGATACACCGGGTTCGTGATTTATTTGTTTATCTACACGCTTATGAATCTCGGCGTGTTTGGCTGCATCATTGCGCTTAGAAGGCAGGGGATCGTGGGCGATCGAATTGACGATCTGAATGGGTTGATGAAGAAAGCACCGGGGCTCACGGTGATGATGACTATTTTCCTGTTGTCGCTGGGAGGAATCCCGCCCACAGCCGGCTTCATAGGAAAGTTCTATTTGTTTGGAAGCTTGATTCAGACAGGCAATCCCTGGCTCGTACGCCTTGCAGTTCTGGCAGTCGTGATGAGCGTGGTATCGCTCTATTATTACATCCGCTTTATACGAGCTATGTATATTGAAGGTGAGACAGAGCCGCAGCCAGTGCGTCTCGCGCCTTCATTGCGGGTGGCGCTGGTGGCAGCTACGGTTCTGGTTATGTACATCGGAGTTTTTCCGCAACGTCTGATCAGCTTTACGCAGAAAGCAAGCAGTGGACTGAAGACTTACACTTACGGACAGAGTGCCGCCAAAGAAGGTAGCACCGCGCCTCGGGCGATGGACGACGAACCTGGCCCCCGGCCTCGCTGATGCGATGCCTTCCCAAGAAGAAAATCCTGACGAGTTCAATCGTTCCAATCAGAATGATGGCGGCGTAAGCTGGCGACAGGCGCTGGGCACAGTAGGCCTCGCGCTTGCGATCCCGTGGATGATCGGGATCCCGGTTCTGATCGGCTGGTGGTTGGACAAGAGATACGCCACCGCGCCGCTGTGGTTGATTGTGGGCCTTGTAGTGGGACTGGTTTCGACGGCCCTGGATATTTACAAGCTTCTGAAAAGATTCGGTCAGTTCAAGTAATAGGACCTATCAGACGTATTGGACCGATTAGACTTTCAATTAACTCCAATTATTTCAAAATTTCTTGCCCGCTGATTGCCCGCCTGATTTCGCGCCTGTGGATTCGATTTGCATAGAGGTGTAAACTTATTGGTGCGGACGCTGTCAGGAGAAGCCGTCCAAGGCTCGATCGAACCCTCAAGCTACCTTCGAGAGGAGCTATGGATATAACGCATCAATCACCTCATCCACTTACTCGTGGTAAAGACGTTGCAGTGCACTACGGACAAAGCGACGTCGATACTATCCGACAGCAGATCGAGCAAACCGAAGCCATGAAGAGACGCTGGCTTTTAATGGCGATGATCATAAGCATCGCCGCGTTAGTTGGCGCGATTGTGCTGTTGTCAACTAACTATGCTCTTTACTCGTCGGCTGAATCAGAGAAGAAGAAGCTCGTTCAGGAAAACGCAACGCTGAAGACGCGAGCCGATCAAACTCAGCAACAGCTCGACGCCAGAAACGCACAGGATGCAAAACAGGCGGAGACAAAAGCCGACTCGCAAAACAAACTGCAGTCGATCTTGCCTTCGATAATGAAAGGAAGCGCGGGACCGAATGAAATTGCCGCATTCGCGAGAATGGTACATGCTCAGCCAGGTGGTCGTGTGGAGTTGGATTCGGCGCCTCCAGATAAGATATTCAGAAACTGGAAGTCAACCACCGGAAACACATCCGAAATCTACACGCTGGTTGGAGGATTTGTGGGAGGAAAATGGGTGGTGTACTCGAACCTCGTCGCTCGGAGTCAAAAGTGATGTAAGGCTCTTCCTCACAGTGGGTCGAGCAGCGTAGCTTCTTCAGCATTATTCATGCGACATCGTCCCAAACAATTGTTTCTCGCGTCAAATATGCTGAAGCCCACTCTCAAGTCGCCGGTATAAAGGCGTCCCTCCCCCTTACAACTACCGCGAATGTAGCCTCACGCCTTTGGAGGTTCTGACACGACCTTCTGCCTCTGCTCGTCAAAATACAGCACTCGGCCTTCACGATATGACTGCACGCTCATACCGATGGTCACCATCGCTCTGTATGCAGTCTGGGCATCGAGCACCGGTTTCTCGCGAGTCTTTACGCACCGTAGGAAATTCTCCATGTGTGATTCCCTTGGCTCACACTCCATCATCACTTCTATTGTTCCGTACTTATCCTTGAACTTCTCTCTGGCGATGCGCTGCGGAGTTACGGTGATGTAATCGACTCGTCCTTCGAATTGCCCGCCTGGGACCATCATTATCGTTCCCTCGTGACCTCGTATGAGACCAGGGATGTGCGTTTCGTTTGCCATGGACGAACTGAGTACAAGCGAATGCCCGGCCGGGTAATCGGCGATCAGATTGAACGTATCAGGAACTTCACGTTCGTCTTTGAAGATGTAAGTGCCGCCGCTGGCCATCACGCGATATGGAAATTGAGCTTCCCCCCAGCAAATGTTCAACGGCGCCATCACGTGGTAGAACAGGTCAGTAGCTATACCGCCGGAGTAATCCCAATACTTGCGGAATCGGAAAAAGCGATCCGCGTTATACGGTCGCTTTGGAGCGTCTCCAAGCCACATCTTCCAATCAATAAAGTCTTCCCCTTTTCCTTCGGGACCGGCAGCAGGATCGATTTTCCAGTTCCACTCACCGGCGGCCGAGTTTCTGTGGTAAGAACCCTGGCTCATTATGAGCTTGCCGATCATTCCATCCTGAATTGCCTTTCGGGCTTTCCACCATTGATCAGAGCTGGTGGTTTGCGAGCCGACCTGGAGCACGCGACCGGTTTCTTTTACTTTGTCGCAGACTCGCTTCGCTTCTTCGACGGTATGGGTCATCGGCTTTTCGAGATAGACGTCCTTGCCTTTGTCCATAGCCTCGATTGCAATACGCGCGTGCCAGTGATCGGGCGTCGCGATGATAACCGCGTCAACGTCCTTGCGATCGAGAATCTCGTGGTAGTCCAACGAACCCTCACACTTCGCGGTTTCCTTTGCTTTGTTCAAGCGCTTGGCGTAGACGTCTGAGACGGCAACCACCTTTGCTGGTGTGGTGGGCATCTGCCCGGTTTTGATGACCCATTCAAGTAAATCACTGCCGCGGCCGCCAACGCCTATGACAGCGACATTGATGTGATCATTGGCCCCTCGCACATTCCCCATCACTGTCGGTGTTCGGCCGAGAACATTCATGGCTGCGCTTGCCCCAAGGGCGGACTTAACGAAGTCTCTGCGATTCAGTTTGTTCCACATAATTCTCTCCCGATCTAAGGCATGGAGTTCACGCACAAGACATCCGGCGAAGTGACCCCAATCTCAGTGCGTGGTCTTTGAAGATTGTAGGCAGGCAATATATGACACAACGCGACGTGTGATATCAAGTCGAGCGCAGTGAGGGGCATAGCTTGAAAGACCAAAGTGGCGTAGACTGTCCTGTCTGCGCAGCTTCGAGCTGAATAATGAGAGCATTCACCAAACGTCAATAGCGCAGTTACTTCGACAAGACTAAGGAGCCAATATGAACAGCCTCAGCGATCGGGTTGCGATCATCGGAATGGGTTGTACCAAGTTCGGCGAGCACTGGGATAAGAGCGAAGAAGATTTGATTGTAGAAGCAGCTTATGAGGCCTTCGAAGACGCCGGAGTCGAGCCTTCTCAAATAGAGGCGGCGTGGGTTGGAACCCTGGTTTCAGGAATTTCCGGTCAAGCGCTATCGCGACCTTTGAAGCTTCAGTATATCCCCATCACTCGAGTCGAGAACATGTGTGCGACCGGTCAGGATGCGTTGCGCAACGCCGCGTTTGCTGTTGCAGCCGGCGCATATGATCTGGTTCTCGTTGTGGGGTTCGAAAAGCTAAAGGACTCCGGCTATTCGGGATTGCCGGGCGCCGCTTCGAGTGTAATTGGCGCCGGCAATACCGCACCCGGCGCATTCGCCCTTTCGGCGAACCGTTATTTTCATAAATACGGCGCGGGCAAAGAGGAGCTGGCGAAAATTTCGGTCAAGAACCATTACAACGGCGCGCGCAATAAGAAAGCACACTTTCAAAAAGAAATAACCATCGAACAGGCAATGAAAGCTCCGATGATCGCGTCCCCGCTTGGGCTGCTGGATTGTTGCCCGACTACTGACGGAGCCGCCGCGGCGATCATCACCCGAACGGAGCTCGCGCCGAAGTTCAAAAAAGACTTTGTAACAATCAAAGCAATGGGACTCGCAGTGGGCCCGGGAACCGGAAGAATGGATCCTGATTTTGACTTTACGAGTTTTCCAGAGACAAAGGCTGCTGCCAGGCAAGTTTACGATCAGCTTGGAATAAAAGACCCGCGCCGCGAAGTGAGCATGGCGGAGGTGCACGATTGTTTCTCGATTACCGAGATGATTATTTATGAAGACCTTGGTTTCTCCGAGCCGGGCAAGGCGAAGATTGACATTGATTCTGGAGCATTCACTTTGAAAGGTGACTTGCCGGTCAATACCGATGGCGGCTTGAAATCATTTGGGCATCCAATCGGCGCAAGCGGGCTGCGCATGCTGTACGAAATCTATCATCAACTACTCGGTAAAGCCGGAGAACGACAGGTCAAAAATATGAAGCTGGGGCTCGCTCATAATCTGGGTGGCAACCCCGGTTCATTTACATGTTCGATAATCGCTCTGGGACATTCGTAACTTAGTAGGGCCACATGGCAACAACTCTTGAGCGGTATGAAGAGCATCAATTCAAAAGGACGATTCCCGGGAATATCGAGACCGTGCGAAAGCGCATATGCGAGGTGCTGGAGGATCTCGAATATGCAGTCCTTGGTGATAATCCGATTCAGGGAAAGCGAAGACGCCGACGCAACTTCTGGATAGCCACCGTTCTGGAGTACCAAACCCAGCTTACCATCGCGCTGAAGCCAATCAGCGACGCTTCGACTCTCGCGACCTTCGATTACGAAGTCGAGTACCTGTTTTCAAAAGGCGACAGAAGAACACTCGAGCGTGAGGCGGACGCGATCATAGCCCTGGTCACGCAACCACCCGGCAGTTCCATCTGTAAAGCCTGCAGCACTGAAAATGACGCTGGAGTAAAGTTCTGCAGGTCATGCGGGACACCTGTAGGCCAACAACCCGCGCTGGCAGAATTTGAATTAATGCGAATGTCGGCGGATGCGAGCGCCGCTCATATCGAGGCAAAAGTGGCCCTGTGGACTCAACTCCTTGTTCTTGCATTCGCATTGTCGATGATCTTCTTCGGACCACGTGAAATAGTTAGACTTGGGTGGGGAATCTTTGGAGTCGGCGAACTGGTAGTTATCCTGGTGTTGCTGCAGGCGATTGATCGTCTGCGGTCAGCAGTACTAAGTACGCGCTCCGAAGCCTCTGAGAAGGAAATACGTGAAACTCTACAGCGAGACGTCAGAAGATCCTTGCCCTCGCAGCCGTTTTCCGTAACCGAGGGAACTACGGAATTGATTGAGTCGGTAAAGACGCCGGTTGCCGCTCCAACTTCGAGAGACACGGATTCGATTTAAGATTGTTTAGATAATTCGTCGCTGCTCGCTCAGATGATTCCATACAGATATTCATAACCGCTCAATTATCCGCAGATGACGCGATTGCTCAGATAAAATTGCGAGCCTGGTTTGTATTGTCACAATCGAGAGTGACGATTTTTTGACTGCATGCACCATCACCTTAAAGTCAAATTAGATAGTAGATTCGTTGCTAACGTGGGAGATCATTGAGGACGCGTGTTATCATTGCGCCGCCGCGAGGTCGAAAATGGCGTACATACTTAATGAAGAAGAACAGCTCATTCTGACTACAATAAAGAAGTTTCTCGATAAAGAGGTTGCTCCTGTTGCCTCAGAGCTCGAGCACCGTAATGAGTACCCGACTGATATTGTCGAAGGTATGAAGCAGTTGGGCTTGTTCGGCGCCAACGTGCCCGAACAATATGGCGGGCTCGACCTGAGCTACACAGTCTTCGCGATGATTTTCGAAGAGATATCGAGAGTATGGATGGGTCTTGCCGGGATTCTCGGTACTCATTGTGTGATGTCTGACGTCGTAGCGCGATTCGGCACCGAAGACCAAAAGCGCAGGTTCCTTCCGATCATGGCTACCGGTGCGAAACGAGGCGCGATCTGTCTGTCAGAACCGCACGCTGGAACCGATCTCCAATCAATCCGAACCACTGCCGAGCGTCGCGGCGACTTCTACTACATAAACGGTTCGAAGATGTGGATCACCAACGGCCGCCGAGCTGAAGTGATGTTACTACTCACAAAAACCGATAAGAACGCGAAGCCTGCTTACGCCGGAATGAGCGCCTTTATAGCAGAAAAGGGCGAGCCAGGTCTGACGGTGAGTCGCGATATAGACAAGCTCGGGTATAAAAGCCTCGAGACATGCGAGTTGCTCTTTGAAGACTTTCGAGTCCCGGCAGAGAATCTCATCGGCGGCCGCGAGGGTGAAGGTTTCAAACACGTGATGACCGGTCTTGAGAGTGAGAGGATCAACGTTGCTGCTCGTGGGCTTGGAATAGCAAGAGCTTCGTTTGAAGAGGCGATAAAGTATTCCCAACAGCGCCAAACCTTCGGTAAACCAATTTGCGAGCATCAGGCTATTCAGCTGAAGCTTGCGGACATGGCGACAAAGATCGAAGCATCGAGACTGTTGGTCTATGCTGCCGCTGAAAAGAAGGATCGAGGTGAGCGTTGCGATCTTGAAGCCGGCATGGCAAAGCTGTTTGCTACCGAGACCGCTCAAGAGTGTTCACTCGAATCGATGCGAATCTTCGGTGGCAACGGTTACGCAAAGGACTTCCCGGTCGAAAGGTACTATCGCGATGCGCCGCTGTTGATAATCGGCGGCGGGACAAATGAGCTTCAGAGATTAGTGATCGCGCGAAACCTGTTGAAGAAGTACGCTTTGAACGATAAGTAAGAGGAAGTTCCAGCCACAAGCGCTTCCCCGAAGCTCTACGTGCGCCGCGACTCTGCGGTGAAGCTCCTTCAACAATCAAGTATCACCGCAGAGTCGCAAGAGTTCACGGAGATGCGCAGGATTCTCGTCGGTACGGCCTCTTCTTCAACTCACTTGGCTACATCTACAGTGACGTTCTTCTTGTGGGTGGAGGCTTGCCTCTGGCTTGAGTGACCGCTTGGAACGGCGATCGTAAGAAAAGCGAAGACGATCTCCTTGCCATCCTCAGTCCATGCAGCGCCTTGTCTCAGCATCATCTGCGCCATACTTGACACTGTCTTGGAGCAAGCCGTATAAGCCTATCATTCAGTGAAAACTCTCACGATTCTTGCTCCGTTTGGAGGATTCTCTATGAACAGCCATCGATACTTTAGAACGGTTCTGTCTGCGACTTTGCTTTTGATTCTGATTACTGCGCGAGCCTGGGCCAACGGCTTCTCGCTCGAGCAGGTTCTGAGCTCACCCTTTCCTTCGGATCTCATAGCGTCACCTCAGGGCGACAAACTCGCCTGGGTATTCGACGCCGAGGGGAAGCGTAATATTTGGATCGCTGAAGCTCCGTCCTTCAAAGGCAGACAGCTGACTCACTACGATAAGGACGACGGACAAGAAATCACCGAGCCTGAATTCTCGCCGGATGGCAATTGGATAGCATTCGTCTACGGCGGACCTCCGAATAGCGACAAGGATGTGCCAAACCCTACGAGCGATCCGTCCGGCGCCACACAGGAAGTACGCATCGCCAACGTGCGGACAGGGGCCGTGATAAAGGCAGGAGAAGGCACCAGCCCGATGTTTTCGCCTGGCAGCGATCGCGTAATTTTTGAACACGAGGGCCACTTGTGGTGGGTTCCTCTGCCCTCAGCGGTTGCGGCAAAGAGCGCGACTCTGACGAAGGCCAATGCTAGTCCAAAAAAGATTTTCGAAATCCGAGGCTCGGTTAGTTCACCCAAGTGGTCACCAGATGGATCGAGGCTGGCATTTGTTTCATCTCGTGGCGATCACAGCTTTATCGGAATCTACAATCCGAAAGCAGGTGACATCCGGTTTCTTGAGCCAAGCGTCGATAGAGATATTGAACCTCGCTGGTCGGCAGACGGAAAGCGCATCGCATACATCCGTTTGTTCAACATAAGCGACGCGCCATCCGCGGACCGGGAGCGTCTTCTCCCGTGGGCCATCAGAGTTATTAATGTCGATGGGGGTAAGGGAAAAGAAATCTGGAGATCCGGAAACACCTGGATGGACTCCTACTCGAGACTCCCGCTGGGAGAAAACATTCTTCAGTGGGCGGCGGGAGATCGAATCGTGTTCGTATCGGAGAAGGATGGCTGGGCGCACCTGTATTCAATTCCCGCCGTGGGCGGTGCGGAGACCGCTCTCACTCCCGGGAACTATGAAGTAGAAAACGTCACCTGGTCGCCTGACCGGTCATACGTGATTGTGGCGTGCAACAACGGAGATATTGATCACCGGCATTTGTGGAAAGTAGACACCGCCGCAGGTAAGCCTGAGCAACTCACCAGTGGTCAAAGCATTGAGATGTTTCCGGTGCTACTGGACGGTGGAAAGCAAATCGCGTTCATGCAGGCAACTGCCAATCGGCCGTTGTTACCATACATCGCGTCATCTTCAGTTAAGGGTACGAAGCCGCTTGCGCCCCAGGCCTTACCTGCAAACTTTCCAGCTGATCTCCTGGTTGAGCCGGAGCAAGTGATCTTTAAGGCTTCAGACGGTATCGAAATCCACGGTCAGTTCTTCAAGCCTAAGACGTCGACGGGCAAGATGGCCGCGGTGGTCTTCATGCACGGAGGCCCGGTGCGACAGATGTTACTCGGCTGGCATTACAACTACTATTACCATAACGCGTATGCGATGAATCAAACCCTGGCGAGTCGCGGTTACGCAGTCTTATCGGTCAATTATCGGGCCGGTATCGGATACGGCCGAGCTTTTCGCGAAGCCAAACATCGGGGCGCGCGGGGAGCATCCGAATATCAGGATATTGTTGCTGCCGGTAAATATTTGAGGTCTCGCAGCGACATAGATCCTAAGCGCATTGGACTGTGGGGTGGATCCTACGGAGGTTTCTTGACGGCGATGGGTCTCGCTCGAGATTCCGAGTTGTTCGCCGCAGGAGTCGACTTGCATGGGGTACATGATTGGAGCGCGCGAGTTGGACGCGGGCCCGGCGGGGGCGCGTCGGCCGAGCTTGTTAAGCTGGCGCGCGAGTCTTCGCCAATCACATCGGTCGATAAGTGGAAATCACCAGTACTACTGATTCACGGAGATGACGATCGCAACGTCGCGTTCAGCCAGAGCGTCGATCTGGTTCGTAAGCTCCGTGAATACAATGTGCAATTTGAGGAGCTGATCTTTCCCGACGAAGTGCACGATTTCCTCAGGCATGAGAACTGGCTGCGAGCGTATCACGCGGCGTCGGATTTCTTTGATCGGCGAATGAAGTGAGACGTAGCACGCCTGTCAGACGCCTTAAACTGCAAATCAGTTCGGTTGGGGTCTCGAGATTGCGCTTTTGCCCTGCGTTTTGCGTGAAATCAGATTCTTAGATTTTGAAACTCAGTTCAGACGCGGAGCGCCAAGGCGCAAATTGACCCGTAATGTGCTGCCTGCCACAATGTCCCATCTTTTTTGTTTCATAACCGAAGAAAGTGCAGTCGTTTGTGTCTAATATAGATAGGGCATTAATCTAATACGATCCCAATGGCGGTGAGAGAAGGACATTCAGGCCTCGACGAGAGGAGCATGGTCATGGCTGCCCAGCAGGGCGACCGAGACGCATTTAGGCTCCTCTATGAGCGTTATCGTGATCGTGTCTACAACTTCATCTTTTATTCAATCGGGGACCACCTCCGCGCCGAGGACATACTGCAGATAGTATTCGTAAAGATCTTCCGAGGATTGCCCGGTTTCCGATTTGAAGCAAGCCTTGCCACCTGGATTTATCGGATTGCCCTCAACGAGTGTCTCAATCAACAGAGAAAGCGTGGTATGCAGCAAGTGCCGTTTGAAGCGCTTCTGGGCAGCGATGAGGAGCCTTCTGCTGCTGCGGCCGATTTACAACACGCTGAAGCAGAGCGCCGCGAAATTGTGCACCGTGCGTTGATGGAGCTATCGCCGAAGCTACGATCGGTGGTTGCGCTCAGGTATCTCGAGGAACTCTCTTATGAAGAGATCGCCTTGGTCCTGGATTGCTCTCCGGGAACGGTGGCTTCGCGGTTGAATCGCGCGCTCAGCCAGCTGGAACAGCGGTTAAGGCCGCTGAAGCCGCTCTTGTGATATTGACGGAGTGAACTTATGCGATGTTGGAGATTTGATTTGCAGCGCAGGTTCTCGCGTTATCTAAACGGCGAGCTTGATCACAATACAATGAAGCGCGTTGAGGATCATCTGCTCGACTGTGGTATTTGCCGTACCCGGCTTGCTCGAATGCGCAATGGGCATCGATTGGCGCAGGAGTTACCGCGATTTACTCCGTCGCACGATCGGTGGCACGCGATTGAAGCGGCTATTTCGGGGACGGAAGCGACGAATGTGCAGAACAACAAAGGAATTTCGAGCTGGCAAAATCTGGTTGCAAGGCCCGGCCTGGCGCTCGCGGTACTTGGAGTCGTAGCACTGATAGCTGCGGTGTTTGTTGCATCACACAAAAGGACTGCCAGAGAAGAGCAAGCTGGAGGCATTCTCATTGCAGACGCTCTCGACCTCAAAGAATTTCACACCGTGTCGATCGCGGACATCGATCGGAACCGGAAGCCTCATGTGATGGCGGAAGGTTATGTGTCGGAGATTCGCGTTAACGATGAAGACGGTGATCTAAGTTTCAAGCTGGTTGAAGACCTCAAGAGCCCCGGTCCTTTCATAGTTTGCGAGATTATTGATCCAATTCGGCTCGCGCCTCCAAAAGTGGGTAGTCGTGTTCGAGTCTACGGCGTCAGTCGCTACGATGGACAAGACAATCATCAATGGTACGAAGTACATCCGGTCTTGAACATCGAAGAAGTACATCACTGAAGCTTTTCTAGCTCACTCACGAGTGTCCATTCTATTTCGGCCTTTGGAGCTTGAATCGAAGAGTCGAACGGCTGTTTGTGTGGTTATGTTTCTACTAGGGAGATGTTGACATGATTCCAACAGTTCGAAGAAAGGGGGTTATCAAATGATAAGACCCTCGCTCACGAGGATTTTCGCGCTGCTTTCATTAACTCTATTGCTTGCTTTCACAATAAACGTCACTGCTGCACAGTCCCCTAACACGTCAACAATGATCGTTACGGTTGTAGATCAAACCGGAGCTGTGGTCAGGGACGCGAAGGTTTCTGTGACGAACACCGCGACCGGTGCCGTGCGCGAGGCGGTATCCGGAGAAGGCGGATCTGCCACGATCGCCGCCCTCCCGCTCACCGGCGAATACAAAGTCACCGTTGCGATGACAGGATTTACTTCCGAGGATGTAACCGGACTCACGCTGCGGTCTGGGGAAACTGCGACAGTAAAGGTCAAACTCGTCGCAACCGGCGGGAAAAGCGAAGTAACCGTTTATGGCACTACCGAAGGTGTGCGCGCGGATCCTCAAATCGGCCTGCCCCTTAAGAGCGAACAGATCGATGAAACGCCGATTCTCGGCCGCAAAATTACATCACTGCCGCTTCTTAATTCAGCGTTCAGGCAAGGAAAAGGTACCGGAGATTTGTTCGTCAACGCCACTTACTTCATTACCGGTGCTGGATCACGTCGCACGACGACCTTCACTCTTGACGGTGCGAACAACGACGAAGGCTGGGGCCGACAAACCGCCATCGCGACCGTGCCGCTCGGCGCCGTCCAGGAGTTTGCGATACTTACGAACGCGTTTTCTGCGGAATTTGGTTGGACTGCGGGCCCGGCGTTGAACATAGTCACAAAATCGGGAACGAACCTGTTTCACGGCGAGGGAATTTATATGTTCCGCCCGGGTGATTGGCAGGCAAAGACATTTTCAACCAGGAACTTCTGTGCCCCAGAGGTGTTCACTTGCGTCACACCCACCACGCTCCAGGCCATCAACCCGGTGGATATTCCCGATGCGCTCAAGCAGGTTTCCGGATCGATTGGTGGGCCAATCTTCAAAGACAAGACCTTCTTTTTTGTGTCGTCGGACTACACACATCAGGATCGAACAACGTTCCTCTCGCCCTCTCTGCCTGCTTTCGTGTTGCCCGCAGATGGACATCTCGATTACGAAGGTCATTACCGCCAAACTCTGGTCAATGGGCGGTTGGACCATAAGCTGACTCAAAACCAAAATCTGATGTTGCGAACAAATATTGACCGCTTCGATGACGACAATCCGCAGGATGCGGTGAGCGGCACAAGCGCGCCGAGTGTTGCTCGATATTACGCGCGGCGTTCGTGGACGCTTCAAGCAAATCACACAATGGTCTTCAACCCGCATCTCCTCAACGAGGCTCGATATGCTTATCTCCATGGTGATCCGGTGACTCTGTGGTCGGCAAAGGTCTTATCCACTACTTACACGCGGAGCGGTACTGTGCCCTTTACCGTCGGGCAATCGCGATCTTCGGACATCTATAGCTATCAGAATCAGTTTTCTGACACGCTTTCCTGGTCGATTGGCAGGCATTATCTCCGCCTCGGCGGAAGTGTAATCCATCACACTTCCGGTGGTACCGGAAGCGAACCGGGCACGGCAGTGCTCGGCACCTTCACCTTCAAGAGCACTACCACCGCTCCGTTAGGGCAGTTGACGCTTGCCGACGTCCAGAACTATACCCAGCCAATTAACTTCGGGATCAGCAGCTACGAGCTGCCCCAGTGGCTTTTGACCGGATTCGTGCAGGATAGCTTTCACGTCCGTCCCGATCTCACCATAGAGGCGGGGATTCGCTACGACCGCCAAACACTGACTGATGCAACGAAAAACTTTGCGCCGCGTGTCGGCTTCGGATGGCGTCCGTTAGGGAATTCGCGGCTTTCGATCCGGGGCGGCTACGCAATGTATTACACGCAGATTCGAGCTAATCAGGTTGCCGGTTATCTGGTAAACGGATTAGACGGACTGACAACCTACACCGCCGTTGCCGGTCAGCTCGGCTTCCCGACCTGCCTGACCGGACCGTGTCTTCCGCTGGTGTTTGATCCGAAAACGCTGCCACCTTCACAGCTTCCGGCGCGCGACATCACCATCATCGCGGGCAAGCGATCTTTCTACCAGACACAGTTTGCAAAATATGGGTTGGATTTCAATAAGCTCCCAAATTATCCGGATGAGTTCGTGAATCCTCGCAGCCAGGTTATTTCGATCGGCGCTGAACACGAAATTGTAAGAGGCCTGATCGGCGGCGCAGACTACGTCCATCAACACTGGACCAAGCTGGATCGTACGGTCGATCTGAATGCGCCGTCGATTTTCGATCGCACCGCGCCCGGACAGGTTAGAACCGTCGCAGCGGCGAGTGCCACCCGTCCAATTCTTCCTGTGAATGGAGGGATAAGGAACGTCAACACGATAATGAACCTGGGCGTGGGCGACTACGACGGATTGCAAACACAGATCACGTACCGTGGAATTTCGCGTCTGTTTGCTTCGCTTAGCTACACGCTTTCCAAAGCGACGAACACGTTCGAACCGGACGGTAATGGCATCGGACCGAACGAGGCGAACATTGCGCGACTTGGTGAGGTCGAACGCGGACCGAGCGTTGTTGATCAGCGGCACCGCGCAGTCATCACCGTGAGCTATCAGTTCCCCTACAACATCAGCGCGGGCACGCTCCAGATGTTCGCATCATCGCGTCCATTCAATGCCACAACCGGTATCGACAATAACGGTGACGGGGCTAACAACGACCGGCCAGTGGTCGATGGACAAGTACTCAGCAAGTCGGCTTTCCGAGGCACGCCAACTTCAGATGTGGCAATGTTCGTCGAAGGTCGAATCAAGACCTCAGAGCGCACGAGCATTCTGCTTAGGTTGGAGGGGTTTAATCTGTTCAACCACGGAAACTATCTTGGTCGCGGTCAGACGGTTTACGGCGATACGGCGATTGTGAATCCGACCTTTGGTCAGTTGGTATCGGTGGGTACAGCTACGAATGCGCTTCCGGCGTTTGCGCACGTAGATCCGCCGCGGATGTTCCAGCTGCAAGCGAGGTTCACGTTTTGATTGCGTTTGCTTAGTTCAGCGGCCACACGAGATGTACCGTAGACTGTCTAGTCTGCGGACACTCGTTAACCGCTCTCGAATCCGCAGACTAGACAGCCTACGGTACATCCGCCATGAATCTGCTGACAGTCACCGGTCTCTCCAAACGATTCGGTACGCGCGACGTGCTGCAAAATGTAAATTTCACCGTGCAGCAGGGCGAGATCCTCGGGTTGATTGGGCCAAATGGCGCGGGAAAAACTACGCTCTTTGAATGTCTCGCAGGGTTGACGCAAACCGACTCAGGCACGGTAGAGTTTCGCGGAAAATCTGTACCGGCCGCTCGGCGAAAGGAAGCGCTCTTTTATTTACCGGACGCTATCAGGCCGTGGGCGGACCAACGAGTAGCTGTGATGCTCAAGTTTTTCGGCGGCCTCTATGTTCGCTCGTCGGATCAGATAGCAGCAACGGTGAAGGGGCTCGGGCTTAGAGACCTTTTGCGCTCTCGAATCGGATCACTGTCAAAGGGCGAATTGAAGCGAACCCTACTTGCTATCGGATTATTAACCCGACAAGAAGTGTTGTTGCTGGATGAGCCTTTTGATGGTCTTGACTTGAGGCAAACTCGTGAAGTCATGGAATCGATCAAGACCCATGCGACTCAGGGAAGGACACTCTTCCTATCGATTCATCAGCTGAACGACGCGTCTCGAGTCTGCGAGAGGCTTGTGCTGCTGAGTGCTGGAAAGATTGTAGGCGAAGGGACGCTCGATCAGTTGAAAGCTAAAGCCGGCGTCTCAACTGGTGGGCTCGAGGAGGTTTTCCTTGCGCTCACCTAGGATCTGGTCGCTGGCCGGCAAGGAATTCCGTGAGCTGCTAAGTTCCCGAGCATATTGGCTTCTGCTGCTGATGATTGGGCCTATGGTGGGCCAGGCTTTTATTGCAGCAGTGAACCTCTATGCCGAAGTAAGCGGATCGGGCGGCGGACCGGCAGCGCTTGCGCAAGGTTTGTCCCCTCTTGACGGAATACTCGTGCCAACCTTTGGATCGTACGACCTCGCGGTTACGTTATTATTCCCTTTTGTTGCAATCAGGCTCGTAGCAGCGGAGAAGGAGAGTGGTGCATTAAAGCTGACGCTACAGGCTCCTGGAAGGATATGGGAGTCCCTTGCTGCAAAGGG
>DATFWY010000245.1:0-3249 GCA_035258805.1 Blastocatellia bacterium | reverse complement strand
CTCTCTTGAGACCTTCTTGGAGCGGAATCCTTGCTGTCCAGCCAAGGGATGAAAGTCGTGACACGTCTAGCAGCTTACGGGGGGTGCCGTCAGGCTTTGACGGATCGAAAGTAATTTTGCCACCATATCCGACAACATCGGCAACGATGCCAGCGAACTCTGCGATGCTTACGTCCTGACCGAACCCAATGTTGATGAATTGCGCTTCTGAATAGTTCTTCAGCAGATATACGCAGGCATCAGCAAAGTCATCAACATGAAGAAACTCGCGACGAGGCTTGCCCGTTCCCCATACCGTGACAGCCGGCGCCCGGGCAAACTTTGCTTCATGGAACCGGCGAATTAGAGCGGCAACGACATGACTGTTCTCCGGATGGTAGTTGTCGCCTGGGCCATAGAGATTTGTCGGCATCACGGAAATGAAATCACATCCGTGTTGGCGGAAATATGCCTCACACAGCTTAATGCAGGCTATTTTCGCAATTGCGTACCACTCATTGGTCGGCTCAAGTTCGCCTGTCAGCAATTGGTCTTCGCTGATGGGCTGTTTGGCATATTTCGGATATACGCAGGAAGACCCTAGAAACAGCAGTTTCCTAACCCTGACTAAATGGCTTGCTCTGATCAGATTGAGTCCGATAGCAAGATTGTCAGCGAGAAAATCCACGGGATAGTTATTATTCGCCATTATGCCGCCAACGCGCCCAGCTGCCACAACGACCACGTCAGGGCGTGCCGCAGCAAGCCAGCGTTCCGTGGCCTCTTGTTGCGCGAGGTCGAGCTCGCGATGCTCGGCCGTCAAAATCTTACAGGTCTCAAGGCCTAGCCTGCGCACGATCGCTGAGCCGGCCATTCCGGTATGCCCAGCGACGTAGATCCGCTTACCCTCTAGCTCGAATCGAGGGGCTGTCATTGCACCATTCGCAATGCGCGCGGTCGCGCGTAAGAAGATGCGCCTCGTAGTTCAGATTCCTGTCTCACCAATTCAAGATCGGCTTGCACCATTTCCGCGACCAGCGCGCCGAATGAAACCTTGTGGCGCCAACCGAGTTTTTCCCGCGCCTTCGTTGAGTCGCCGACCAGGAGATCGACTTCGGTCGGGCGAAAATAGCGCGGGTCGACCTCAACCAGTATACGGCCCGAACGAGCATCAAGACCCTTCTCATCTACCCCGGACCCACGCCACACGATTTTCTTACCCACTTGAGCAAACGCCTCCTCCACAAATTCGCGCACTGATCGAGCCTCGCCGGTTGCAAGGACATAATCGTCAGGATCCGCCTGTTGCGTGATCAGCCACATTCCTTCCACATAGTCGCGGGCGTGGCCCCAGTCACGCTTGGCATCGAGGTTGCCGAGAAAGAGCGTGTCCTGGAGGCCAAGCTCGATCGCTGCAACGGCGCGGCTAATCTTGCGAGTGACAAAGGTTTCCCCGCGTGTCGGACCCTCGTGATTGAACAGGATGCCGTTTGAAGCGTGAATCCTGTATGCCTCCCGATAGTTCACTACGATCCAGTAAGCGTAGAGCTTTGCTGCGGCATAGGGTGAGCGCGGATAGAACGGTGTTGTCTCGCTCTGAGGGATCTGTTGGACCTGACCGTAGAGCTCCGATGTCGATGCCTGATAAAAGCGTACGCGCCGTTCCATATTCAGAATTCGGATTGCCTCGAGGAGCCGCAGAGTCCCGAGGCCATCAGCATTCGCCGTGTATTCCGGCGTTTCGAACGAGACGTGCACATGGCTTTGGGCGGCAAGGTTGTAAATCTCATCCGGCTGCGTCTCCTGGATGATCCGAATGAGGTTGGTAGCGTCCGTCATGTCTCCGTAGTGCATGGCAAAGCGCAGGTCCTGCTCGTGCGGGTCCTGATAAAGATGATCGACCCGCCCGGTGTTGAATGAGGACGAGCGCCTCTTCAGGCCATGCACGACATAGTCCTTATTGAGCAGGAATTCGGCGAGGTAGGCGCCATCTTGCCCGGTGACTCCAGTAATCAGTGCAACCCGCTTTGCCATGAGCGCCATCCTTTACAATTTGATTTGGATAGTCCGGGCTTCATGTACCTGCCGCCCTGTTTGGGCTTTTCCGCCGCTTAACGGCGGCTCGATCGTGCTGCGGCCTGGCACCCGGTCGTCAAGGATCACCTCGCCGTCCGTCGTCCACCGCCTCCGGTCGAGCATCCTCGCGTCCACAATCACCGCCCTCGACGAGTACAATTGGCCGCATTTTCCCGATTTGCAAGAGTGCTATCGAGTTCTGAAGCCAGGAGCGCATTTGTTGTTACTACTCACAGCCTGTTTGAAGGTTTGGTACAGGCCGACTACACGAAGCCACCGACAAGAGCCTTCCTCATTGTCGTGTTGTAGATGTAAGTGAAAGCGGGCCACGAGGTCTATCCTGTCATCGCTCACGGCCGAGCATTCCGACTGATGGAGCACGTCACGTGCAGACTCGCGGGGTAAAGTTGTCATGTTGTATTCCAACTTTTAATCGCAGCCGATCGTTGGCTAGGGCCATACGTTCTCTTTGTAATCAAACCTTGGAACCGGGTTCTTGCGAGATCCTGATCGTTGATAACGGGAGCGGCGATAACACCAGAGGAGAGACAGAGAGCATCGTGCGGGAGATGCCGCATCACCGCATTCGTTACCTTTTTGAGCCAGAACCCGGTCTGCTATCCGGCCGCCATCGCGGGGCATTGGAGTCGAATGGCGAAATTCTGGTCTTCTTAGACTAGACTTGGGTAGCAATGCGATTGAAATCCACCCCAAGTACATTTGGGGCCTGAACTTCGCCATACGACGTCGCGCGCTGTTTGATCTAGGCGGTTTCCATCCGGATCGCATTCCCGATGCTTTGCAGCACTTTCAAGGGGACGGTGACCGGCTTGACCATGAAGGCTTTTGCTCAAGGATACAAAGCAGTGTTCACACCGGGGGCTACAGTGTACCATTTCATATCCGCAAGTCGCATCACGCCCGAGTACTTCGAGCGGCGAGCCTACTATCAGGTGTTTGCGATTCCTATTCGAGCATCCGTCTAGAGGGACGAGTAACTAAGGTGCAGTGGCATCTAGTCATCGCTTCGCAATTCCAGCGCGCGCGGGAGCTCGCAGGCACAGCCGTTCGCCGAGCAACACGACCGCATGTTAGAGAATTTAGAGCAAATTCCCGCATAATTTACTGATGAAAATGTGACCGCTTGGCGGCCAAATGGAACTCTTGCGTGGCGTTTCCGCAGCCAACAATTTT
>DATFWY010000244.1:0-31019 GCA_035258805.1 Blastocatellia bacterium | reverse complement strand
CGCCGCCTTCAACAGGTATAGCGCGCAGGTCGATGTTACCGTTCGGGTTAGATTGATAAATTAGCCATTTGCCATCAGGACTAAAAGTGTAAATGGGTACCACGCCAGTTTCATTCGTTACTTGACGCGCAGTGCCGGTGGACAAGTCATAAATGTTTATTTGGTTTTGGTTTCCGTTTACAACCGACCCGTAGGCGATGGCACGGCCCGAAGGCATCCACGCCGGGTTGACTGCATTCTCGATCAACTTGCGAGGGTTTGCCCCATCGCGAGACATCAGCCGTAAGCTGGAGGATGACCCAGGCGCGACGGACTCGGGCGTGTTAGCTGGTCTTCGAATAAACGCGATAGTCTTGCCATCAGGGGACCATCGTGGAGTTGTGTCAGTGAAGTTTGCTTCAGAGGTCAATTGTACCGGTACAGAGTTAGAGTCAATACGCCAGATGCGAGAGATCGTCCCGATATGGTTTTCAAAGATAATCCGTTGATCGTTCTCTGAGAGAAAGTAGATAACGTTTGACCCCTGTGTAACCGGTTTGACTTCTCCAGTTTGCCGACCAGTCTCGGCATCAAAAGGTAAAACCTCAACATTGAAAGACAGGTCCTGCGCTGCAAAAGCAATAGTTTTGTTATCGCGCGAGATTGCCGCTTGCAGGTCTCGTCCGCGGCCGACTGTGAGTGGCTGAGCAGGTCCAGAAGCAATTCCCTCCGTCGCCGAAACAGGTAGTTGCCAGAGCGAAAAGCTTTTGCCCGAGGCATTGTTCGAATAGATGATCGACCGTCCGTCTGAGGTCCACGTTGGATGCTGACCGGCCACAATCGCATGAGCTTCGCCTCCCGCTGCGCTAACAACGAATACTTTTCCGCCTGTGTCAAAAGCTATCCAACGTTCATCGGCTGAGTAGCTGGCGTGCAGCCAGAAAGGCGCCGGAGATTCATCGCTCTTGAATGTAATCGGAATCTCCTGGGGCTCTCCGCCCTGCGCTGAGACCCTATACATTTTGTGCCGGAACCATGATGTACTGTTTGTGTATATGATCGCCGTTCCGTCTGGCGACCACGATGGAAAATTGCCCGATTCGGCAATGCGTCTCGGACTTCCGCCGAGCGCCGACATTACCCAGATATCACCGCCTAACAACGAATAGTCGACGCCTGGATACAAAAGATTCGAAGAGCTGGCGCGCGTCGATACGAATGCGATCTGCTTGCCATCCGGTGAAAAAGCGGGCTGAACGTCGTCGGCCTTGTTTTCAGTTAAATTGATATCCGGCCCGCCGGAGATTTGTTTTAGGAAGATCTCGAAGTCGCCAGTGCGATCGGAAACGTACGCAATCCTCTGTCCATCGGCTGAAAAAGTTGGCTCTCCCTCGTAACCGGGATCCGTAGTAAGCGGGGTCAATGTGATTCCAGCGAGGTCGATAGAGTTCTTTTCTGAAGCAGGCCATGGAAGGAATCTCCAAGCCGCTAACACGATTCCGAGCAGGAGTAGGGCACCGGCTCCGATCCACATCCTCGAAGCAGGTGTGCGTTTATTGGTGTCGACCTTGCCGGGGATTCGCATGCTGATGAGCGAATTGAATTCAAGCGCGCGCTTGAAGCGGCGCAGGTCGAGTTCGAAATCGCTTGCATCCCGGTAACGATCATGAGGGTTCTTGGCAAGTGCCTTCTCCACAATGTCAGATATTTCAGGCGGCAATTGTGGATTCAAGTCAGCGACAGGCGTCGGCTCGCGATTGATGATCGCGTGCATCGTATCGATTGCCGAGTTGCCATCGAAAGGTCTACGTCCTGAGAGCATTTCGTAAAACACGATGCCAAGCGAGAAGATGTCGGTTCTTTGGTCAACCTTCTCACCGGTAGCCTGCTCAGGCGACATATAGGAAACAGTTCCGAGTATCGTTCCGGCACTGGTTCCCAGGGGCGCTCCATCGCCCTCGTAAGCTACTGTGCTTAGCCCGCTCAACTCGGCCGGATTGCGTTGTTTGTCGATCAGCTTGGCAAGCCCGAAGTCTAGAATCTTGATGCTGGCGTCTGAAGGCAGCATCAGGTTTTCAGGTTTAATGTCGCGATGTATAAAGCCCAACTCGTGCGCCTTAGCGAGTCCGGATGCGACCTGTGTTGTGAGCTCAATCGACTGAATGAGCGTGAGGCGGCCACGTTGAAGCAATTCTCGCAACGTCTGGCCGGCGACGTATTCCATTGCGATAAAACGCATACCGTCGCTTTCACCTATCTCATAAACGTGTGCAATATTAGGATGATTGAGCGCGGCCGCAGATTTTGCTTCCCGGATAAAGCGGTCGAGGCGATCCCGATCTGAAGCGACGTCAGCCGGCAGAATTTTCAGCGCGATCTTGCGATCGAGTCTGGTGTCCTTGGCAAGATAAACATCTCCCATCCCACCGGCGCCAATCTTGGAGACGATGCGGTAATGCGCGAGATTCGTATCTGCAGATAGGTCCTTATTCAAGTGCGATAGTTCCAGGTCTTCATTCGTATAATCGATTGGGTACCGGAAGACTTATCCACAGATTAGACAGATAAGCCGGAGGATTCTCAATCTGCGTAATCTGCGGATTAATCTTTTTCCTTGGGTGTCCCGCGCGTCTCACTTGCCTCCAGCTGCAAGTTGCTTCTTTACCTCTTCGATCCAGTTCACTACCACAACTATTTCTTCTCGCGAGCCCTGGAGAGCCTGAGATTGGATCATCAGAAACCGGCCATCAGGAAACACATCGTATCCAGTGTGGCCACCTGCCTGAGGATTCTCGTAGCGATCGGTGAACAGAGTGGTGATAGCCCCAATCGATGGTGTCGGGCCCGACCGAAAAGGAACCTCCTGAATCGACCCGCTGGCTCGAACGAAAAGCTTGTATCCATCACGCGGCCATACCGGCTGGTCTCCACCGCTCGAGGTAACCTGTAGCTTCGAACCTCCCTGGGGGAAGGCCTGAATGTAAACTTCGTCGCGGCCAGACTCGTCTGAAACATATGCCAACCACTTGCCGTCGGGAGAAAGACGCGAATTGCGTTCATTGAACGGAGTTTGAAGGAAGGCTGTAGCGGTTGGTGTGCCTTCCAAATCCAGACGATAAATGTCGCCGCTGGTGTTCGGATCTAAAATCTCAATCACTAGAGTTTTGCCATCGGGAGACCAGTCGCGCACATGACAATGCTTGTCCAAACGCCACACTAATTCTTCCCGTCCGCTTCCATCTGCTGGACGGCGAAAAATCCCTCTCATCAGGTTGGAGCGCGAAGAGGCCCACATCACAGTACGTCCGTCCGGAGACCACGCACCAGTTTCGTCCTCGCCATCTGCGTATGAAATTCGGGTGAGCGCTCCGCGTTCGAGGTCAGCGACCCAAACGTCGTTTTGATCTCCCTGGAGATGCACAGCAGCAAATCGCCCATTGGGAGAAACACGGGGATCCGAATAATCGCGGGACTCGTTCGGCAATACAGAGGACTTTCCCGAACGATCCACCGCCGCCAGCCTTGTGCCTGAACCTTCTCCGGCGGCCGACGGCAAATATATCAACGTGCCCGAGTCCGAAACCGCGAAGTTGCTGGAGCTGCCAGCGCTGGTGTCTCTCACGTTGCGAACTACGGTTACGGGATTGCCTACTACCGCGCGCGCTGTTGCGTCAAATCCCACAAGCGACAAATCCAGACGCTGATTCCTTGTGCCCTGTGCGTGCAACAGGTAACCGGACTTCAAATATTGATAGTCGTAACCGCTGCGCAACACCACCGTCTCGTCCTCTCTATCCAGCGATCGCATGACCAGCTCATTCGAATCGTAATTGCCCGGTCGGCCGCGTTGGAAAAGGAATGACTTACCGTCCGGTAGAAACTGTGGATGGAGATAAGAAAGCGATGGTGATGGAGGTACAACTATTTCGGGTGTGCCACCGTTTGCTGACACTCGAAGGATACCGGCGTAAACCCCACCGATCAGGATAGTATTGTCAGGTCCCCAGTTTACTCCAATCGGATCTGCGACAGAGCAAATAGGAACCGCCGCCGCGCCACCATTGATAGGGACTTTCTTTAAATGGGGCCGGCCAAGGAATCCAACCCACTGACCATCGGGAGAAAAGAAAGGAGACATCGCCCCTTCTGTTCCAGGCAGCTCTACAGAATCCAGGGAATCTAACGCGCGCACGTATAATCGCTCATTGGCGGCATACACCAGCTTTGAACCATCGGGAGAGATCGCAACTCGATTACGTTGCTGTGCGCTTGGTATCTGATTGGCTGGGATTGTGTAGATCAGACGGACAACCGCCGGCACCTGAGATCCTCGAGCACCGAGCAATTTATTAAGAAGAAACCCGGCAGCCAGACCCGCGATGATCACCAGACCCGCTACGATTGGAATCCGCCAACGCAGAACCGTCGGTTTGATAGCTGTGGCAACAATGCTTCGGGGCCCGTCTGAACGATCTAATTCAAAACGAGCATCTCCAATATCGCGAAGCCGTTGCCTCGGGTCCTTCGTAAGGCAGCGACGAATTAAAGAAACGATTCGAGGCGGCGTATCAGCTGGTAAGTCGTCCCAATCTGGCTCGCCGCGCACAACCGACGCAAGTGTATCCGTCAGCGTCTCTCCACGAAAAGTCTGCTTTCCTGAAAGCATCTCAAACATAAGACAGCCGAACGCCCATATATCCGAGCGTTTGTCGACGATCTTGCCTTTCGCCTGTTCGGGACTCATGTACGCGGCTGTGCCAAGAATCACTCCGTCTTGTGTTCCCTGGAGCATTGTTGGCGAGTGCGATAGATCGCTGTAAGACTTTTCGGGAGAAGCGATCTTCGCCAAGCCAAAATCCAATACTTTGACCTTGTCGTCTGGCGTTACTTTTACGTTCGCGGGTTTCAGATCTCGATGAATGACTCCGCGTTCGTGAGCGACTTCGAGAGCGTCGGCGATTTGCCTGGCAATGGTTAGTGCTTCATCCAGCGGTATCCGACCCGCCGCGATCCGATCGGCCAGTGTTGGTCCTTCGACGAGCTCCATCACTAGCGCGCGAATTCCATTTGATTCTTCAAGCCCGTAAATTGCGGCGATGTTCGGATGGTTGAGCGAGGCCAGGACCTGCGCCTCGCGTTGAAAGCGCGCAACGCGTTCGGGATCCTGAGCAAAGCTTTCGGGCAAGACTTTGATCGCGACTTCGCGATTTAGTTTTGAGTCAAGTCCTCGATAGACTTCGCCCATCCCACCGGCGCCGAGCTTGCCGGTAACTCGATAATGTGAGATCTGCCACCCTACACCTAAGTCATTTTCCTTCACGTTGTCTTTCTGGATTGTTGTCATTGACTCTCTAAATCATTCATCGCGTAAGAGAAAGCTGTTCGATACGCAAGGCGCGACCGTCGTTCCACGTGGCTAAGTTATTTCATCAAGGTGTGTGGCCAACCCGGCGCAAAAAGTCCCGGAACCTCGGCTCCGAGCGAAGCGGATCTAGCCTCGGATCCACTTTGAGCCAAAACGCCAACCAGCCGTCACGACGCTCATAAGCTTCCGTCAATCGCACGAGGGCTTGATCTTTCTCACCGAGGCCCGTAAGGATTACCGCAAGGTCGTAAGACGAGACATACCTCTCCCTGGCCAGCTCCTCCAACTGTCGCAGGGATCTTCTCGCCTCGGCGTTTCTCCCGGCAATTGCATAGCCATGCGCGAGAGCAGCCACGGCGGGGCTGCCTGCAGCCATCGCCTTCCTGAATTCGCTGATCGCTTCCTCATACATCTGTTTTGTCTCATAAGCCTGGCCGAGCCAAAGGTGAGCCTGCGCGAAGCTCTGATCCATCTCAATCGTCTTTCGGAATTGCTCAATGGCTTCGTCGAGGCGGCGTGCCATATGCAAATGCCATCCGAGGTTTGTATTGTCATAGATTGATAGCGGGTCCAGCTCCAGAGCACGTTTCATCTCCGCGAGTGCTTCCTCAGACCGACCCTGCCCTGTGAGGAAGGCAGCGAGCAAGGAGTGCGCTCTCGTATAGCTTGTATTCAATTCAATGGCTCGTTTGAACTCGCTCTCGGCGCCTGCCCAATCCCAATCGTAATTCACCTTCACGTATGCCAGCGAGGTGTGAGCTTCGGCGAGCCTGTCATCGATTTCCAGCGCTCTTAAGGCCGCTTCCTTCGCTTCCGGCGAAACTTCCTTTGGCGCGAGAAACCCATGGTTCCCAAGATAACTATAGGAATCGGAAATGCCCGAGTGAGCCAACGCGTACTTCGGATCCTTCACGACCGCCTGCTTGAAATAGTCGATGCTTCGCTTCAGTTCGTCTTCCGTTCGCTTATTCTGGTGGAAGCGGCCTTTAAGGTACAGTTCATAAGCTTCAGCGCTCTCGGTGTACCGTTTACCTAACCGCCCCTTATCCTCACCGCTCAAGCGGAGCCGTAGTTTTTCTGAGATCTGCCTTGCAATCTCTTCCTGAACCGCCAGAATGTCCGACGACTTGCGGTTATACTGTTCGCCCCATAGCTGGCTGCTGTCGTGGACATCAATCAGCTCGGTGCTGATCGACAGAGTATCGCCGCGCTGGACGAGGCGGCCCACTACTACAGCCCGGACACCGAGTTCGCGACCAATCGCCCTCGCCTCCAGCGGCTTCCCCTTGTACCGAAAAACTGAGTTGCTGGACATTACTTTGAGATCCCCCACTTGAGCGAGCGCGCTGATAATACTCTCGGTGATGCCGTCCGAAAGATATTCGGCGTTAGGATCGTTGCTAGCATTTACGAACGGCAGGACTGCGAGAGAACCTATCGGCTCCTGCTTGCCGAGCTGGCTGAGCAGATAAGCAAGGCCGGCAATCGCAAAGACAGACACCGCGAGTCCGGCGAGCGCAAGCCTCCGGCGAGCGGTCTGACGATGCCGGTGTTCGACGTCAGGGCGATCGGTCGTCGTATCTACTTTGCCGGTAAGAGTCTCCTCATTCTGCGCGTGAACAGAAGACTGATCTCCAACCGGTAGGGTTACCCTGCTCGCTTCTGGCGCGGTCGAGCGGTCCAACCTGGCCGCAAACATCATGTCCTCTCTCAAAGTGCTCAAGTCGATAAACAATTCCTTTGCCGTTTGGTAACGCTCTCCCTTGTTCTTGCGCAATGCCTTGCTTGCAATCCATTGAAATTGTGATGGCGCTTCTCCCACATAGCGTGACAGGGGCTGAGGCTCCCGCGTCAGTATCTCGGACAACGTTGCTGCTGCGGTTTCGCCAGTGAAAGGTTGACGTCCACTCACCAACTCGTAGAACACGACACCGAAACTGAAGATGTCGCTTCGGGCGTCCAGATCTTCGCCTCGAATCTGCTCCGGCGACATATAAGGAGCAGTACCCATCACAATTCCAGGGGCTGTCAACTGGGTTTCGGTGTCGACAGAACTCTCGACCAGGGTTCTCTCAGAAACTACTTTCGACAGACCGAAGTCCATTACCTTCGCCTGTCCGCGCGCCGTGAGCATTATGTTTTGCGGCTTAATGTCCCGATGCACAATGCCGTGTGAATGCGCCTCGGCTAGAGCGTCGACCACCTGAATGGCGATTTCGAGCGCTTCGCTCAGCTCGAGCGGCTGGCGCGAAATACAGCGAGCCAGCGTCTCTCCGTCGATGTACTGCATCACGATGAAGCTGCGGCTGTCTTCTCTTCCGACTTCATAGATAGAGCAGATGTTGGGATGATCCAGCTTTGCTGCTGCTCTTGCTTCACGGACGAGGCGCTTCTGCGCCTGCTCGTCTGCTGTTGAGTCCGATGAGATAAACTTGATGGCTACTCTGCGGTCCAGCAATGTGTCTTCTGCAAGGTAAACTTCTCCCATCCCGCCCGCGCCTAGCGGGGAGATGATGCGGTAGTGAGAGATACTCGTGTTGACTGGCAGCGATCCGCTCATCACCATTGTTCTTATCGCGCAAACTCAGCGCCCACGCAACAAATTAGTGAAGCGCTGGTCGTAGCGTAAATTATCGAATTTTTATCATGTGCGCCAGATCGACGGAGTGCTCGCGTACGCGTTGCTATCCCCACTCAAACGCAACGTGCTTTTTCGCCGGGGACGCGCATAACGAACTTGCTCAGCATTGTGGCTGGCGTTAACGATCCTCAACCTGCGCCGGTTGGCGGATTCGAAGACCTCACGTTGTGGCCACCGTTGTAGGCTGGCGTCGACCGGCTGGGGCTATCGAGGAAAATCCAGGCAGATTGGGGATCGTTAACGCAAGCACTATAACGTTAGCCTCTCAATTGTGCTCCACCGGCACAGGATCGCTGGAGGCTTAAGTGGGATTGGTATCCTCGTCGTTATAGCTTTTTAAGTCTCCGGTCAAAAAAATCCGCCGCCGCCGTAAAAGCCGACATCCAGCTGCGATGCAATAGGAAACCGTGAATTTCATCAGGAAACACCAATTGCTCAACTTCAACTTTGCGTTCACGCAGCGCTCGCATAAGAGTCACAGTCTCATTGAAATTCACATTTCGATCATCATCGCCATGAATCATCAACACCGGCGACCGCCAACCATCCACTGATGCGAGCGGCGATGAATCAAATGCGAGCTTCGATTCTTTCGGATACTCGAGCGGATTGTAGGTCGGCACAAAATTCTTGATACCCGTGTTCCAATCGTGAACGCCGTGAATGTCTACACCTGCGGCGAACAAATCCGAAGCGCGAGATAAGCCCATCGCCGTCAAATAGCCGCCATATGAACCGCCCCAGATGCCGATGCGTTTCGGGTCCACATCCTGGCGACCGTGTAAGTAGAGCCCGGCGCCCATCACATCACGAAATTCGCTGGCGCCCGACGCGCCATAATTCAGTGCTTCGCGGAACTCCATTCCGTAGCCGGTGCCGCTGCGATAATTAACTGACAACGCGATGTAGCCCTTGCTCGCCAGATACTGATTCATCGTGTAGGTGTTGTGATAGTAGCTCATATAATGAAAGCCGAGCAGCATCTGTCGCCGCGAACCGCCGTGAAAGAAAATCGTTGCCGGACGCTTTTCACCACTCGGAATCTTCGGCAAGAACAGTTGCGCGTGAATCTGAATGCCATCTGCTGAGGTGATCATCACCGCTTGCGGTTCGATTAATTCATTGATCGGGAAGTCGCGCGGGATTTCCGAAAGCGCGCGCACTTCTCCGATCGCTTCGCCGTTGCCATTGCCGGTGAGAGATTGGATCACTGCTTGTGCAGGACGTTTTGCATCGGAGCGGAGATACGCAATGAATTTGCCGTCGCTGGTGAGTTGCGGCATCCACTCTATGCCTTTGCCTGAAGTGATTGCTGAAGGTTTTCCGCCGCTGATCGGCACTCGCCATAAGTGACGACGATCGATGTCATTCTGATTTGAGTTAAAGATTATTTCGCGGTTGTCCGGGCTCAACTCAGCGTATTCGACCTCGAACGAGCCGGGAGTTAATAATGATGCGGTGCCGCCGCTGGCCGCGACGGAATACAAATGCAGCCACCCATCGCGTTCCCAGGGAAAGACGATGCGGTCTCCCGCACCCCACATCAATTGATCTTCGGCGACTACGCCTTGAAACACGCTGCCAGGGCCTTCATCAGCGCGCCAGATCACCTGGCTTTTGCCGGACGCGACATCGGCGACCACAATAGACCATGGCATTCCGGAGCGCTCCGGAGTGAAGATCGTCCGCGGTCCGCCGGATGGATTGCGAGTGAATGCGATTCGCGATCCATCAGGCGACCACACGGGGTTGCCATCCTGGTCTACACTGGCGGCGAGCCAGCGCAATTCCTTGCTCGCGATCTCATACACGCCGATGAATGCGTGGTCGCCGCGATTGCTGACGAACGCGAGCTTCGAACCGTCTGGTGACCAGCGCAATGACGATGCGCCGCCGCGCAATTGCAATAACTGTTTCGCCTCCTTCGCATCATTCAAAGAAGCCGACCACATTTGACCCCGTCGCGAGAACAACAACTGATCGCCCTTTGGCGAGAGTGACGGTGCGCTGCCCAGACCGATCTTGACCGGTTCGCCGCCATCAACCGAGATATGCCAAAGTGCCTGTTCGGCTCCTGCTGGGTCACTGGTCGGGTTCGGATTTTCGCCAGCGCGATTAGCCGAATCGCCGCGCACATAGACGATCGTTTTCGCGTCGCTCGACCAGGTGATGTTTGATAAGCGCTGACCGTCGTCTTTGGTGTATTTGGTCAATTGTCGCGGACGATAGTCTGGCGCGTCAGCGACGAAGAGGTTGCAGACGCCGCGCTCGGTTTGTATCCACGCCACTCGAGCTGCGGTGGGTGCGGCCGAGATTTCGGAAGGGAAGGGCGCGCTGAGCAGTTTTTCGAGCGTTACTGTTTGTGCGCCGGCGGCGCAGGGAATCAGCGCGATGATGAGAAAGGCAAATATTCGTTTCATAGTAAATCTCATTTCGGGATCAAAATCTCATCCGCATATTACGCAAATTTCGCAGATTAGCATGAATGCAGAGTCCAAATCTGGCAATCTGTGTAATCTGCGGATGGGGTCTCATTTTTAGAGCCGAGCTTGCGCGACAGTCTGAAAAAGCATGAGCGCGTTGATGCGACCCTTCTCTTGCAAAATGTCAAGCACCCGCTCAATGCCCTTCATTTAATAACGAGAAGGCTCCGACCTATCCCGAATTGATCTCCCGCGCGAAGCGGCTTGGGGCCGGCAAAGACGATCTCCAATAGCTTCTCGCTTTGAACATCACGCCCGGTTTCGTCTTGGAGAGTAGTGACGACGCGCTTCGTTCGAGCGTCAACTACATCGCCAGTCGAAGGATAGGAATAGCGGCCGTCGATACTGAAGGTGACCCAGCCCGGTTGATCTCGCAGCTTGATACTCATCATCTGCTTCGGCGGCATCTTCGTAGCGTCGAAGACGTGAAGACTGCTGTTGGCGGCATCGGTCAGCCATAGCTCTTTTTCATCGGGCGTCAGAGCGATACCGTGACTCGGACAGCCATGCCGTTTTGTGGGACCCTGCTTGAAGCCGGCGACCTCGACGCGATATAGCATCTTACCGCCCTTCTTCTTCAGGTCTCCAACCTCAAAGCCGAGCAGCTCGTTTACATTTACAAAGCAGAGGGTCTGGCTTCCGTTGATCGTAAACGGGCGGATCGAATTGCTGAAGGGCCCGACTTTGTTTGCCACCGTGTGGGTTTTGGTATCCGCGACAGAAAGCAACCGCGACTTCAGACCCGCGAGATAGACGCGCGAGCCATCCGGTCCATAGATCGTGTTATGTGCGCCGGATTGAGGCTCAATCTTTGTGATGACATCTCCAGTCATCCCGTTGACGACATGCCAGTGCGGCCCTTCAAGCGAGGGCACATATAAAACGCTGCCGTCCGGCGATATGGCCATCCGGTCACAGCCGCCTTCATAAGTCTTTTCCCAAACCTTTTTCTCGGTGACGAGGTCGAAGCACCCCAAGCGCTTGGTTGTGCTGACATAAAGCTTCGCGGTCTTTGCGCTAGCGGCTATGCCTTTTACGTTTTCCGGCTCTGTACCTTGCCGGAGATCCCAGGTGGGAATTCGCTTGACGAACTTATGCCCGTTATCAATGTCGTAAACCAGAACCCCGATACCGCCATACTCCAGGTAGTTCCGAATCCCGGGAACCGCAACATATAGAAAGTGCCTCTCCTTGTCGGCCAGTCCTGCCGGAGATTGAATGACAAAGAACAACGCGAGCAAACACGATAGTACGACTGCAAGCGTTCGCAATTTCATGGCTTTCTCTCCAGCGCCATCCCGACGATTTCGCAGGCGCAGTTGCTTATTTGTTGACAGAGGCAACCTAGCCAGGTTCCGTTGGACTGCTCATACCCACTCGCTAACGAAACTGCTCGTGTCAGGGAATCACAGGCAGCAAAATATGAGAAGTGTATTTGGCGGAATGATGAAGCTGGTTTTCCGCCGTTACCCACTTCGTCTCATCGTAATTGTTACCGCCGGTATTCAGGTTGCGGTCGAAGCGAGGAAAGTTGCTGCTCGCAACCTCTACGCGAATGCCGTGGCCCGGCGCAAAGTAATTGCTTGTGACCTCCAAATCAACCTTCACTTCGTAGACTTCACCCGGCTTCATCCATACTTTCCTGATAAATCCTTCACGATGTCTGGCTCGCAGGATTCCCTCCTGCACGTTGTAGGCGACACCGTTAGGGTAAACATCCACGAGCTTGACCGTAAAGTCGGTGTCCCGCGCCGAGGACGAGACATAGAGCACGGCCTGAAGGGGGCCGGTGACCTCGATACCTTGCTTGAGCGGTTCACTGGTATACACAAGGACATCCTTGCGGGCTTCAACCTCCGACTGATTGAAGCTCCCTTCCGGCGCATCGGGCGTGCCGGTGCAGCAAACTGGGCCACCACGCGAAGGAGTCGGCGAGGCAGGATCGTAGGTGTATTTGTCGATCGGTTGCTGCTTAGCCACAGTGGTGTTAAGCGCGCCCGTGCCCAATCGGCTGTTGGCATGCCCATCGCTGTGCAGAAAATATTTGGTGAAGCGAGTCCGAGCGAGCGGCCATTCCTGCTCGGCGCGCCAGAGATTCCGTCCCATAACGTATAGCATCAGCTTTGGACGCTTTGTTACGCCGTTCTCGATCCCGTTCAACCAGTAATCAAACCAACTGAGATACAGGTTGAAATAATCGAACTGCGCATCTCCGAGATCACGCTCGCCGACTATAGTTCGAGCGGATACGGTCTCTGAACGGCAATGACTGGTCGGAGAAATGACCGCGAATTGATTGTCGCGGCCGCGCGCAGTGACCGCATTTGTGCGCAGCAGGTTGAACTCCAGCAGCGTTTCCGCCACGCCAAAGTCATACCATGAGTTGATGTGCAGAGCGGGCACATCGAACTTCTCATTGCCCTTGAGATAGCCAAACTGATCCCACCACGGATCATCGAGTGGCCGCGTGACGATCTCGTTCCAGTCGCTCGGCGGGCCGCCCGCTCGCTCAACCATTCCGAGGAGCGGAAGCGTATCCCAGAACTTCCTGAAGGTGGATTCAGGCAACGGCGCGCGGGGGACGCTGCGTACCTTGTTGCCGTTGTTCCCAAACCAACCGAGTCCGGCTGCCAGTTCAACATTTCCTCCCTTGCGCGCGCCAAAGTAGTAATAACGATTTCCGGCTGCGCCAATTGAACTACCGGCGGATTGCGGAATCATGGCTTTCAAGTTGGGATGCCGCGCCTGTGATTGCAGTATCTGCACGTCGCCCGCATACGAACACCCAATCGTTCCGATGTTGCCGTTCGACCACGACTGTTTGGCCAACCAGTCGACGGTATCGTAGCCATCATTTACATCATTTCCCTGTATGACATATTCGCCTTCGGAGGCAAAGCGCCCGCGGGTGTCTTGCACCGCAACGGCATATCCCTGGCCGGCGAATCGACGCGGCGGAGCGAGCATGGCTCTGCGGTAATTACGTTTATTGTAAGGCGTCCGAATTAGAACCACAGGCAATTTCCCAGCGACGCCCTCGGGAAAATAGAGATCGGTGGAAAGCCGAACGCCATCTCGCATCGCGATCCATGTGTCTTCCTCGACGCGCACTTGATACTTCGATGGTGGTGCGGTCTGCTGTCGCGGCTCCTGCGACGATGATATCGCGTGGATGGATGAGGCGACGGCCATTGCTGCCAGGATCGTGAGTATGGTGACTCGCATTTTCCTCCTCCCGGCTCATTAATTCTCAGCTGTTCTCTCAAATGGAGTCATATCTCTGCCATCGTTGCTTCAGCTTTCCCATGAAAGTTATGAACCGTTCGTCTCTTCGCAGATTGTTCAATTTGGGGTCGTTCTCAAACAATGGATAACATGGAAAGCCATCGTCGGCAGTGAACTCCAGCCATTTGATTGCCTGCTCAGGTTTGTTTAGCAGGGCATACGCAGCAGCGAGATTGAAAGCGGTGTGATGAAAATGTTGATAGCCTTTCCCGATATCTATTGACCGCTGGATCGTTTCTTCCGCCTCGCGTTCTTTGCCGGCTTTGGCCAGGAGAGTCGCTTTTACGCTGGTCACATTTCCACCAACGTCCGTCGGATAGGTCCGCAAGTAATCTTCAACGATGCTTAAAGATTCTTCAGTTCTGCCAAGCTCAAATAGAACTTCGGCCATCCCTCTGTTCAGAATTGCGGGATTTGCGTCAGGGGGCACGGTTTTGAATATTGCGAGGGCTTCCTCATATTTGCCCTGGTGTCTTCTTATAGTTCCGAGACGAAACCTCGCAAGAGTATTGGCTGGGTTGATGGCTAACGCTTTTTCGACTTCATCCCACGCCTTGTCGAGCAGCCCTATGTGGAAATAGACAACGCCGAGTTGATGGTGGGCTTCATCCAGATTCGGATCTAAAGCAATCGCACGGTTGAAAGACTTAATCGCTTGCTCGTGTGGAAAGTTGTTGTCGTGCGACCACAATAGCACGCCTTGAACGAAATGTGCTTCGGCCAGGTCGGGACTCAGGATGAGCGCTTTTTCTAATGCTACCTTGGCATCCTCATTCAACTTCTTCTTCTCGGACTCCGGGGCGAAGAACAGCGACTTGATGCCATAAGCCCGCGCGAGGTCGGCCCAGGCAGCGGCGAAACCTGGATCGGCTTTAACGGCCTCATTCAGTAATTTGATGGCACTTTCATTGTTCTCACGGTTTTCACTGCCAGCATTGACCTTGCCACGCAGGTAGTAGTCGTAGGCTGGAGAGTCGACTGATTTGGCGTTGGCAGTTTGCATCCGTTGAGGTGCGCTAGGAAACGAAACGTATAGGAATACCAACGCCGCCGCCAGCACGGTAACGCCCACCAATGCCAATCCGAGTCGAGATCGCATGAATGCAGGTATCTTCAACCCCTTATCGGTCGCTGCCATCATTATAGTAGCTGTGGTTCTGGCGACGTTGGGTACGCTATCGGAGTCGCTGCGGGCTGTCTCAAGATCGGCGGCTACGTCCTCCATCACCTGATAACGATTCTGACGATCTTTCACCAGGCACTTACGGATTATTTGTTCAAGGCTCGCGGGAATGGCTATTGAGTAATGAGCAATTGGCAACGGCTCTGTGGTCAATATCGCTGAAATAATTTCAGCGGGTGTTTGTGCAGCGAAGGGCTGCCGGCCGCTGATCATTTCATACAGCAACACGCCAAAACTAAATATGTCACTACGCTTATCAAGAGACTCTCCTTTCACTTGCTCTGGGGACATGTACAAAACGGTTCCTACTATCAAGCCGTCTTGCGTCATCATGCTTTGCGTCTCCGCTTCGCTAGCTAAGTCGTTTCTGTTTGCGGAGACTTTAGCAAGTCCGAAGTCCAGAATTTTGGCTTGCCCACGCTCAGTAATCATTATGTTTTGCGGTTTAATGTCCCGGTGAATGATGCCACTGCTATGAGCCTTCGCCAGGGCGTCAGCTACCTGCGCAGCGATTTGACAAGCTTCCTTCAACTCAAGCGGTTTCCGTTGTATGCGTGTCGCGAGAGTTTCGCCGTCGACGTACTGCATCACGATAAAAGTGCGACCACCTTCGTCGCCGACTTCGTGAATGGCGCAGATGTTCGGGTGGTCAAGCGCTGCGGCAGCCCGGGCTTCCCTAATCAGCCGCTTATTTGCGTTGTCATCCTGGGCCAGATCCATCGGGAGGAACTTGATTGCTACGAGTCGCTCGAGCTTCTGGTCCTGCGCGAGATATACCTCACCCATTCCTCCCGCGCCGAGTTTGGAGAGAATGCGGTAATGAGACAGCGTCGTGTTTGGCGTCAGATCCATAACTACTTGTTGACATTCCTGATTTTCACTTCTTAATTTCCGCCGTCCAGTTGAGGATCACCATAGGCGGCGGCGCTTTAGCCTCGCCGATCAACGTACCAATCAGGAAGCGTTGGCCGTCCGGCGAGACGTCGAATTCATGAAAATTGGTGCCCCACGCCAGCATCCGTGTCTTGAATAGTGCTTTAGGTGGCCCGAATTCAAATTCACTTCCGTCCGTTTTCACTGACGAAGACATCATCTGGCCGTCCGCGGCAACAAAAAAGAGTTCGCTTCCGTCGCGCCGCCAGACCGGAAACGTGCCGCCGGAAGTCGAGACACGCTTTTTATCCGCACCGAGTCTCCCGTCCGTCGAAAATGATTGGACATAGATCTCATAATTTCCGGTTTCATCCGTCGCGTAGGCCAGCCAGCGTCCGTTTGGCGACAGCTGGGGATTGTTTTCGTCGAAGGAGGAGTTCAATAACAGATACTCTTTCTTGTCGCCGAAGGTTGGCAGCACCCACATATCGCGCCTCGTTTTCACACCACGGCGCAGGTAAATAATGAAGCGGCCATCGGGCGACCACGCCGCCGGAAAGTTCGCACCAAAGAGAAGGAGTTCGGCATCGCCAAGGCCGTTCGACGCCTTCACCGACATACCGCCGTTCCCACCACTGAAGACGATGCGACTGCCGTCCGGCGACCAGGTGGGAATTTGACTGAAGGTCGAAGTGATTCGCAGTCCAGTGCCTTTGGCCAGATCAATCACCCAAAGATTACTATCACGCTTAACCACAACTCGTTTCCCATCGGGTGAAAGAGCGGGATCCTGCCCAACGAAAACTTTCATCGGCGCGTCGACGGTTCCCGTCTGTTTCCCTTCGCGGTCAAACCAGACAAGCTGATAATCGCGCTGCCATTTACCCTGCCAAACCAGCACACCGTTGTCTGAAACGGAGAATCGTCGCGCGTTACCGAGTTCGTTTACCTGTCCGGTGATGATCGGCACCGGTTCGCCGCTGAGTGTGATGCTGGAGGCGTCGAAAGCCTGCGCGACCAGCGTCTCGTTACGCACAAAGATGAGCCAGCCCGGCGGGGCATAAACAAAGGGGCTGTCGTTTGTCGTGAGTAGTTTGATTTCCTGCGAATCCAACGAGCCGATCCAGATGCCTTTCGAATCACCGCCCAAATTCCTCCTGAAAAGATAATGTCGACCATCGGGGAGAAAGTAAGGACCTTGAAGTCGTTCGTCAGCGTTATCGTCTGTCTTGAAAATCAACTGTTTCGGCTCACCGCCCTGAGCCGAGACCTGCGAGAAAGTGATGCGGTAATCGGGCCCGAAGACGATCACCCCATCTTTACTCCAGGTTCCTCCAGTCATACGGGCAGCATCGCACAGTACCTGCGCGTTGCCGCCGGAAAGGTCAGAGCGTTTGAGCTTGCCGTTGGAACCGAAAGCAAGCGAACGGCTGTCGGGCGACCAGAAAGGCTCCAATGGATTCTCAGAACCGGGCAGGAGTTTTGCGTCGGATGAATTGATTTCCCGCACGTAAAGCATGTTCTTTCCATCCGCCGACGTTGCGGAGAAGGCGATCTTTTGCCCGTCAGGCGAAATTACCGCAGCGTCAACCTGTGCGTCATTGAATGAGAGATTCGGCGGCGGAGTAAATGAAAGTCTCGCAGCGCGAGCCTCCGATGATGGGCGATTGAAAAAAGCTACACTTAGAACAAACAGCATCAAAGCCAACGCACCCACGACCATCCACGGCATGCGACTACGCCAAGTCGATGCTTTTTCTTTCTCATCAATCTGAGTATTTGCAGTTGCCCAATCTCCTGATGAGCTAGTCGGCGCAGACAATGCTTCGAGCGCAAAGCCCAAATCGCTTGTCGATTGAAACCGACGTTCAGGCTTCTTCTCCAGGCAACGCTGCATAAGCTTCTCGAGCGCCGGGTTAATCCTCGAATTGGTCCCGTCGAGGTCCTGCGGCTCTTCCTTTAAGATGGCAGTCATCGTTTCAGCCATCGTCTCTCGCTGGAACGCACGGCGACCCCCGAGCATCTCGTAAAGAATTGCGCCGAAGCTGAAGATATCCGATCGATGATCGGCATTCTGTCCGCGCACTTGCTCAGGGGACATATAGCCAACGGTGCCCATAATCGTTCCCGGATCGGTAATGGCCCTCTGAGTCACAATCTCAGAACTGGCTCCCGAAGCAACCTTCGCTGTTCTCAATTTTGCCAACCCAAAATCGAGGATCTTGATCCGTCCGTCTTTGGTGACAAACAAATTTTCCGGCTTAAGGTCGCGATGAACGATGCTTTTCTCGTGTGCGGCCCCGAGACCGGCGACAATTTGTAGGGCGTAATCAATAGCCCTGCGCGGTGAAATCATTCCCTCGTTAAGGACGTCGCGCAGTTCTTCACCTTCGAGCAGTTCGGCGACAATGTAAGGCGAGCCTTCGTGATCGCCGATGTCATAGATCGTGAGAATGTTTGGATGATTAAGCGCAGACGTCGCGCGAGCTTCCTGTTCGAAGCGTCGCAATCTGTCTTCATCGTTGGAGAAGGAGGCAGGTAGCACTTTTATGGCGACGTCACGATCAAGGCGCGCGTCTCGAGCACGGTAGACTTCACCCATCCCGCCCGCGCCGAGTTTCGAAATGATCCGGTAATGCGACAGGGTAGTATTAGCTGACAGTTCTTTCGAGGTCTGCTCGTGTATCATTTTCTTGGTCGCAGCCGGCGGAAGCAGTACTCACGAAGATATCTATTCCCGAGCCGAGAGAGCACTTGAATGGGCCAGGCAGTAATATCGGTGTCCAGGGCCGCGTCAATCTTGTCGATTGATCGCGGCAGTCTATCATCGGAAGAAGGGAATTGCTAATTAAGTTTCCTATAAGTCCGATATAGGTCCTATTTCCTTGACAGGAATCCCTCACCTCCATAAGATTGCTGCCATCCGAGCGGCTACATCTGACGCCGGCTTCGCTTGGCTACTAAAGGAAGACACGACCCAGACATTTTCGGTGTCGTTGAAGGCCCAACATTATGAACTAGGAGCGACCGGTTCAAGCTTCATTAGGAACCGAGTCGGTGTTCTGCATTCGTCGGACACCATCGAAACAAGCTGTCAAGCTAAGCCATAATTCTCAATAGTAGTTGGAGATCCCCATCCATGGACCACAGGGAAACAACCGTAGTGGGACGGTTCGCCGCTGCCCTTTGCTCGTCCCAGGATTATCACTCGCTGCTCTCGAACCTCGTTGCCGAAGCCTGCAAACAGCTGGGAGTTGAAAACACGATCGTATGGATTCGCGACGACGAGCGAGGCGCCTTGTGCTGTGAAGCCTCGCGCGATTCGCTTCTGCGGCGTGACTCTCCAGGCGAGGTTTGCGCGGATGATGCAGCCACGCTTGAAGACATACTGCAATCCGGCGAAACGCGTATAACCCAACCAGGAAGTTCTGAACGACCATCTGTTGTCGAAGGTGAACCGGTTCGAACAGCGATGTTCGCGCCGATCCGGCACCGGTCACGGGTTATTGGAGTGCTTGAGGCTATAAACAAAATCGACGGCTCTTTCGATCAAGCCGATGTTGCCTTGCTGGCTGAGATGGCCGCGTTGGTCGCGCCAATGATAACCACCTGGCGCGATCAGGAAGCCGCGAGCGGTGGGATGTTAAGAGCTCTAACGCGGCTGACGCTCCTTTACGATGTCACTCAGTCTTTCAATTCGACAATCCTGTTCGACGAACTTGCACCAATCATTTGCGATCGCACTGCCAACGTGATGGACGTTGAATCGTCCAGTCTCTGGCTTGTCAGCAAACAGGATATGATTTGCCGGGCAATCCTGGGCCGCTATTTGTCGGACATCATAGGTTATTCCGAGGTTGATGCTCGAACGGTTGTTGGAGAAATGCTGCGAGATGATGCTCCGCTGGTAATCAACTCTCCGGATGATCCTCGTCTCGCAAGACGACTAACATTTCTAGACAATCGCTCGGTAAACGCGCTGATCTGTGCGCCAATAAAGCACGATGGCCAATGGCTCGGCGCGCTGGAAATAATCAACAAACGCGACGGAAGCAAGTTCAACGAAGCTGATGCCCATCTCTTATCCGAGGTTGCGACGCAAGCGGCGAACTCGATCAGAAATGCCCAGCGCCATGAAGCCGAACGCAAGGTGAAAGAGCTGCACGCCCTGCTGCGTACCAGCCGCGAGATAACCTCGTCACTCGATCTGGACAGGATGCTGGCGGTGGTGGTGAACCAAACCGCGACCATTATTCCGTTCGACCGCTGTGCGATCGCCCTGCTGACGAAGGGGCGATACACCATCGACGCTATCGCTGGAGAAACAGAGGTGAACTGGAAAGATCCGAAGGTCAAGGAATGGAATGAAGTTATCGGCTGGGCCGGCGAATCGGGCGCCGAGATTTATGTGTCTGAGGAAAAAGGGGAAATCAATTCCGATCGCGCGGAGACTCGCGAGAAGTTCCGCGCCCATTTCCAGGAGAGCGGCATGTCAAGCTTCTACTCGCTTCCTCTGGCCGATGAGGAGGGTCAGCTCGGCGTGCTTGCGCTCGAAAGTAAGACGTCGCGCTTTCTCAACGACGCGCACCTGGAATTGTTGAAGATCTTTGCCGGTCAGGCTACGGTCGCGATTCGTAATGCGCAACTGTATCGGCAGGTGCCACTGATCGGCGCGCTGGAGCCACTGGCCGAAAAGAAGCGAGCTTTCCTGGCTATGCCGAAAGCGAAGCGCACGACGCTAGTCGCCCTTGGCGCGGCGGCGTTGCTGTTCCTGGTCTTCTTCCCGTTGCAGCTCAAGGTTGGCGGCAACGCATATGTATTGCCTACTCGCGCCGCACCGGTGAGCGCCGAGGTAGACGGCATCATCGAAGAAATAAATTATCGCGAAGGTGACCTGGTGCCGGCGGGAGCAGTAGTTGCGACGCTACGAAGCGATGAGTATTTGCTCAATCTTAATGAAGCTCGAGCCCGCTACGACATGACGGCGCGAGAGCTTACGAGGGTACAGGCGACCTCCGGAGCTGCCGCCGCTCAAATCGAACGAGTCAAGCTGGATCAAACTAACCGCGAGATCTCGCTGTACCAGACAAAACTGGACCAGACTCAAGTTCGTGCTCCCTTTGCCGGAGTAATCGTAACTCCAAAGCTGGAAGAGAAACGCGGACGCTTTATTCATAAGGGAGAAGCGTTGTGCGAAACCGCCGATGTCAATCCGGTAGTTATCGAGACGGCAGTTTCGGAGGAAGACATCGGATTGGTTCAACCGGGACAAGAGATCTGGCTCAAGGCGAACACGTTTCCTGAGCGGAAGTTTATCGGTCACGTCACGCGAATCAGCCCTCAAGCTAGCGTTGAACAGGATTCGCACGTGTTCATAGTGCGCGCGCAAATTGCCAATCCGGACAACGACCTGCGCACCGGTATGGTAGGCCGCGCGAAGATTCTCACGGGATCCAGAGGAGTCGGCTATGTGCTGTTTCGAGAGCCACTGCGATGGTTTCAAAAGAAGCTTTGGTCCTGGATTCCATGAAAAGCGAAAGTTCTTAGCGTAGCTTCAGGAGGAGATGATCAATACTGAGACATCACAGTTTCCGGCTAATCCCACCAACTGCGTTGGTGGGATTACTGGGCGCATCGTTATTGGTCAATTATCAACTATCCACCAACTGGTTGGTGGGATTTAAAGTCCCGATCTCACACGGGAGGGAGTAATGAAGAGTCTTCCTTTTGGAATTGTAATCGCTGTAGTACTGAGCTGTTCCGCTTGCGGAAGCGACAAACCCGCGGCTAGCCCGCCATTCGAGGCATCAGCGTCGGCAAATGGTATTCCGGCGAAGCCTTTCTCCGTCGACGTTTTCGAAATCAAAGAATCACAACTGCAAGGCGATCGTCTCATCCCAGCATTGATCTCGGTAGAAGGCACAGCCCAAGTCCTCTCCGAACGCGACGGAACGATTCTTGGTCTCGAAGCCCAGGAAGGCGCAGCGGTATCAAAGGGACAAGTGATCGCGCGACTCAACGACGACGATCTAAAAGCCGCGCTCAAACAGGCCGAGCTGGAAGTCGAACGGCTTCTGGTCGAGGAGCGCCAATACGATGCGATGATCAGAGTCAACCGGAGCGAACTTGAGCAGGAAACCGCTCTGTTGAGGGATGGACTAACCAGTAAGCGACAGGTTGATCGCGCTCAGTACAAAGTAGAAGTAGCAACGCAGGAATTGGATCGTGTCAAGCTGGCAACTCGCATTGCGCGAGCAAAGGTCGACGCTGCCAATGTTGATATCGGGAAATCACTGGTGCGCGCTCCGATCACTGGCCTTGTCACCCGCCGTTATATTCACCTCGGAACCAGCGTAGTAAAGAACGAGAAGTTATTCGAGATCTCCCAGGCCGGGCCCTTCGAGGTTAGATTCCAACTTCCTCAGAAGGAGAAGGGCCGTCTCGGCCGCGGCAGCCTCGTGGACTTGTCGCTGGTGGACAGTGAGCAGGTCGTTGCTCGTGCGCGTGTTCGTCGGGTCGACACGATAGCAGACGCCGCAAGCAACACTATCGGATTTCTGGCGGACGTGATCGGCAAAGCACCCCTGATGGCAGGGCTTGCAGTCAACGTTCACGTCCCGCAAGAGGTCGCGGAACCCAGTATCTGGATCCCGCGTTCGTCCTTACCTTCAGAGAGCGACTTGCGAAGCGGAACGGCGAGAACACTCTTCGTGCTAAATGGAAAGCAATGTGAGCTCCGAGCCGTTCGCGTGACGAGCTTTGATCGTGACCGGGTCGAGATTGGCTCAGGTCTGAAAACTGGCGAGCGGGTCATCCTTGCTCCGCCTTCGGAGCTCAAGGCCGGCGATATCGTTGAAACAAAACAAAACTGATTGCTCCGTTAGCTGTCGGATTCGCGATTTATAGCTAAAACCCAATTGATCAGTTGTCGAAGATGGATAAACTCCGGTCAGAGCTTCTAATAATCCGTCAGGTTCAAAGCGGAGATGTTACCTATGTTGTAAAGGATCCCGTAGTGATGCAGTACTATCGCTTCGGTCCGCTTGAACATACGGTGATCAAGTACCTGGATGGATTCCATGACCACGGCCAGGTAGCGGAAGCTTTGGCGGCCGAAACCGGCGTGAAGCTGACCAGTGCGATGATCGGAGAGTTCGTTGAGTCTCTCAAGGCAAAAGAGCTCATTGAACGGTCCATCGAGGAGAAAAGCCTCGTCCTTCTGGAAAGATTGCGCAAGGAGCGCAAACTCAAGGCTGATACCGAGAGCCGCGATGTGCTCTATATGCGGTTCCCAGCCTTTGACCCCGACCAGCTTTACAACAGGGTGATCAAGCGCATCGGGTTCTTTTGGACCCGCCCATTTGTAATGTGCTGTTTAGTCCTGTTTTCTCTTGCGGCGATTATCATTCTTTCGAACTGGCCGATGATTAGCCTCGGTCTTTCGCAGCTGTACGCCTTTCAGAACAAGAACGCCGGCGACATTGTGATGTTCATCGCCGTTTTATTCACGGTCATTGTGTTCCACGAAAACGGGCATGGCTTGACTTGCAAGCGATACGGCGGTGAGGTGCACGAGCTGGGTTTCATGCTTATTTATTTCATGCCCGCCTTCTATGCGAACGTTTCAGATGCGTGGATATTTAATTCGAAGGCGGCGAAGCTCTGGGTAACCTTCGCAGGAGCTTTTGTCGAGCTGATCATCTGCTCCTTTGCTTCATTCGTCTGGTACTTCTCCACACCGGGATACTTCGTACACGATCTTGCATTCACATTCATGCTGGTGGCCGGGCTGTCATCGATACTCGTAAACATGAATCCTTTGATCAAGCTGGACGGTTACTTCGCCCTGGTCGATTACCTCGAGGTGCCGAATCTCAGCGAAGACTCATCAAAATATCTCGGCGCCATTGTGCGGAAGTACGTGTTCCGTGCGCCGGCGGTGCTTCCGGATTACACGCCGCGGCGAAAACGCATTCTGCTGACTTATGGGGTTCTGGCGTTCTGCTACCGAATCATGATCCTGGTCGTGGTCATGATGTTCTTCAACCGGCACATCAACGAACTGTTTCCAGAAATGGGTGTGTTTATTTTTCCGCTTGTGGCTTATCGCCTTCTGAGAAAGAAGCTGAAGTCGGCGTGGAAAGGCATCCGATTTTTATTTGTCGACAAACGAGAGGTGCTTATGCGACCGAAGTCGCTCGCGATCATCGGCTCCACGGCAACGGTGGCCGGCGGGTTGTTTTTCTTCTTGCCGTTGTCGTATTCACACCAGGCTACGTTTGTTATCGAGCCTGCGAACCAAATCAAGGTTCGAGCGGGCACCGACGGCTTTATTGGCAGCGTTGGGGTCAAGGAGGGCGACACGGTCACTCGTGGAGCGCTGCTGGCCGTAATGCACGATCCGGATCTCGAGCAGAAGCGCAATGCTATTCAAGCGGAGCTTTCGCTGCTTGAGCGACAAATCGTACAGAAGCAGGCGCAGGGAGCTACGGCTGAATCTCTCAAAGATCAACGTCGTCGCGAGCAGATTGGCAGGCAACTGGCGGAAACCGAAGCTCGGTTGGATCAGCTTCGCATAACTGCACCTGACAATGGTGTGGTAGTCACCCGCAACGTAAGCGACAAGATCGGACAGATGCTGAAACAGGGTGAGGAATTCTGCGAGCTGGCCGATGTTGCCAGAATACAAGCACGGGTAATCGTCGACGACTGGGATCTTGAAGACGTTCGGATCGGTTCTCGGGCAGCATTACGGCTGAACAGTTCACCGAATCTGCGCGTCCCCGGGCGAGTAGTGACGCTTTCGCCAGCGTCCGAACTCCACCAGAGACTGTCTCCGCTCGCTGACTTTGATAAGACCGCGCAACAAAACATAACGCCCACAAAAACAAAGGTTGCCGGCAAGAAGCTTTCTGCGCGAGAGCAAGCGGAAGCGCAGTCAGCTGCGGCGACGTCTCCGTTCGAGGCTCCGCTGACACGTTTCGAAGCAGTAATCGAGATAGACGAAGCCACTGCTGATGTGAAACCGGGAATGACCGGCGACATTAAGATCTATGGAACTAAGCGCCCGCTAGCGGCGAGAGTGTGGCGCGACGTGCGGGATTGGTTCCGATCAAAGATCTGGTGGTGATAGGTCTTATAGGTCCTATCCGTCCTATTAGTCAGATTATCGATGAGCAGCAAACAAAGAATCATATTGATAGGCATCGCAGCGCTGACGCTGCCGATAATCGAACTATCGATGAGCGGCCTGGGCGTTTCTCTGTTCAATCGCGCGTTGGTTGCCATCGCAGGCATCGTCTTGATTGCCGTCGCGGCAAAACGAGAGCTGAGCCGCGTCTTTTCCGATGTTTCCGCGATCCGAAGCGCGATTGATGATACGGCTCGCGGTGAATTCGATAGCCCAATAAAAGTTTCACGCCGGGACGAAGTTGGAGCCCTCGCGGATGCCGTACGCGCGATGCGTGACCGGCTTGCGGAGCTGAGCCGGCAACTGGTCCAGTCGATGAGAATCGAATCGCTAAACATCCTCGGATCGATCCTGGTCCACGATATGAAGAACCTTTCGTTCAGGTTGCGCGCCGCCAGTCACAACATCGAATCCAATTATAACAACCCTGCGTTTCGCGTCTCACTGGTTAAAACCCTCAATGACACGACCGACAAGATGGATCGCATGGTCCGACGTTTTCGTGAACGTAAGGAAATGGTGGTCGTTAAGATTCGCGTTGATGTGAACGATGTGATGCGAAGCTCCCTGGCGGGGGTGAGGCGCGACGGAAGAGGGATTCGGGTGACCGAGGAGTATGGGAATCTGCCCCTCATCTGGGCAGATGCGATGTTGCTCGAGAGTGCGCTAACGAACATCGTCGACAACGCGCGCGACGCAATGCGCCGCGGAGGACATCTTGCGGTTCGAACCAGACTGGTGAATGGCTCTGCGCTGATCGAAATCGGGGACACCGGTCCGGGATTGACGCCAGAGTTCATTCGCGACGAACTGTTCGCGCCCTTCGTAACAACCAAGCCACGGGGCCTGGGATTAGGGCTGTACACCAGCAATCAGATAATACAGATGCACGGTGGAGAGGTATCGGTTCGTAGCGAGGTTGGGGTAGGAACGGTGTTTGAAGTGTTTTTGCCGACTAAAGATTAAATGCGATGACTCACAAGCTTCTGATCGTAGATGACGATTCGTTTCTGCAGGAGCAGCTCGAGTGGGCTCTCAAGCAGGATTTCGAACTGGTCCGCTGCTCGGATCGCGAAAGCGGTTTGAGGGCTGCCGCGAGCGAACGTCCGGACCTGGTGCTACTTGATTTGCACCTGCCGCCATCGCTAGCTCTCGTCGACGGGCTCCAGAACATCTCCAATATGCGCGCAGCAAATCCCGATTCGGTAATCATCGTGATGACTGGCGACGAAAAGGCCGAAACACCGCTGCAGGTGGTTGAAGCTGGGGCTTACGACTATTTTCACAAGCCAATTGATCTTCGCGAGCTGCGTATCATTATCAATCGAGCCCTGGAGCGACAGCGGATCGAACGCGAGAATGCGCGCCTTCGACGCGAGATTAAGGAGCGTTACTCCTTTTCTCAAATCATTGGCCTTAGCGACGGGATGCGCGAAGTATTCGATGCGATTCGACGCGTTTCTGACAGCACCGCAACGGTGATCGTCCGCGGCGAGTCGGGCACCGGAAAAGAGCTTGTCGCAAAAGCAATTCACTACAATTCATCCCGGAACAACGGCCCGTTCATAAGCGTCAATTGCGCAGCGCTGCCTGAAACACTGATCGAGGCAGAACTGTTCGGACACGAGAAGGGAGCCTTTACCGGCGCGCTCGCGACGGTTGAGGGCAGGTTTGAGCGTGCGAACGGTGGCACGCTGTTTCTCGACGAAATCGGGGCAATTGGGCTGCCGCTTCAATCGAAACTCCTGAGGGTGCTTGAAGACCGTGAAGTCACAAGGCTCGGCGGTAAGCACAGCATCAAAGTCGACATCAGGCTGATCACCGCAACCAACGAGAACCTGGAAGATGCGGTCGCCCTCGGCAAGTTCAGGGAAGATCTGTACTATCGCATTAACGTCGTGCCGATTTTTCTTCCGCCGCTGCGCGACCGCCGAGAAGACATTCCGCTGCTAATCGAACACTTCATCCACCGCTTTTGTCAGGAGCATTCCGTCAAGAACAAGCGGATAGACCGCGAAGCGATTCTTTTTCTGACCGATTACATCTGGAAGGGAAATGTTCGCGAGCTGGAGAACTTGATGCAGCGGCTGGTGCTGATGACAGATGGAGAAACAATTACGACGTCACACCTTCCGCCACACATCATTAATGGTGCGGCGAAGTTCGAAGAGACGAAGCCGAAGCTCGCCCATCCTATTCTTCCCGAAAACGGAATCAATCTGGACCAGGAAGTGGCTCGACACGAGTACGAGTTGTTGAGCAGTGCTCTCGAGCGCAGCGGTGGTGTAAAGATCAAGGCTGCTGAGCTGCTGGGGTTAAATAAGGATAAGATGAAGTATCTTTGTAGGAAGTATAATCTTTGATCGAAATGTAGTCCGAAAAAAACGCCCAATAGAAAATCTCACCAACGCAGTTGGTGGATGGTTCATACTTAGCCTCCTAAAGGCCACGGAACGGCCTTTTCGTAATCCCACCAACGCACGTTGGTGGTATTTTTGGACGGAGCCCAAGCCGATCTGTAGGCCAAGTATGAACGATCTACCAACTGCGTTGGTAGGATTCAGTGGCAGAAATTGCCCCTGGGGTAATGATTCCCCTATCGCAGGGGGAATTAGTTCCCCTCTGTGGGAAACAACAGTGAGATTGGCGCTAAAACGTGGTTCTAACGATGGCATAACAGTTGCCGACGAGACGACAGGTTCTAAGCACCTAGCTTAATAAAAGGAGATCAGTAATGCCCGAAAAGAAAGAAGTCACTATCAAGTTAACGGATGAACAGCGCAGTCAAATCAAGGGAACGACCGGCAAGGATATTGGCGAGTTGAAGTTTGAAGCGGTTGAGGACCGCGCCAATCCGTCGCTCAAGTTTGAAGCGGTCGAAGATCGCGCAAATCCTCTCAGCATCGTCGGCGATGAGAAACGCGCGAACCCTCTTGTTGGTGTGACTATGGAAGAGCGCTCGAACCCCCTTGTTGGTGTGACTATGGAAGAGCGCTCGAACCCTCTTGTTGGTGTGACTATGGAAGAGCGCTCGAATCCTCTTGTCGGTGTGACTATGGAAGAGCGCTCGAATCCTCTTGTCGGTGTGACTATGGAAGAGCGCTCGAACCCTCTCAGCATTGGCGTTGACGAGAAGCGCGCGAATCCTTTCAACGCAAATATTGAATAGTGGCGCAAGAATCAACTGAACCCGCGTCTCGGTTGGAGAGCATCTCGGTAACGGCAGACGAAATGCCCTGGTGCTACATCACCTAAATGTAATGCACCCAAGCCCGCACGGTTCCACAGCAGCACTGTTAGTGTTCTGCGGGACCGGCGGGCTTCTTCTAGTGATAAGTGAAGAGTGACGAGTGATGAGTGAAGAGTGACGAGTGATGAGTGAATAGTGTTAAGTGAAGAGCGGGATAAGTGACGGTTCGGTGAGTCCTAACACGCGACTCGTCACTTATCACTCGTCACTCTTCACTTATCACTCGTCACTGTTCACTCATTACTTGTCACGACCAGTCCCCTCATCCATGGGAAAACAGATTTCTACGATCGCATTCGATCCGAACCGTCCAAAATGCCGCGAGGGAATTGTATCCCAGCCTCTCAAGAACGGGATGGTATTTGTCAGGCATCCTAAGTTCTCATCGCAGGTGTTAAACCAACAATCGTGGGCCTTTCTTCAAATGTGCGATGGGCGCGCGCTACCAGAACTGAATGAGGAAATCGCTAAGAATCTCGGTTTTCGAATAACGCTGGACCAGTTGCGTTCAAGCGTTGATCAATTTGCCACTACCGGTGTGTTTGAAGGTTCGTCACCAACGATTCGCAACTACCGGCTGCTGGATGCCTCGGCTCTGCTCAGACGACTTTCCCCGCTTAATCGTCTCCTGACGACGAACTTCTTCGCCGCGGTGACATTGATGGGGTTGGTCTCTTGTCTGGTGCTCCTTATTGCCGACTGGGGCCGTTTCGTCGAAGCCGTTGCTCAAGCTACTCGCGAGCATCCCGTATCAACACTGCTGCTGTACTACGTGACCTTTATTCCAATCGCACTGATACATGAGGTTGGTCACGCGCTGGTGATTGCGGGTAACGGCGGCGAAGTCCCGGAAATCGTCTTGCGCAGCGACGCGCATTTTGCTGTGGTAACCAATAAAACCGTCCTCAAGCAGAAGCGCGATCAGTTGTGGTATCTGAGCATGGGTACGGTGACCGATGTCTACATCTGGCTCGCGCTGTTGATCGGATTTCACTACAGCTCGAACTACTTCTTGCTGATGTTTTTGCTCCCGCAAACCATTTACTTTTTGTTGTACAGCTATTCGATCTTCAAGGGCTCCGATTTCTTGAAGGCGATCGCCGCCTGGCAAGGCGAACCGGTCCCATCCGATCCGTGGAAATTCATCCGAAGCAATTGGCGAAAGCGACCGGAACGGGAATCGACCAGAAAGCTTCTGCACGTGATGACTGTGAGCCTCGCGGTAAAGGTTGTCGTCACCGTTTTTGTGATCTGGACGTTTGCGGTAGTCGAGTTTCGGGTACTGATTCTTTACGCGATCTACAAAGCGCTGGTGTACGCTTTGGGTAACTGGCAAAGCTGGATGCGTCGGGTAAGAAGTATGAGGCTGGTAGCTCAGCAGTCGAACACAACTGGCGCGGGAGTGTGATCAGGCTGTTACCTACTGGCTCAACTACAGGCTATTCGCCCTAATTCAACTGTCCTTCCTTCACCTTAACTGCCAGCAGCGTGATGTCGTCGCCCTGCGGTAATCCTCGAGTGAACTCCAGCACATGCTCGAATATAGTGTCTCTGATCTGTTCGGCGCTTGCACTGACCGATCGCTGGACGAGCTTCTCCAGGCGCTCGTCGCCAAACATCTCATTTGATCCGTTGGTCGCCTCAGTCACGCCATCGGTGAACATCACGATGGCGTCGCCAGCATCAACTTTCGTTGTAAGGGCCTGGTATTGAGCGATATCAAACGCGCCGAGCACAAGCGATTTCGTCGAGAGCAATTCTATCCGGCCGTCGCTCCGCGCAAGGATGGGCGGATTGTGTCCCGCATTCACGAAGCTGAAGTTACCCTGGTTGTCGAGCACCCCACAAAAAAACGTTATGAAGCGATTGGCGGCTGACTTCTCTTCTACAACGCGATTGAGATTGGTGACTGCATCGGCGAGGGAAGACCCGGTTCTCAGTTGAGTTTGAATTCCACCTTGGGCAACCGCCGCAAGCAACGCCGCCGAAATACCCTTACCGGAAACGTCTCCCAGAACAAAAGCCACCGAGCCACCTTCCAGTGTTATCACGTCATAGAAGTCCCCGCCGACGTAACGACAGGGTATGCTCCTGGCAGCGACGTCAAACTGATCAAAGTGGCGAAATATGATCGGCAGGAGCATCGATTGCACCTCGTGAGCCATCGCAAGCTCCTGCTCGAGCTTTTGTTTCTCCTTTTCCTCGCCCATCAATCGAACGCTTTCGAGGCACTTTGAGACTTCGAAGCATAATGATTCGAGCAACGTCAAAGCGGTTTTTGAGAGCGCGCCAGTGACCATGCGGCTGTCCACGTACAGAAGCCCGATGACTTCCGGCCTTAGAAGCGACGTAACACCCATCTGTTCCCGCATTTTGAATCGCTGGAGAGGAAGGCAGACGATGCTCCTAAGATCGAGGCGTGCAGCGCTCCCTCCTGATTTCGAGTCAAAACCTGTGTCGTCATTAAGGACCACGCTGCGATTAGTCTTCATCGCCCGCTCTACCGCTGACTGGCTTATCGCGGCCCTATCGCCTCGTAGCGTATTGCGGGCACGATCGCGAGCCACCTTGATTTCTAACTCGCCGGCCTCATTTTTGAGCAGGAGGAATCCGCGTTCGGCAGCGCTCATTTCGATGGCTGAATCGACGATCAGTCGGAGAACATCATCCGGTGAGAACGAGGATCTGAAGGCTTGATTCACTTCGAGAAATCTTGCCAGCTTCTGGAGCTCTTCGTTGGCCGACGAGGAAGATCCCGAGTCGAAGGAAC
>DATFWY010000243.1:0-2401 GCA_035258805.1 Blastocatellia bacterium | reverse complement strand
GATTCATTCCCGCTGTCGGTGTAGGAAGTTTTCATAGGATCGCCGTAGAGTTGGCGCACTTGTGCTTGGGTAGTTCTTCCTTTGACCAATTGTCCGCGCACGGTTTCTTGCGAAGCGTCGGCGATACTTTCATTGCCGCTGCTTGCGCACCCACCTAGAAGCGCCGATGAAAGCCCAACCGCGACGAAGATACGCCACGCCATTACGCCCCCCACCGCTGTGGCCTCGGGAACTTTTGCTCATCGCCATGCATCGAACAATGCAGCCGACTACCCGAGCACCATTTACCACCCTTGCGAAGGATCATTGCGGACCAATACCCGTATGTCGGACCGACCAATGATCGTCAACAACAATACGGGACAGCAGCAGATGATTCCGAACAAAAGTTGCCGAGAATCCTCAGTTCCGTAGATTCAAAAGTGAATGCGTACTTTCTTATTTCCGCCCATCGCTTGGGTCTCTATCCAGCTGGTATTCCTTTTACCGTCACACCTAACCCGCGGAAGATGCCGTTCAGCTTCAGCTGATGCTGAACGACAACGACGAGGACACCTATGGGTCACATCGGACATTTCGGAAAGTGTAATTGGGATGTCCGCTTTGGGCCCATAGCGGACATCCGTTCGATCTCAGAGACGAATATAGCAACGCGCCGCAGGTGGATAAGAAGGCGCTCTTTTACATTGGCGGAGCAACCCCATCTTTACCGACCGTGATACGGTCGGCTTTAAAAGCACCGTCTGAGTCTCTTGTTGCCCCAGGTATGAAAACTCGGCGGCCTTTGAAATAATGAGATCGCGATGCTGAAGCGTAAAGGCATCCAGGAGAACGATCACGCCTGCGTTTCGCTCTTCCGCTGCTGTGGTGAGCACGCGCGAAATGTCTGCTTCGACATGAACCGGCAGCGCGTAAGGTTGCATTGCGACGGCGCGCAGCGGCTTCAATAGACTGGAAATACATGACGTAATAAGGGGCCATAGCGGGGTTGAACATTAACGCGACTCTTTTGGTTTCGGGTGCCAGCTCCTTGAGCACTTCCAACCATTTGGCTCCCATTGACTCCTCAAACAACGCAAATCCAGTGATATTGCGGCCCGGATGAGCCAAACTCTGCACAAAACCCTGAGCGACCGGATCCGTAACATTAACGAATACGATAGGTAGCGAGGGGGCCGCATTCCTGGCGGCAGCAAGTCCTGGCGTGCCTTGAGCGACAATCAGGTCGGTCAAATTAGCGAGCTGTGCCGCATCAGCACGCAACCGGTCGGAATTTCCCGCGGCCCAGCGATATTCAAATTTGACGTTCTTCCCTTCCTCCCAACCCAACTGGGCGAGTCCCTGCCTGAATGCGCGCATTTCGGAGTGCGCCTCCGCCTCGGCGACAATCATAAGAACGCCGATTTTTCGAATGCGGTCCGGAAGCTGCTGCGCCCGCACCGTCAGCGGCCACATAACCAAACCCGGCGAGAAGGGTGATGAACTCGCCCCGCCTCATTGCTGCCCCCGAGACTTGATCAGGCGCATGGATGTCAGGCTGCCGTCAACGTTTATTGGAGCTTTTGTCTTCGCTACTAGCAACCTGGCGTCCGACGAATTTACGCAGCGGTTATGCAGCACATCCCGCCGCTACGCGATGCCGCTTTGGCTCAAAAGCAGACATATGCAATGCAAATGTCCGCCAAGGGCCAAGAGCGGACAACAGCTTCGCCCGTCACGAATCAAAATCCGATAACAAGTCTTGCCCGCGTGAACTAGCTCACATTTGGTCGCCGCATCCTTGGCTAAACAGATGAGTGCCGGCCAACATTGGAGGCAATCCATGAACGTTTCCATCAACGCCCCCACAATCCTCGAGCGATCGGTGAGCAAAGGGAAGAATCGTCGCATTGCGCTTTGGTCCTCGATTCTCATCGTGATGGCACTCACGACCGCCACCTTCGTCGCGCTGGATTCTTCATTGACACCAGAGCAGCGTATCGCGCTGTCTTCAGGTTCCGGCGCGTTCCCTTGAGCAAGCACGGACTCAGGAGATCGTGTGATGTCCAATCAGCTTGACTACATTGACCGTGAACAACTGATCAAAGACGCAAAATGCGCTCGAATGAAATTCGTAAGCCAAAATTTTAGATCTTTCGTCTACGGCTCCGGTTTGCTCGGCCTACTCTGTACGTTTGCTATAACGGTTTTGACAGCAAATCGCTACCAGGAAACGAACCGTCAATTTGAACACGCACTGGACGCGACTGCTCAGATGGAAGAGTTCGTGGAAATCCTTAGCCACGCAAATAAGATTTCGTCGAACTCTGCAAGAGAGATTGCACAGCTAATGCGGCATCCTCAGTACAACTGCGATCTGGTCGCTTGCGATGCGGCTCTTGAGAGACGAAATCACATTGTT
>DATFWY010000242.1:0-64057 GCA_035258805.1 Blastocatellia bacterium | reverse complement strand
CCTCCTCGGCTACGACTGAGACAAATTCTTCAGTCGAGACTCTCGCCCCTTCAGTCGAGACTCCTGACTCAACGCAGTTTGCCGGTTCATCAACCACCGATACATCACTCACGAATTTATCCTTCGCGACGTGTGGTTGTTTAACCCCAACCGTTTTCAAATGATCAATTCGAAGCGTCAGTATAGACCTCGCTTGCGCGGGGCGTCAAGTTTGACGCCCGTGCGGTCTGTTTTGTATTAATTTGTTTTCACTGTGAGTCGCGTAGCAATTTGCCTTCCAACGGTTTGTTTTGCATTAGTTTGTTTTCACCGTGAGTCGTACACCAATTTGCCTTCCAACCGTTTGTTTTGCACTAGTGTTCTTTTCAAAGTTGTTTTCGGCGGTTTGTTTTTTTCACAGTGTCTTATTCCACTGCAGCAGTTTGTCTCGCAGCGGTTTGTTTTTCGCCAAATTGTCTTCCGCCGCGTAGTATTTCATCAGCAGCTGTTTGTCTCGCAGCGGTTTGTTTCTCACCAACCTGCTTTCCGCCGCGTAGCATTTCATCAGCAGCTGTTTGTCTCTCAGCGGTTTGTCTTTCAGTAGTTTGTTTTCCATCTAGCAGTGCTTCGCCAGCAGCTGTTTGTCTTTCCGCAGGTTGTCTTTCATTCGGATTCATTAAACCTATATAACCCTCACGGCTCGCTTTGGTTGCGTCAGATTGTTCAACCTTTATTACTACATCGCCTGCGCGAACGAATCCGAACCTCTGGCGGGCGAATAACTCGATTACTCTGGAATCGGTCCGAAGCTGCTGTACGTCTCGCTCTAATTTCTGAACCTTCAAGCCCAGATCGGAAACCTTGTCAGCTGCGGCATTGTGTTTGGCTAAGGCGCTGTCGAGCTCGGCGCGAGCTCGAGAGTACACGGAGACGCAGGTCGCTGCGGCCGCCAGTATTATTGCTATGACTACCGCGTCTATCAGGCGGCGGGAACGAACACGACGTTTTGCTACCGCGCGCTCCCTCGCAGCAGTTACCCTCTCAAGCCTGTCATCCCAAAATGTGTTCGCGACCTGACTCAAGCAGCACCTCCAATTCTTGCTCGTTCAGTACCTTTAGCGTCTGGCTTGGTTCGAAGATTCCGTAAATTTTTGCTCGTTCAAAGCTACCTTTGGCGTCTGGCTCGGTTCGAAGATTCCGTAGATTCTTGTTAAAGCTTCCATACCCGTGTTGAGCGATTCAGTGTTCCACGTAGAGCTCTTAGCTCGTTCAAAGCGGTCGAAAAGCTGCCGCACATGCAAAAACACTCACAAGAGGGTCGTATCCAATATGCCGCATCAATATAAGGTCTCAAAATAAGGTCTGAATGCTGAAATTCCGTAAATGTCTGGTCCGTGAGGAGGACCGCCAGGGATTTCCTGCGAACGCGGAGGCACGCCCAAGTGTGGATTTCACTTGCGGCAGCCCGGACTGTAACATCTTTCGGGAATCAGCGCAAGGATTTTCTTTCCCAAAGTTAGAATTGTTCTTTTGAAGTTCTACATCAACAACGCACCAGGCAAGCCGCCACCATTATCTAGACGAAATCGAGACGCAGCCGGGCTGTTTGGATTGGCGTTATCAGAAGTGAATCGCCGGGAATCGGCTGTTTGGAGCAGGTTTATAAACAGTTTTCCCTCTTTAACATTGCAGCCGTTGGGCGTTGCGTCTATTCTTTGTGACTGTCCATCGGGTCGCGGTGAGCGTGGTTGAAAGCTACGGACCCCAGGAGCTTCAAAATCCACAAGATTCGGAGTCAATAGTGGCTGTCAGCACAGTAATAACGCACCTGAAGGGAGAGGTGGCAAAGGTCATCGTGGGCCAGGATGAGGTGGTCGAGCAGGTCCTGGTTGCATTGCTCACCGAAGGCCACGCGCTGATCGAAGGCGTCCCGGGAACTGCCAAGACCCTGCTGGTCAAGGTGCTAGCGCGAGCTATCGGCGCACACTTCGGAAGAATCCAGTTTACGCCGGATCTTATGCCCGCCGACGTCACCGGTACGAACATATTCAATATGGCGACGTCGACTTTCACTCTCCGTCACGGGCCCTTGTTTACCGACCTGCTTTTGGCTGACGAGATCAATCGGACTCCGCCGAAGACTCAGGCTGCATTGCTCGAAGCAATGGAGGAGCGTCAGGTGACGATCGACGGCGAAGCGCACAAACTCTCTCCGTTGTTTACCGTGCTTGCGACTCAGAACCCTATTGAGTACGAAGGGACGTATCCTTTGCCGGAAGCTCAGCTGGATCGGTTCATGTTGAAGATCATCGTTAATTATCCCAGCGCGGAGGAGGAGCTTCGTGTAGTCTCGAATTGGAATTCAGGATTTAACGCGCGCAGGCTGGAAGACATAAACATAGAGCCGATCTCGGATCCGGCCGAGGTTCTCAGGTGCCGGGCTGAGGTGCGGGGTATAACTGTCGAAGAGGGCGTACAGCAATACATGGTTTCGATCATTCGCGGAACTCGAAGCGCTCTTAACGTTTCGTGGGGTGCGAGTCCTCGCGCGGCGGTTGCGTTGCTGCTCTGTTCAAAAGCGCTGGCGGCTATCCGCAGTCGTACGTTTGTAACACCTGATGACGTGAAGGAGATTGCGAAGCCGGTGCTGCGACACCGAATTGTATTGAGGTCAGAGGCTGAGATTGAGGGAACGTCGCCGGATCAGGTGCTTGAAGAAGTGATCGCGGGATCAGATGTGCCGAGGTAGTGCTCAGTGTAAGAAGACGAGCGCTTCCATCCGCAATCCCACCAATGGCAGTTTCGTCGATCGTGAATGCTCAACCTTCGAAAGAAGATGCGCTCTTCCTTCGTGTAATCCCACCAACGCGCAGTTTGTGGATGGTTCATACGGAGAGTGCTGGATGCATGCGACCAGGCTCTTCCGAGCGTCACCGACACCGTTGGTTGATTTTCAACACGGGCGAGGCTGCGACTCTTTGTAGGCTAAGTTTGAACTATCCACCAACTGTGCGGTTGGTGGAATTACAGGAAGAGCGGGTCGGCTGTCCTCAGTAGGCTGAATATGAAGGCTGAATATGAATGATCCACCAACTGCGTTGGTGGAATTACCGGAAGGACGGGTCGGCTGTCCTCAGTAGGCTGAGTATAAACCATCCACCAACTGCGTTGGTGGAATTCTTAGTTTTGGTCAGGTCTCATTCAAACTAAGATTGCTTACGGCCGCTTACGATCAGGACCTCGGCAGGGAATTTCATTGAGCCTCCTTCATAAAACGCCTCGACCGCTTTCTCTACCTCTGCTGAGATACTGTCAAGTTGCGCCTGCGTTAATGTCGCCAGCTTTCCTCTGAGCGTCTCGCTCAGTTCCGATCTGAGCTGCCAGAATTGACGAGGTGTCATTGCTGCCTCGATGGTGAATTTAAGCAAGGACGAATGAACGTCTATTGCGCCCGCAGCCACGAGCAGACCGTCAAGTTTTCCTGGTTCCGCAAAACGAAACGCGCCGGGCGCATCGGGATCTTCGGGTGGAGATTCGACATAACGCGCTAAGGTGCTTGCCGTAACGTAGAAGAAGGGATTTGAGATTTGAGTGTGCCAGACTGCTAAGGCTATGCGCCCACTTGTCTTGAGGACACGAATCATCTCGCGAACAGACGCGGCTGGATCTGAAAACAACATCACGCCAAGTCTCGATACCACGGCGTCAAATGAGTGAGATCGAAATGGGAGTGCTTCACCTACGCATTGAGTGAATTGCAAATTGTTAAGCCCCGCCTGGTCTGCTTCGTTTCGTGTTGTGAGGACCATCTCTCGCACCGCGTCGGTAAAAACGACGGAACCTTTCTCTTGGAGAGCTTTGGCGATTGTGAGTGAAGGCTCGCCCGCACCCCCGGCAACATCGAGAACGGCTTCGGCCCGCTCGATTGCGGCTGCCTTTATGAGCGCAACGGTGATGGGTTCAAAGAGCTTTCTTACGGTACCTGCGTGCTTGCGCCAATAAGGTGCTGACTCTTCCCAGGCATCAAGGGGATCTTTGTTTTCGGTAGGCATACTCAATTGCTCGACTAGAAAAAATCAAAATCCTAAAGTTCAAAATCCCTGCGATCATTGAGAGAATCAAGCGATGATTCCCATTTTTCAGCTTTGCCGCTGATCAATGTTTGTTTGTGTTTTGATAACGCTGAGGGTCAGTGGACGGATCCAAATGACGTGTAGTTTGCTCAGTGACGCTGGCCGGAGGGAAGTAGACTCCTTCGTTACTCGGCCGAAGCTCTCCGGTTGGAGCTGCAGGAGGCGCGACTTGCTGAGCAAAACCTTGAGGTTGGTTAGGAGTAAATTTCACGCTGACTATTTCCGCGATCCCTTTGCCGAGCATGGTGAACGCGGGGATAAGCATCCAAAACCACCATATACGGCCCGCGGGCGCGAAGAAGAAGCAAGCAAATGACACAAGTAAAAATCCGGCGCCCATAAAGAGTTTTGAAATCCCGTTTGCCAAAGTAGCCGGACCTCCGTGTTCGAAGTCCTTCCGACCGTGCTTTGATTTTGTGGGCAGCTGTCCGGTGAGCGCCTGAGGAATCAGGCTCAAGTTGCTTCCGCACGAGCGGCAGAACTTCGTGTCGTCGCTGTTCTGAGTGGCACATTTCGGACAATACATTGGTCACCTCGTCTAAAGCGAAGCATAAACTCTAGCCAAAGGCTTTTCAATGTGGGTGGGTGAGGTGTGGAATTAGATTATTAATAGGATGTAGGTTCGTTTCTTTTGAAGCTTGCGACGCAAGCTAATGAGACAACCATCCAGCACACTTCAACGCAAGTTAAACTCCATGACTAGCTGCTTCCAGTGGCTAATAGGTACTCCGCTTCGTGTTGCGGGCGAGAACTTCAATTTTCCGGCCGCTTCGACGGCTCGCTCATCAAATCCGTGACCAAGACCCCGAAAAATTATTACGGATTCAACATCGCCATTCGCATTGATTAGTATGCCAAGGTGAACAGCGCCCTGCATTTTTAGAGTTCTCGCTTCTTCGGTATAACCGTCTGCATAAGCCGGTTGGAGAAGCTGTGCGATTGTTACGTAAGCGCCCTTTTGAGCGGCTTCGATTTCGGAGAACTTCTTCAGTTTTTCAAGAAGCTCCCGCGCTTGTGCAATCTTCGGATGTAAGTTGGACGCTTCCTCAAGCTGCAAATCGGAGGAGAAGCGAATTGCTGATTCAAGAGAGCTGCTTGCTGAATCGAAATCTCCCTTAGCAGCACGTATTTCTGAAAGCAAACAGTACGCAGAAAAGAGCGGCGCCCTGGTTGATCGCAACAGTTACCTCACCAAGAGCTTCGTCTAGCTTCTTCTCCTCCTTTAGATATTTTGCGAGCAGTAGGTGAGCTTCGGGATAAATCGGCTGAAGCTTTATCGTCTTAAAAAGAAAGTCGGTGGCCTGGGATCGCGAACCCTCATACCAGTAGACCTGAGCGGCGATAAAATTTGCTTCGGCAGATTCCGGCTTTAGACTTAGTGCGTGTTTAATGCCACTTTGGGCGCGACCCCACTCATCGTTCCCGATTGCCTTCTTGACTCTTTCGATAAACTGCTCGGCGGTTTCTTGTTGACTGGCCGCGGTCGCTGTGAAGCCAAAAAGGAACGACACTGTTATGGCAAGTATCTTCAAAGGCATTACGTTCACATCGGACTGATGAACACAAGCTCAACCCTACGGTTTGCGGTGCGGGCGGCAACTGTTTTCTTTGACGAGACTGGTGCATTAGCACCTCGTGATTCGACCCTGAAACTGCTGCGTGATACTCCAAGCGCCGCGAGATAGTCGGCAACCGCCTGCGCCCTGGCCAGCGCAAAGCCGTCTGCGTTTGGTCTCGCGTCGGAGTGGCCTTCAATTATGAAATTGGCATCACGATGAGCTGCGATCACGCTTGCGAGGGAGTCCATCCTGCTCTTCATTCTTACGTGCAACGTGGTTTGATTCGGCACAAAAAAAGTGTCCGGCAGCGTCGCAGTGAATCCATTAGCACTCGGCTTAACGTTTGCGATACTGGCGATGCCCGCTTGCAAAGCCGCAAAATCGCTGCGTCGAGCTTCTACTTGTTGCTTATCTCGCTCCGCCCGCTCAAATGCTTCTACTTTCGAACTTGTGGACGAATATTGCGATTGCAAGTCGTTTAGCCGGTTGCGAGCATCGTTGAGATCCTGGCTCAAGCGATCGATCTGACTCCTAAGCCGATCATTTTCTGATTTCAGCACCCGGTTTTCGGCTCGCTCGTCGGCCGCTTCACGCATAACGCGATCGAGCTGGTCCTGCGCACTTGTGCGAGCAATTTCAGAAGCCTTTAAGCGCGACTGCGTATCTGACAACTGGCCGCTAAGGTCCGAGGCATTCTCCGTTGCGCGACGCACTTCCGCATCACGCCGCGCGATCTCTGCCCGGCGCTCGGCCGCCAGGGCTCGCTCTTCTGAGATATCCCGAGTGCGCACGGCTAGACTTATAGATTGACGCGCAATGAGACCAACATCGTGTACCTTTGCTCCTCGACGAAAGGCCGCTTCAGCTTGATTCAGCAAATTCACCGCCTGGGTGAAGTCGGCGGGATCATGGCGTTCTCCGTCTGCAAGCCGCGCAATCTGAATCGCGCGTCTGGCTTGAAGAAGCTCCATCGGCGTTTTGTTGTAGTCTCTTTCGGCCAGACTCGGCACGCTTGTGTCTGTATAAAACTTGCCAGAGTCGCCGGTGAAATAAATCTCGGAGGCTTGTATTTGAACGTTTTTGGAGGTGGGCGCCAAATTCTCGAGAATAACCATCCGCGACGGAAGTTTTACAAGATAGTGTGGCTCTGCAGTTACGATCATCGCGAACGTCTGCTGAGGAGTGGCAGCCTTTAGTCGAGCGCTGCTTCCAGAAAGCCGAAACTCACCAAGATTGTCGACCTGGCCGGCTGGCGTGATTGCCCACAGAACGTAAGTTGTGTAGTCCGCGCCATAATTGAAGGCGGGAATCATGTTTTCGATCGTGATATCGATTTCGCTCTCGTTGCGTTTTCGCCACCTCTCTACGGTCGCTTCGCCTTTTGCGGTTGGCCTGAGTGTCGTACCAGCCAGAACGACAGAAACCGGATCCTTTAGATAGGTGATTGCTATAGTTCGCCGGCGCACATCACCGCCGGCTTGTGCGAACGCAAGAGAGCAAAGGGCAAATGATGCCAGCAGTAGGCTGACGGTAATTGCAGGGGACCTTTTCATGATTCCATCCTCAAGTCTTGAGAATTAACAAGCATCTGCGTGGGGCTAGCTACGGATGCGACCTGTCTTTATGTTTAACGCTAGTAGTAATGCGAGGTTTCACCGAGACAAAATTCTAGCAATGGTGGGTTGAGGGGGACAAGCAGGTGCAGAACAAACGCAGAACACGGTTCTGCGTTTAGCGTTCGAGGTTTAGCACTTGGCCTTTAGCACTTGACGTTTAGCATTTGATGTTCAGCGTTTAGACGTGCAGGTACTTGGTTCCTGATCTCTTCTCTGCGTAATCTACGGCGTCTGCGGAATGGTGAGACTTTTACTAGTACCTTACCGATCAAGGCTCATCCGCAGATGACGCAGATTACACAGATTACACAGATGTAATTACATTAGACTTCCTCGGACGGCGCTGCTTGTCTGTTGCGCTTCAACAGGTTCTCCCTGTGGCAGTGTGATCGTGAAAGTCGTACCCTTTCCCAGGCTGCTCTTTACTTCGATGCGGCCGCCGTGCCGCTCAATGATGCCATAACTAACTGCGAGTCCGAGCCCCGTTCCCATAACTCCCTTGGTTGTAAAGAAGGGCTCGAATACGTGATCCGAAACGTCGCTATTCATTCCTACCCCGTTGTCCGAAAAACTGATCAGCACCATGCTACCCTTTGATTCCGTTGTCATGTTCAACTCGCCACCCTGCGGCATTGCATCGAGCGCATTAAGAATCACGTTGACAAACACCTCGCGTAATTCTGAACCAGAGCCGCGAACCAAACCGACCTCCTGCAGATCGAGCTGAACATTGTATTTTAGCCCCCGAGCCTGTGCCTCGTCATACCACCTCGCCCGAGTAAGAGTCGTCGAATCCTGTACAAGTTGATTCACATCGACAGTCTCGTTTATCGACTCGTTTTGCTGAAGGCCGAAAGCCTGAATACGTTTGACGGTTTGCGCGCCATCTAAAGCAGCATGCTCTATGATCTGCATTCTTTCGGCGATTCGCTCGTCGTTCGAGTCGCGCTTTATCAACTGGGCGTGTCCCAATATTGCGGCAAGGATGTTGTTGAAGTTGTGGGCTACACCCGATGCCAGCTGGCCAAGTGCGCGCAATTTATCGGCCTGCGCAGCGCGTTCGCGGGCGAGGCGCTCTTCGGTGATATCGCGGGCGATAGAAAGAACGCTGGTTACTCGTCCCTCATCATAAATCGGAGTGTACGTAATAAGCAGTACCCTGGTTTCACCGGTCTTTCTGGTAACATTCATCTCGTACGTTTGCGCTTCACCGGCGAGCGCTAAGGTGAACCTTTCGATCGCAATCTTTTTCTGATCGCCAAAAACGAAGAGCCGGTAGTCTCCTCCTTCGAGCTCCTGTCGCGAGTATCCGCTGTGCTCGACCAGTTGTTCATTGAACCAGATCAGGCGGCCTTCCGGAGAGAATGCCAGAATCGAATCATTGGCGTGCTCTATAAGTTTCACCAGGAAACTGCGCTGTTCGCGAGCGACGGCCTCGGCGGCGCGTAATTCGGATAGGTCGCGCACAATACAGACAGCTCCACGTGGATGCTCATCTGTATTGCTCATCAATGGATCAATGTCGCCCGACTCGGTCCTGGACCCGCTTGACAATGGTGATATCGTGACGAGCACGGATCGTGACAGGCGACCGGGTACAAGCTCGAACGTGGCGGGTCTGCCAGATTCGATCACCTGCGCCACCCGACACGTTTCGCCCTCGACTCCCTGTAGGAGCGTACAGCACTTTCGACCGATCAGATCTCGAATATTCGATCCTTCAAAGGCTGCGGCGGCCTGATTGATACGTCTTAGAATGCCGTCCTGATCGAAGATAAAGATTCCGTCACTCAGAGCATCGAAGGTCGCTTCCCACTGAATTTTCCCGTGAGAAACCAATTCGAAGAGCTCGGCACGTTCGAGCGCAATCACCACCTGGTCGGCGGCGGCGTGAACGATTTCGACCTCATCCGGCTTCCATACCCTTGGAGATGACTTCATCGCTACGCTGAGGACTAGTCGAGTTCCATCCTTATACGGCAAACGGACTGACAGGAAAGAACGGGTTCCAGCTGCCTGCAGCAGGCCGCGCATTTTTTCATCAAACCTGGGATCGATCGCAGTATCGCTGCATAGGATCAAGCCATTTTCTGCAATCTCATCGAATCGATCTCCGTCTTCTTTGCTATAGCTTCGAGTCTCCTTGTCAGCCCGGCCTTCAGAATACTCGCATTCGGTGATCCATAATTGGCTTTGTTCGTTAAACCTGGTGACCACGACCTTGTCCGCGGCAAAGTGCTCAGCTATTTCGCGCGTAACGATCGGAAAAATTTCGTCCGGTTTATTGGATTGATTGATTCCATGAATTATGTGGCTGATCAACGCTTCACGCTCGGCTGCCTGTTTTGTCTCTTGAAACAGATAGCTATGACTGACTGCAACTTCGACTTGTGCCGCAACCATTTCGACGAGCGCTATCTCGCTTGCGGTCCACTTGCGCGTGCGATCAGTCTGATTTATTGATAGCGAGCCCCAATAAACGTCATTTACAAAAATCGGACACACAATCTGAGAGAGATTTATGGGTGAGATGCGCCAAACAGCAACGGTCGCGGCAAGTTCAGGGTGAGCGGCCGCGAATGCCGGCACATCGTCGATGATCAACGTTCTCCGAGTCTCTAACAAATAGGTTGAGATGTAGTCCTCGATAGCGGCGGGGACCTGCCTTACAGACAGACCAGGATCGCTTAAGTATTCGGCTACCACAGCGGTTTCGTCGCCTACGAGCTTTCTGAAATAAGTGCGGTTGGCGTCCAGGGCGCGGCCAACTTCTTCGACTGCCACCCGCAGGATTTTGTTCAGATCAAGTGAACGGCGGATAGATGCGACGATTTGATTTGCAAGAGACGCACGCTGAGCAGATTCGCGAACTTCTCGGTATAGCTCTGCCTGGCGGATTGCTACTGCGGCCTGGTCTGCAACCGACCTTACCAGATCGGACTCCCAGGTGGTCCACTTGTGAGCCCGATCACAGTGATGCAGGCTCAGTATCCCGATAGGTTTTCCATCAACGCGAATTGCTGTCGTGAGGATCGACTTCACGCTCCCGGATTCAACGCGAGAGTGCAGCGGCCCGAATCGAGGGTCGCTCGACGGATTGCTGACGGCGATAGGAGACTCTTGGGCGAGCACTGCCTGAAGGAACGGATTGTTGACCGTCTGGATTTCGTGCAGGTCGGAGGATCTATCTGCGCAACATTCGGCGATGTACTCATGATTGATGGGCACCATCTCAGGCAGAGGGCTTGGAAAGAGTGCCATTCGGCAGCGGCAAACCGAGAGTGCAACGCCGAGCTCATTCACAATTGCGCGTAGCACTGAGTCTGAGTCAAGAGAGCTGTAAATCGCAGAACTGATCTTGCTTATCAGAGCGTCGCGGCGGGCGGAGTCCTGGGTTTCGCGATATAGCTCAGCCTGGTAAAGTGCAACCGCGGTCTGTTCGGTTACCAGCTCAAGCAATTTGATCTCATCTTTGGAGAACTCTCTCGGATTGTCGAACTGCTCGAGGGCGATTGCGGCATCAATGCGTCCATTGTAGCTAATTGGAGCCAGCACCATAGACCGCACGCCAAGCCGCACCGACATAGCTTTCACGATCGGATCGCCTTGATTCGTGTCAGGTACTTGAATCACATTTCCGGAAAGGAGATGCGTTAGAGCCGGGCTTCCGTCGAGGTCAAGCACGGCGTCGATCATGCCCGGCACGAGCACGGTCGATCGGTATTCAGCACGAGCAATTAATGAGGCTTCCCCGCTTGGGCCTTCGCTTCGCTTGTAAATCACCACGCGAGACACTTTCAATGTGAGACCGACGCCATCGGCGGCGACCTTGAGAATTTCATTTACGCCGACCTCGCTTCTGATAGCTGTGAACAGTTGATTAGTAAGTGCCTCACGGTCAGCAGCCCGACGGGCCGTCTCTTGTGATCGAAAGTGATGTATTGTCAATTGAAGCGTTGACGCCGCCGCGCGAGCAATGTGCTCCTGGTCAGAAGACCATCGTCGCCACTCTCCGTGATAAAGGATTAGCGATCCGGCAATGTCCGAATCTATTAACAGAGGCACGATCAAGACTGATCTTATAGAAGTGTCCTCATCGCGCGTTGGCGCCGACACTAACCGCCTGCGCACCTGTGGATCAGATCCAGCATCGGTTATTTCAGTGATAAAGGTTTGGCCTTCAAGCCTTTCGATTAGATCAATGTCGAGCTGTCTGAGCTTTTCACGTTGAATTGGCCCGACTTCGCTTGCACAGTAGTCACCCGCAAGTCGTATCCCGCTGTCTTGTTGAAGAAGAATTGCAGCCCGTTGCAGACCAAGCGCCCGGCCGATTTCGTCGGCGCACAATCGAAGCGCTATGTTGAGATCATCTGACGATTGGGCGAGTGAGGCGATTTTATCGACCAGCGTACACCCCAGTGACTGGTTCTCGCGCGCCTGAAATGTCCGTTTTATTAACGAGAGACTCATAGGCGTATGGGAACAGTAAACAGGCGAGCACTATTGATTTGAATCCACGCCGAAGGGGTTCCCACTTACGAACGGCTAGTTCATCTCACCTCTGAAGTTTTTGTTCTCGTTCGCTCCAGTCCGCAGTCAAGCGATCTCCGGACATTGTAAGTACGGAGTAGCGAATATCGACCCCAGTCCTGGTGTCCTTCATTGTCAGACCGGGTTCAGTCGACAACTGGCGAATCTCGCGCCAGGAATCGATTGGAACTTCGGTAAACGCAGTAACGACGTAGGGATCGAAGTGTGCGCCTGAACATCGAATGAGCTCTTCCGCCGCATCATCAAAAGAGCGGGCAGCACGATATGGCCGATCCGACGTCATAGCATCAACTGCATCCGCCACCGCGAATATACGTGCTCCGAGACAAATGTCAACGCCCTCTAATTGATTTGGATAGCCGCTGCCGTTGTAACGCTCATGGTGCTGAGCGACGATTTCAGCTGCTCCCTCCAGAAAATCTATTCCTCGAATAATCTGTGCGCCGTAGTCTACGTGGCGACGCATATGGAGCCATTCCTCTTCGGTCAAAGCGCCACGTTTGAGAAGGATCCCATCCGGCACGCCTATTTTGCCGATGTCGTGAAGGAGAGCGCCGTTCTCGAGGGTTATCAATTGTCGATCGTTCAAACCGATCTGCTTTCCTAACCGGAGGCAGTACGAGACCACTCGCTCGGAGTGGCCTTTCGTTTCTACATCCCGGGCTTCGAGGGCAGCGGCAAGCGCCCGCAGTGTTGCGCGGTAATTCAGGTATAGCTTCTCGAGAGTCGAATTCAGGTTCGAATTCGCTATAGTCAGCTCATTGGTTCGCAGATGGACGAGATCCTCCAGGTGATGCTCGTATTGCTGATTGGCATTGAGCAACCAGTGGTGCCGCAAGCCGCGCGCTACCGCCGTCTCTACGTCGGAAAGATTGAAGGGTTTGGTCACATAATCGAAGGCGCCACGTCTCATAGCCTCTATTGCGCTTTGGATATTGAAGTTGCCGGAGATCAGGATCACAACCGTGTCGGGAGACAACTTTGTAATTTCCGCAAGCAGCTCCAGTCCGCTCATGCCCGGCATCATTATGTCTGACAGGACCAGATCATACGTTGCCTCTTTTAAGTACTCGATTGCTTCGACTGCGCTCGTTGCAGTCTTACAGTCGTGGGTGCTGCACAATAGAGATTTGAGCACCGACAAAACGCCTGGCTCATCATCGATAATGAGGATCTTAGCGGTTTGATTGGGAGTGAGGTTCAGCGGCTCGCTGATTAGAGTCATGGCCTTGGAACTGTAGTGTGGATCTCTCCTTTTCCACGCGCTTGATGCACGCGCTGATTTGGTCGATTTACGCGATAAGTCTAAACACACAATTTAATGTCCAAAATAGCCTCCATCGAGGATCAACTATCCGAAGGTGGCTGCAAGATCCATCATCGCCTGAAGATCGACCTAAGATTCCTATAATGAAGTTATGATTAAGGGGCACAGCCAAAAGTGGAACAGGCTGTGATGTTGTTGAAGGGGACGGGATTGATCTTAGTACAACGGACGGTAATGCGCAACACTTTTCTCGCCGAAAATGCGAGATCTAAAGGCTATTGCCCTTCGGAATAGTCCAGCTTTAAATAAGCGCTGACGTCGCAAACGACGAACAGGAACTTCCGACCGCCGAGCTCGACGTGCGTAATGCCTTCAGGCTTCAACTTGGGATCAAAGTCCTGCAAACTCCGAAGCCCCGATTCTGAACCAGACGGCTCGCCACTCCACTCCCACAAAGTAAACTGGGTCTTCTCCATATGTTCCGGCGCGCCGGATATGATCATGAAAGAATTGGATTCCGGGTCGTAATTTATGTCCCTGATACCCAGGTCATTTAGCTTGAGTTGTATGAGCTTAGGTTCGGCAAGCTGAAGGTTATCAACCGAGAACGGTCCGGAAGGGTTGCGCAATTTAATGGCTGCCAACATCGCGTTCCCATCTTTAAGAGGCGAGCGGAGACCCAGCAGCCACCGGCCACGCTTGAAATCCCACGCGATGCCCTCAATATTGAGGCCGCCTTCGCTTGCTTTCTTGCCGGTGTTTAACTCGGGCAGATTAGTCATCAGGAAGCCACGCAGATTGGTCATCGTCTCGGCATTCCGCACCGTCTGGCTGCCAGCATCAAACGCGAACCTTACGAGAGCATTGCGATCGCCCGCTTTTTCCGAGGATTGAGAGCCAATTATATAGTAGTAAGTGCCGTCCGACGTGATGCCCTCTGGATCCTCCACGCTCACGCCAAGCGGTACTGCTTTAACCGGGCCCACTTCATGGCCCGATTCATCGATCTGCATCCAAAGGACCTCTTCGGGTCGATTGTTATCGACGAAGAGAACGCCATTACCTCCTGGTACAGCAATCACACCCGAAGCATCGAACGGTCCCCCATCGAATCGATTCCCGCCTGCCGCTGAGGCAATTTTGACTTTGGCTTTGCCCTTAGTACTTGTTTCGATAACCCCCTTCTCCGATCCTGAACGCATCGAATTGACATAGAGAGCCAAGAGCACCGCTAGCACGACACCCAACACTTGTGCCACGATCCGGCTCAAACCGCTGATGTAAGCAGCCCGCAGGCGTTCGTCGTTTCCTTTCTTTTTCTTTTTCTTCTTCTTTTTTTCGGCTTCGGTATCTGCAGCGCTTTCGGATTGACCTGTAGCTGCCAGGGCGGCGGCGCCCGAAACTTTCGCGGTGCTCGCTTCTTCTTGCTTTCGAATTGCCTCGCGTTCAGAGAGCGGTAGAGACGCGCGCCGACGGACCTCTTCGACGGCTTCGCCAGACAATACAGCGGTAATATTTGCGGTGGTCTCGCCAGGGTTCCTGAATGTCAGTACAGTCTGACCCAACTGAACCTTGTCGCCGTGACGCAGCGTGTGTGCCTGCGAGCCTAATCGCTCTCCGTTTACGAAGGTCCCATTGCGGCTGCCCAGGTCAACTATTGTATAGCCACCTTCCCGGGCCGTGACGATCGCGTGCGTATTACTGACTGTAGGATCAGTCAAGGTGATGTGGTTATGAGGCGCTTTGCCAATTTCCACGTCATGTTTGTTGATCAGATACTCGAGCTTGTCGCCGGACGGCAACACCCCTATGAGCTTGGGACCGTAGTGTCGATCAACCTGTTCTCGTATCTGTGTTGTGGTAGCCAGTCGAAGGCTCACCGGCGAACGAACCTCTCGTTTTACCCGTTCGACAGAAACTGTGTCGGTGGGATCGGATACTGCGACAAGGAAGTTTTCACCGTCCTTTGATATCGGTAAAACGAAAACCTCGCGAGCGAGCCTGGCTGGAAAATCAGCAGCCACTGCTTCGTCGATGCTCGTGTTGTTGAAATCGACTGCCGGAATGTTAAAAGTTTTGCTCATCAGATCTCGCAAGCTTTCCTCGCTTGCGACGTGTTCTTCCACTAAGGCTTGATACAGTCGTCGTCCCTTTAATTCGATGCGTATTTGGTCAACCTTGGCCTTTGGTGCCAGCCCTTCGGAGACCACTGCGGCTGCAAGCGAATCCTCGGTAAGAGGCAGTGGACCGGACTTTCTCAGTGCTGCGTCGACAACACCCTTTTCAATCGCCCCCGTTTCGCTGTAATCGCCCATTCGGAATGTGAGCTTTGACAACCCTATTCCGATCACGTCACCGTGGTTTAGCTGTTGGGTCTCGCCGATTCGATCGCCATTTACATAGGTGCCGTTACGGCTTCCGACATCGGTAATCTTAAAGGATGAACCTTCTCTCCGAATTATTGCGTGAGCGGTTGAAACCGCCGGATCCGCAATAACGACATCGTTACGAGGGCCCTTTCCAATTTGAGTTTCAGCGTTGCTGAGCTCTCGGTCGAAAACATCACCGGTGGGCAATAAGATTTTAAGACTGGCAGTCGATGGCTGCGCCTCGGGGGCGTCGGTTACGGTCTTGAACGCATTTGCCTCGAGAACGACGGTGGAGTCCGGTAACTTTGCCGGAGTGGACTCAGGGTTTTGCGGCGTATTGGAACTCGAAGCCGCCTCGTCGTTGGAGTTCGGCGTCTCCTCACTGGAGCTCGCAGCGGCATCCCAGAGCGGATCATTCGCGCCTGATGGAGTCACCTTTAGGTTAAGGGAATCATAGTAAGCGTTTAAGTCGTTACCGCATCGATAACAGAAGCGTTGTCCCTCGCGGGCGACCGGAGATTTACACTTGGGGCATTCAATCGTCATATGAGCGTGTCGCAGATCCTCGATTCAAAATGCGAGCGAATTAGAGTCCTTCGTTCTTTGAGGCGATGCCGACGTAATCTGTATAAAAATATGACTGTCACGAGGCGCCTTGGCCCATTTAATCGAAAATTATGATAGCGACTTGCAAAATCAAAAGCAAGAAACGGCCTGAACCGAGGCTCACCCCCAGGCGCCGAATCTTGAAGGGGTTCCTGTCTTCCTCAGTCTTTGACGACCTTTTTGTCCTTTTAGACCTTTTTGCCCTACAATACAGCCGATCTCAAGCTCCGGAGGCCACGGATGACAGAAAAGCCCAGCAAGACTGGAACTATGCGAGAGCTCCTTTTGTTCATACCCAATCTAATGGCGTTGCTGATCGGGTTGCTGCGAGATGAACGGGTTTCTCAGGCCGATAAGGCTATTCTCGCCGGTATTGTTATGTACGTCATAGTCCCGATTGATATCATTCCGGACTTCATTCCATTCATTGGTCAGGTGGATGATTCTTATCTCCTGGCGATCTCAATCCTGAGACTGCTAAACCGGGCCGATCATCGCGTGATAATGGATCACTGGAGAGGTCAACGAGATATAAAGGAACTGGTTGAAAGCATCGCCAGAATCGCTGAGTTCTTTCTTCCCAAGCCAGTCAAGAATGTCTTACGTGGACGAATAGAACCCAAAAGTCGGTTAAGCGTTGTAGCCGATGCGCCCGCCGGAACTCACGACTAACCGTTATCGAGCTCATTGGTCCGCTTGCACGCCGGCGTGTAGCTCACCGAGGCTGTCCAATATTTTTTCGTGTATCCCGCCAAAAGACCCGTTCGACATTATCACCAGGACCTCGCCTCCCTTGAGGCGCGGCACCAGCTGAGCGACGATCTCGTCGGGTGAGGGTATGTAGTAGGCCTCCCGCCCGCGCTTGTTCAGATTTTCAAGAATCTCAGCGGGCGATATGGCGGTCTCTGGTGTGTACCTTTCAGGATGAAACAGTCGGGCGATTATAGCCTCATCCGCCTCCGCGAGCGCATTTTCGAACTGTTGCTGAAACAACTTTATCTGTGCTGTATAAGAACGCGGCTCAAATATGGCAACAATCTTGCGCCCGGGATACTTCGCGCGCGCTGCCAGGAGTGTTTCCCGCACCGCTGTTGGGTGATGCGCGAAATCATCTATCACCGTAACACCGCGGACTTGTCCGCGCACTTCCAATCGGCGTTTAACGCTCTTGAACTGCGAAATTGCATTGGCAACTGCCGAACGATCGAATCCCAGCACGTCGCACGCCGCGATTACGGCAAGACAGTTTCGTACATTGAACATGCCGGCGAGAGGTGTCGTGTATCGTCCAAACTCTCGTCCGTCAACCAAAACGGAAAAAGAAGTGCCTAATGAGGAAAAACTCACATTATCTGCGCGCCATCGAGCATCCTCATCGATGCCAAAGCTTTCCACTCGACAGAATGCTCGCGCAGAGAGTTCTTTGACCAATTCGGAATCAAATCCGGCAATCAGATGTCCTTCGCCTGGAATCAGATTTATCAATCGACTGAAAGCAAATTTTACTGCTTCTATGTCTCGGTAGATATCTGCATGATCGAACTCGACGTTATTTAAGATGACAGAGTCGGGAAGATAGTGCATGAACTTCGGGCCCTTATCAAAATAAGCCGTATCGTACTCGTCGCCTTCGATTACAAAGTACGGACTATCTGTGATTCTGAATGACGCGTTGAAGTTTTCAGCAACGCCGCCGACCAGAAAAGAAGGCTTCGCCCCCGCGCATTCCATCGCCCACGCCAGCAGAGACGTAGTTGTCGTTTTTCCATGCGTGCCGGCTACGACGATCGAGTGATGGCCACGAATAAAGTTTTCCTTCACCACCGCGGCCATTGACGTGTAGTACAGCTTCTTATTAAGGACGTGCTCGAGTTCAGGATTACCGCGAGTTATCGCATTGCCTACGACAATGATAGCGGGTTTCTCAGGAACGTTTTCGGGACGATACCCCTCAGTGACTGGAATCTTAAGTCGCGCGAGCTCCAGCGACATTGGAGGATAGACGTTTTCATCAGAACCCGTGACTTCATGCCCTTGCTCAACCAGCATTCCCGCAAGCGAGGCCATGGCTGTACCACAGATCCCGATCAAATGATAATGTTGTTTTTTCAGATTCGTTCTCCCCGACAGAAGTGAGTCCGAGTATAGCCGTGCTCGTTCTCTTTTGAAAGATTGCGAGTCCTCCTCCTGCGAGTCCTCCTCCTTGCGAAGGCCCCGAGCGTGTGGAAGAATTCGACTGCCAGCGAGTCAGTCCGACGGCAAGATCAAGGAAATGCAGATCAAGGCAACAGCGGTATTGTTAAGCGTACTACTCGTAGGTTCTACACTGCTCAACGGCTTTGGCAGAGCAGACGCGACTCCTTCCATTTTTGAAATCATCGCGAGCCCGTCAGCAGACCCTGACCCACGCGATGAAACTTCGATCGCTGTCAGTCCGTCAAACGACCGGATAATAGTCGGCGCCTCCAAGGTGATTAGGGGAGGAGGGACTGCGGGCAGGGGTGACACTCTAGTCGACTACTACTTCTCTTCTGATGGCGGCCGTTCGTGGGGAACCGGTCAAATAGGTCTTGAAACTCCTGAAAAACTTTGGAGTCGCGCGACGGATCCCTCTGTTGCGGCCGATCTTGACGGCAATTTTTATCTTTGTGTGTTGATGCTCGACAACTCAAGCTTCGATTCTGGAGTTTACGTTTTCAAATCGACAGATAGCGGCAGGACTTTTAAGGATCCAAAGGCGGTTGTAAAGGATATCGGCAGTTCGGTTATCAGGAGAGCAGATAAGTGTTACCTCACGGTTGATGTATCACCGTCCAGCCCGTTCAAGGGGACTCTCTATGCGGTCTGGACGAGCACTGGTCCGGATGAAAACAATCAGAGCGCCACAGTTGTGAGGTTAGCACGGCGGCGCCCGACGGATGCGACCTTTTCTGAGCCTCGCACTATCAGTCACGCGGGTGATATGCGAGGGCCCGCGTTGGCGATTGGACCAAACGGCGAGTTTTACGCGGCGTGGGTCGGTATGCCGGCTCGCAGTTTGTTGTTCAACGCTTCGACAGATGGTGGTGACACGTTCCTGCCAGGACTGGCGTCCATAGATACCATTGTTCATAACTATGTAGGAAATCTCGAAGGGCCTAACGCGTCGTTCTTCTTGACTGGAATAGATCGGTCAAATAGTTTTCCGACTATCGATGTGGATCGCAGCTCCGGTCCGAATCGCGGTATGGTCTATGTTGCCTGGGCTGAGACGATCAACGGGCGCGATACGGATATCTTTCTTCGAAGGATCACTCCGCACGCGGGTACCCTTCCAGACGTTAGCTTGCCTGTTCGTGTCAATGACGATAACAGCGGTACTGATCAGTTCTTCCCCTGGCTCAGCGTCGATTCGACGGATGGCGCGGTTGAGCTGGCGTTCTACGATCGGCGCGATGATCCAGGATCGGTTCTAATGAACACGTACTTCACGCGATCGACTGATGGCGGTTTGCATTTTGAAGAGAACAAACGCTTGAGTTCGGCGGCCTCCGATCCTCGAATTCAAGCAAATGTAGTGGGTTCGAACAATAGCACGATTGGGATTGGAGATTATATTGGCCTTGTTGCCGCCAAAGGCAAGGCGCACATCCTCTGGACGGATATGCGAAACGGCAAGCAGGAGATTCGCTACGGCCAACTCGATTTTGGGACGTCAGGGCCTCCGCCCATCGGTGGATCGGGGGATGATTGTTCGAACCCGCGCACAATCGCCTCCTCGATTTTCACTGATGTTCTTGACACGACTGGCGCGACCTCATCACCGAACGATCCAATTTCATGCACCGGTGGTTCAGACACGCACACGGTCTGGTATTCAATTACTCCGGGAGTGAATACGGTCTATGGAATAGAAACGACGATGAGCGACTACAATACGGTCGTCAGCGTTTATACCGGAAGCTGTGGGTCGCTCTCGCGAGTGGCGTGCAGTGATGATTTTGGAAATCCGCCGGATAAGTCAAATCGTTCGGTAGTTACTTTTTCAGCAACTGTGGGAGTGCCTTACTTAATAGTTGCGAGCGGGAAGGGAAGCGGCGGAACATTAAAGATTCGTGTGGGCTACCCAACTATCACCGGCGTCGAGTATACGCCAGCCCCCGACGGTACCGATGCATTGAAGATAACGGGCTCCGGATTTCACGCAAGCAATGCTGCAGTAACCGTTCAGCTCGACGGTGAAGACATCGCGCTTCCGAATATATTCACCGCCGGTCCTCCGCTTCCAGATGGCACAGACACAATCTTCTACGCAAGTAAAAAGAAACTCAGGAAGCTCGTAAAGCGAGGCAGCCTGCTTGTTCGGGTCGAAACACCAGCCGGCAGCGGCAATACATCAAACGCATTCCTCTTTACACGTTGATCGAATTCAAGTGTGAAAGCTCTCAGGTTTGACGGCAACCTCAAGTTCGTGCGTAACGCGTCCGCGCCTCAGCGCGAGGGTGAAACGCTTGTCCGGGTCATCTGTGCTGGTATTTGCAATACTGATCTCGAGATCGTAAAGGGCTATTCAAACTTTCACGGTACGCCTGGCCATGAGTTTGTTGGGCGTGTAATTGAATCACCCGATAGCTCACTCGTCGGCGAGCGAGTAGTCGGTGAAATCAACGCTGGTTGCGGAGTTTGTGGTGACTGTGCCAGGGGCGATTCACGCCACTGTGTTGCTCGGACAGTCCTTGGAATCAAAGGTCGCGATGGCGCGTTCGCTGAGTTTCTTTCGCTTCCGCATCGCAATCTGATCAGGTTACCTCAGGCAATAACAGATGAAGCGGCAATCTTCGTGGAGCCCTTGTCTGCGGCCCTGAACATCCTTGAACAGATTAGCGTCAAGCCGTCCGATCGAATTGCCTTAATCGGTGATGGAAAACTGGCTCAACTCATCGTGCTCGCGTTGTCAGATACAGTCGGCTCGTTGTCGGTAATTGGAAGGCATCCAGCCAAGCTACAGATAGCCAAAGAATTTGGAGCTGATCAGGTCTGCCTTGAGAATGCTGCAAGATTGCCAATGAATCAACGCTATGACGTGGTTATCGAAGCGAGCGGGTCGCCGGATGGGCTTACGACCGCGTTGGGGATGGTGAGACCCAGGGGTACTATTGTACTCAAATCGACACACCACGGACTTACCTCGGTGGATATGTCACAAGTGGTCGTCAACGAGGTGACGATAGTGGGCTCGCGTTGCGGGAGGTTTCAGCCGGCGATTGAAATGCTTCCGAAAAGCCAGGAGAAATTGCTCCGTTTGATAAGTCAGCGATTTACGCTGGATGAAGGACTCGAGGCATTTGAAGCGGCTTCGGTGGCTGAGAATATGAAAGTAATATTACAAATCGATTCAGGCACAGGCGCGCATCGGTCTGCATGAGAGGAACCTCGAATATGGCTGCCAGAGTTTATTCCAGGGCTTACCTACAAAAGAAACTTATTGACAGCATAGAAAGCGAATGTTATAAACGCGCGAAAGTAGCACTACATATTGGGTTCGTTCGGCAACGAACTACGATATTTGGGGAGGGGCAATGAATCAAGGCGATTTGATCGAGAAGGTTGCAAAGCGGGCCTCGATCAGCAAGGCCGAGGCAGAGAGAGCTATCAATGCCGTAAAAGAAGCGATTGCCGATAGCCTGCGAAAGAACGATAAGGTGACGCTGGTAGGCTTTGGAACGTTTGCAGTCTCGCATAGAAAGGCTCGTCGCGGACACAATCCGTACACCGCGGAGAGAATCCGAATTCCCGCCACAAAAGCCGTGAGGTTCAGCGCCGGCAAGCAGCTAAAAGAAGCGGTCATCAAACGAAAGAAGTGAGCCCTTTTGACACTTGAGGGTGTTCTGTCCACGCCACGTTTTGCGGGCTCCGAGCCTCAAATTCCTCGAAAATTAACAACGTAGCCGGCAGAAACAGTCATCATATTTATGCACTAAAACGTGCGTAACTAAACTGAAAGGTTAGCAGCCCCAGAGATAGAGTGACCGTATGCGGGACTTAAGTCCCTTTATTGTTTTATTTGTGATATGCAGGGAAATGGAATGATGGTTGCGATAACAACAGCCGGAGATGGACAAGGCCAGTCGGAAGCGGCGAAAAAGAGGTTTTGCACTGGCCCGGTTGGTGCTATTCTAGAGCGAAATTGGTGGGCAGTATGAAGAAGTTCGTCATTATAATTACTCTTTCATTGTTCGGTGCAACCACTCTAACCACCGCGCCGTTTGGCGCCGACGTAGTTGTCGCACAGAAGAAAGATAAGGATGACAAGAAGAGTACGCCGGGGCCGCCGGTTGTTAAGGACAAAGGCAATCAGGAGAAATCAAAGCAGCCTCCCCCCAAAAAGGACAAGAAGCCGTAGCCAGATCAGCTCTTGTTCCCCGAAAAGCTCGCCAAGGCATCTTTTTCGTCAGAGTAAATCTCAAAGACGCCATCAAGTTTAGAAATCGCCAGGATATTTCTCACCGATTGCGAAGGGGAAAGTAATTTGACGTGCCCCTTCTTTTTCAGCACGGCCCGGTAGGCTTTGATCAAGCTGCCTACTCCCGTGCTGCTGATGTAAGTTACGCTCCGCAGGTCGAGCAAAAAGCTAACTTCATTCTCCTCTACAAAACGCTGCACCATATCGAAGAGATGATCAGGACCATCTCCCGGGTCAAGACGCCCGGTTATCTTTATTATGCGAACTGAATCGACCTTTCTGCTTATTACCTTCGTCGGACGTCTCATCATAGCAATAAACTCGTTTCTGAAACCCGCGCAAGAGAGAGTCGTATGGGCGCTACTGGACTCGAACCAGTGACCCCTGCGGTGTGAACACAGTGCTCTACCGACTGAGCTAAGCGCCCTTTGCGGGGAAAGAGATTAGCAGAAGCCACAGCACATTTCCACCGCCGTGCAGAACGTCTCTCTATGTTGTGTTTAGTTTGAAGGTGTGTAGTTCGCTCCAGGATTAAAAGACAAAAGGCGCGGATCTGTTATCGGTGTTGATCACCTCGACGACATTCGTTCCGGCCGGGCCAAGGTTTAGCCTTCCTTTAGTTAGGATTTCGGTCAACGATCCTTCCACTTGAAATATAACTGGCTGGAATAACACTCCGTTGATCGCTACCAGGGAGTCAGCCCGGAAATTCTGTCCGAACAGCCAAAGTTTCTTTATTCCTTTGACCTTGATGCTGCTGATCGTCGGCACAATACTGGATCCCCCTCCCGAACTAATCGCTATGGTGAACACTTTCGAATCGGTGCGGGCAGGATTGCCGGAGTCAATCACTTGAGCAATGAAGCTGAATGAGCCCACAAAGTTAGGGGTTCCATCGATTGTTCCATCAGTCGACATGGCAAGGCCCGAAGGTAAATTGCCCCCCGCTATGGCCCAGTGATATGGCGCAACGCCTCCCGAGGCTTGCAACTGCGTCGTGTATCGGCGACCTTGAACGCCATCGGTTAAGCTGAGTGTTGTAATGCTGACTGGTGTTCCCCCTCCAGGACCTGGACCAGGTCCGCCTATTGAAGGATAGATTGACAGCACTCCCGTCCTGTCATCGGCGCCGAGATTGGCATCGCGCCCCCGTCCATGAGCCGTCACCCACATGATGGCTGCCGTGTCTGAGGAGTGTCCGAGTCCTATAGAGTGACCTAACTCATGACACATAACTTCCGCGAAATTGGCAGAATTCGAAAGGAAGCAATCCATACCTCTGTTGAACACGGTATCTGCTTCCATAAGCTTGCTAAATGTCGTGTCGCCGACAGTCTTGCTTTCGTTGACCCAGGCAACCGTCGTCTGTCCAACAACCCCGGAGCAACCACCAATCGGAGGGTCCAATTGATTCATGCAGTCGCCGAATGAGATCGTATTTCTATTGTCGAACGAAATTCCGCAACTACCCGTCTGACCCGCAACTTGAAGCTGGATATTAGCCCCGCTTTGGTTTGGCCATGCCGACATTGCTCGAGCGATCTCGGCAGATCCTCCCCCTGCAACCGGGCATGAGTTTGGATTAACGTAGTAACGTACCGGCTGCCCAAAGTCTGCCTCCATCCACCGCAAAGGACCAGCGACGTACGAGAACTCGGGTGAAAAACCGCCAGATGTTTTTTGCCTTTTCGAATACTCAAGAGGAACCGCGACCAGGGGTTGCGCGCTCAACGCGGCTTCGACAGCAGCGATCCGGGGTGCTTCCGTCTTCAGCGCTCGTCGAATCATTCTGAAGTAGCTTTCTAAAGCTGCCCGGTTTGTTACCTCTCCATTGCCTGCGCGGTCTAATAACTCGACCTCACGCGAGTTCACTGAACGCTCAACGTATTCGATTCCCGATGAATCACTTCTAATCGCGAAAGTTCCCATGAAGCTATGTGCTGAGTGGAGTGTGCCATCAACGCCGCTATTCAAATAGAGAAGGACGCGTTCGCCTCGTTTGAATTCAGGCTGTCCGAAGGTGCGCACGCCAAAGCCGTTAACCTCTCCGCCCATCTGCTTTAGCACGATGTTCGTCTCGCGAGGGTGTCCTTTTAACATTCTGTCGACATGGATCTCGACGTACGTCCAGATCATGGTGCCTGCGGGGTCCCAATCACTAGACACGGAAACGACTTTGCCCGTTACAATCAGCCGTGAGTTGACGATTAATTCTGTGTCGGACAGCATTATCGCTGAAGTCGCCTCAGTTGTTTGGGTGAACATCAGGACCAGGAGCGCGGAAAGGAAAAAACTTGGGATGAAACTGCTGGACTTCATACCACATTGACCCTTTCTACTCACTAAAAGGCACCTTGTTTCGATTCTTATGTAACGAAGGGACTCGAACTGCGAATAGCTGCTAGCTTCGACCGCTAATCATACGGGGGCGTCGATCAACAAGCCGAGAAGTTGGCTGCGCGCATTCAAACATAGGTAATTTGCCAAGTCAAGAAATCTATTTGTGCTGACGTTAAATCCTTACTGAGTTGTACCTACATTTCAAAAACTCCACGAATCAAGAAAGAATAATCGCACTTTAAAAATCGGAATTTTCGTCAGTTCAACACTCCGATGAAACTCGGCCTCGCCGGGTGTGCCGCCGCTGATTTTTTATTCGGTCTCAGAGAAGCTGGATCATCCCGCGGCGGGAAGGATGATCTCAAACGTGGTCCCAACCCCTACGTGACTATCAAAGCGAATCATCCCACCGTGGAGTTGTACCGCCCTAAACGCTTGCGCAAGCCCTATGCCGCTGCCGCCTTTCTTAGTTGTATAGTACAGATTGAATATTCGTTCCTGATCTTCCTCAGCGATTCCGACGCCACGGTCGGTTACCGTTATTCGCGCCGATCCATCTGAGCCTCGAGAAGTAGCCACTTTGAGTGGGCCGCCCTCCGACATGGACTGGCATCCGTTTATGATCACGTTTAACAGGGCTTGTTTAAGCAGGTCGGCATCTCCCTTAATCAAAAGGGAGTCTTCTTCAACTTGTTTATTGATCGTGACGCCCCTCTCCTGTGCTTCGGTGGAAGCCAATGCAGTCACCTGAGTGACGATCTTGTTCAGATCAATTGGTTGAAGATGAACCTCAACCGGCCAGGTGAAATTGAGAAATGTCTGAACAACTCGGTCGAGGCGTTTGATCTCAGAGTCAAGGATCTCCAGTTGCGGATGTGGATCCGAAGTTCCGGACTCGAGTTTCGATCTAAGTATTTCAAGATGGATCACCATTGCGTTTAGCGGGTTCTTTACTTCGTGTGCGATCCCTGAAGTAATACGGCCAAGATCGGCAAGCTTTTTCGACAAATCCCATTGTGACTCGAATTTTTGAAACGACTCATAGTCGCGCATGCTGACCAGAGCACCCACCGGTTCACCGGCGTCCTCGATGTATTGAATAGTGGCCAGCAGTTGCCTCGGACGTTGTCCTGGGAGATGCAGAATGGTGCGCGCTATAGACCGTCTCTCGCTAAAGGCGCGCTCAACGGTGGCAACCAGAGGGTGATCTCGGCCAAGTGTTTCATCTATCGGCAGCCCGCCGAGTTCGACATCATTGAGTCCCAATGTCTGCTCGGCATCGGGGCTGGCCAGAATGACGCGGCCTTCACGGTTGATAAGTAACAAGCGTTCTTCGAGGTGGCTGACTACCTGGCGCAACTGGCCGCGCATTATCTCGAGCTCGCTTCTTTCGCCGGCGAGTCGCTCTCCCAACTGTCTCAAACGAGCTGTAACACCTGTTACCACTTGATCCTGCGGCAGGTCTCCCATTGTTCCCGGAGCGTCGGTGAGCGCTAATCTGTCGATGCTAGTCGAAATCGCTTTAAGCGGGCGGAGAAGCAAGTTGGCAGAACCGATCGCGACTAATGCGGCGCCAAGAATGGCTATCAGTCCGATGACCATATTCAGTACTACAGGTTGGATCAATTCCTTTCCGACCATTGATGCCGAGACGCCTATATGTAGTTCGGCCAGAAACGGCCCATCCTTTTCTTCGATTCGCTGTTGGTATTCATAGATCGGCGGGCCGAACACCATACGGGAAAGTTGAACGTAGCCGCTTTGACTGGCTAGTTGATCCAGACTTGGACGATTGGTGGGCACTTCGCCAATCCGATACCGGTTTGCTGCAAGCTCCAACCTGCCTTCAGAATCCGAGATTATCTGCCCGCTGACGTTTGCGAGATACAGATAAGCGATAGTGTGCGATGTAACCAGGGTTGACTCCATCAAGCCTCTGACGCTCGAGGGTTCGCTTACCAACGCGGTGTACTCATCCCGCTTAGCGACGGCGCTGTTTTGAGCGAGCGTCTGACTGATCGCATAGTTAATCTGATCCGATACCTGGCTGGCCTCCTGCTGCGTGCGGCTGATAATTACCGCAGTAAGATTAGCTATGTTAACGGCAGTAGTGACGACTACAACAAGAGCTACCAGAAGTGTTATGAGTGCAATTTGCCTTGCGCGCACCCCGAGTCTGACGCCTGGCGAGTGGGGCTCCTGTTCTCTTGCCCGCGCGTCAATATCGCCGGTCTGCGGTAACTGTTTGGTAGCTGTCAGAGTTGTGGCCATGTGAATAATCGGCAAACCAATCGTTTGTCGCTGGGCGATTCGAGTAGCGCGTCAATCCACTTCCTGGAGCTACCCTTCCTCTTTTATCAAACCAGCCTCTCGGTACGCTTTCAATTTGTTATGTAGCGTCTTGAGGCTAATGTGCAGTGTCTCAGCGGTTCGCGTTTTGTTGTGTTCGGTTCGAGCCAACGTGCTCAGGATTACGCGACGCTCTACCTCTTCGAGGGGCAATCCGATTGGTATCATCACCGCGTCAGAGGATGGTGAGGGTTCTTGGCCGGTGATATGGAACGGCAGATGACGCTTTTCGATCTGTTCGCCTTCGCATATCACAACCGCGCGTTCGATTACGTTCCGAAGCTCGCGCACGTTGCCTGGCCATGGACTATTGAACAGCGATTCCATTGCATCCGGGGAAATGAGCTGCGCAGTCTTGTTATGACGCTTACTCAGTTCCTCAATCATGTGTTGAACCAGCAACGGAATATCGTCGCGGTGGTCGCGCAAAGCGGGAAGTTTGATTGTAATTACGTTCAAACGGTACAGCAAGTCCTCTCTCAGCGAGCCTTGCTGCACCGCTTTGATAGGATCCTTATTGGTCGCTGCAATGACTCTGACATCGACGCTAGTCTCCTTCGTCGAGCCGAGTCTTCGAAGTCTTCCATCTTCAAGCACACGCAGCAGCTTTGCCTGCAGCAATATCGGCATTTCCGCAATTTCATCCAACAACAAAGTGCCGTTATTGGCTAACTCAAAGCAGCCGATTCGACGGTTGGCTGCTCCGGTAAATGCACCCTTTTCATGCCCAAAGAGCTCGGACTCCATCAGAGTCTCCGGAACAGCGGCGCAGTTGATTGCGATAAAGGGCTGGTTGGCGCGAGGACTTAGCTTGTGAATGGTTCGAGCGACCATTTCCTTGCCGGTGCCCGATTCTCCAGTTACCAGAACGGAGACTGAGCTCGGAGCTACCTGTTCGACTACGGTGTAGACCTCGCGCATCGCGTCGGTTGCGCCAACCATATCTCCGAATGCTCCGTACTGGCGAAGTTGGCGTCTGAGGAGCTCATTTTCGCGCCGAGCGCTGCTGTACTCGGCCGCCTTTTTGAGCACCAGCTGAAGCCTTCGCATATCGATCGGCTTTTCAAAGTAGTAAAAAGCTCCCTCCTCTTTGACCGAGCGGATCGCTGCGTCTACCGATCCCTGTCCTGTTAGCAGGATTACGGAGACTTCCGGATGCTCGGTCTTGAGATGAGCAAGTAGTTTGAAGCCATCGAGGTTTGGCATCACCACGTCGGTGATTATCACGTGAGGAGCGAAACTCTCTACCCGCTCGATAGCCTGGCGGCCATCGGCAGCTGTGTCGGCAACGTAACCCCAGCTCCCAACAACTTCACTGAGGCCCTGACGCGCCGCTTCTTCATCGTCGACTATTAGCACGCGCTGGTCGGACATATGTTGAGTTTAGCACAGGAATCAAAATGAAATTGAAGCGGGTGAGGTCCGCGGTGTATCTAATGGTTGAACTACGACCGCGATAAATCGGGCGAGTCGTTTAATCGACGTCAGGGGCCCAACGCTCGATGAGTACATCCATCTGGCCGCCGCAGACCATACCTTCAGCCTCGGCGTAATCATCGTTGAGATTGAAATGATATAGTTCCGTTTTGCCCGTCCGCAAAACGTCACGAGCTTCCGCCCAGATGTCGGCTTCGACACATCCACCGCCGACTGTTCCCATGAACGAGCCATCGTCAAAGATCACCATTTTAGCGCCGACCTGTTGTGGCGTCGATCCACGGGTCTTTACCACGGTCGCCATTGCGGCACAGGCACCTTGCTCGAGTCGGCGCTTCATCTCGATGTATATCTCGCCGGCGCTAAGAGAACGCCCCGGAATGATGTCGCTCGAATCAATGCTCGACATAGGCAGATGATGATTATAAAGATCAATCACTGGATTGAGAAGCGAAACTGGCCTGGGACTCAGCAAGAGCGGTCGCGTCCCGGTCTACTGCGGTTTTGCTGCGACCCCTCTGCCTACCGCAGATGTACTTTCATTCAAGGCTTGTTGAGCAAGCGCAAACCTTGGATTCAGCGCCAGAGCCTGCTTAAAGGACTCGATAGCTTGCTCGTGTCTTCCGTTCACCGCCAGATATCGACCTCGGTTGTACAACATGTTCACATAAACCGGGAAGACCTTAAGGGTGACTACGTCGTCGCCGCCGAATTTGATCGTGCCATCCGCCAGTCCGCGCGTCTCGATCTGGGCATCAGAGGGTTGCTTGAAATCGCGCTCGCTCATTACCTGGAAGACCAGACCCTGTGGGACTAACTGATATGTTGAGACGAGCGACTTGGTCAACTCAGAATCCTGGCCATCGCGATTTCCGGCAATATCGATGGTCACATACACTGGTCCTGATTGAAGGTGATTTGAAACGAAGGCAAGAATCATTTCAAAGAACCTCGAGTTGATACGTTGATTGAGCATTAGATCGCGCTGGTACAAGTCTGGATCCTGCTCCCAATGCCTCAGATCTTCGAGGAATGCATCGACTTTGTCTTTCGCCTGATCAATAGTCGAAGGATAAACTTGTCGAAGGTAATCAAAGTACCAGGATCGACGAAGTTGGTTGACATCCAGGACAACAACGTCGTTGCGACGACGCTCGATGACACTGGTGTATAGCATTGGTGAATAAACTTGCCAGTCTCGAGTTAGCAACATACCGCCGCGTTCCATGGTAGAGAAGATGTTCTCGACGTAGTCGTGCGCGATAAAGTACCGGCTGCGATCGTTATAGGGCCAGTTACCTGCAATTCCTAAAGCCGGTGTCAGGAGTAGAACTAGAGCAACAACAGAGGCTGCAGGTTTACCTGCGATTTGTTGTAGCGAGACTCTATCAATTACCCACTCGGCACCGAATCCCATAGCGATCGCCAATGCAATAAAGGTCGGGAGATAGTAAGCGTCCTTGTCCTCTGCGATATCGTAGCCCAGCGAATAAGCGAGATCTGCGGTGACCGCCAAAATCAGAAACCAGAACATCGGTCTATCTTGACGAAAGAGTGCGTAAATACCAGAAATAGCCAGTGCGGGTCCTACCGGCAGCCACCACGGGCCGAACTCATTCGCAGCAAGCTTTATGAAATCACCGAACTGGCTGACAATTGAACTCAATGAGAACGAGATAAATACCTGGTACTGCTTTCCTGTGACCTGCCATACAAGTCTTTGAAACGTCCGTGGATCACCCCAATTCATTATCGGCGATCGAGAGGCAGCAATTGGAAGATAAGAGTAAACCAGCAAAAGCCCAGCAACCGAGAATAACGCCGCATAAAGAAGTCGTTTGCTAAGAAAGAAGCGAATACCTCGCGTCTTGAATACCAGGATAGCTAACGCCGGCAGCATCAAGCCGACGGTTACGTGATGAACGCCGAGCGCAACGCCAAACACGAAAGCCGCTACATAGAGCAATCGATCGGAAGCTGGTCGTGGTTGGTTTGAGCCGTCCGTCTCGCCGGGTCCCCGAGTGGAGGTCGATTTCGACGGTGAGGGCTTCGATGGTGATTTCTTTAAGCCCTCTCGACCAATGAAACCATAACGCCATCGGAACATCAGTAGAAAGATAACAAGGACCAAAAGTGAATTGAGCGTGTAGACTTCAGCTATCGTCGCATAAGCCCAGAATGTGCGAGAGAAAGCCAGGAACAAACCTGAAACTAAAGCTGAGCTTAAAAAGATCACTCTGTCCGGAGTGGCTTTGTTGTCCGCGGCATGGGCTTGCGTACGGCTCTTCTTTCCTCTCTTACTGCGTTCTTCTTTTGCTATCGCTTTGCTTGTTGTGAATCTCAGTTTGTTGAGCAACGCTTGATAACTCGCCGCCGTGATCGTTGCCGCTCCTAGTGCGGCAAAGACGCCCGACGCGAAATTAACTCTGAATGCGATGCTACCGATCGGTATCAGTGTAGCCAGATGTGCGAGCATTACATAAAGCGGAAATCCAGGCGGGTGTGCCACACCGAGTGATTTTGCTGCGACGATTAATTCGCCGCTGTCTACCAGTGTGACTGTTGGCGCGAGAGTGAAGCAATAAATGGACAGCGATGCGAGGAACGCAATCAGTCCGTAGATCAGTAATGTTCTTGAGAGCTGTGGCGTGACAGTTGAGTGTGCGACAGTGCTCATCGCTTTAGGGGAAGCGCCTTGCAGTTGTGATTATAGACAGAAAAATCCAAGTGAAACCTTTTACAGAAAGCTGAGGTGAACCCGACCAGGGCCAGTGTACTTGATTCAGACCGGAAGTCTCCCGTCGAGATGATAGAGGTCGCAATCAGAGCCGATCCTGTGTCGAGCTCCATTCATCAAGGCTTCTTTGGTTTCTTCGGATCCTGTTTCTGTTGTTGCGGGTCAGGTGGTTTTACGCCGGGTTTATTCTTTTCGGCTGCTTTCACATCTTCTTCGGAGGCAGCCTCGCCTTCATCGGCAACTCGAATCCTGCCGGTGAACTTCTTGTAATTCGTGAAGCGCACCACCATCTTGACGTGAACGGAGGGTCCTTTTTTGAAATCAAGCACGTCGTCAACATAGATGTACGTTGGAAACCAGAATCGTCCGTCTATGTTTTCTCGATAACTTTCAAAATGAGGGAACTTCTGTTTTTCAACCTCTGGAACCGCCTGGCCCTTCACTTTTACGATCTGTAAGTCTTGATCATCGACCCAAATACGTCCCTGGAGGTACCGCTCGCCTTTTACGAAAGTCTTAGGTTTGACATCGAAGACGTAAGTATTCAGCTCATCGATTTTCTCTTTGCCGACGTAATCGATCTGGTACTTTGAAAGATCCTCGGTCGCAAGGGCGAATGGCTGCACACCGGCAAGATCTTGCATGTCCTCGTTGGTGATTTGTAATTCAGTCAAAGTCGGTGGCGGGAAAAAAGTGATCTTTTCGAAACGATTTCCGCGGTCATCAAAGACTATATCCGATACACGATGAAATCGGCCCGTTACTGAACCGGCTTCACCGATTGTCAACACATCAAAGTCCTGAGTAAATGTATAGTTGTTTCTTGCCGTCCTATTCAGGCTCTCCGCGTCGGCAAACCGCCTTATTATTTCAGACATTCCCGGAGGCGCCGCATTCTGTGATCGGGTTTGAAAGGCGGAAACGGATGAACACACAAAAACTAAAATAAGAGCGATGCGAAGTGTTTTTTGCTGCATTTTAATCTCCGTAACTTACTGCTCTTAATTGTGCACAGGTCGACTTTTACAAGCAAGAGCAACTCGTTGGATGTCTGTTGGTCTGTTTTACGTCTGCTAACACCTTCATGAATTGGCCTCCGTTGCTATATGATCCATTTCTAAACAAGTTCGGCGACAATTCCTGCGTTGCCCTCGATGAATTCCTGGAGTTCATTATGAAACTCTTGATCTGCACAGACGGTTCCGTTCAGGCTGAGAATGCTGTCCGTTTCGGCGGCATTATCGCCGGGAATGCCGGTGCCCAGACAACCATCCTTGGAATTACTGAGAAGCCCGGAGAAGAAGATGCTGCATTTGAATCTTTGCGACGAGCCCAGCAACTGCTCAAGCAGTACACCGTAAACGCAGAAGTCATAACCAAAGCCGGCGAGCCCATTGAGGAAATTGTCAAACGAACAGAAGAAACCACGTATGACCTCGTAGTGATCGGCGCAGTGCGCAAAGGCACGCGCGGACCGTTCCTGATGTCAGCCAAGGCCTATAAGATTATCAAGGCTGTCGCTCCTCCGGTGCTTGTGGTGATCGGCAATCGCGACAGTCTCAAGCGCATTCTTGTTTGCAGCGGCGGAGAAAAATATATCGATCGCGCCGTCGAGTTTTCGGGCGCCATGGCACATGCTGCCGGAGCATCAATTACATTATTTCACGTAATGGCGGAGCCGCCCGCCGTTTACACCGATCTGATCAGAATGGAAGAGGACATTAACCTCCTGCTGCATTCCAGCTCAGTTTTGGGGCAAAACTTACGAAGGGAGAAGGAATCCCTTGAAGCGCGCGGGGTTTCAACTGACGTCAGGTTACGGCATGGGCTGGTGATCAGTGAGGTATTCAAGGAGATCCGGCGCGGGGACTACGACCTGGTGGTGACTGGCTCATCACCAGAAGGCGGAAACCTCCGAAGCTACATTATGGGAAACATTACCAGAGAGATCGTCAACCGCTCGGAGTGCCCGGTATTAGTCGTGCGCGGAGGAGAAGCCCCTGCCGGAATCACTACCAGCTTGAAGGACTTCTTTACCAAACCCTTTGGTCAATCCAAGAACGAACAGAAATAAGGGTAATCACGATTCTCTCGGATCGGGATTGGCCAATATTGCCTGAGCCTGATAGTCCCGGTACTTCTTGATTGCCGCTCGTACTTCTGGACGTTTGATTCCGATTATTGCAGCTGCAAATAAAGCGGCGTTGACGGCTCCGGCACGACCGATGGCCAGCGTCCCTACCGGAATTCCAGCAGGCATCTGAACCATTGACAGAAGCGAATCTAATCCGTTGAGCGACTTGGATTCCATTGGAACTCCGAGCACGGGGAGCAGAGTCTTCGCCGCTGCGACACCGGCTAAGTGGGCAGCACCGCCCGCAGCCGCGACGATCACTTCGATGCCCCGTCCTTCGGCGGTTTCAACATACTCGAACAGCTGATCCGGGGTGCGATGCGCCGAGAGCACCCTAACCTCGAAAGGAACTGCGAGAGTCTCGAGAGTTTGAGCCGCGTGTGACATCGTCTCCCAGTCAGATTTGGAACCCATTATCAGACCGACTAAAGATGGCATGTTTTTCCTCGCACTTGAGATTGGAAAGGCTGAATTATAGCTTCAGTGTAGCGTAGACTGTCTAGGTGGGGTTGGGAGTTCGGGATTGGGGGTTAGGATCTGTAATCCGAACCCCTTCAACCCGAATCTCCAACCCGCAATTGCGAATCCAAAACCCCAACCCCAAAGACTAGACAGTCTGTGCGGCGTCGTTACCTTGCTCGCATTTAAATTGCTTCCTTATAATCCCGAAACAGCTATGCCAATTACCAGGGGCGACGTTGAGAAAATTGCGGAGCTAGCCAGGCTCGAGCTAACGCCCGAAGAGGCCGAACTCTTCACCGCGCAACTCAGCTCAATAATTGAACACGTCGAAAAGCTGAACCAAATCGACACTGAACAAATAGACCCTATGTCGCATTGCGCTCCTGGGGAAGGTGATACCGAATACACGAAACGCGATGATATGGTGCAACCCAGCCTCGGCCAGAAACTTGCCGTCGAAAATGCGCCGGATTCGGAAGCAGGTTACTTCAAGGTTCCTCGTGTTATAGGAGGATGACCAAGCCGATACATACCGCCTCCCATTTTCCTGATGGACTTAAACACGATCACAATCGATTCACTTCAAAAGAAACTGAGCGCAGGCGAGGTTAAGGCTGTCGAGTTGTGTCGAACTGCGCTCGACCGAATAGAAAGCCTTGGCGAGCTTAACGCGTTCATAACGGTGACAGCCGAGTCCGCTCTGGCGCGCGCCGCGGAAATCGATCGTGCGGTCGAACGAGGCGAGCAATTGCCGGTGCTTTCCGGAGTTGTCGTTGCGGTCAAAGACAACATGGTCATCAGGGACGTAAGAACGACGGCGGGTTCAAGGATTCTGTACAACTATAAGCCTCCATACACCGCGACAGCCATTCGGCGCCTCGAAGAAGCGGGTGCACTGATAATCGGAAAGACAAATTGTGACGAGTTTGCAATGGGTTCATCCACCGAGAATTCTGCGTATGGCCCTGTAATAAATCCGTGGGACTTGAGCCGGGTGCCGGGAGGATCATCCGGGGGGTCTGCGGTGGCGGTCGCGACTGGCATGGCCATGGCCGCGCTTGGATCTGACACAGGCGGTTCGATCAGACAACCGGCCAGCCTCAGCGGAGTAGTTGGTCTCAAACCTACGTACGGACGAGTATCTCGGTATGGCTTGATTGCTTTCGGTTCATCTCTAGACCAAATTGGACCGTTTACCAACAGCGTCGAGGATTCAGCACGGATACTCGCAATCATCTCAGGTCGTGACCCGCTGGATTCGACGTCGAGCAACGATCCGGTCGATGATTACTTGAGTTCAATAAACCAGGACATTCGTGGGTTGCGAGTGGGAGTTCCACGTGAGTATTTCGGTGAGGGCCCGGATGCTGAGGTTAAAGAAGCGGTTCAAAACGCGCTTCGCAAGCTTGAAAACATCGGGGCTGAAATAATCGACATCAACCTGCCTCATACTGAATACGCCGTGCCGGTCTACTATCTGATTGCAACAGCTGAGGCGAGTGCCAATCTCGCCCGCTATGACGGCGTACGATACGGGTACCGCGCGGAAGAAGCAGCGTCGCTGAAAGACATGTACAGCCGCACTCGCGATCAAGGTTTTGGGACCGAAGTTAAACGAAGAATAATGCTTGGAACTTATGCATTGTCGGCAGGATATTACGACCAGTATTACGGCAAGGCTCAAAAGGTCCGATCTTTAGTTGAGCGTGATTTTAGGATCGCCTTCTCTCAGTGCGACTTGATCGCGACCCCAACCTCTCCGACTCCTGCTTTTAGGCTCGATGAGAAGACTTCAGATCCGCTGCAGATGTACTTGTCCGATATCTACACCATCACGGCGAACCTTGCTGGAATTCCGGGACTTAGCCTGCCGTGTGGCGTGACCTCAGAGGGGTTGCCGGTCGGCGTACAACTGCTTGGTAAACATTTCGATGAGGCACTGTTGTTACGAGCGGCGAACAACCTTGAGCGCGAATTGGGGTTTGACTCGCGACCGCCTCTTATTAATCCTCGATAAAGTTTCAAAAAACTTCCCTTGCGCGTAACTTTTTCCGTTCTTCAGGGCTTATAGCATTAGACAACGATGGCGCGTCGGGAACCCAGAACGCAAGCTCCCGCACTGGCGGACACAGAGCGACTCCTTATTGAAGCCGCTCAAAAGGACCCCGCGCGCTTTGCCGAGCTTTATGAGATTAACTTTGGCCGAGTTTACGCATTTATCGCGCGGCGGGTGCGCGACAGGAATGAAATCGAAGATCTGACATCAGAGGTATTTCACCAGGCTCTGGCGGCGCTTCCGCGGTTTGAATGGCGCGGCGCTCCTTTCGCTGCCTGGCTCTTCAAAATCGCGTCCAATACGATCATCGATAAGTTTAACAAGACATCTAAAGAGAAAGCTCTGGCGAGCCTCTCAAAGGACATCGAGGTAAGTTCTACTGAGATCGAAGACATTGAAGAAATCGAGCAGCGAGCCGCGCTTTTTGAGCTTGTTGAACGATTGCCGGACGATCAGCGTCGCGTGATCTTACTTAGATTCGCGGAGGAAAAGAGTATTCGCGAGGTGGCGGAGGCGCTGTCACGATCGGAGGGGGCTATCAAACAACTACAGTTCCGAGCGCTGCAGAATCTTCGCACTATGGAATTTGAGCGGTCTGGCCGACTGCAAGGTAAGCGGACGGAAAGCACCAATGGCTAATACGAGTTTCATCGAACAACTCGATATCGCGATTGAGCGGATCATTAACGATCCCGAAGCGCCTCTTCCGGTCGTGAACAAACGCATTGCGGCACAGTTGCGGATAGCATCGGCATTGCGCGATATGCCGCATCCCGAGTTTAAGGCAAGACTTAGAGAAGATCTGCAAAGGAGAGTGTCTATGGCAAGGACGGCGGTAAAACCGGTTCGGGAGGGATTTAACACCATCACGCCTTATCTCACTGTTCACGAAGCAGAGAAACTCATTGACTTCGTGAAGGAGGCATTCGGTGCTGAGGAGCTTTTCCGAGCGTTCGGGTCGGCTGGCGGAATTCATGCCGAGGTAAGAATTGGAGACTCGATGGTAATGATAGGCGGTGGAGGCGTCTGGAGGGGAACGGAAACGCCTACAGGGATCCACTTGTACGTAAAGGACGCAGATGCCGTTTTCAATCGAGCGTTGAAAGCAGGAGGGATTTCATTGCATGATCCGATTGATCAACCCTACGGGGATCGCGAGGGCAGCATAAAAGATCTGTCAGGGAATCACTGGTATATTGCTACCCACCGCGCAACCGGTCACGCGCCTGAGGGTCTACGAAGCGTAACAACGGTTCTGCATCCTCATGGAGCTGGCCGCCTGATTGATTTCTTGAAGCGGGCCTTTGGTGCGGAGGAGAAATCTCGATATGAGTCGCCGGATGGGGTCATCCAGCACGCCACAGTGATGATCGGCGATTCGATGCTTGAAATGGGCGAAGCTCATGGACAGTGGCAGCCAATGCCTACAACGTTTTTCCTCTACGTCGATGATGTTGATGGGTTGTACCTGCGAGCCGTAGAAGCGGGCGCAAAATCACAGGCCGAACCTGCAGATCAGCCCTATGGTCACCGTGTAGCTGGTGTCGTCGATCCCTGTGACAACACCTGGTATATTGCGAAACCCATTGGTCCGACAATTAGAGCTTAGTGAGTTAAGGTGTTATGAAGGGACTCAACGAAATTCGTCCCTGAAAGATGTTGAAGTTTTCATCGTAACTCAGTCAGCGTAAAAAATGAGGAGAATAGAGCATGGACTCAAAAGTTAGCTACATTCCGGCAGGCTATCACACAGCGACACCGTACTTGATTACCAAGAATGCCGCTGCGGCAATGGAGTTTTACAAAGCAGCATTTGGCGCTCACGAGCTTGAGCTGATTACAGATGACAATGGAGCGATCAGACATGCCGAATTTAAGATCGGCGATTCGCCCTTTATGATGACTGAAGAACATCCCGATTTCCCCCAGTGGCAAAGCCCCGAGTCGCGTGGCGGCTCACCGGTCCACATTTATCTTTACGTTGAAAATGCTGACGCCGTATTCAACCAGGCAATTTCGTGCGGAGCAACAGAGCTGATGCCAGTGAAGGATCAATTCTACGGCGACAGAAGCGGCGGCGTGACGGATCCGTTCGGACATGTCTGGTATATCGCAACTCATATTGAAGACGTCGCTGAGGATGAGATTAAAAGGCGAGCTGCCCAACCGCATTGATGCTACTCCAATCTTCTGCCGATACGAGTAGAGACATCAAACTGAGGTTGCGTGCGAGACCTGCAGCGGGATTTAATTGTCAACGCGGCGGTGCTCGATTGGCAAATCTCATGTCGTGACAGTTCACGCACGAGAGGAATGGGATTGCAAAACCTCAATTCTCTGCAAACCGGTTTACTATGAAAGGACATACGGAACATGCTTGAAGCAGGAAAGCCGTTTCCGAATTTTTCTCTACAGAATCAGGATGGCGAGACTGTCAGTCTCGGCGATTTTGCGGGCCGCTGGCTGGTTGTTTATTTTTACCCCAAGGACGACACTCCCGGTTGCACTATCCAGGGTCAGTCATTTACTGCTTCCAAAGCTGAGTTTGATGAAGCGGGCATCTCTGTTGTGGGCGTCAGCCAGGACGATGTCGAATCTCACAAGAACTTCTGCAACAAGTTCAGCTTCAAGATAGATCTGCTTGCCGATACCGACGCGGAGCTTCTCAATGCTTGCAGCATTGGACAGAGCGAATATAAAGGCACAATGTACTGGGACCGCACGAGCTTTGTGGTCGATCCAGGTGCTGTGATTCGGAAGGTATACCAAAGGGTGAATCCCCAGGGGCACGAACGAACGCTCCTTGACGACATCAAACACCTGAAGAGCTAGTTCCTCACAATCTTGAAACCAAGCCCGTCTGTTGAGTAGTATTAGTCTTGGAAGCTTGAGCAGAGTTTTGACACGCTTGATGCTGGTTTCAAGCTCCTCGCATCACCTCAAAGCGTATTGTTAGAAGCTAGAATAAGCGCGGCCGGGCTCAATCTCTGTCAACGACTCGATGCCGCAAGAAGCTGCCGGGAATCCCTCTCAGTGGATCACGCTTGTTGAATGGGAATTCTTGCGCCAAATGACACACGGACCATACCTCCTTCAGGAGGAACTAACTCAGTTACGGAGGCTTCGAATGAAATATAGAGTGGTAATACTTTCTGCGATTCTGGTACTTGCTGCGGCGACGCTCGCCCTTGCGGCGAACGTAGACGGAAAGTGGGTAGCCCAGGTTCCTGGAGCACAGGGAAATACTCGTGAGGTAACCTTTAACTTCAAGGCTGAAGGCGACAAACTCACGGGCACCATGTCAGGGCGACCGGGACAACCAGACGTGCAGATTTCTGACGGAACGATAAAGGGGGACGACATCTCCTTTACGCAGACCTTTAATGCTCAGGGCAACACGGTCAAATTGGTCTATAAGGGCAAGGTCTCGGGTGATGAAATCAAGTTCACCCGTACCATCGAGGGAATGGACCGACCGCCGTCAGAGTTCACTGCCAAGAGAGCGAAATAGCAACTCGGAATAGAGAAGAATTGCAATCAATATGGAGCCCCAGGCTGGATTTTGTTTGTTAACAGAGATCCCACCAAGCAGGAGCTCCATATATTTTTGTGGAGAAAGAGTGTTTTTTAGTCATTTACGCGTCGCACTAGCCCCCATTCGGGGTTGGGGGCTTGCACGGCACCACAAAAATATGGTAAAAGATAACTACTGAAAGCAGCAATTGAGGTGCCTCCTCAATTCCTGAAGTGAGCGGAATGGTAGAGGACGAGAGACTGGATGTGCAGATCTCGTCCTCTTTTTTTATTCTTTATCTGCAACCCTGAGGTCAATGCATTCTAATTGACGACCACCCGAGCGATCCGGACCATCAAAGCAAACTCATTTGCAGCCAAAAGTTTACGCTTCTATAATCGTCGGACCAGTGGCTGATCACAACATCCCGATTACAGAACAACACGCCAACCCAGAGGACAGCGCCGGACCTTGGACGCTCGCTAACTTATTGACCTGCCTGCGGATCGCACTCACGATTCCATTTCTTTTTCTCGTCAGTCAGGGGCGTTTTGGTCTGGCTTTGGGTGTCTTCTTTGTTGCTAGCCTTACGGATTTTGCCGATGGATATGTAGCTAGACACTATCGCCAACAATCACATCTCGGAAGGTTCTTAGATCCATTAGCAGATAAGTTGCTAACCACCGCAGCCTTTGTCGTGATGGCAATACCTCACTCGGACTTTGCGTCGATCCCCTTCTGGCTGGCTGCAGTAGTGGTAGCAAGGGACGTTCTGATCGCTTTGGGCGCGTTGTTGGTCTATCGACTGACCGGCTTTCGAGAGTTCAGGCCAACCTTCCTCGGAAAACTGAATACGTTCGTGGAATTGGGATTGATCGTGTGGTTTCTTGTCTTCCATACGACAGGTCATCTGACATTTCTCCTGCCGCCAATGTATGGTGTTGTGCTCGTGTCAGTGTTACTCTCGGGCGCTGAGTACTTGATCCACGGTCTCCGTATTCTTCGAAAGGGTAAAGTTGTACCTGAACCGAACGCAGTCAAGTAATCAATGTGAATTTTCGCGATCCCGAGAAGCTGGCCAGATCACTCCCGATAGCCCTTAATTTCAACGGTTAAGCCAATCGGACATCAATTATCCGCTTGGACTAAAGCGTTATAATCGCATCCACGAGACGCCTTTCCGATATACAAATGTTGAGGCAATACAATGCAAAAAAACTTGACAATAGTACGCTCAGATATTAAGATGAGTTTTGATTTTAACTTCTCTGGAGGCATTGAATAATGAGCAAGATTATTGGTATCGACCTTGGCACAACGAACTCAGTTGTGGCGGTAATGGAGGGCGGCGAGCCGACGGTGATTACGAACTCAGAGGGCGCTCGGACGACACCCTCCGTGGTTGCGTTTACGAAAGATGGAAACCGGCTCGTTGGTCAAGTGGCAAAGCGCCAGGCTGTAACTAACCCGGAAAATACCGTTTATTCGATCAAACGATTTATGGGTCGCCGCTTCGACGAAGTCAACGAAGAGATGAAGATGGTGCCCTACAAGGTCAGACAAGCTGCAAACGATGTTCGGATTCAAGCCGGCGATAAGGAATGGTCACCTCCGGAGATCTCAGCCATGATTCTGCAAAAACTGAAGCAGGCGGCTGAAGATTATCTCGGCCAAAAGGTGACTCAAGCGGTAATAACTGTTCCCGCTTATTTCAATGACTCCCAGAGACAAGCTACCAAAGACGCGGGTAAGATCGCGGGACTTGAAGTAATGCGTATTGTCAATGAGCCGACTGCTGCGGCGCTCGCCTACGGCCTGGACAAGAAGAAGGACGAGACTATTGCCGTGTTCGACTTCGGTGGCGGCACGTTCGATATTTCCATTCTTGAAGTAGGAGAGGGTGTGGTCGAAGTAAAGTCGACCAATGGAGATACCCACCTCGGCGGCGACAACATTGATCAACGCGTCATCGATTGGATCATCGAAGAGTTCCGAAAGGACCAGGGGATAGATCTCTCCAAAGACAAGATGGCTTTGCAGCGCTTAAAGGAGTCCGCGGAAAAGGCGAAGATCGAACTGTCATCCACTATGGAGACTGAGATCAACTTACCCTTTATCACCGCAGACCAATCCGGTCCCAAGCACCTGGTGATGAAGTTGACGCGTGCCAAATTTGAGCAGCTCGTCGACGATATTCTTCAAAGAACGATAGGTCCCTGCCGGGCTGCGCTCGAAGACGCCGGCTTGAAGACTGATAAGATCGATGAGGTGGTATTGGTTGGCGGCTCGACTCGCATACCAAAAGTACAGCAGATGGTAAAGGAATTCTTTGGACGAGAGCCGCACAAAGGAGTGAATCCCGATGAAGTAGTTGCAGTTGGTGCGGCAATTCAAGCCGGAGTTCTCGGCGGAGAAGTGAAAGACCTGCTGTTGTTGGATGTGACGCCGCTTAGCCTCGGTATCGAGACCCTTGGCGGTGTGTTTACGAAATTGATTGAGCGTAACACCACGATTCCGACGCGCAAATCCGAGATCTTTTCGACAGCATCCGATAGCCAGACTTCAGTAGAGGTTCACGTGCTTCAGGGCGAACGATCGATGGCGGCCCAAAACCGAACCCTTGGTAAGTTCCATTTGGTTGGAATTCCGCCGGCGCCTCGCGGCGTACCGCAGATCGAAGTGACCTTCGATATCGATGCAAACGGAATCGTCAATGTCTCGGCGAAGGATCTTGGCACCGGCCGCGAGCAGAAGATCACGATCACCGCAACCTCAGGTCTCGCCAAAGAGGAAATCGACAAGATGATGCGCGATGCGGAAGCGCACGCTGAAGAGGACAGGCAGGCGCGGGAGCGCATCGAAGCTCGCAATAAGCTGGATGGAATGATCTACTCGACGGAGCGCACGTTATCCGAACATCGCGACAAGGTTGATGCATCTGTAGCCAGCGACATCGAATCAGCGCTCGCGGAAGCAAAGGGCAAGCTCGAATCGACTGACACAGGTGAGATCAATGCCGCATACGATCGGCTGGTTAAGGCCACTCACAAGCTCGCCGAGATCATGTATCAGCAGGCCTCGTCGCAGTCAGCCGGTCAAACTGGCGGCGGCGGCGATACTGGTGCCTCCGGCGCTGCCGCCGGGAGCAGCGGGGGCGGAGATGACACGGTAATCGATGCTGATTTTGTGGACGTCGATGATAAGAAGTGAGAGCGATGTTGATGCGTGATCCGATAGAACGGATCACGCACCTGGTCTACTAATAGATGAGACTGTGCGAAAAGTTCGTAGTTCGGCCTTTAGGCGGAAGTTCGTAATTTTGGCGAATTCGGATTACAAACTTCCGCCTAAAGACCGGACTACGAACATAGTTTTGCACAGCCTCAGATGCTCGTGGAAAACTCATGCAAGGCCCTGATTATTACAAGTTGCTGGGCGTACCCCGCAGTGCCAAGCCCGATGACATAAAAAAGGCCTATCGCAAACTGGCCCGCCAGTATCATCCTGACATAAATCCTGGAAACGCAAATTCTGAAAACAGGTTTAAAGAGATCTCAGAGGCGTTTGAGGTTCTTTCCGATCCCAAGAAGCGCGAGATCTACGACAGCTACGGTTACTATTCGGAGCATGCTGCAAGTGCCGGCGCGCGAGGACCTATCTTCGATTTTGCCAATTTCGGCGCTGCCAACTTTCGTGACATCTTTTCGGAAATCTTTAGCAACATCAGGACTCAAAACAATCAGGCGCGCTACCAACCAGCTCGTGGCGCTGATCTGGAGTACGCCCTTAGCATTACTTTCGAGCAAGCGATGCAGGGAGTCACAAAAACGTTTGAGATCGATCGGAACGAAGTCTGTGTTGCGTGCCAGGGTTTGGGAGAAACGAGGAGCCGGACAGTTGAATGCGCGTCTTGTAATGGAACCGGTCAGCAGACAAGGCGGATTGGCGGAGCGACGAAGTGTTCATCCTGTAATGGTTCGGGAAAAGTGGCTGCGGCTTGTGACTCTTGTAAAGGCGCTGGAGTGGTACCAAAGAGGGAAGCGATTACCGCAAAGATCCCAGCGGGCGTTGATAGAGGATCGCGCGTCCGAGTACCGGGGAAAGGACATGCTGGCACCCTTGGAGGTCAGGCGGGCGATCTCTACATCATTACGAATGTCAGCGATCACCAGTACTTCAAGCGACAGGGCGACAATATCTACTGCACTGTGCCGATCACTGTTCCAGAAGCGGCACTCGGTGCAAAAATAGAAGTGCCTACCGTTGACGGCAAGGCGCTGCTGAAAGTCCCTGCTGGAACACAATCAGGACAGCGGTTCAGACTTAGGGAGCGGGGTGCTCCGAGTTTGCGGGCTGGAGGCATCCGTGGGGACCAGTTCGTTGAAGTAAAGATCACATTACCGACCGTGATAAGCGAGGAGACGAAGGAGATGCTCCAGCAGTTCGCTCGTCACAATAGAGAGAATCCCAGGGCTGAGATGGGACTCGAGTAGGTGTTCAAAGGAGTCGCTATGGCCCAAGCACTAATCTGGCTTGTTGTTTTGGTTGCGATCGCGTTGGTATTTTGGTCGCTGGTGCGTGATAACGACCGCCGTCGTGAACGAACGACTGAAGAGTGGGAACGCGAGAATGCGGCGGGCCAGGGTAAGATGACGCAATTCATTCAAGCCGGCGCACTAGGGCTCGAAGGGTTTCTCATCTCTGAGAAGCGCCAGGCAGTGCAGTACCAGAAGGATGAGGAGCAGGGGATGACGAAGACCGGGAGCAAAGGAGACGACGCGGATCGGACTGCGGTCAACTAGTCATGGCCAAAGGGACAAAAGCAAAGAAATACACCATCAGCGTTATCGCCGAGGAGTACAATGTTCATCCACAAACGCTTCGCCTGTACGAGCGCGAAGGGCTGATAAAACCGTCACGATCCGCCAAAGGAACTCGTTACTACACTGAAGAAGACGTAGAGCGTCTGGAACTGATCCTCAATCTAACGCGCGATCTGGGTGTTAATCTTGCAGGCGTGGAAATCATTCTGAACATGCGAGAAAAGATGTACCGCATGCAGCATGAGTTTGAGAATTTCCTACAGTACATTCGGGAGAACGTCGCACAGGAGCTATTCAACACTGATGAGCGATCTAAGAGCGCTCTGGTGCCCCGCCGGCGTATAGAGCTTGTGGTCAAGAACGGCGGTCGCGTCGATTGACCAAGGGTTGGGGATTGGGGTTGAGTTTGTTGGATGTTTTGAGTCGGGCAAGCGCCGTGAGCGAATCAATCCCAACCCCCAATCCCTAACCCCCAACCCCCAATCCCCAACCCCCAATCCCTAGGTTCATCTTGTCCAACTCGCTATCGAGTTGTATATTGTGCGGGACCTGTTTCGACCAATCCTGGGCATCTCGCGTCACCCAGACGCCTCGAGGGGGTTGCGATGCTCACCAGGTTCTTCGGTCTTCAGGTAGTCCTTTCGCTTACCATTTTGTTGGCCGCGACATTCATGTCAAAAACACGCGCCGACGATCTAGACAACATCATTTTTGAAGGCGTAGTACGAGACAGTACTGCAGCAGTAGTTGTAGCAGTAGAGATAATCGCCGTACACATAGCCACTGGCGTCGAACACGCCACCATCAGCAGCGACGAAGGGCGATTTCGAATTTCGGTCGGAATTCCGGGAAATTACAAACTCAAGGCTAGAGCGAGTGGCTTTAATGATCAAGAGAGTCAGGAAATTGCTGCGGTTACCGGTCGCACATTCACCGTTGATTTCACCCTGGCGCCAGCAGGAGTAAGCGAACAAGTCGTCGTTGCTGCAGATAGTCCAGCGAAGTTGGTCGACACTAATCGTACGGTTGTTGGCGACACTATAACCCAGCGCGATCTGGACGACCTTCCGATTGTTAACCGAGATCCGCTTCAGCTTGTTTTTCTACTGGGCGGCGTTACCGAAGCGCCTTTGTCTACCGCAGAGCTGGCTGACGAAGGACGCGGCGTTTTCTTGCGTGGAACACCTGAGGAAGCGGGTTTGTTTTCTCTCACCGGCGGCTCGGCTACTTCGAACAACTTGACGATCGATGGTCTCGATAATAATGACGACCGGTCGGCGAACCCTAGAGTAACCTTGAATCCTGAATCGATCGCGGAGGTTCAGGTCATCACCAATCAGTATGCCGCGGAATACGGGAGAGCTTCCGGAGGCCGAATAAATATAAGCACCAGATCAGGCAGCAACAGTTTTCACGGAAACGTCTATTCATATTTCGGTGATGAGTCGTTGAACGCAAACACATTTTTCCGCAACGCTCGAAATCTGGGCCGAATACCTCAGCAACGACGACGAGAGGGAGGAGTGCTATCGGGACCTATTCGAAAGCAGCACGACTTTTTTTTCGCCACCTACGAAAGATTCGATGTCCCGGACCTTGTCGAAATCAATGCGCTCGTGCCGCTCGCCACTAATCCCTTATTTCCGCTCCCCAAGCCCAATCAGCCTGTACCAGCGGAGAGTGATGTAGGGTTATTCGCTGAAGAAATCGCTACACCGGAGACCCTCAATACCATAAACGCCCGCGTTGATCTAAGCCTTTCCCAATCGCATAACAGTGTCTTTAGAGTTGATGCCGTGAGAGGGAGGAACGATCGCGGTTTTCCCGGCGGGACCCGACTGGCTGAAACGATTCTGAGGGCAGGCCGCGACTCCAGCTCGATTGGCGTTTCGGATTTTATGGTGTTTCGGAATCGGCTTGTTAATCAGGCCCGGTTTCAATATTCAAGGCTCCTTCCCCGGAGCAGCGCGAAACAGGATTCAGTCGGAGTGGTAATCAACTCGCCCAGAGTTACGGCGGGGTCATTTACTGGATCCGATTCGTCTCCGGCGTTCGAGAGGGAAGAGAACCGAACACAATTGCAGGATAACCTGTCACTCAGCGCAGGTAATCACTTGTACAAAGCTGGTATTGATGCACATTTAGTGCGCTCGACTTTTGAGGATTTGTTCGCGAGCGGAGGTCAATATACGTTCAATAACAGTGAAGACTTCCTGGCGAACAAACCCAGCCGATTTGTTCAACGGTTCGACACAAAGAGCTCTCTAACAAACAATGTGATTGGAGCTTATCTCCAGGACGAATGGAAGATTGCTAACAGCCTGACCTTGTCCACCGGCATACGATGGGACAATGAGTCAATTCTCGATGATCGAACAAACTTCAGCCCTCGACTGGCGATAGCGTGGGATCCTTTTGGGGGGAAGTTCTTCAGCAACCTGGGCAAGCTCGCTGAACCCGGCAAGACCGTGATCAGGGCCGGATTCGGTCTGTTCTTCAACAGGGCATTGCTGCGAACTTTGGACGATTTTTCGCTTGGAAAATCAACGCTGATAGTTGATTCGAATGTTGACCCTCAGATCCTTGATCAAGTGAAGTTTCCGCAGCCTGTGCTGGACCGAATGGTAATTGAGAGGTTTGGCTTCGCTGAAACTCGATTCCTGCGCCGGGTGAGTGCTGATCTTGAAGTTCCATACACAGTTCAAACAGGTTTGGGCATTGAACGGCAGCTAGGCGGGCGCTTGGTAGCGGGAGCTGACTACATTTTCACTCGTGGTGCGCATCTATGGCGGGAGAGCAATATCAACGCCCCAGCCTTGCCGGATGGGTTTCACAGCTTCACTGATTATCTGCTGAGTCGAGACTTCGATAACCGCCCGCCATCCAGTGGACAGCGCCCGATTTCGGGGTCAAATGCTGATGTAGTGCGGTTCGATACCGGTTCGAACACGTCTTCGACTCAGGGCGCCATCAGAGTGGAGAATGGTGTAAGGATAATGACACTTGGGTTGAATGCCCCGCGGTCATCTAACATAATCGCCGCGTTGAATGCTATTCGGCTCCTGCGTCCGGATCCGTCACTTACTCAGGTCGAGCTATTAGAATCAACCGGCAACTCCTTCTATCACGCTGGGATATTCTCGGTCCGGTACTATGGCAGTTCGCGGCTCAACTTCCGAGCGGTGTACACGATTTCGAAGTTCATTGACGAAGGTACGACCAATACCGCTTCTCCGCAGGACTTGTTTGATAGGCGGGCCGAACGCGCTCTGTCGCTTCAGGATCAGCGACACCGGTTCACTATCAGCGGCGTAGTTCGCGTGCCGTTCATTGAAGTTGAATTGGCTCCGATTATCTCCGTGGGTTCATCGAAGCCGTTCAACATCGGCTCGGGGTTTGATAGAAATCTCAACGACATCGAGAATGATCGTCCAAACACAAACGGCCAGATAGGTCGACCCCAATGGCGGCGTCCCGGCACATCCCCGCAAGTGGATGTAAAGTCTGCCTTATCGTTCGCTCCAATCGGCTCCAGCGGAAATCTCCCTCGCAATTATGGTCTGGGACCGGGCACACGAGCGATAAATCTTCGGATCGCCCGTGGGTTCGCCCTGACTGAAAGAATAAAACTTCGCGCGGCGGCCGACGTGTTCAATGTATTCAACAACACAGTCTTCAATTTCGGCTCGGAGTTTGTGGATCGAGATGATGCGGATTTCTTGGAGCCCCGTAGAACACAGAGACCACGCACAGTCGAACTTAGTTTGAAGATTTCATTCTAGAGAGGAGGTAGCTCTATGCTCTTGAAATTTGACCGCAAGAGGCCTTTGGTTACGGTGATCAACCAATCAGATGTTGCCCAGAACAGGGAAGTGGAGCGAGTTGTCGAAGCGGTACAAAAACAGGTCAACGAACACTTCACACCGGCCTGGGGCCTTCAGGCTCGGCTTGTTTTTAATGAAGATCTGCCGAAAGCGATGAAGGTAATTGTGAAAGACAAAGCAGAGGACGAGGACGTAGGTTATCTTGGTTATCATTTCGTGAACGGGCTTCCTGTAACATACGTCTTCGCGAAAGATGATATCGCCGAGCACGGCGAATTCTCGTCAACGATCTCGCACGAGGTACTCGAGATGCTGGCCGATCCTGGCGTCAATCTTTACGCTCACGGTTTTTACCGAGACAAAGCGGGGCGGCGGCGCGAGGCTTTCATACCGTATGAGGTTTGTGATCCAGTGGAATCGAGTCTCTACAAAATAGATGGCGTCACAGTGTGCAACTTCGTTCTGCCTGAATGGTTTGAGCCTGAACACGAAGACGGTGAAATGAAGATGGACCATCTGGGCGAAGTGAATGCACCATTTCAGCTGGCGCCGGGAGGATATACCGACGTACTCCGAAACGGTAAGACCAGAACTATCTGGGGAGAGAAGGCAAAGAAGAAAAAGGCGCGACATCGACTGAAGATGAGACAAATGGGATGACGTGCTGGGTCGGGCTTGAGGTTTGGATGAGTTCCTGTGAACTCTGGAGACTGCTAAGCAACTCCACCTGACAAATTGCCTGTGGAAGTCCGAGCCGCAGCCGGCTTGCCGCCCCATTTTGGACGCAGCTCGAGGATCTTGTTGCATTTTTCTATTCCCATCCGGGCTCGAGCTCCGTAGGGTTCGCCTGCTCTGATCGCTTCCGCTTTCTTAAAGAGTTTAAGAGCTCTCTCGACGTCGGACACAAACAGAGCGGCTTCGCCTCCCTGTACAGCAGCGCGACCCAGAAGTGGATCATCAGGACAGGAATTGACAAGACGTTCGTACTCGACCGCGGCTTCGCGATGCATGTCCGACTCGCGCAGGTACTCACAAATAGCAAGCCAATCTTTCGCGGGGATCCTTGGAGCCACGTTGTCATCGGGGAACGCCGAAAGAAGACTGTCATAAGCATAAAGGGCCGCTTCGCGGTCGTTATTTGCGAGGTGATGACGGATCAGCCGCGCTGACATCGAATTTAATCGGTCAAAATTTAATGTCTGTTGATAGACCTGAATTGCTGCCAGCATAGCGTTTGTATCGTTCGGATCTTTCGATAGATGGGCCCGCAGCTTTTTCTCGGCCATTTCTGCGTTACCCTTGTCCAAAGCCTCAAGCGCCTGATTCACCGCCGGGGCCGCTGAGAATGACACCATCGCTTCGATCTTCGGATTGATGTGCTTCTCTTCATACTTTGTGTATTTCATCAGCTGCGCAAACCCGGCTCCAAAAACGAATCCCGCGATATGAACCGAGTAAGCGACGCCTCCCGTCGATCCTGCCTTCCTATCAAAGTACCATCTCACCACTTGTTCAATGAAATACGCGGCCAGGAAAATGTAGCCGGGAACCGTTACGATCAATGAACGGAAGCCACAAAGGAATCTGAGCCACCACATCGGAGTGAAGACTGGAATGCAGACCAGTTTTATCCTCGTCTTCGGTAGCCTGAACAGAAACGCTCCCATGGTTGCGGCTATTGCTCCAGACGCACCAAACGACGGCACAGCGATCGGGCTGACTACATATGGAATAGACGCACAGACTGCACCTAACAGGTAAAAGCCAAGAAATACACCTCGGCCCCACAAATCCTCGAGACTGAAAGCTACAGCGAAGAAGAATATTAAATTGCCAAAAAGGTGCAGGAGGCCCTCGTGCAGAAAAGCCGACGTAATCAATTGGTAGGCTTTCCAATTGCCGTTTGGAGATAGGCCGTACCTATACCAGATGCTCTCCTGTAATGCTTCCTTGTATGCGGTTATCTTTGAATTGAGCTCGTCACGTAGGTTTTGGGCATCAATACCTCGAAGCCACTCTTTATATTCGGCTTCTAACTCAGGCGATTTCTTCATTCGATCAGCAATCGATTCCGACTCGCCTTTTGATAAGAGACCGATCTCATTCAGTTGCTTTCGTACCGTCTCATCAGCGAGTATCTCCTGATGCTGCTGAACAAATTGCTCCATTCTTGTCGAAAGCTTCACCAGTTCCTCCACCTGGCTACCGACCACCGGAAGAGTCACGTAATAGACGACAACGTTAATTGCCATGATTGAAAAAGTGACCCAGGGTAGTCGACGAACGGTCGAGTTTTCATTGCCTATAGGTATAAAGGAGGAAATAACGGCAAGAAAAATTACGATGAGGATTAAAAAAAGAATGGACAGCATCGGGATGACCTCTTACCGGGCATTTCACTTGAGGGGCAGTACGAGGGAGGCAAATAAACCGTTTTGAGGACTAAACGGATGATAACAAGGCGCTAAAATGGGAGCAATAGTATTGTTAGCTTTGACAGAAGGAGCTCTTTTAAGGATTGGGGCTGGGGTTTGTGGCTAGTGTTGGAAGATTGCGTTAGGATGATGGACGAGGGATCGGCGAACGCGCTGAGGCTAACTCCGAAATCCTAATCCCAATTTGAATCGTGAAAATGCGGAACTTAGACGATGAGCATTAGTCTGCGCTGCGTTTGCAGTTACTGGTCGTTTGTCACCGCGGCGGACTCTCCAGACGCCTCCGTAGCCTTCGTCGCAAGCGCGGCGGGAATCCGAATGACATGTTTCCCTGGTGGCGTCATACCCCTCTGAAGCTCTGGGTTTAAATCAAGTAAACTGCTGTAAGGGATCTTTAGTTTTTTGGCTAGCGGTCGCAAATCCGTTTGACTGGCAACCAGATGGGTTTGGTATTTATACGGATGGGTTTGCGGCATTTCGAACCCGTATTTCTTCGGGTTCTTCGCAATTGTTACAACAGCAAGAATCGCTGGAACGTAGTTGCGAGTTTCCTGCGCTATATAACCGCCGCGATGTATTCGCCAGAAATCTCTGGATCCGGACCTTGCAATGGCGCTGTCAATGTTTCCTTCGCCGGTGTTGTAAGCGGCAAGCGCAAGCTGCCAATCGCCTTTGTAACGCTGGGACAACCACTTCAGGTAACGAGCTGCGCTGAGCGTGGACTTTTCGGGATCAGATCTTTCGTCTACCCAATAGTTTTGAGTTAAGCCAAACCGCGCGCCGGTCGACGGGATGAACTGCCATATGCCCTTGGCTGCCGCCCACGAGTAAGCGTAGGGGTTCCATCCCGATTCGATCTGTGCCAGCCAAATCAAGTCAGTCGGTACGCCTTCCTGCTTAAAAATGTGTTGGGCCATCTCTCGAAATCTCACCGATCGTTGCAGACCGGCTTCCATCGTTGCGCGCCCGCGGCCCTTCGTAAAGTAGTTGATGAACTGTCGAACGGGCAGTTCGGGCGAAAATGAGAAATTGAACCGAGCGATTGTTTCACCTTCGTCGGCTGCACCCGCTTCCTCGAGGTCAGCATCAGAGAGTGACGCAAGTTTATCAAGCGGGGATGGTTCAAATCGTTGCTCAGCAAACCCTCCGTCTTTCTGTTCCAGAGCGGCGATCTGATAATGGTTAACCCTCTCGACTAGCTCGCGGTAGTAGGTATTCAACTGTTGATCGCTCCGGACATCAATTGACTCGGTCAGAATCGTGTCTACTGCTTCATCAAACTCTCGACGCGCTATATCGTAGTTGCCGTCACTGTAAGCCTTTTCTCCGCGTTGATAGTGCATCTGCGCAGCGCCGATTATTTTGCGTACTAAGCCCTGCTTTGCCTCCTGGGGATTTGTTTTGACGGGAGGATCCGCTTGAGTGGCTGTCTTAGCGAATGTTGATGAGAAAATCAGACCAGAAACAATTATCGCTGTAAGTAGTCGATACATTACGTGTTAATTCTTACTACCTATTCATAAACGCAGCATTCGTAATCAGGTTCGAGTTTTGTATTATACCCGATTGGCAGTGCTGACTGGGAGTTATAATTCTGCGGATATTTTAGGGCTTACCTTCTTCAATATTCGTGATCGGCGCGCAACGAGGCAGCTACAAATCCTCATCGATCCTCCGCGTCCTCACTGGTTAAAATGAGTTCAACGACTGAGGACACAGAAGCGAGAACTCATTCATACCTAAGCGCCTCAATCGGGTCCAGACCAGCAGCCTTTCGCGCGGGATAATACCCAAAAGCTACTCCAACAAATACCGAAAAGATCACCGATGCAAATATCGATATTGGTGAGATCAGCGTAGGCCAGTTGAGCGTCTTCGATATCGTTATCGAAGCGCCAATCCCCAGCAGGATTCCAAAGATCCCGCCAACCACCGAAAGCGTCACCGACTCGATCAGGAACTGACGACGAATTGCAGCGCTGCGAGCGCCGATTGCCATCCGGATTCCGATCTCACGAGTACGCTCGGTTACCGATACCAGCATAATGTTCATAATCCCGATCCCACCGACCAGCAGCGATACGCCTGCGATCGATGCCAACAGGTTGGTCATGATCTTACTGGACTGATCGGCTGCCTCCGCAACGTCGGTGAGGTTGCGCACAAAGAAGTCATTTTCCTGATTCGGGCCGAGCTTATGCCGCTGACGAAGAAGTTCGGTTATCTGTTTCTCTGCAGTGAAAGTAGCTGCGGGACTGATTGCCGAAACCATCGCCTGATTGATGTGAGTAATTGAAAGCATCTTCTTCTGAGCGGTGGTATATGGGACTATTACAGTGTCGTCCTGGTCCTGGCCGTACTGATTCTGTCCTTTAGTGCTGAGCACTCCAATAACCCGAAAAGGAAGATTTCGAATGCGCATGGTTTGACCGGTCGGGTCGCTGCCTGAAAAAAGGTTATCGGCGACCGTCTTGCCGATGACACAAACTCGTGCGGAAGTCCGAACATCTCCTTCAGTGAAAAACTCGCCACTGGCGACCGGCCATGCTCGTATATCAGGGAATTTTTCATTTGTTCCCTGGATTCCGCTCGACGCCACCCAGTTCAGGTTTCCAAATACAAGTTGTCCACTTGCACGAACGCCCGGGCTTACGGCTCTGACAGATGGGCATTCCCGCTCTATCGCCTCGGCATCCTCTGGTGTGAGGGTGTTGTTCGAGCCGGCGCCGCCGCGCATACCGCCCATGTTCATTGAGCCGGACATTACAAACAGCATGTTATTGCCCAGGTTCGCAATCTGAGATTGAATCGATGCAGACGCGCCCTGACCTATGCCCACCATTGCAATGACCGCTCCAACACCTATGATGATGCCGAGCATCGTCAGGCTGGACCGCAGCTTGTTGCGCCCTAAGGCGCGAATTGCAACTCTAAATGTCAGCAACAGGTTCATTCGTCGTCCTCCTCGTCGTCCTCAATGGGTGGCAGATTCTCGAGCTCTTCCCGTGCCGAGCGAGGTTCCTTGATCATGTAATCGTTCTTGATTCGGCCATCCTTAAAAACTATAGTCCGGCGCGCATATTGGGCGATATCCGGTTCGTGAGTCACGAGGGCGATCGTAATTCCGCGCTCTTGATTGAGACGTTGAAACACATCCATTACTTCGACTGATGTTCGGCTATCGAGATTACCGGTCGGTTCATCAGCAAGAATGATGGATGGTCGGTTAACGAGCGAGCGTGCAATAGCTACACGCTGTTGTTGTCCGCCAGAGAGCTGGTTCGGCATGTTGTTCATGCGATCGCCAAGCCCGACAATCTCTAAAGCCTCTTTAGCTCGCTCGAGTCGCTCTGAAGCCTTAACACCCAGGTACAGCATCGGAAGTTCGACGTTCTCCAAAGCCGAGGTTCTCGAAAGGAGGTTGAATCCTTGAAAGACAAACCCTATTTTTCGGTTTCTGATGTCGGCCAGCTCATCTCGAGACAGCTTCGAGACGTCCTGCCCATCGAGGAAGTACGAGCCCCGAGTCGGTTTATCAAGACAACCGAGAATATTCATTGTCGTTGACTTGCCCGAACCTGAGGCGCCCATTATCGCCACGAACTCCCCTCGATCTATGTGAAGGGAAACACCTCGAAGCGCATGAATCTCTACATCACCCATGTGATAAGTCTTGTGTATGTGATCCAGGGTGATCAGCGCCGGACCCAGTAGCGGGTCCGCGGCATAATTTGTCTCGCTTACGACCTGAGCTTCCAATGAATCTCTACCCTTTCATCTCTTAATATTTGGGCGCGGCATCGCAGTGCGAAGCTCGCGCCCAAAAACACCCTCAAACTGGTCCCGATTCTTAACGACCCGGTCCACGACCACCGCCAGGCATTCCAGGCCGCGGTTGCTGTCCGAATGGAGGACCAGTCTGTGACTGCGGTCGGCTGGCACCGGTTTCATTCTGTCCAATGATGACCGTATCGCCTTCCTGAAGATCACCGGCGATGATCTCTGTCACACGTCCGTTGGTGATCCCGATTCGTACCAGGCGCGGCTCGATCGTCTTGGTAGCGGTTAGCACCCAAACGGTCATAAACTGCCTGCCGCGTCCGCCCCCGCCACCGCCCCCGCCGCCGGTGAACTGCCGTCCCTGTCCGCCGCCTTGTCCACCTTCACCCCGCGGACGCTGGCCGTCGCCTGCACCACCGCCCTGACCACCTTCCGCGCGCCGTTGCCGTCCCTCTCGGTTTCCCTGACCACCTTCAGCACCTTGGGCACCTTCTGAATTGCTATTACCTCCGCCACCTTCCGGGCGTCTGCGCATTCCTTCACCGCCTCCCCCGGCTTGGGCCGCTTCACGTCTTGCTCGCCAGGCTTCACGGTTGAAGTTCCCGCTTTCCATCCGCGCGCGCCAGGCCTCGCGGTTGAAGTTTCCGCTTTCCATTCGGGCGTGCCAGGCTTCGCGGTTAAAATTCCCGGCGCCTTCAGGTCGTCGCCGTCCTTCACCGCTGCCGTCTCCCTGGCCGCCAGCACCGCCGTGCGGCCCACCGCCACCGCCCGGTCCGCGGTGCCGTCCTTCATTGGAGTTTCCTTGATCGCCAGCAGCAGCTGCCGCTTGTTGATCCTGCGGCGCGCCGCCCTGCTGACCTTCCTGTGCAGCTTGTGCCTGTCGCTCGGCCTCAAGCTCTTTTCTTCGCTCCTCAATTTTGGCCCGGAACGCTTCCTGCTCTTTGTCAGTCAGGTTGGGTTTAAATCTAAGTGCGGCGTTGGGTATCGTCAGCACGTTTTCGCGCTTCGCTACCAAAATGGTGATATTTGCGGTCATTCCAGGCCGCAATTTGAGCGCGCTGTTGGCAACATCGATCACTGCGCTATAGGTCACCACATTCTGCGTCGTTTGGGCGTTGAGTCGTACCTGACTGATCTCCCCGGTAAACATCTCTCCGGGGTACGCGTCCACGGTAAAATGAGCCTGGATTCCCTGACGAATCTGTCCTACGTCCGCCTCATCGATTGAGGCGAGCACCTGCATCTTTGTCAGATCGTTGGCGATCGTGAAAAGAGTCGGCGCCGAGAGGCTCGCAGCCACGGTCTGACCGACATCGACGGAACGAGACACAACCACACCGTCGATCGGCGAGCTGATGATGGCGTGATCGAGGTTTACCTGTGACTGTTGAAGCTGTGCTTTTGCCTGTGAAACCGATGCCTTCGCCTGGTCCAATTTAGCCTTGGCAGACGCGTTTGCAGCCTGGACCTGCCCTACCTGAGCCGCCGCTTGTTCATACCGCGCTGCAGCGGCATTGGCTTGTGCTTTGGCCGCTTCAAGATCACGACCCGAGAGCACGTTTCTGAGCTCCTCGTACCGTTTCACCAGCGCCGCGGCGTCATCGCGTTGAACTCGGGTTACCTCCAGATTGGACTTCGAGGCAGCCAGATTTGCTTTTTGATTATTGATCTCGGTATCTGCCGCGGCGACCGCTGCTTCAGCGTTAACTACGTTTGCCTTTGCGTTCTCAACCTGAGCCTGGAAGATTGCAGGATCGAGACGGGCAATTATCTGACCCTTGGTTACCTGTGAGTTGAAGTCAGCGCCAAGCCATGACACCGTACCCGAAACCTGTGAGCCAACCTGGACGGTCGTTACAGCCTGGACGGTTCCGGTGGCAGAAACGTTTACTTCGACATTACCTTTTTCAACCTTGCCGGTTATATAATCGCTGGCGCTTGCCTTATCACCCCAGAGGAAAGCCGCCACTACCACGACGCCGGCGAGCAATAAAACAATTCCGATCGGTGTCCGTCGCCTCTTAACAATCTCTATGAATTTCTTTAGCCTCTCTGCCATCAGACCCTCGTGTGTATCGCCGCGCAAACAAACGCAGCTGTACTGTATTTTGTCGCATACCTAGAGACGCTTTGCAATACGACGCGGTTACACTAAAGGTACCCCGAAATTGCATCAAGTGCAGATTTGAAAAAGGTTGCCCGACATCCGAGGTGGGGGGGGATTGGGAGTTGGCGATTGGAGTTTGGAATAGGACACGACGAATAGCGTCGCAAGTCCCCATTCACCAACCCCCAAGCCCCAACCCCCAACCCCCAACCCCCAGTCCCCACCATATGATTCGATGATTAAAGACCGGAAACCGTTCTCGGGTTTGGATTCACTCAGCTTAAAGTGGGTAAATACATCTTAACTGCCTCAATTATGCTCGAACAGCTTAGGCATGCTTGACAGCGAATGTTGGCGGTCCTTATAGTATCCGTTTCCAATCCGGGCGGTTAGCTCAGCGGTAGAGCATCGGTCTTACAAACCGGGGGCCACTGGTTCGAACCCAGTACCGCCCACCACTTATTGGCGCAACGGCCAGGATCCCAACCAGCTGCCAAAAGATCGGGAACTAAAACCTCCGATAACCGACCGTCACCAGGACAAGAAATACAAACGAATAAGCTATTTCCAATAGACCAACTCGTCTCAGGCTGATTTGGCTGCTCGGTCTCCCGAGCTGCCAGGCTGTCCTTATTATCACCGGAATGAAGGCCGCCAGAATACAAAGGTTCGAGTTACCCGTGGCGCTGAGTGCAACCAATGCCAACAACAGGAAAACATGATACAGGGCACAATCCCGCCACGAGCGTCTTTTAAGATCGTTACGTCTTCGATTTAGCGAATTCACGCGTAGCTTTATGTAGAAAACGCTGCTTGCAAAATAAAGGGTGCACAACGCCCACAAAATCCATGCTTTGCTATCGAGCCTGCCACGAGAGACGTAGTAAGAGGTTGGCGCCGTAAGCGTTAACCCCATAATCGCAATTGCCTCGGTTATGATCGTTCGATCCTTTCGCCTTACAACTTGCCAGCTATTGAACCCGAGCAGGAGGAGCGTCAATGTCGCAAACCCGACCAGCCATTCGCGGTGATGGAACCAGATGACCAGACCTCCAAATATCGCCGATAGGCCTGCATAAATGGACATGGTTCGAAAGGCTGAAACATCCTTCGTTGCGCGGCTGCGAGCGATCAGCCAATCGAACAGTGATTGTCGCGCGATGAATAGAAATGTCACCGACAAAAGAAGGGGAATAGTCGCCAGCGAGAAGGGAGAAGTTGTCGATCCTGCGAGGGCCCCCAAGACAAATGGAACGTAGAGCATCGCCCATGCCCCATGTTCCTTGGGAAGTCTCAAGCTTCTACGTAATTGCATCAATACACTCCGAGGGTAGGGTTGTCGACTCACACTCTTGGGGTTCGTGATAAGGGAATTCGCACGACAGAAAGATCAGTAACCACCGAAGTGATCAAGCGACGTACGCTCTGCTTGGATTCTATGAAGAATACAGCTCGCTCGCCTGTCTTCAGTTCTGCCGTATCGAAATCTCGATCGGCAGAGACCATACCGCTCAAGAAGGCCTCGACGGCATGATCGCCCAGCGAACCACCCGATAACAGTCCCTTTCGATTGCATGGGTCCAGAACAGAAAATTGATAGCTGCTCTTCATTGTCTGCACTGAGATGGTGTCTGCACGAGTCAGCATATCGAAATCAATTGACTTGTAGTTAGCGTTCATGGTGTTCCCCCGGGCATTCCTAAAGCGTACGTGAAAAGATTTGCGTCGGAGCAGATCTCTCCCGTTTAAGATATTCGTCGAAAACCATTGCGATATTGCGGATGAAAATGCGGCCAACGGGAGTTACTTCAATGAGTTCGTTGGTCATATGAACCAGTCCATCACGCTCCAGCAGCCGCAAATCGATAATCTCTTCGGCGAAGTGATCATCAAAGCTGACGCCAAAATCCTTCTCGATCTCAGATTTCACCAGAACGGCGTGACAGAGGATTCGATTGATTATCGATCTTCGCAACTTGTCTTCGGTGCTTATTTGCAAGCCTCTCATAACCGGCCAGTGGCCAGCTTCGATTGAGGTGTAGTATCCCACGAGATCGCGGCAGTTCTGAGCATATACATCGTCGAGACTGCTTATTGAACTGACTCCCATTGCGTAGAGGTCGCAGCCAGCCTTGGTTGTGTAGCCCTGGAAATTTCGATGTAGAGTTCGGTTATCCTGCGCCCTGGAGATCTCATCATTCATCCGAGCAAAGTGATCAAGACCGATGTAGCGATATCCGGAGTCTGTCAGCTTCCTGATGGCGTGAGTAAAAATGCGAAACTTTTCAACGCCCTCTGGCAGGAAACGAGCAAAACTACCTTGCTGTTTCTTCATCCACGGCACATGCGCATAGCTGAAGACTGCGATTCGGTCAGGATTCATGCCGATTATCTTATCCACCGTATCGGCGAAGCTCTCCGCAGTCTGATGAGGCAGCCCGTATATCAGATCGATGTTGATACTCTCGAAGCCTAGTTCGCGGCAGTAATCGAAGGTGCGTTTTGTATCCTCGTATGGCTGGATTCTGTTTATCGTCTTTTGCACCAGTGGATCAAAATCCTGAATGCCCATGCTTAATCGATTAAACCCGACACTGCGAAGGGTTCTGCAATGCTCATCCGTCGTGGCTCTGGGATCGATCTCAATGCTTATCTCGGCGGCCGAAGCGATCGAAAATCTCTGCTTGATGTAGTCGTAGAGATCCTCGATCTGTGCCGGAGCGAGGTAAGTTGGCGTGCCGCCGCCCCAATGTATCTGTTCGACTGATCGAGTGTGATCCACTTCGGCGCTTACCCAATCAATTTCGCGCTTGAGATGCGCAAGGTAGGGTGAGGCAACTTCGTGCCTCCGGTTTATTACAACGTTGCAGCCGCAGTAAAGGCACAGCGACTCACAAAATGGAATGTGAAAGTAGAGTGAGACTGGTGCGGGTTGTGGTTTTAGATTGGCTTCTCGAAATGCGGCTCGCAGGTTTGTTTCTCCGAAGTCGTCATTCCATTCAGGAGCGGTTGGATAACTGGTATAGCGAGGGCCCGGTTGGTTGTATTTGTTAAGCAAGTCAACCGATACGGCTATCGGCGAGTTGCCAATTGTCATTTCCAGCGTTTCGCTCGCGCTCATAAGGTCCTCAAAGCCAGATTTGTGCGCCCTCGGCATTGCTGGAGGGCAATCAACGTTCCGCCTCGAATCCGCGGTAGATTTTCGCTATTTGAGGGAAGTTAGAAAGAAACTGGGGGAATCTCACGCCGCAGGGTGCGGATTTTTACCGGGACCTGGACCGATGGCTCGTGGTTCTAGTAATCGAAACTCTATCGCCCGGTGTAGACAAAAGGGGGCCGTGCCTTGGCGAATGGCTTCGGCCCCTGTTGTGACTTAGGTCGATCCCGGAGGTGCTTACTTCTTTGTGCATTCCTCGACGTTGTTCTTTAAGTTAGAGTCAAACCAGTACTCTATGAACCCGCCCGGAGGAACCAGATTGTTGGTGGTCGGCACGTCGAAGACCTCGACTGAGAACTTCGCGGCTTGATCGCACATGTTGATGGCGCCAAACATCCTGTAGCCATCTTTGCTGTCTGTCACATAGATGAAGCACCCGTCTACCTTTATCTCGGCGACTCCTTTCAAGACAACGCCATACTCGCATAAGTTGCAGACGTAGGTGCCCCACCGTCCGTCGACGCTGAAGTAGCCCCCGCCCTCGTCATCCTGAATGATGATATTTTGGCGAATCGGCCCCGATCCCTGGGCCGGTTCTATAGTTCTTTGGGCATGAACAGACACGCCTGCCAACATAACTATGATTCCAAACACTAAACTCAGCTTTCGCATATGGACCTCCATTAGAGAAGCGTAAATTCAGACACTCCTCTGAAAACTCCAGTTGAATACATACATCGCGGGAGCGCTTGCTCCTCTTTCAGGTCCTCGAAAGCAATATAAAAAAGTTTGCGTTAGAAACGCTGTGTCCTGTGTCACATCGAGTTGTGATGGGCTGGCCGCACTCGCGCTTATTAGCGCTGTAGCAAAATCGAATCGTAAATTCGACTCACGGTGGTCATCCTGCCATTGCTCCAGCATTCAACTCTCATTTTGCAGTGTTTGCTGACGACTCTCCAATTGCCGCACCTTCAAATAAATCAACACCGCCAGGAAGAGAATAAAAAATAGAGAGCCAGCAAGACCCTTTCTCCGGAAACTCAACTCATTGAGTGCAGCTCCGCCGGCTTCATAGCTCTTGTTAGATACGTCCACTCCAGAATCGATGATCTTATCGATCTCCGCCGGCGAGAATGCGTGGACCAGCACTCTGGATTGTGTTAGTGCGTCCTTCGCTTCATTCAGATCGAATCTTGGCTTGCTTACCTCCATTCCTGATCGTTCTGCCCGATCTAAAATCTCGTTAGCTCCGCTTATACTCGCGGATATCTCATCGATTCGCTCTCGCATTTTTTTGGCGGCCGCATGACCGCTATCGCCCTCACTGTGACACTGCGTACAGGCGGATTTGTCGCCGACACCGAGCAGTTCATCATTCGGAGCTTGAATCCCGTGATTACTGTGGCACTGTACGCACTCCCCGACTTGCATCAATCCAAACACGGTCTTGTGTGGGCTCGACTGAAATAGACCCGCCTGTCGCACGTGACATTGACCACAGACATTCGCAACAGAAGCTAGACCTGGTGGTGCCGCTCCGTGATTCCCGTGACAATCGTTGCACGTTGGAGCCGATAGATCCTGTTTTTCGTACAGCGTCCTGGCGTGCACGCTTGTCCTGTATTTGTCGTACTGATCGTTCGGAATCTTGAAGCTCTTCATATAATCGGATTTTGCATGACACGCGGCGCACGTTTCGGCGACGTTGAGTGCATAAACCTTTGATTGTGGGTCAATGACGGCCCGAATTCCGTGCTCACCGTGGCAGCTGACGCAGGTCGCCACCTTTTGCTCTCCGCTTTTTAATAGTTTTCCGTGTACGCTAGTCGAGTATTCCCGTTCCTGATCAACGCGCAGGCTCGGATTGAACGCTTTCATGAACGTGGCGTCGCTATGACAGCGTCCGCACAAGCCAGGGATGTCAGAAGATCTTGGCTTTCCGATGAAGCCTTTCTTGCGATTCATCGCCACTGCCATATCATCCGAGGACGCATCACCGCGGTGACAATCAACGCACGAGATACCGCGGGAATCATGCACGTCTCCCTTGGATAGCCGTACAGGTTCGCTGAGAGTACCTTCGATCTGAGAATGACAATCGACACAGGAATTCTTTTTCTGCGCTGAAGCACTCACGAAAAACAGAAGTCCGATTGAAGGAGCCAGCGCGAAGACTCGCATGAGTTTCCGACAATTGTACGGGAATGAATTTGATGCCTTCATTACATTTCTCCCTCAACTGACGAACCCGATTATCGTCAGCGCTACTATATAAACGACAACGATCACTCCTACTGTCTTGAAGAGCATCCTTCGGCGGGGCTTGGCGGGATTGTCGAGGAAGGGCAGAACAAACCATAAAAGACCACCAATCCCAAATGCGAGTATTCCCAAAACCTCGCCATCAAAAGAGAGCACTTTTGCAGGGATCATTTTCAGCGTCTGAAACATAAATAGGAAGTACCACTCGGGCCTGATGCCGGCAGGTGCGGGAGCGAATGCATCAGCCTTCTCACCCAACTCCCAGGGAAAAATTGCTGCGAGCGCAGCCAGGGCGCCAATTGCCAGCACCCAACCAATTAGATCTCGAAGGAAGAAACTGGGAAAGAACTTCATTTTCTTTACAGGCTTTCCCTCGAGACCAGCAGGTATGCTCATGCCGTGCATTTGAACAAGTATTAAATGAGTAACAACAACTGCTGTTGTGATTGCCGGCAACACGGCAACGTGAAAACCGAAGAATCTGGTCAATGTTGCTCCGGTCACTTCGTCCCCGCCTCGCAGGAACCTGAGGGTGGGCTTGCCAACCAGAGGGACCACTCCTGCGATTTCGGTTCCGACCTTGGTCGCGAAAAAGGCTAGTTTATTCCAGGGTAAGAGGTATCCGCTGAATCCAAAGCCAACCGCAAGCAGCAACAGAAAGACTCCCGTAAGCCAGGTTATTTCTCGAGGCGGCCTGTACGCCCGCATGAAGTAGACGCTGAACATGTGGATAAACAGCGTCGCGATCATTAGGTTTGCAGACCAGCTGTGAACTGATCTGATTAACCAGCCAAACTGTACTTCAGTGACGATAAACTGGACGCTCTCAAATGCGGTTTCGGCGCTCGGCCGATAATACAAAAGAAGCAAAATGCCTGTTCCAACCTGTATGCCGAATAAGAACAAGGTCATTCCGCCGAAGTAGTACCAGATCGAATGTCGATGCAGAGGTATTTCTTTCTTGCGCGCCAGTTGAGCAATTGACGTGAGATTCAGTCGTTCATCAAGCCAAAGCGTTAACGTTTCTGCCTTCATATATTCATGCCTTAGAGACGACAATCTCCTCGCCTCGCATGTTTACAACGTATTCCTCTAATGGACGGGGAGGCGGTCCGCCAACGTTCTGACCGTTCAGGTTGTACTGGCCGTTATGACACGCGCACCAGATTTGTTTCTTTTCAGGTTGATATTGGACGATGCAGTCCAGGTGAGTGCACACCGCCGAAAATGCTTTGAGCTCACCAGACGCGGAGCGAACGAGGATCCCTGGCTTGTTGCCAAATTTGAAGATTTTGCCTGAGTTGAGCGCCAACTCGCTTAACTTGCCGGCGGTGACGGAGTTTTGCGCTGCTTCAATGATGTGCGGTGGAGTGATGAACTTGAGTATCGGATAAAAAATCGCTGCCGCAGTTGCCCCGAACGCAGTTCCGAGAAGATAGTTCAGGAAACGTCGTCTACCGGATGGCGGGTCTTGTTGCTTTATCTCTATGTCGTTCGGACATTTCGAACACTTGTTGATGCCCCGATGCGCCTCGTTGCCAGAGTCGTTTGTCATAGATCGGGTCTCCAGTCCAATGTCGTAGAACTGCCAGGGACTCGCTAACTGTCATCTTTCCAGCGGGGAGGAGGGCCCAACAAAAAACCGTGTTACTGGGGCTGTCTCCGCCAGCTTGATCAACGCGGAGTAATCTTCGATAACGCCCGATCTGCAACTAGGATTCGAGCCGTCGATCGCGATCGACGCGCGGCGAAAACCGACTATCCGCTCGGAAGGGTGAAGGTGCCACGCCGGAAATTCTTCAAGTATTCCACAGTTGATGATTCTGACTGCACGAATGTTGGGTCGGATACCGCCCGCGACCTCTCGAGTGCGTCGATTCAATGAGGCGTTCAACGCGCCGGCCGGCTGTGCTGGTTGTCATTGGTACTCGTTAACCATCAATTAAGCGCAAGGGTGAATCTGATCCCGCGCGCTCAGAATCACTTCTTGAGTTTCCGAATATATGCGACCAACTCTTTGCACTTGTCTGCGCCAAGGCTCTTTTCGAAGCCCGGCATCTTGTTTTTTCCTTTCGCAACGATGTCATAAAGTTGGTTATCAGTCTGAGCTTGAACCTC